>JANRJL010000090.1:0-43090 GCA_033763995.1 Rhodospirillaceae bacterium | reverse complement strand
CGCCGGCGTGGGAGTGTTGCTGATCAACTTGAACGGCACCAAGTTCCTCAACGAATCTTTCGGCCACAAGATCGGCGACGATCTGCTCAAGGCCGTCGCGGCCAAGCTGACGTCGCTGAAGCGTTCCACCGACGTCATCGGCCGGCTGGGCGGCGACGAATTCGCCGTGATCATGACCAATTTCCTGCTGCCGGGTCACGCGCTGACCCAGGCACGCAAGATTCTCGACGGCATCTCGGTGCCGATGGCGACGCGCGACGGCGAACACCCCGTGACGGCCGCCGCCGGCTTGGTGGCGGAAACCATCTCGCGCAAGTCCTCGACCACGCCCGATCTCGTTGACCGCATGATGCAGTTGGCCGGCCGCGCCATGTTCGAGGCTAAGCAACGCACCCGCATGCGCGGCATGTCGGAGTTGGTCATGGGCCGGCTGGGTCAGGACAGCGTGCATTAGAGTCAAATCCGCTCAGACCGAAATGCTGGTTCGCGGCATTTCTTTTTTGTTTGGTCGCATTTTCCACGCCAACCGGTCCCCACTTGTCGGGAAAATGCTCCGACCGTGCAGCGCCAGGCGTTCACGCTAGGCTGCGTTCGCGCTATCCCAAAAGTTGAACGATTAAACTTCGAGTGGTGCCGCGTCCCGGGCCGCTCAACCCGCGCATGAACAATCGCGCGCGGATTGGTTCCGACACGAACAAGTCTTTGATTTTTGGATAGAAATTCCCGGGTCTCGGGCTAAGGTGTGATTGGGATTTCCGGGGACGCCGCTCGTGTTGCGCATCATCCGTTTCGGCCGCGATAAAGAGGCCGCCTATCAAGCCGACCAAGCCGAGCAGATGCTCGCGCTGCAGCGCTGGCTGATGCTGGCCGGCGGCGCGGTCTATGGCTTGGCCGGTCTGTTCGTCAGCGTCGCCGTGGGCGATGCCAGCGGCGGACTGACGCTCGCGGCCTTGGCGCTGCTGGGTGCGACGCTCCTTCTATGGGCCCTCACTTATATTCCCGCCGTGCGCGGACGCCTGGAATGGGTGCCGGTCGTCATCGCGTTGCTCTACAGCACCTTTCTCATCTTCAGTCTGGTGTTGGCGCCCCAAGGCGGCGGCTTGCGCGCGGCCTTCCTGTTCGGATCGCTGGCGGCCTTCGTCGTGCTGCTGGCCCCCTCGGTGCAATCGGCCTTGGCGGCCATTGCCGCGACGGTGTTGCTGGCGGCGGGCGCCTTCGGCGCGATTTTCCCGGCCATGAACGCCGACATTCCGCTGTTCGAGGCTCTATCTTACGCAAGCCCGCTCTACGGCCTGACGATTTGCCTGGCGATGGCGGTGGACGTGGCGCGCCGCGCGGCTTTTTCCTACAAGCGCGAACTGACGCGCCGGGCCACCACCGACGACATCTCGGGCGTGTCGAACCGCGCGCACATCCATCAACTCGCCCAGAACGAATACGGCCGCGCGCGGCGCTATCAGGAACCGCTGTCGGCCTTGGCCATCGAGATCGACGGCTATGATTCGGTCCTTGAGCATTGGGGCCCCGAGGCGCTCGACACGTTGATCCAGGTTTTCTCGGGATACTGCGTCATCGTCATGCGCCATTGCGACAGCTTCGGCCGCTTGGGCCCCAAGCGCTTCCTGGCGCTGCTGCCCGAGACGGCATCGAAAGGCGCCATGATTCTGGCGCACCGCATGTGCCGTGACATCGCGCGCCTCGACGTGGTGGTCGACGACGAGATCCTGAATTTCACCGTCACCATCGGCGCGGCCGAGCTGCACGCCGGCGACCGCTGGGCCGGCGACTTCATGCGCCGCGCCAACCAAGCCCTCGAGGACGCCATCGACAGCGGCCGCAATACCGCCGTGCTGGCGCTTGATCCGCCGCACGCCCATGCCAACGACGCCACGCCCACCATCGCGGCGCAGGCTCCTCGCCCCGCCGGCGCCCGCAACGTGGCCGGTTAACCGGTCGTTTTTTCCAAGATCATATAGAGGCCCATCTCGTCGCGCCCGCCGTGACGGCGGATCGCGCCCTCGCGTTCCGCGACCACCCGAAATCCCGCCGTTTGCGCTTGGTCCAGCAGGTAATCGCGGCGATGGCCGTAGCGGGTGTTGTCGCGCAGCATGAAACCGGCAGGCGCATCCTCGTCATCATCCAAGGACTCGACGGAGAATGCCAAGATGCCTCCATCATTCAATCGCGCTGCACACGCGGCAAACAATTGATCGACCGCGCCGATATAGATCAGTACGTCGGCCGCCGCCATGAGATCGTAGGTCGTGGTATCGCGCTTGAGCGCGGCGGTGGCCTCGGCGCGCTTCAAATCCGTGTAGCAGCCGCGTGACCGCGCGGCGTCGAGCATGCGCTGCGACAGGTCGATCCCGACCAAATCCCGGCAACGATAATGCGCAACGAGTTCCGCACCCAAGAGCCCGGTGCCGCAACCGATGTCGAGAACGCGCGGGAATCGATCCTGCGCTGGGTAGGCCTCGCGCAACATTGTCGCCAAAACAGAATGCCCGACATAGTTGAGGGCGCCCACGAGATGAGTTTCGAAACGGTCGGCGTAGGCATCGAAAAATTCGCTGACGTAGCGCCAGTCGGGATGATCGGGCGTGCGGCCCAGGGTGGCATCGAGCATGTGCCGGGCTTGGCGGTTGTCGGGATTGATGGCGAGAGCGCGCTCCAATGCCGCGTGGCGTACCTCGCGGTCGGCGATGCCGCGGTAGCTGTCGGCGACGCCGAGCCATGCCAATTCCGAATTGGCGTCGATGGCCAAGACTTGCTCGAACACCGCGCGGGCCTCGGCGGGTCGGCCGTCGGCGGCCAAGGTGGCGCCGAGATTTTGCAGCGCATGAATCTCGCGCGGATTGATGGCCAGCACGGCCTTGAAGGCGGCCTCGGCGTCGGCCATGCGCCCGACGTTGTAGAGCGCGAGCCCATGATAGAAGTTGACCTCGGTGGACTTGGGAAAGTGCCTGACCGCCTGGCCGAGCGGATCCACCGCCGCGGCCATGTGCTTGCCTTTCGCGAGCACGATGCCTAGCACGGCGGGCCCGCGCGGATCGCCGGGAATGCAGTCGGCCAGCGCCTGGGCGGCGCCGCGCGCCTCCGCCAGGCTGCCCATTTGGCACAGCCATTCGATTTCGGCGATGACCTTGCGGATGGTGGCGTCGTCAAGTTGCGGCGGCGGGGTCGGGGACGTCATCACGGGCGCGGGGTTCGGCGTTCGAAACGGGTTTGGCCGACAGTGCCATGTCTGGACTCGGGTGTCATCGCGGTTAAGATGCCGCCGAGCCGGCGTTGGTCGGAGTTTTCACGGGGAAGGGCGTTATGACAATCGATCTCTATTTGGTGCTGGTGTTCGTCCACATCGTGCTGTTCGTCTATTGGCTGGGCGGCGACCTGGGCGTGTTCGTGACCTCCAAGTACGTCGCCGACCGCAAGTTGAGCATGGAGGAGCGCTTCCGTTTCATGAACGCCCTGCTGGTCTGCGACATGGGCCCGCGCTCGGCGCTGATCCTGTTCATTCCCGTGGGCCTGGAGATGGCGCGCATCATCGGCGTGTTCGAGGTCGGCGCGGCCGTGGTCGGCCCGGTGTGGCTGTTCTCGTTCCTGTGGCTGGGCGCCAATTGGTGGATGTTCTTCAACGACCGCCACCCCATGACCCCCAAGCTGCGCCAGGTCGATCTCTATCTGCGCGGCATCTTGATTGTGGCGATCGGCGGCATCGCGCTCTTCTCCATGTCCACCGGCGGCCCGGTGACGGTGCTCTGGCTGCAGGTCAAACTGTTGGTGTTCGCCGTCGTGATTTCGCTCGGCGTCTATCTGCGCACCGAAATCGCGCGCTGGATCGTGGGCTTCGGCATGGTGCGCCAAGGGGGCGACGCCGCCAACAAGGGCAACGACATCATCGAGGCGGCGCTGATCCGCTCGCGCCGCGCGGCATTGGTGCTGTGGTTCGGCGTCGCGCTGGCGGCCTTCCTGGGCAAAGTGAAACCGTTTTAGCCCCGACCCGCCCGAGGCGCGCCCATGCCCGCCATCGTTCACGACAAGGGTCCGCTCGCCGGCGACAACATTCGCCTGAGCGGCGGGCAACTGGTGGCGCGCGCGCTCAAGCAGCATGGCATCGAGACGGTGTTCGGCCTCGCCGGTACCACTCACGCCCACATCCTCGAGGCCATGGACGAGGACGGCTTCAAGATCGTGCCCGGGCGCAGCGAGAACGGCACCGTGGGCGCGGCCGACGGCTATGCCCGCGTCACCGGCAAGTGCGGCGTGGCCCTGGTGATCGCCGATCAGGGCGTGGTCAACGCCATGGCCGCCATCGCCACGGCCTATCACGCCTGCTCGCCGGTGCTGATCATCGTCGGTTGGTACGCGGGGCCTTTAGGAGTCGAGACCGAAGCCGACATCGACAACGAGAAAATCCCCTTCGTCGAATCCGTGAGCAAGTGGACGCGCACGGTGCCGCACATCTCGCGCGTCGGCGAGTTCGTGCACGCGGCCCTCAAGCGCGCCACGGGCGGGCGCAAGGGCCCGGTCGTGCTGCAGATCACCAGCGCCATGATGGCCGAGACCATCGAGGCGGTGAACGTGATCGACGTGCCGGCCACGGCCCTGCCCGCGCCGGCACCCGACCCCGCGCAGTTCGCCAAGGCCGTGGAGGCGCTCGCGAATGCCAAGCGCCCGCTGATCCTGGCCGGCGGCGGCGCGCATTGGTCCGGCTGCGGCCCGTCGCTGCGAAAACTCGCGCAGCGATTCAATATCCCCGTGCTGGGCAATGCCTTGGGGCGCGGCCTGGTGCCCGAGGATAACCGGCTCGGTTATTGCCTGCATTTGGCCAGCCCGGTGCTGGCCGAGGCCGATGCGATCCTGGTGCTGGGCGCGCGCCTCAAGGGCCGTTTGGGTTTCGGCCTCGCGCCGCAATACCGCAAGGATGCAACGTTCATACAAGTGGACGTGGCGCCCGAGGAGTTGGGACGCAACCGGCATATTCAAATTCCCATCGTCGCCGACGCACGCACGTTCATCGAAAGTCTCGATCAGGCGTTGGCCGCGCGCGGTCACAAGCCCCTGCCCGGCGAGCCGTGGACGTTGGCGGTGCTGAAAGACCGCCTCGCCCACATCGACACCAAGGGCCGCGCGACCGGCGCGCCGGTGCATCCCTATTGGATCGGCCGCGAGGTCATGGCGCGCATGGGCGAGGACGCCCTGCTGGTCATGGACGGCGCGCAAGTGCTGTCCTACGTCTATGCCACCGTGCGCGTGAAGGCGGGGCCGGTGCTCGATCACTACCCGCTCGGCTCCATGGGCAGTTGCACGCCGCTCATGGTGGGCGCCTGCGCCGGTCTGAAGGAACGCGCCAAGGAAACAGGCGGCAAGTCGCGCCGCGTGGTGATGATCACCGGCGACGGCGCCTTTGGCTATTTCTGCAACGAGATCGGCAGCGCCAAGATGGCGGGCTTCAACCCCATCGTCGTGGTCGCCAATGATTCCGCCTGGGGCGTGGAGTGGGCCGGGCACATGGAAAAACTCGGCCGCGCCATCAACACCGAACTCAACCCGACGCGCTTCGACCTCATCGCGCGGGCCCACGGCTGTTTGGGGATTCGCGTTGAACGGCCCGACCAACTGGGCCCGGCGCTGGATGCCGCCTTCGCCGCCGACGTGCCCTGCGTCATCGACGTGATCACCGACCGCGAGGCCGCCTTCGAATACCGCAAGGATCCGATGATGCAGATGCTGGGGCGGTTCAAGGGCCTGAGCGAAAGCCGCAAGTTCACCTACGGCCAAGAGAGCTAAGCAGCCGCGCATGACCACCGCAACCGACTTCTCGGCCCTGGCGTCGGGACGCGCGGCCCTCGCGCGCGGCGACATCAAGGGCGCGCTCAAGCAGTTCATGGCGGGGCTTGCCGCAGCACCCCATGAGCCTGCTTATGCCCAGGCCTGCGTCGAGACATTGAACTTCTTGGATCAGTACCGTTTGCCCGGCGATGTCATCGCGGCGCTCGAGCGCCACGCATTCCACGCCCCGATCGATCCGATGCCCCTGCCGCGCATCGCGCGCAACGTGCTGGCCGCCGATCCGCGTTTCGCGACGGTCGAGAACGACTTGGGGCAAACCACAGGCGATTGGTTCTTCGCCTCGCCGTTGCTGATCGCGGGGTTGGAACGCGCCACGGTCACGGACGAAACCCTTGAAAACAAACTCACGGCGGCGCGCCGCCACGCCATGATGATGGCCGCGCGGGAGGGTCTCGGCATCGTCACGGGACGCCACGCGCGATTCATGATCGCCTTGGCGCGCCACGGCATCGCGACACGGCATGTGTGGCTGGAGCGCTCCGACGAGCGCGCCGCGCTCATGCGCGTGCTGAGCGCCACCGCGCCGGGCCCGGCCCGGGCGGTCTTGCATTGTCTCTACGCGCCGCTCGATGACTTGGCCGAGGGCGACAAGGCAACCTTGCCGCCGCTTCTGGCGCAGATCGCCGCCTACCGCGCCGAGGAAAAAACCATCGCGGCGGCGCTGCCCGCGCTGACCGCCGTCGATCCCGGACTGTCGGCCAAGGTCCAGGCGCAGTACGAGACGTTCCCCTACCCGCTGTGGACCGACGTGGCCGCCAATGCGCCGCTGACGTGGCCCGCGATGATCGCGCAGTTCATCACGGCGCCGGCCGCCCCCGTTCCCGCGACCGACGCGCCGCAAGTCTTGATCGCCGGCTGCGGCACGGGCCGGTCCACGTGCATGATGGCGACCCTGCTGCCCAGCGCCGACATTCTGGCGGTGGACCTGAGCCGGGCGAGCCTCGCTTATGCCGTGCGCCAAGCGCGCCGGCGCAAGCTCGCGAACGTCACCTTCGCGGTGGCCGACATCTTGCGCTTGGGCGAGATCGACCGGCGCTTCGACTTGATCGAATGCGGCGGCGTGCTGCACCACATGGCCGAACCGGACCGAGGGCTGGCGGTCCTGTCGAACCTGCTCAACCCGGGCGGCGTCATGAGCGTGGCGCTCTATAGCGAGCGGGCGCGCGCGCCCATCGTCGCGGCCCGGGCCTTCATCGCCGAGCGGGGCATCACGGGCGACCTCGCCGGGTTGCGGCAAGTGCGCCACGAAATCCACGCCCTGCCCGCCGATCATCCCTTGCGACGGCTCACGCGCCGGCCCGACTTCTACGCTGGCGACAGCCTTCATGACCTGATTTTCAATGTGCAGGAGGTTCGCTACACGCCGGCGGGCTTGAAGCGGCTGATCGCGACGACCGACCTGGTTTTTCTCGGCTTCAACACCGTGAAGCCCGGGCGGCTCGCCGAATACCGCGCGGCGTATCCGGCCGATCCCTTGGGCCGCAACCTCGACACCTGGGAGGCCTTCGATCACACTCACCCCGACACGTTCCAAGGCATGTTCCAGATGTGGCTCCAGAAACCGCGCCTCCCATGAGCCAGTCCTCGGCAGAGGCGACGTCGGCGTATGCGAATGGGCGCCAGCAATTGGCGGCGGGCGACCTCAAGAGCGCCCTATCGAATTTTCTGGTGGCCTTGGCGCTGGCACCTCATGAGCGCGCGCATCGCACGGCGGCGCTGAACATCCTGGGACTCGCGACCGGCTACCGCACCCTGCCGCCGGCGGTGCTGGCCGCCTTGCGCGACTGCGTGAGCGACCCCACGCTCGACGTGCAGCCCTTGAGCCTCGTGATGAAAACGCTAGCCGAGGCGGATGCACGGCTTGCCGAATTGGACGTGGCGCTGGCGCGCCCGGCGCAAGATGCCGAGCAATACCTGGCACGGGGCCACGCCGATTGGCTGCTGGCTGATCCGCTGCTGCACGGCGTTCTGGCGCGGGGCATCGTCATCGGGTTGCGTTTAGAGAACGTTCTCACGGCAGTCCGCGCCCATGCGCTGCGCGCGATGGAACTGAAGTCCAACACGTTGTTGAATACGCATCGCGGGTTGCTCACGGCCATGGCGCTGCAGATGCAAGCCATGCGCTTTCCATGGCTCGAAGGTGCCGATGAGACCGCCGCCCACGCGCGCCTGCCCGCGTCGGCCGACGCGTTGCTCGTGCGCGCCATGTACCGACCCTTGGCCGCGTTCTCCGACCACGACGCAGCAGCGTTACCGCCGGCGCTGCATGGCGCAAGCGCGACCCGAACGGAGCTCGCGCGCATCGCCGCGACTCTACCCAACCTGACGCCGATCGAAGCGGGAACTTCAACGCTCGTTCGCGATCAATACGAACGCTATCCCTACCCGCCCTGGGACGGCCTCAGCGACGTGACGCCCACGACCTTCCCGGCCTTCGTCAATGCGCGGTTCGGCGGGCGAGTAGCGGCCGGCACCGACCGGCCCGAGATTCTCTCGGCCGGGTGCGGCACGGGGCGCGGCGCGCTCATGCTGGCGCTGACCTTCCCTGCCGCGCGCGTGACCGCCGTCGACTTGAGCGCCGCGAGCCTTGCCTATGCGCTTCTGAAGGCCGAGCAACTGGCGGCCAGAAACATTTCCTTTGGCGTCGCTGATATTCTGCGGGTGTCGGCGCTGGGCCGCAGTTTCGATGTCATCGAAAGTTCCGGCGTGCTGCACCACATGGCCGATCCCGGCGCAGGCTTGCAAGCACTCGCGTCCGTATTGAAGCCTGGCGGGCTTATGCGTGTGGCGCTCTATAGCGAGCGGGCGCGCGGAGCCGTCATCGCCGCGCGGCAAATCATCGCCGACCACCGCATCCCTGACGCGGACGACGGCGTGCGCACGGCCCGGCGCGTGCTCGCGGGCCTGCCCCTGGGCCACGCGGCGCGGGGCGTCGTGGATACACCGGAGTTTTTCACCGTCGACGGCCTGCATGACTTGATTTTCAACGTGCAAGAGTCGCGTTTCACGCCTGCGCAAATCAAACGCCTGCTGCGCGACGCGGGCCTCGCGTTTCTCGGCTTCGATCTGGCCGACGCGCGCGCGCTGGCCGGTTACCGCGTGGCCCACCCAGGCGATCCGGACGGATTGGACCTCGACAAGTGGGAGAGCTTCGAGCACAACACGCCCGGCGTTTTCGCCGAGATGTATCAATTCTGGTGTCACAAACCCGCCGTGTGATGTCGCGGCGCCCGAACAAGCTGCCGTGTCATGAGCCAAGCCTGGAACCCCGAGCTTTACCTGCGTTACGCTGCCTATCGCGCGCGCCCGGCCGACGACTTGCTGCCGCGCATTCAGCTCAACGTCGCCGGCGATGTTTACGACCTCGGCTGCGGCCCCGGCACGCTGACCAAACGGCTCAAGGACAAGTGGCCCGACCGGCGCGTGACCGGCGTGGACTCATCGGCCGACATGCTGGCCGCCGCGCGGGACAAGTTTCCGCGCGGGATCGAATGGCGGCAGGCCGACATCGCCGCCTGGGCGCCGGCAACACCGCCGGCTTTGATCTTCACCAACGCGGCCCTGCATTGGGTGCCCGACCACCAGGCATTGATCCCGCGGCTGATGAACGCGATTGTCGCTGGCGGGGTGCTGGCATTTCAGATTCCGGAATCGGGCTCACAGCCTTACCACCAATGCATCGAGCGGGTGACCACATCGCCCCGTTGGCGCGAACGGCTCAACGGCGTTCACCCTCATGACGATCCGCTGCACCCGCGCGCCTATTACGACCTGGTGGCGCCCTTGGCCGCCGACATCGACGTGTGGGAGACGGATTACCATCACGTGCTGGAAGGCGACGACCCGGTGACGGAATGGATTTCCAGCACCGGCTTGGGGCCGTTCCTCTCGGTGCTGAGCGAAGCCGAAAAACCGGCGTTCCTCGCCGACTACGGCGCCTGCGCCCAGGCCGCCTATCCGCGCCAAGCGGACGGCAAGGTGCTGTTCACCATGAGACGGCTATTTCTGCTGGCCACGCGGCGCTAGAGTCAAATTCGACCGAACCGAACACAAAGCCTCAGAAACTCTTTCTTTTTGGTCGCATTTGCCACGCCAACCGCTTCGCACTTCTCGGGCAAATGCTCTAAACCCCCAAAAGAGAAGCCCGCCCGTGAGGGGCACGAGCGGGCTTCAGCTGACAGGGCGAGGGGACGCTCGAGGGCGCTTGCTGCTTACACCGTGCCCAGGGCCCTCATCTGGACGACGGCGTTAAAGGCTTGGTTGAGGGTCAGGTCGGGGCGCACCGCCACCACCGCCTGGGCGGCGGCGCGGGTCTGGGTCAGGTCGTCGCGGCCCATGGCCTTGGCGCTTTTGAGCGCCCGCGCCACCAGGCCCCGCACATCGGGGAAGCCCACGGGGGCAGCCAAGGCCGCGAAGGCCGGCAGCGCGCGGCCGGCGTCGGCGCGCAGGGCGATGGATTGGGGTTCGGGCTGCAGCGGTTGGGTCTGCGCAGGCGCGGCAACGTAGGTCATGCCATTTCGTCCTCTTTTCCCAGGCCTGTAGTTCCTGGGCACGGATTTTCTTAAAGCCCGGTCTGCGCCGGGTCTCGCAACTAATTGTAGGCCAATCGGCTTTTAAATCAACATATTGCGAGTTAAGAGCCCGGCAACCGTCGCAAAGCAAAGGGCAATGTAAACATACATTCTGTATGTATTATATAATCCATATCTCTAATCTATTGTTCACAAACGATAATCTTACGTTTTCCGAAATCGCTTCAATTTGGGGTGGTCGGGGGCGAAAGCCTGGCCCTGGGCATTGCGCCGGGGAATGCTTCGGGCGCGCTCCTCCGTCGCCAGGACCACGGCCTTCTTTTCAGCCGGAGTCATGGTCCGCCAGGCGCCGATCTCCTTCAGGGTGCGGAGGCAGCCGATGCACATTTTGCTGACCGGATCGACGCTGCACACGCTGATGCAGGGCGAGGCCACATATTCCTCGTCGGCGGCCGGGACAGGCGAAGCAGGATCGGCCGAGGGATCGGACGTTGGACTAGACATGGGCCAGACCTAGCGGCCATGAGCCCGCGATTCAAGGCATCAGATCCCCACCGGAACCATTGAGCCCGGCCCCCGCCTCCGCGACAATGCCGCCTCACCTCGTCAACCGCCCCGCGACCAACCAAAGGCCCCGTTCATGACCGTGCGCACCGAACCCCTCTCCCGCCTGGGGGCTGAGTCCACCCTGCCCGCCAACCCCGACGCCGCCGTGCTGGAAACGGTGCCCAACCCGCACCAGGAGACCGACTACCTGATCCGTTTCACCGCGCCCGAGTTCACCTCGCTGTGCCCGGTGACCGGCCAGCCCGATTTCGCGCATCTCGTGATCGATTACGCCCCCGACGAGGTGATCGTGGAATCGAAGTCGCTCAAGCTGTTCCTGGGCTCGTTCCGCAACCACGGCGCCTTCCACGAGGATTGCACGCTGCTCATCGGCAAGCGGCTGGTGGAGGCCATGGAGCCCAAGTGGCTGCGCATCGGCGGCTATTGGTATCCGCGCGGCGGCATTCCCATCGACGTCTTTTGGCAGACCGGCACCGTGCCCGAGGGCCTGTGGATTCCCGACCAGGGTGTGCCGTCCTACCGCGGGCGGGGGTAGAACCGATCCGGTTTAACCGGATCGGCACCGCGCATTTAGAATCCCGCCGCCGGTTCCCACAGTTCGACCTTGCGGCCGTCGAGGTCGATGAACCAGCCGAAGCGGCCGTTGAACTCGGTGGTCGGTTCGCCGACCACCTTCACGCCCGCCGCGCGCAGTTGCGCGAGCATCGCGTCGAGGTTTCGCACGCGGTAGTTGACCATGAACTCCGTGGCGCTGGGCGAGAAATACGCGGTGTCCTGCGTGAACGGCGACCACACCGTGTTGGCGACGGCGTCGGGGCGGTCGAGTTCCTTCCATTGAAACAGCGCGAAGTCGGCGTCTTGACCGTCCATCTTGAAGGGGTCGATGCCGAGGTGCTTGCGGTACCACGCCATGGTCGCCTTGGGGTCGGCGGACTTGAAAAACACGCCGCCGATGCCCGTGACTTTCTCCATGGCTTTCTCTCCCGCCTGCTGCCCTTGAGCACTGCTGATAACAACTCCCGTTGCCGCGCCCACCGCCAGCAGCGCGACGGCCATGGCGCCGCGCGCCCAATAGCTCGACCTCTTGAACATGATGCCCCCATTGACGCCGACGGTCACGACGGGCGAAATCTTAAGTCGCCTTCCTATCGCGCGGCAACCCGCTCCAGCACGGCGGCGGTCACCTCGTCGCCGGCGCGGGTCAGCCCCGCCAGGGGCACGTCATAACGCCCGATGGCGAACAGCGGCTTAAGAAACGGCAGCGCGCTCAGCAGCGCGCCCGACAGCCAGCGAAAACGGTAAGGCTGCTTCACCGTCAGCTTGAGCCCTTTGCCCGTGATCTCGGCGGTGGCGATCTCGGACCAGGGGATGACGCGGCGAAAAGTTCGCCGATCCAGCAGCCCCTCGGGCCCGACCACCACCAGCGGCCCGCGCGCGACGACATACTGCGCCAGCGTCAGTGTCGAGGCGATCCAGACGAGGCCGAAGATCCACAGAAAAATCGTGGCGCCCTCGTCGTCGGCCATCGCGGGATCCACTTCGCGCAGTTGGACCATGATGGTGAGCACCGCGCCCCAGAAGACCCAGAGCAAGACCTTGACGGTCACGATGAACGGCCGTTCGGAGGCCGAAAGCGTCGCTGCGGGCAGGCCGGACATGGCGCGCGCTCCTGCTGGTGGCTTAAGCACGGCTGGCCGAGGGTAGCGATCAACCGCCGTCTTCGCAATAAAGACGCAGGAATCCGGAGGGTTATTCCGCGCGCCAGGCATGAGTGCTCATGATCCGGACAGGCGGGCGTTGATGGCTGGCGAAGGTGGCCGTTGTGGCCTCTAATCCAAGCCGACACGGGGGAAGTTGGGGAATCGTCATGACTCGTTTCGGGGGCAAGGTCGCGCTGGTGAGCAACGGCGCGTCGGCGATCGGCGTGGCGGTGGTCAGGCGCTTGGCGACCGAGGGAGCTAGCGTGATGGTGGCCGATGCGGACCTCAAGGGTGCCGAGGCGGCGGCGCGGGCGGCCGGGCCCCATTGCAAGGCCATCGCATTGGACGTCGCCAGCATCGAGAGTTGGGAAAAGGTACTGAGCGCGACGGTTGATGCTTTCCAGCGGCTTGATGTGCTCGTCACCGTCGCCACCGCCACTTACGACAAGCCCACGCCCATCGCCGACACATCGCTGGCTCAGTTCAAGAAAGTGACCACGCATAATCTGGAAGGCGCGTTTTTGGCCTTGCGTTACGGCGTGGTGAAAATGCGCGAGCTGGGCCATGGCGGCGCGGTGGTGAACGTGGCTTCGGCCTTCGCCACCGTCGGCCTCGCGGGCCACGCGGCCTACAACGCCTGCGGCAACGGCATCCGCATGATGACCAAGGCGGCGGCTTTGAGCTGCGCCGAGTCCAAAGACAAGATCCGCATCAACGCCGTGCAGGTGGGCATGATCGCCGGCGCGCCGGAACAGGCGATGATGGCCGGGCGCGCATCTCATGTTCCGTTGGCGCGGGGCGGCGGCGTGGACGACATCGCCGCCGCGGTGGCCTACCTCGCCTCCGAGGAAGCCAGCTACGTCACGGGCTACATCCTGCCGGTCGACGGCGGGTTGCTGGCGGCCTGAGCGGGGCGCGCATATGGGCAAGCTCACGGGCAAGGTCGCCATCGTCACCGGCGCCACGTCGGGCATCGGCAAGGGCTGCGCCATCGAGATGGCCAAGGCCGGATGCAAGGTGGTGGTCACGGGCCGCCACGAGGAACGCGGCGCCAACACCGTGCGCTTGGTGAAAGAGGTCGGCGGCGACGTGATCTTCGTGCGCCAGGACGTGACCGTCGAGGCCGACTGGGTCAAGGTCATGGCCGCGACCATGGCCGCCTACGGCCGCCTCGACTGCCTACTCAACAACGCGGGCGAGGCCATCGTCAAACCGCTGGAACAACTCACGCTCGACAATCTGCAGTTTCTGCTGCGCGTCGACCTGGACGGGCCGTTCTTGGGCATGAAGCATGCCTGGCCCCATCTGAAAAAATCCGGCGGCGGAACGATCATGAATATGTCGTCCATCACCGGACAAAAAGGCGGCGCCAAGGGCAGCGCTTACTGCGCCGCCAAGGGCGCGCAGCTTGCGTTGTCGCGCGCGGGCGCGCTGGAGGGCGCCGCGCACAACATTCGCGTCAATTCCATTCACCCCGGCCTGATCTGGACCGAGGGCGTGCCGGACGTCATGGGCCCGAACCCGGAAACCTACCTGCCGCGTCTCAAGGCCAGCGTGCCCATGGGCGAAGTGGGCGAGACCTGGCACGTGGGCACGGCGGTGGTGTTCCTGGCCTCCGACGAAGCCGCCTACATCACGGGTGCCGAGATCAACGTCGACGGCGGCAAGAGCGCTCAATGAGAGCCGAGCCATGAAAGCCGCGCCATGATCCGCCTCGGTGGCAAAGTCGCCCTCATCACCGGCGGCACGGCGGGCATCGGCCGCGCCGCGGCGGAGGCCTTCGTGCGCGAGGGCGCCAAGGTGGTCATCACCGGGCGCGACTTGGAGCGGGCGAGGAACATTCAAAACTTGGTCGACGGCGGCGGCGCGATTTACGTGCGCCAAGACACGACGCTGGAAGCCGAGTGGCAAACCGTGATCGACGCCACGCTGGCACGGTTCGGGCGCATCGATATCCTGGTCAACAACGCCGGCCGTATCATCGTCAAGCCGCTGGATAAACTTTCGCTCGATGATATGCGCTTGATGTTGGCCGCCAATCTGGACTCCACGTTCCTCGGCATGCGTACCGCCTGGCCGCATTTGGTGCGGGCCGGTGGCGGCAGCATCATCAACACCTCGGCGCTGATGGGTGAAAAGACCGCGAGCATCGGGCTGGCCTACAGCGCCGCCAAGGGCGCGCAGCAGGCGCTGACCAAGGCGGCGGCGCTGGAAGGGGCCGCCGTCAACATCCGTGTGAATTCGATTCTGCCCGGCCTGATCTGGTCCGACGGCTGGAAGCGCATGGCGGGCCCCAAGCCCGACGAGACCAAGGCCAATCTGGGCCCGACCATTCCGATGCATCGTGTCGGCGAGCCCGCCGAGATCGCCGAGGCCATGGTGTTCCTGGCGTCCGACGAGGCCCGCTTCATCACCGGCATCGACTTCGCCGTCGACGGCGGCAAGAGCGCCGCGTGACCCGATAGGCGAAGCCGTTCGCCTACGCCCGGCCCGAGGGCCCGAGGAAGCCGTGCAGCCGCGCGTCCATGGTCTTGAAATGGTTGACGAACCACGCCTCCAGGCGCGCCGTCAGGGCGTCGCCCTGGCGCGCCATGGTGCCGGCCTCGTAAGCATCCATGATGTCGCGAATTTCGTCCAACAGCCGTTCATGATCGGCCTTGTGCGCGCGCAGTTGGTCGTAGGCCAAGAGCCGCATGGCCGATTCCTCCAGCGCGAAGTGCGCCGCGATCTTGGCGTTGAGTTCGCCCAGCATGTCGGCGGCGCGCGCGACGGCATCGGGGCCGGACGCGATCTCGAGCACGGTGTTGATCAGCCCGATCAGCTCGCGATGTTCGAGATCGACCGCCGGATCGCCGACCGAGAACTCATCCCGCCATTCGATGGTGCGCATGACCGTCGTTCCCCGGCTGTTCATTCGAAGACGAAGCCGCCGTCGCTGGGCCGATAGTCGACGGCGAGATTCTGTCCGGGCCGCAGCTGCACGTCGACCTGTCGGACGTGATCGAAGCCCTCGGCGCGGCCGCTGTCGCGCAAGCGCGCTTCCAGCACGTGGGCGCCCGTCGGCACGGCGAACCGGCGATAGACGCGCGAGGCGCCGTCGCCCGACAAGCCCCCGGGCGGCGCCGCGACCGCCATGACCAGCCGGTCGTCGAGATACAGTTCGACGTCGACCGGGGCGCGGCGGCGCGCGCACACCCGCTTCTTACGCATGTTGGGGGCGCGGGCCGCCAATTCCTCGGCGCTGCGGTCGCGGCAATCCTCCAGGCGCTGGCCGCCGTGCACGACGGTGAAGGTGATCTGCGCTTGGTCCTCGGCCAAGCGGCGATAGGCGGGCGCCGCCGAGCCATAAGCCAGACCCGCCGCCACGGCGGCATAGACCAGGCCTTGGGCGATCAACTGCCAGAGCCGCGTCATGACGCGGCCTCCCGCGCGGCCGGATCTCGCGCGCCCCGGTCTCGCGAGAGCGTGGCCCGGAACGCCTCGATCTCGCTGCCCACCCGGCGGCCGTCGAAGGCCGAGATGGAGGCGTGCAACAGACGCTCGCGCGGCACGCGCGCGCGCAAATGCGGATCGCGCACGGCGGCGATGCGCTCGCGCGTCCAGCGGTTGCCGAGGCGGTAGTGGCACTGTCCCGGCCCGCAGCCGATCAAGGCCACGCCGTCGGCGAGTCGGCGGCTGAGCAAATAGTCGATCATCGCGGGCGGGATCATGCCGAGGCAGCGCACGGCCACGGCGGCGGTGTGTCCGTCCGTCGCCGGGCGCGCCGCCGTCTCGCAATGGAACGCGAGCACGCGGGCCTCGCCGGCGAGGGGCTTGGCGGCGGCCTCCACGCGGTCGCGCAACTGCCGCAGCGTGAAATCCGGCAGGTCGATGCCGGGCCTGGCATCGTGCACGCGCCGGAACGGTGTCGCGGTCGGGCACGCACCCATGCACAGGCCGCAGGCGACGCAGAGGTCGGCGTCGACCACGGCCTGGAAGCGGAACGCCTTGCCGTCAGTGCGCGGGCCCATGTCGATGGCGCTGACCGGGCAATCGGCGGCGCAGCGCGTGCAACCGTTGCAGTTCTCGAGATCGACCACCGCCACGGGCCGGCGCGCGAGCGGCGGCAGCCACGGCAGCATCGCGACCACCAGCGTGGCACCGAAGCCGAAGGCCCACATCGCCCCGCCGCCCCACACCTCGGCCAAGGGCAGCGACCAAAGGTAAAACCAATCAAGGCCGGGCGCGGCGGGCGCGGCCGCCAAGTTCGCCGGGCCTTGACTGAGGGCCGGAGCGACCAGCGACATCGCCAGCAGCATCGCCATGGTCCCCAGCGCCAGGGCGCGCGGCGGATGGATGCGCGCGCTGGCGACGCGCTGCAGATGCAGCCACAACACGAACACCAGCACCAGGGGCACGGCGATGTGCGCGAACAGCACCAGCGTGAAGAAGCGGTCGTCGAGACGGCTGGGCGCGGAGAAATTGCGCGCGATCGGTTCGGCGAAGATCGGCAACCAGTCGAGCAGTTCGGCCGTGGCCAGCGCGACGAATTGCGCCAGCGTGTCCCACACCAGCCAATAGCCGGTGATGCCGCAGATCATCACCAGCCAGATGATGGGCGTGCCCGTGACCCACGACAGCCAGCGCGGCCCGCGCAGGCGGTCGAAGGCGAATTCGCGCGCGATATGCAGGACCATGACCGCGACCAGGCCGTCGGAGGCATAGCGGTGGAGACTGCGCATGATGCCGCCGGCGTACCATTGCTCGCGGGTCATGGCCTCGACCGACAAGAAGGCCTCGGTGGCGCCGGTGTCGAAGAAGATGAAAATATAGACGCCGCTGACGCCGATCACCCAGAAGAAGAACAAGCCCAGCGCGCCGAGATGATGCAGCGGATTGGCGAAACCGAAGGCGCGGTTCAGTGCGTTCTCCACGGCCGCGAATCCGAAACGCAAAACTTGCTTCACGCCGCCCACGAGTCACCACGGCTGAGCACTAGGCAACCTGGCCGCGGCGGCGCGACCGGCGCCACTCGCGCAAGGCTACCCAGGCCACGGTCAGCAAGGCCAGAAATCCCCCGCTAAAGGCGATGAACGGCGAGTAGTCGAAGCGATAGCGCCCCGTCGCCGGGTCGTAAACCGTGCAGAAGAACTTGACGCGATCGATCACGGCGGTGGCCGACGTCAGCGGCTGGCCGACGCCGAAGACCAGTTGCTTCAGGGGCTCCACCAGGAACGGCGGCGTGAAATCGTCGCCATAGACCTGCTTGAAGACGCGGCCGTTACCGTCGATGACGCTGACCTGGGCGATGTGGTCGAAGCCCCATGAGGTTCTCACGAACGAGAATCCCGTCGCGTTGCTGAGCATCGCCAGGGCGCGCGCGTCGCCGGTGGCGAAGGTCCAGTTGGGCGCCGCGCGGCCATGGGCGAGAGCAAAAGCGCGCAGGCGCTGCGGCGTGTCGGCGCGCGTGTCGAACCCGATGCTGAGCACATTGAAGGCCCCGACGCCCAGCGCCGCCTTGGCGACATCGACCACCTTCGCCAGGGCCTCGGTGGTCAGCGGGCAAACGCCCGGGCAGCTCGTGTAGATCATGCTGATGACCAGCGGCTTGCCGCGATAACGCGCGAGGTTGAACGGCTGGCCGTCCTGATCGGTCAGCGTCAGGTCGGGCAACTCGCGGCCGATGGCGGCGTTGCTGCGCAGCATCGCCGCCTCCTGATCGACCACCGGATCGGTGACGTCGCTCCGCGCCGCGCCCGGCACCCCCAGCAGCGAAACCGCCAAGAGGAGCCCGCCGAGACTTGCCCGCCGCCGCGCCGACACGAACCGGAGCACCCTGCACCTCACCGCAACGGCCAAATCTCGGAGAGATACTTCCAGTTCACGAAGTAGTAGAGCACGAACGACACGAAGAACACGGCGACCAGGCTGATGGTGCCCGGCAGGTGCAGCGTGCCGGCGTTGCCGTAATGGGCCACCGCCTCGGCGCCGCGGCCGGCGAACACCACGGGCGCCGCCTTGGCCTCGGGCGCGCCGCGCTTCTTGCCCCACAGGATCGAGCCGACGATGATGAGGACGTAGGAGATGCCGCCCAGGGTGGCGATGATGGCCGAAATGCCGTTCAGGCCGAGCATGAGGAAGGCGAGCGGCGGATAGTCGAACGACAACACCGCGTCGCTGAAGGTGATATCCCAGTGGCGGCGCGAGACGCCGAGCGTGCCCGCGCCCATCAGGAACACCGCCACGCCCGAGGTGCCGATGCCGAACAGGTAGGGCTGCCACTTGGCCAGGCCCGGCCAAATGATCTCGCGGCGGAAGATCAGCGGCACCACCAGATAGGACAGCGCCATGAAGGCCAGCGTGGTGCCGGCGACGACGGTGGCGTGGAAGTGACCCGGAACGTACAGGGTATTGTGCATCAGGATGTTGAGCTGCTCCGAGCCCAAGACCACGCCCGAGATGCCGCCCAGGAAGCCGAACATGACCACCGACAGCGCCATGCCGGAAAACGCCGGGTTGCCCCAGGGCGCGCGGCGCAACCAGCCGAACATGCCCTGGACGAAGCCGTTGCGGCGCTGCGCCGCCTCGACCGCGCCGGGAACCGACAGGCCGTGGATCATGCTGCCGACCACCGCCAGATAGATGGCGTAGCTGGTGTTGAAGACCTTCCAGCTCGAACTGATGCCGGGGTCCACCAGAATATGGTGCGCCGAGGCGATCGGCAGGAAGGCGATATAGAGCAGGAAGGCGGTGCGGCTGACCTTCTCCGAGATCGGCTTGGCGCCCAGCACCATGGCGGCGATGGCGTACCACACCGCGACGTGGGCGGCGACGTTGATCTGCTGCGAGGAATGCCCCATGGCCCACCACACCACGCGGTAGGTCAGGGAATCGATGTGACTGACCAGTCCCACCGACCACAGGAACGTCGGGATCAGGATGATGGCCCCGGAGGCGATGGTGAACACGCCGATGATCGCCGCGGCGATGGCGCCGAAGGTGACCAGGGGCACCGAGCCCTCGTAGGTGCGTTCCTGCTTGGCCACCACCAGCGTGGCGAAAAAGATCGTCAGCGCCAGCAGCGTGCCCACGGCGAAGATGATCAGGCCGATATAGAAATGCGGCGCGGCCATCATCGGCACGTAGGAGGTGAACATGACGCTGGAATTGCCCTGCAACACCGCGACGTTGGCGGTGAGCGCGCCGACCACCATCATCACGAAGGCGGCCCAGGCCAGCTTGGGCGCGGCGATGCGCGAATTCAGCAGCACGGTGCAGGCGAAATAGAGCAGCGCCACCTCGAAGAACAGAATCCAGAACAGCAGCACGTCGGCGCCGTGGGCCGTGAGCGCGAGGTAGAACCACTCGGCCGGCAGCAGGTGCACGGCGGGCCAGCGCGTCAACGCGACCAGCAGGCCGAACAGCCCGCCGATGGCGAGGAACACCACCGCGACGACGGCGTTCGCCTTGATCAGGGCCTCGGCCTCGTCGTGAATCTTGAGCCCGGTTTCCGGGCAGGTGCGGAATGTGCTCATGGTGTTCCTCCGGCGTTCGCCCCGGCCGGTGCTCCGGCGCCCTTGACGACATAGATTCGTCCGGCCATTTCATGGTGGCCCAGTCCGCAGAACTCGTTGCAGACGATGCCGTAGGTGCCGGCCTTCGGCGGCGTCATGGTGATGACCATGTCGTACTCGGGGTGAATTTGGATGTTGATGTTGGTGGGCTGCAGCGAGAAGCCGTGCAGCCAATCCATCGACGACAGGTGCAGCCGGTAGCTTTGCCCCTCCTCGAGTTCGAGGATCGGATAAAAATCCCACGAGCGCGCCAGCATGTAGACCTCGCTGCCCGGCGGCGGATGCACCACGGGGATCGCCGTCGTGCCTTCCTCGCGCACGGTATATTGCGCCACCATCTCGTCGACCTTGGCGGCGAATTTCTCGGGCTTGATGCGATAGGCCTCGTTCGACAGGTTCTGCTGGCCGATGAAATGCCACGCCACCATGGTACCGAACATGACGAGACCCCACACGAAGGCGACCCCGATCCAGATGAATTCGACGCGGTCGAGGGGCTCGTTCCACCACAGTCGGTTTGAAGGAGGAGTCAGCGCCATGGAAGCCTCCGGCGGCGGGGGTTACGGGTCAATCGGCGAGGGGAATGTTGGCGATCTCCATGACGCCCCACATGATGTAGAGCACCGCGGGGATCGTGACGCCGATGAAGAGCAGCAGGAACGGGTTGTCGAGCAGGCTCTGCATGGGGGGAATTTTCCCCTCGTCATTCGCCGCCGGCGGAGCTGCGCCGCCGGGCGCGGTGGATTTGTCCGACATGAAAAAGCCTCCTCCCGATGAACCCAAAACGACAAAGAGATGGTAACCACCCCCGGCATGGCCCTTCCTTGACATGGGTCAAGGGTCCGCCGCCGGCCCGAGACCGGCACGCTGAAGGCCTTGGGCCGCTCCGGCGGGCGCACGCCGAAGGCCAGTTGCACCGTGATCGTCGGGGGATGGACCGCGCGGATGCGGGCGATCTGAACAGCGAGGTTGGTGAAAACCTCCGACACGGCCAGGGATAGGGTTGCGCCGGTGGCGACGGACAACATCCTCCGGGCCGCCACGTCATCGCGCGCGGTCAGCGCCAAAAGCTCCACGTCGGTGCTGGCCGAGCCGTTATTGGAGATGCGCAGGTAGGGGCGCAGGGGATCGCCCGGCTGGGCCAAGGGAATGGCGAGTTCCGTTTCCGCCGCGGCCACCATGAACGGAGCCAGCATCACGATAAATGCCAAGAGTTTGCTCAAGGCGCTTCTCACGGCATCCTCGGGAGTGCAACATTTGCGCGGGCAGAGCGAACAAGGGACATAACCCCATGCAACGACTGAGCGGAAAAGTGGCCCTGGTCACGGGCGGCGCGGGCAACTTGGGGCGCGCGATGTGTGAGCGCCTCGCGGCCGAGGGCGCGCGCGTGGCCGTGGCCGATCTGCGCGCGGACAAAACCGAGAGCGTTGTTCGCGACATCGGCGCCGCGGCCATCGCATTGGTGTTGGACGTGACCCGCGAGGAGTCGTGGCAGGCGGCCATCGCGGCGGTGACCGCGAAGTGGGGCAAGCTCGACATTCTGGTGAACAACGCCGGCTACCTGAAACCCGCCACCATCGAGGAGGCCACACTCACCGATTGGCGCACGACGATGCAGATCAACGGCGACGGTACGTTCCTGGGCTGCAAATATGCGGTGGCCGCGATGAAAGCCCACGGCGGTGCGATCATCAACTTGTCCTCGACCATGGGCCTGCGCGGTGTGGCGCGCCATCCGGCTTATACGGCGTCCAAGGCGGCGGTGCGGCTGCTGACGCGGTCCGTCGCCAAGCACTGCGGCGAGCAGGGCTACGCCATCCGCGTCAACGCGCTCCTGCCCGGCCCGGTGGATAGCGACATGCTGCGGCTCAATGTGCCCGCCGGCACCCGCGAGGCCGACTACCTCGCCCAGGTGCGCGACCGGCACGCCCTCGGCCGTTTGGGCACGCCGCGCGACATCGCCGACGCGGTGGTGTTCCTGGCCGGCGACGAATCCGCCTTCATGACCGGCGCGGACTTGGTGGTCGACGGAGGCAGCACGATCTGACGGCGACCGGGCACTGGCCCAAAAAATTGGTGCCTCGGTTCGGACTCCTCCGTCGCCGGAGATCCAAACCGAGGCACCCTCCCCCTCGGAGCTTAAACGGGCGCAGCCCCCTGATTGCGGGGCGATGATTGTCGAAGCGCGGGACCTGAGCAAGAGTCGATGCGATGGCCGCCCGAAAATTTTTCGGTTGACGCGCGCTCGAAACCACTTGGAGTTGAGCCCCCCACGGGCGAATGGGCACGCGAATGGGAGCGTGGATCGGCGCACTGTCACGGCGCGGTCCTCCGGCGCGGCGGCCACGCGCGCGTGTCGTGGTCCGGGTGCTGATGGTTTTGGAACTTCGGGAAGTGGCGCTTCAAGGCCGCCACGTCGGTGCCGGATTTGGGCAGATCGTCGGCGAGACGCAGCCACGGCAGCTGGGCCTCGGTGCCGACGTGGCGGTCGGGCGCGACCGCGCCGGGATCGTCCAGGCTGCCGATGCTGACGTTGAGGTTCTTGCTGTCCACATAGGCGAAGGTGAGCGGCGTGCCGCACTTCGCGCAAAAGCCGCGCTCGGCGGCGCTGGAGGAGCGAAAGATCTTCGGCTTGCCGCGCGTCCAGACGATGGCGCTCTTGGGCGCCGGCGCCAGGGCCGCGAAGACATTGCCCATGGCTTTCTGGCACATGCGGCAATGGCAGTAGTGCACCCATTGTATGGGGCGCGGGATGCGGTAACGCACCGCGCCGCACTGACATCCGCCCGAGAGGTGTTTCGGCTTTAGTTTGGTTTTCGACTTAGTTTTCCTCATCGACGCACCTTTTCCACATCAAACTATCCCTAGCGTGGCGGCGCCCGCGCACCGCAAAATAGCCTGATAACCCTGTTATTGCAGGGGGCCCCATTGGGGAACAGGCGTGGGCGCGCGTAAGCCCTTGGCCGAAAACGAATCCCGAAAGACCCTGGTTCGATATCAGGGCATCCATGCCGCACCTCGATCGTTGAAAACATTCACAAAAATTGTGGCGGCCAGTTCGGCGCGGCGAGACATCACCGCGAGAACAGGCGGCTCACATCGGCGCGCAGGGTTTGTGCAAACCCACGCGCGCTCATGGCCCCTACGTCCGGGCCACGCTGCATTTTACATCAGGTGCGGCGGCGCGCGAAGAAACACCGCCGCGTTATCCCCACAATCCACGGAGAGTGATCCTGTGTCAGCGCGTCCGGGCCATCTGGACTGACGCCCACAGTTTCAGAACTCGAGTTGACAACCCCCTCCAGCGCGGCTAATTTATGTTCACCCTTATGGGTGAACATTATCAACAGCGAAAGGAAACCCCATGACGACCCCCCGCATTGTCTCGCGCGAGGACTGGCTCAAGGCCCGCACCAACCTGCTACGCCAGGAAAAGGAATTCTCGAGAGCGCGCGACGCCCTCACGGCCGAGCGCGGTCAGATGCCTTGGACCAAGGTGACAAAGCCCTACGTGTTCGAGACACCCACCGGCCCAGCAAGCTTGGCCACACTATTCGGCCCGCGCGGTCAGCTCATCGTCTATCATTTTATGTTTCATCCCGACTGGTCCGAGGGTTGCAAGTCGTGCTCGCTGGTGGCCGATCATTACAATCCCGCCGTCGTGCACCTGAATCAACGCGACGTATCGCTGGTCACGGTGTCGCGGGCGCCGCTGAACAAGTTGCTGGCCTTCAAGGCGCGCATGGGCTGGACGTTCCCGTGGGTGTCCTCCTTCGGCAACGAGTTCAACCGCGACTTCAATGTCAGCTTCACCGAGGCCGAATTGGAGCGCGCCGAGACCACCTACAACTACAAGGTCCAGAAATTTCCCATGCCCGAGGCGCCGGGAATCAGCGTGTTCGCCAAGAGCGCCGAGGGCGAGGTGTTCCACACCTACTCGGCTTATGCGCGGGGGCTGGAGAACTTCATGGGCGTCTACAGCCTGCTGGACCTCGTGCCCAAGGGGCGCGACGAGGCCGGCCTGGGCTACGTCATGCAATGGGTCCGCCACCATGACCGCTACGGCGGTGGCGATCCGCACGCCGCCCTGGCCGCGACGCGCGCATGAGCGGTGTCACATGCTGTGGCATGTTGCCCGATGCGCCGCCCCTGGCGGCGCATTCGGCGCGGCGTGCCCATGTGTTGGGAATGCTTCTGCCCGGGGCCGTGCTGGCACTGTTACCGAAATGCCCGATGTGCCTGGCGGCCTACCTGACGGTCATCACGAGTGTCAGCGTGTCGCCGGCGGAGGCCGAGACCGTGCGCACCGCGATCATGGCTCTCTGCGGGCTGTCGTTCTGCTATCTTGCAGTCCGCGCCGCCCGGGCGTGGAGAACACCATCATGAGGCAACGATGACTCACGGCCGTCTCGACCTATTGTTCGGTGCTGTGTCGGACCCTACGCGGCGCGCGATCCTGGCGCGATTGGCAGTGAAGAACGCGCGAGTCACGGAACTGGCCGAGGATTTTCCGATCTCGCTCAACTCCACCTCCAAGCACATCAAGATGCTGGAGCGCGCGGGCTTAGTGCATCGGCTGGTGGTGGGGCGTGACCATGTGCTGTCGCTCAACGCCGCACCCTTGCGCGACGCCGCCGCCTGGATCGAGACCTACCGGCGCTTCTGGGAGGATCGCCTCGCGGCATTGGATGCCTTCGTCACCGCCAAACGCGCCGGCAAGACTGCGACGGCCAAAGGAAGGACGCGGAAATGACTGCCGACACCCCCACGCTCACGGTGGAACGCGAGATCGAGGCCACGGCGGAAGAATTGTTCGACGCCTGGCTCGACCCCGAAAGCCTGGCGGTGTGGATGCGCCCCGGCGACATCCCGCGTACCGACGCAACGGTCGACGCCCGGGTCGGCGGCACGTTCAAGATCGTCATGCACGGCAGCGAGAAGGATTACGTCCACACCGGCACCTACCGGCGTATCGACCGGCCCAAAAAGCTGGTGTTTACCTGGGTTTCCGAGGCCACTTATCAGCGCGAAACGCTGGTGACCGTGGTGTTTCAGCGCACGGGCAAGAAAACCAAAGTGATCTTGACCCACGAGCAATTGCCCGACGAGGCGGCGGCCAATTCGCACCGTGGCGGCTGGACCAGCGCGATCGAAAAACTGGCGGAGTCGAAAAATGGCTGATCTGGTCCTCACGACCTTCGATTGGGTTCCCGAATTCCCGCGCGGATACGTCCGCGATCTGCGCGTGCGATGGGCGCTCGAGGAAGCGGGGCTGCCTTACCGTGTCCGCGGCGTGCCTCTCGCGGAAAAAAGCGCTGAGCATTTTTCGCACCAGCCCTTCGGTCAGGTACCCTGGCTGACGGACGGCAAAGTCTCGATCTTCGAAAGCGGCGCGATCCTGCTATACCTGGGCGAACGCAGTGCGGCTTTGCTTCCGATTGAGCCGCACGCACGCAGTCAGGTCATCGAATGGTCGTTCGCGGCGCTCAACTCCGTCGAAATGGCGACTTTGCCGCAGTTGATCTACTACTTCAGCGGCGACAAGGGCCCCACGCCGGGGCGTAAGGCGATGGACGAGTTCCAGACGTCGCGTCTGCGGCATATGGAACAGGTGTTGACGGGGCGCGAATGGCTGACGGCGTCGTTTTCCATCGCCGACATTCTGATGGCGGATGTCTTGCGTCTCGTCGAGCGGCTGGGCGATCTCGCGGATTTCCCAGCCTGTCGCGCCTACGTCGCGCGCGCCACGGCGCGTCCGGCTTTTGTGAAGGCATACGCCGACCAAATGGCGCATTTCGCGGCTGCTGATAAACTCAGGGCGGCGGCCGCGAAAGGCTGACGGCCGCTCCCCCCTCACCACCCTCTCGTCCCCGGCGGGCCTTTGAAAGGTCCTTTGATCTCGGGCGTGATCCAGCCGCCGTAGAAGTTGCCCTCCTGCGGCGTGACGCGCTCGTCGCCCACGAAGCAGGCGTGAACGCGCGAAGCGTAAAACGCGAGATGATCTTTGATGGATGCGAAGGCCTTGGTGGGCCGCGCGTAACTCCAGGCCGCGTTCTCGGAAATCTGGCCCGCGACGTTGATGATCCAATAGGTTGCCTCGCCCTTCCACTCGCAGAAGGAGGCGTGGTCCTCGCGCGTGAATAAGTCCATGCGCACATCGGCGGGCGGAATGTAGAAGCTGGGCGGATGGCTGGTTTCCAGCACACGGATGGCGCGCGCCGTGTCGGCGATGGTGACGCCGGCGAATTCCACGCGCACGCGGCGCGTATCGGGCCGCACGGCCGGCGGGCGCGGATAGTCCCAAACGGACTCAGGCGTCATGTCGTTTTCTTTCATCACCGCAGTCGCAGCGTCAGTCGGTGGGAGCACGATATAAGAACTTGTCGTCCTGGGCTTCATGCCCAGGACCCAGGTTGCTGGTTTTTCCGATAAACAGAAACCTCTGGACCCTGGGCACAAGGCCCAGGGTGACAGAAAAACTTATCGGCAGATACAGATCGGCCCGACTGAGGCGCGCGCCAGAAAAGCTGAGATCAACCCTTTTTGGCGGCGGGATCGAGTTTCAAACTCAGGGAGTTGATGCAATAGCGCAGGCCCGTGGGCGCGGGGCCGTCGGGGAAGACGTGGCCCAGATGGCCGCCGCAGTTGGCGCAGGTCACCTCGGTGCGCACCATGCCGTGGCTCGCGTCGCGGTGCTCGTCGACGGCGCCTTGCGCGGCGGGTTGCGTGAAGCTGGGCCAGCCGGAGCCCGAATTATACTTGGTGGCGGCGTCGAACAGCACCTGGCCGCAGCCGGCGCATTTGAACACGCCGTTGCCCTTGTACTTTTCATATTCGCCGGTGAAGGCCCGCTCGGTGCCCTTTTGGCGCAGCACGTGAAACTGCTCGGGCGACAGCTCCTTGCGCCATTGCTCGTCGCTTTTCTCGACCTTGGGCATGAGCGGACTCTATCTTGGTGTCGGACTATTTTTGCAGGCCGTCGGTGGCTTCGCGGATCTGGGTGCGGGCGCGCAGCAGGTAGAACCCCAGCGCCGAGAGGTGCGAGGGCACGACCATGCTGTCCTGGGCGCCGTTGGCGACGATCAGCGGGCTCATCTCGGCGGCGGTGCGCAAGGACGCCAGCATGTTGTTCCAGATGGCGGTGGCCTGCTTCTCGCGAATGACCTGCTCGAAGTCCACGCCGATCTCGCGCAGGATCATGTGGTAGGCGAACAGCCGCCCCTTGACGTCGTAAAACACGTCGTCGGCCTGAGTGTCGAAGAACCCGGCGCCGGTTTCGCCGGCGCGGGCATCGAGGCTGGCGCTGGCCGAACCCAGGTCCGCCGCGACGCGGTCGAGGAAGGCGATCAGGTTGTCGGCGCGACGGTCGTAGTTGGCCTGGCCGGCGGCGACGGCGCGGTTGTAGGTCATCAAGGCGGCCACCGCCTCGCGGTAGCGCGATTCCGCCGTCGGCATGGGCAGAATGTTGCCCTGGCCCCAGTACCACGTGGTCGCGTCGTACTTGAACAGCCCGGTGGCGCGGTCGAGGTTGGGGTCCATGCCCGACGAGCCGCGCACCCGGCCCAGGTAATCGCCCAGTTCAACCGCGAAGCGCGAGACGGCATAGACGATGCCCATCTGGTAGTTGGGCATGTTGTCGAGCGCGGCGGCGGGCATCCAGAAGGGCTTGTTGGGCGCCCAGTATTCGGTTTGCTGCGAGACCATGGTGGCGACGATGGCGACCGCGCGGCTGCCGCCCTCGACGGTGAATTCAGGTGCCGCCTGCATGTCCACGTCGTCGTCGATGGTGTGATAGAGCGCCATGCCGACGGGGTAATAAATCACCACCAGGAAGGCGACGAAGCCCGCCACCCAGCCGATCCAGCGCGGGCGCTCGGCCGGGCCGTCGCCGGTGGCATCGACGCGCTTGAAGGGCTCGGCCAGGCGGTCGAGGCCCGAACTCCAGGCGGACTTCACGCGGTCAAGGGCGGTGCGGAGAAATTCGGGCATGACTAACCATGGTTGCAAGCGGGGTTGCGAGCGGGAACCTCGCTATCAACATGGGTACTGGCGCGCCCGAGGTCAATGGGCGCGAGATAAGGCAGGCCGCTTCGTTAACAGCCCAAGTCCTGCTCGGACTTCTCGCCCACCCGCACGGTGCGCGAGGGGCCGTTGCCGCAGCGGTAGCGCACGACCAGGTCCTTGCGGGCGCCGACGTCGGGATCGCCGAAGATCTTGTTGGAGGCCTTGACGTCGCAGTTGTTCTCGCCGTGGCATTCGTCGCGCACATAGCGATTGGCGTCGACGCGCCGGCCGTTCACCGATTCATACTGAGCGTCCTCGATGATCATGCGCTCCTTGGGGCGCGAGGGGCTGACTTCGTAGCCGTAGTAACCGTAGCCGCGCGGCCGGCCGTAGTACGGGCGGCGGCTGTCGCGATACCCCGCGAAGAAGGGATCGCCGTAGAACGGATCAACTGCGTAAGGATCGTCGCGGTAGGCCACGTTGGGATCGTCATAAAGCGCCGGGTTGTCCATGTCGTAGGCGACGCAGCCCGACACGGACAGCAACACAATGGCGCTCAGCAGAACTCTTTTCATGGCGGCTCCCGATCTCGCGTTCATTCTATCCATCTCAGGATGCTAGCATAACGCGGCGAAAATGGGGCACCCTTGACGCCCTAGTTTCCCCATGAGAGGGAAAGAAAAACCCTTTCCGATCCAGCATGTTATCCCTCACCGGCCTTCTCCTGAGTATCGGCTGCGGCATCGGCTACGCCGCCACCGATTACTTCCGCAAGGCCGTGCCGGCGGCCTGCCCGCCCATGGTGCTGCTGTTCTACTTCGTCAGCGGCCAAATCCCGATCCTGGCGGCGTGGCTGATCGTCAGTGGCGAATGGCGAATGACCGGCGCCTACTGGGCTCCGGGCGTGATCGACCTTGCGCTGGGCATCATCGGCAATTTTTTGTTCGTCATCGCCGTGCGCAAATCGCCCTTGAGCCTCATGATCCCGCTGCTGGCCCTGGTGCCGGTGTTCACGGCCGTCACGGGCGCGGTGGCGCTGGACGAGCAACTGACCGCGCGCCAACTCATGGGCACCGGCGTCGTCGCCGTGGGCATTCTGGTGTTGAACATGCCGGGCGGCGGCGGGCTGAGCATCGTGTCGGCGTGGCGGGCCCTGGTGCGCGAGCCGGGCACGCTGGCCATGGTCGGCACCGCCTTGGCCTGGTCGCTGACGCCGGTGTTCGACAAAATCTGCGTCGCGGCCTCGTCGGTGCCGGTCCACGGCCTAGTGCAGGTCACGTTGTTCTGCGCCTTCACCGGCCTGTGGGTGGCGGCGCGTTCTGGACCCGCGTCGCTCAAAGCCCCGCCCGGAAGTGCCGCCCCGCTGGCGGGCGGCGCGCTGGCGGCGGGGCTCGCCTACGGGCTGCAACTGGCCGCCTACACCGTGGCCTTCGTCGCCCTGGTGGAATTGATCAAGCGCACCACGGGATTGCTCAGCGCGTTGATCGTCGGGCGGCTCAAGTTCGCCGAACCCATCACCGCCGCCAAGGTTCTGGGCATCGCCCTGATCGCCGTTGGATTACCATTCGTCATCCTCAACTGACGGCCCTGACCCCTATTGGTTGAATTGACCCCCATCAACACGGAAGTCGATTTAGCCTAATATGGTGTGCTTGACCGACGATCGGTTGCGAGGCGTGCCATGACCCCGTTCGATCTCATTTTCCGCAATCTCATCCGCACCGGCACCTTGACCGTCACCGACGCGCGGGGCGCGCGGCATGTTTACACCGGATCGCGCCCGGGCGGACATGTCGCGATGACCCTGCACGATCCGAAGCTGCATGGACAGATTTTCCTCGATCCGGAAATGGCCATCGGCGAAGGCTACATGAACGGCACGCTGACCTTGGACGGCGGCATCACGCTCTACGACTTCCTCGACGTCATTTACGGCAACTACATCAACGCCCCGCGCAGCGGGCTGTTCGGCGCGCTGCTGGAATTGCAGCGCATGGCGCGCCGCGCCGGCAACCGCAACCCGATCCAGCGCGCGCGCAGGAACGTGGCCCACCACTACGACCTCAAGGACGAGCTGTTCGATTTGTTTCTCGACGGCGACAAGCAATACTCCTGCGCCTATTTCAAGTCGCCGACCGACAGCCTGGAGCAGGCCCAAGCCGCCAAGAAGCGCCACATCGCGGCCAAGCTGTTCACGCGGCCCGGCCAGACGGCGCTCGACATCGGCTCGGGCTGGGGCGGCCTGGGCCTGACGCTGGCCAAGGACTTCGGCCTCGACGTCACGGGCATCACGCTGTCGGATCATCAATTGGCGCTGAGCCGCAAGCGCGCGACCGAGGCGGGCCTGGAGGAGCGCTGCCGCTTCGAGCTGAAAGACTACCGGCTCGAGGAAAACCTCTACGACCGCATCGTCTCGGTGGGCATGTTCGAGCACGTGGGGCGCAAGCATTTCGCGACGTTTTTCCGGCACGTGGCGCGGTTGCTGAAGGACGACGGCGTGGCCGTGATCCACACCATCGTCAAGTTCCGCGATCCGGGGCCGATCCCGTCCTGGACCAGCAAGTACGTGTTCCCGGGCGCCTATGTGCCCACGCTGTCGGAACTGACGCCCGCCATCGAGAAATCCGGCCTGTTCATGGCCGACGTCGAAATCCTGCGCCTGCACTACGCCGAAACCCTGCGCCACTGGCGGGAGCGTCTCTACGCCAACCGCGCCAAGGTCGAGGCTATGTACGACGCGCGCTTCTTCCGCATGTGGGACTTCTACCTCACCGGCAGCGAGATCGCCTTCCGCCAGGGCGAACTGGCCATCGCCCAGGTGCAACTGGAAAAGCGCCTCGGCACCGTGCCGCTCACGCGCGATTACCTCGCCGCGAACGCCCCCGCCGCGGCCATTGCGGCCTAGCGCAGGCCGCGATAGGATTAAATCATATTCGCGATACGGGAACCCTGTCATGCGCTCGACCAAACAACTGAGCATCACGCTGCCGACAAAAATGGCCAAGGCCGTGCGCGACAAAGTCGCGAACGGGGGTTACGCATCGGAAAGCGAAGTGGTCCGCGACGGGTTGCGGACACTGCTGGAACGCGACGCCGTCGTCGAGGAATGGCTGCGGTCGGAGGTCATCCCGACGATCAAGCGACATGAGCGCAAGCCGGCGCGCTTCCTCGATTCCAAGGAGGTTCGCGCCAATCTGAAGGCTTTACGCGACGCCCGAGCCAAGTAACGTCCGCCGGTCGGATGGGGACAAGATGCCTTGGCGAATCCGCTATCATGACAACGCGCAGTCCGACCTTTTGAATCTTCAAACCTGGATCGAGGATAAGGCCGGGCCATCACGCGCAGATGACTACATCGACTCAATTCTTGATTACTGCGACGGCTTCACCACCTTTCCGTTGCGCGGAACGCGGCGTGACGATCTGTATCCAGGGCTGCGCACGGTCGGATTCAAGCGCAAGATCACGATCGCCTTTACCGTCAACGACGATGACATCTTGATCTGGCGCATTCTTTCGGCCGGCCGCAACATCGAAGACGTCATCGAGGACAGCGACCCGCCATAAATTTCTCACGCCCGAAGGACAGTACAATCCATGAATCCGCTGCATCATCCATCGCTGAAAGACCGCGTGGTCATCGTCTCCGGCGGCGGACGCGGCTTCGGCTGGTCCATCGCCGAGGAACTGCTCAAAGCCGGCGCCAAGGTGGTGGCCACGGGCAGCCGCAAGCCGGAAGACCTCGTCGATGTGCAGAACAAGGCCGACGCTCTGGCCGGGCCGGGCCGCTTCGTCACGCTCAAGGCCGACGTGCGCGAGTGGGCCGACTGCATGGCCACGGTCGATCTGACACTCAAAACTTTCGGCCGCATCGACGTGCTGGTGAACAACGCCGGGCGCGGCACGGGCGAATATCGCGTCGGGCTCGCGGGGCAAAGCGGCCCGCGCTTTTGGGACGTGCCGGTGGACGGCTGGAAAGCCATCATCGACACCAACCTCACCGGCGTGTTTCAGATGACGCGCGCGGCCGTGCCCCACATGCTGGAGCGCAAGTTCGGCAAGATATTTTCCATCTCCACCAGCCTGACGACCATGAGTTCGCCCGGCCTGTCGCCCTACGGCGCGTCGAAAGCGGGCCTGGAGATGAGCCACGTGATCTGGGCCAAGGAACTGGCCGGCACGGGCGTGGACGTGAACATCCTGCTGCCCGGCGGCGCGTCGGACACGCCCTTCATCACCCAGGCCATGGTGCCCGGCGAGGTGGGCACAAGGTCTCGGCTCTTGCCCGGCGACGTGATCGTGCCCCCGGCCGTGTGGTTGTGTGGCGACGCCACCAACGGCGTCACCGGCCGGCGCATCATCGCCAAGTATTGGGACAAGAGCCTGCACCCGCAATTGGCCTTCGAGGGCTGCCTGCAGCCCAAGCACGTGCTGCCGGAGATTATGTAGGAGCATTTCCCCGAGAAGTGGCCTTCCACTTGGCGTGGGAAATGCGACCAAATAATAACTACAAGAGTCCCAGCTTGCGCAGTTCCACGCGCAAGGCACGCGGCATCTTGGGGTCGATGTAGCCGGCCCCCGAGCGCACGTCGGGCGGCGCCGCGTCGGGCTTGAGATAGCGCCAGCCCTGAAAAGGCCGGAACGGAAACGGCTCGGTCTCCACCAGCTTGGGGTCCAACTCCACCATGCAGCGCGATTTGCCCTGCTCGTCGCGTTCCTCGTGCACGCCCAAAATGCGTTGGCGCACCTGAATGGCGCGCTTGATCACCCAATACAGCGACCCGCCGTCGAGCAATTCGGCGACGCGCTTGGGCATCATGCGCGTGCGCATGCGCGCGTTGCCGTTGGCCAAGCGGTTGCGTGCCTGCCAGTTGGCAACGTTCTCGATGTCTTCCGAGCCCACGGCGAGCTTGATGAGGTGAAGCGTCATGGCGGCAAACGACTAAGCGGTACGCGACGACGGCAAGAACTTCACGACCACCAGCGTCACGTCGTCCTTTTGCGGCGCCGTGCCCCGGAATTCGGCCAGGCGCTCGACGATGGCGTCGCAGATCTCCTTGGCCGACAGATGCGCGACGGCGCGCACCACGCCGATGAGGTTGTCCTTGCCGAAGACGCGGCCCTCGGCGTTCTCCATTTCCCACACGCCGTCGGTGCCGATGACCAGCACGCCCGAGCTGGGCCAGCGGTCGCGGCTGAACTCGTGGTAGGTCCAATCTTCCTTCACGCCCAGGGGGATGTCGGTGACCTCGAGTTCCTCGAAGCCGTAGGTGTCGGCGTTATAGAACAGGATCGGCCCATGCCCGGCGCTGATCCACTTGACCACGCGGGTGTCGGACTCGAGCACCATGTACACCAGCGTGACGAAGGACCCGCGCGTCGAATCGGCGGCCAAGTGGCGATTGACCGCACGCATCACCGGCAGCAGCGCCAGGCCCTCGCCGGCGTGACCGCGCACCAGGGCGCGCACCGACATCATGGTCAGCGCGGCGGGCACGCCGTGGCCGGTGACGTCGCCGATCACCACCGCCAGGCGCCGCTCGCCGGCCTCGTCCTCCAGGCAGAGAAAGTCGTAGTAGTCGCCGCCCACGGCCTCGCTATAGACGCTGGCGCCGGCCACGTCGAAGCCCGGCACCGAGGGTGCCGAGGCGGGCAGCAGTTTCTGCTGCACCTCGCGCGCGATCGCCAGCGACTCCTTGTTCTGGATATGACTGCGCAACTCGGGGACCATCACGTTGAAGACTTGGGCCAAGTCGCCCACCTCGTCGTGACTGGTCACCGGCGCGCGCGCGTCCAGATTGCCGTTGGCGAGCGCCCGGGCGGCGGCCGCCAAGCCGCGCAAGGGCTGCGTGATCGAGCGCGCCGCCAGCATGGCCGACAGCGCCACCAACACGATCAGGCCGATGGAGGCGGCCCCCGCCAGGCGAATTTGCTCCAAGGTGGCCGCGCGGATGGACTCCTGCGCCGCCGACGCGGCCGCCTCGATGTCGCCCACGGGCACGACATAGACCAGCCCCGCCTGCAAGCGGTCCAGCGGCCGGTAAACCCAGATCGAATCGTTGCCGTTGTGCGGCATGCGCTTGATGCCGCCGCGCATGGCCAACAGGTCGCTCGCCATGGCGTCGACGCCCGTGGGCGTGCCGGAGACCAAGGGCGGTTCTTCGACTTGCGCGTCCCAGTCCGCGCCCGCGGCCTTGAGCGAGCTGGCGGCGACGATCCGCAGGCCCGGTTGGGCTTCGCTTTCACCGGCGACGTAAAGATTGCCGTCGGCCTCGGCCAAGCGGACGATGAAGCTTTCGGCATTGGGGCCCAGGTTGATCTTGGCGTGGACCGCGTTCAGCACCGACAGGATTTCCACGTCGATGCCGGTCACGCCGGCGATCTCGCCCGAGGCCGTGAAGATCGGCCGCGCCGCCGTGAGCAACAGCCGCCGGGTCGCCGCGTCCCACAGCGGCGGCGTCCAGATCAGGTCGCGCGCCACGGTGGCGAGCTGGTACCACACGCGCTGACGCGGATCGTAGCCCGCCGGATAGCCGCCGTGCCCCGGATAGGCCGAATGCAAGCCGCTTTCGAGGGTGGTGTACTGCCAATAGAACAGACCCGGCGCGTGGCGGCTGAGGTCGGCGTAAATCTCGTCCATGGATGCGAGGCGCGCGCGCTCGGCCGCGTCGGGGTTCGCGCCGGACGGCACGAAGAACGACTGATGCTGCGTGGAAATCGCCAAGGGCTTGAGCTGGCGGTCGCTGGTGACGGCCGCGCGATCCAGCGACACCTCGGTGCCCGGCGGCCAATCGGCCGACCGGTCGAAATCCGCATGGGAATACGTGGGGCCCGGCGCCGCGGGAACGGGCCCGGCGAGGCGGCGCTCGACCTCGGCGGCCTGGACCCGCAGGGCCAGTTCCACCACGCGCTGTTGGCCCGAGAGCACGTCGGAGCTGTAGTCGACGATGCGGCCCAACTGCGTTTCGATGCTTTCCACCGCCGCCAGTTGGCTTTCGGAAATGATCGTCAGGCCGAGAGATTCGGTGGCGCGCTGGCCGCGCCACGTCAGCGCCACCAACGGCACCACCGCCATGACCAGCAACAGCATGAACAGCTTGCTTTGGATTTTCATGGGCAGGGCCGAGGTCGCATCACACTATTGGAATCGCCATTGGGTAAACGGACCGCGCCGAGGCGCGGGGTGATGACGTTTTAGCCCAATCGGGGAAAATCCAATAACGGCTTTTGACGCGCGAGCAGATCGCCTATGCCGCCGCGTGCGGCTTGGTGAGTTCGTCGACGTGGAAGCCCTGGAAGATGTTGATGCCCATGGAGGCGCCGACCTCGAAGGCGCGCTCGGCATCGACGCGGATCATGATCGGGGTGACGTTGCACTCCATCATGTACTTGATCGCCTTCGAGCGTTCCTTGAGGATTTCTTCCGCGCCGGTGCGCCAGTGAATCTTGGCCAGGCTCGCGCCGATGTATTCCAGGTCCACCAAGCCCACGGTCTGCGGAAAGATCTGATCCACCGCGATGGTCGCGCCCTTGGACTTGATCAAGCCGCGCGCCACCTGAAACTCGTCGAAGTTTTCGACGATATTGGCCTGGCGGAACTCAAATACAATTTGCGCGAGCTTGTTCCCGGGCGTGTCCTCGATGAAGTTCTCGAAGGCCTCGGTGAACACGCTTTCGACGTTGAGATTGAGCGAGCAGCGCCCGACGGAGGTCGGCATCTTGTTGAAGGACTGCAGCATGATCTGGTCGAGCACCAGGGTGAATTCCTGGAACAGCCGGCCCGAGCCGCGCATCTCGACGTCGACGAACAGCGGTTTGCGGATCAAATCCATGCTGATGTAGTACTCGGTCAGCGTCGGCTCGAACCCGTTGGCGCCCTTGATCACCGCCTCTTGGTGGCGCACGAAGGCCTTGACGAACTTGTCGGTGCCGAACTTCTGATAAGCGAGCAGCACCTTTTGGATGTCGGCCTGGGTCAGCGCGCGCAGCTTGCGCTCCCCGCCCTCGGTGGCATCGGCCTCGCGCTGCGCCATCTCGGCGAATTTCGCCACGCGATCGGCGGCGGAGCGGTAATTGTTGGTGAGATCGTAACTCAGCACCAGGCGGCTTTGGTCGATGGTGCCGAAGCTGCCGGGGAAATGCCGTTCGATGGTGCGCAGCATCTCGACCTTGAGATCGCGCACGATCGTGATCAGGCTCGCTTCGTCGACCTTGACCAACAGCGCCAGGTCGTTGGCCGTGACCTGATAGAGGGTCGCCTTGCGCTTCGCGCCGATGAGGCCCACGCCGACCACCAGTTGCTCGATCAGTTGCACCGAGCGCTTGGTTTCCGGCAAGGCGCTGGACACGCTGACGACAATGAGGTTGACGCCGCTTTCAGGGGCGTGGCGCCACTTGCCCATGTCCTGGACAAGCGCACGCAAGTCTTGCGCCTTCAACGGCTTTTCGCCGGACGGCATCGCCTGTGCGGCTTCAGACATTGGCTTTACAAACCCTCAGTGCGGCCTGCCGGCTGGTCCGCCGTTCTTGGCGACCGCATTAGTCCCACATTGCGCAGGTTGACGACAGAGTTCTAAAATATCATGAGGACAGTGAAAAGGCCAAATAAGGCCAACAAAACAAGAGGTTCTTGCCCGTTTCTTGGCCGCCAACTTGGTTGTGAGCCGAAGCAACTCGGCCGCGCTCAACCGCCGGGTGCAACGACGCCGCGGATCAGGGCATTGGGAACGATGGCGTCATCCCACAAGAATTCGCCCTTGCTCAAGTCCACGCCGCCTTTGCCGGTGCGCACGATCACCATCTCCCGCGAGGGAATGACATAGACGCGCTGTCCGCCGGCGCCGTCGAAGTAGATCACATCCGGCGCCGCGAAGGGTTCGCTGTGGGGAACGACGATCGGCACGTTTTTGCCGTAACCACGCCTGGCCTCATGGGTGGTCCCGAGCCAAGTCTGGAACCCGTAGTTGGGATTGAGCGGCGACGGCGTGGTGACTTCGCGCATCCAGTCTTCGGCGACGACCTGCACGTCGCCGACCTTGCCCTTGTTGAGGTGCAACAGCCCAAGCCGGACCCAATCCTCGGCCGAGGCCTGCAAACAGCAATAGGTGCGCGCGAGGCCGTTCTCGTGATCGAGGAACACATAAGCGTCGCGCGCGCCGAGCTTGCTCCAGAGACGTTCCGAAAGATATTGCGCGTAGCGCTTGCCGGTGACGCGCTCCAACAGGATCGCCAGAACCTGCGGATTGAAGTTGTAATAGGAAAAGACGGTGCCCGGTTCCTCGCCTGCCTTGATCGACAGGGTCAGGTCGCGAATTTCCATGCCGAGGTTGAGGCGCATGCCCTGGTTGAACGGGCTGGGGCTGAAGGGCTCGCGCGCCAGCCCGCTGGCCATCTGCAGCACGTGCCGGATTGTGATTTTCCTGCGGTCGTCGGCGGCCCACTCGTTGACATAGTTGGCGACGGGATCGTCGACGGATTTGATGAAACCGTCGGCGATGGCTTGGCCGATGACCAGCGCCAGCGCGGACTTGTGCATCGACGCGGGATCGGTGCGGTCCTCGGGCTTGAAGCCCGGCAGATAGTATTCGTACTGAAGCGCGCCGCGATGCCACACCACCAGGGCGTAGGATTCCATCTGTTTGGCGTAATCAAGGGCCGCGGTCCAGCCTTCGGCGCTGATGGTCTTGGCGCCCTCGCCCGCGCGCGGCAAGGGCGCGGCGGGGTTGCCCTTCACGACCTCGAGAGGTTTGTAGAAATCGACATCGCGGGTGACGTCGATGAACGGCACCATGGCTAGGCGGCGATAATAAACCGGGTCGGTCCAGTAGAACACGTTGACGGTCACCACGATCAGCACGATCAGCCACAAAACGCCCTTGCCGATCGCTTTGAGCACGCCCATCACAATTCTCCAGTTCCGCTTGACGATCTCAGGCGCCGCGCAAGGTCGCGCTCACCACGGCAACTCGGAGCCGTCGTAAACCATGTAGCGGCCGCTGTCGGTGGGCTTGAGGCCGTCGACGACCTTTTTCATTCCGGTGACCGACGTATCGGTGTCGATGTCGGCGTTCGGCCCGCCCATCTCGGTGCGCACCCAGCCGGGATGCAGCGGAATGACAGTGATGCCGCGCGGCTTGAGTTCGTTGGCCATGGCCTTGGAAATCGCGTTCACAGCCGCCTTGGAGGCGCGGTAAGGGTACATGAACCCGATCTCATTGGCGCCGATGGAGCCGATGATGCTCGACATGTTGACGATCTTCTTATGCGTGCTGGCGGCCACGTTGTCGACGAAAGCCTCGCACATCTTCATCACGCCCATGACGTTGATGCGGTAGATTTTGTCCCACTCCTTGTAGTCGGAGGTTCCGAACTCCTGCAGGCCGCCGGGCTCGCTGACGATCTTCGCGCCGTAATAGCCGGCAACGTTGAACAGCACGTCGATGGGCTGGCCCTTGAGGGCCTTGGCCAGGGCGTCGATGGTGGCGTGGTTTTCCACGTCCAGAGCGTGAACCGTCACCTTGCCGCCGGACTGGGCCGCCAGGGCGCTCAGGTCCTTGGCCTTTCCCGGGTCGCGGCAGCAGGCGAACACCCGCCAGCCGTCGGCGGCATAGAGTTTCGTCAACCCGAACCCGAGTCCGCGATTGGCCCCCGTGATCAAAAGACTTGGCATGATGTGCGTTCCTCACCGAGAATGGGCTACTTGTTGGCTGGCAACCGCCCCGAGGGCAAGTGTCGCCCGCCGCGCGTCCGTTGTGAAGACGACGGACGCCACATCATGAGGAGCGCCGCCATGAGCTTGGACGATATCGTCGCCGAGATGCACAAGCAGACCGAGAAGCTGAAGCCGCTCAATCATACCGTGCTGTTCGACCTGGGCGACGAGGGCAAGGTGCTGCTGGATGCCACCGGCGGCGACGTCAAAATCACGCCAAATCCGGCCAGCGACGACGCGGAAACGACGTTGGTGCTCTCCACCGAGAACATGGTGAAGCTGATGAACGGCGACCTCAACCCCATGGTGGCGTTCACCATGGGCCGCCTCAAGGTGTTCGGGTCCAAGGGCATCGCGCTCAAGCTCTCGAGCCTGCTCGACCAATGACCCTTGGCAATAACCCCTCGCGGGCCGGGGCCGAGGACCGGCGCGATTCGGCGCCGAGTCGGCAGCAACGCGAATAACATGCGCGCTTTTCGCCTCCGCGCGGCGGCAGGAGCTTGAGGCGGACTAATGCTCTAACGGATTGATATATAGAATGAATATCGCCCTCGCCGCGTGCCCGTGCGGCTATGACGTTAACGTCACTCTTTGGCATTGAAGTTTCTCCGCCGGCCACTAGCGTAAGTGGTATCGAAGGCCGCAGTTCAGCGGCCCGCCCTCACGGCGCCCACTCTCACGACGAAAGATCGGCCGCACGCGACATGACGCACCCCCGACCGAATTATCCATGGCTCAAGAGCTACCCGTCCTTCGTGGCGTGGGACGCGCCCATTCCGTGCCTGCCCGCCTACGAAGGGTTCCTCAATGCGGTGCGCGATTACCCCGAGAGCCTGTGCCTCGAGTTCCTGGGCAATTGGTGGACCTACGGCGAGGTCGGCCAAATGGCGGCGCGCGCCGCCAAGGGTTTCCAGAACCTGGGCGTGACCAAGGGCACCCGCATCGCGCTGATGCTGCCAAACACGCACTATTATGTCGTCAGCTACATGGGCGCGCTGCTGGCCGGCGCCACGGTGGTCAACGTCAATCCGCTCTACGCCGAGCGCGAGCTTGAACATCTGGTGAAGGACTCGGGCGCCGACATTCTGGTGACCATGGATTTGGCCGCCATGTACCCCAAGGCGCGCAAGTTGCTCGACAGCGTCGGGCTCAAGAAGCTGGTCGTGTGCGCCATGACCGATACGCTGCCGATGCACAAGGCGGCCCTGTTCTCGGTCTTTCGCCGCAAGAACCTCGCCGACGTCGACGACAACGACCGCCAAGTTTGGTTCGAGGAACTGCTCGATAATCGCGGCGATTACGCGCGCGCCGCCATCGATCCGCTGAACGACGTCGCGGTGTTGCAGTACACCGGCGGCACCACCGGCATTCCCAAGGCGGCGATGCTGACCCACGCCAACGTCACCGCCAACACCCACCAAGTGGCGATGTGGTACGACAAGCCCAAGTACGGCAAGGAGCGCTTTCTCGCCGCGCTTCCGTTCTTTCACGTCTTCGCCATGACGGTGGTGATGCTGTGCGCCTTCGAGTACGGCGGCGCGATCATTCTCATGCCGCGTTTCGACTTGAAGGAATGCCTCAAGGCCATCGACAAGAAAAAGCCCACCTGCTTCCCGGCGGTGCCGACCATCTTCACGGCGATCAATAACGCGCCCGACGTGCGCAAGTACGACCTGACCTCGATCAGGCTGTGCATCTCCGGCGGCGCGGCGTTGCCGGTCGAGGTCAAGAAGCAATTCGAGGCCATCACCGGCTGCATCGTCGTGGAAGGCTACGGCTTGTCGGAAACCTCGCCGGTGGTGTGCACCAACCCCACCCAGGGCATCAACAAGGCCGGGTCCATCGGCATCCCCATGCCGGGAACCATCGTCGAGATCCGCTCGCTCGACGACGACCGGGTGCTGGGCGTCGGCGAGAAGGGCGAGGTCTGCGTGCGCGGCCCGCAGGTCATGAAGGGGTACTGGAACAAGCCGGAGGAAACCGCCAACGTGCTGAAGGACGGCGTGCTGCACACCGGCGACGTCGGCACCATGGACGAGGACGGCTACGTGTTCATCGTCGACCGCATCAAGGACATGATCAACGCCTCGGGCTACAAGATTTATCCGCGCATGGTCGAGGAAGCCATTCACCTGCATCCGGCCGTCGAGGAAGTCACCGTCATCGGCGTCGATCACCCTTACCGCGGCCAGGCGCCAAAAGCCTTCATCAAGGTCAAGCAGGGCATGACGCTCACGGCCGAGGAAATGAGCGCCTTCCTCAAGGACAAGCTGTCGTCCATCGAGCGGCCCGAGATTTACGAATTCCGCGATCAACTGCCCAAGACCCTGATCGGCAAGCTCTCGAAAAAAGAGCTCAAGCAGGAAGAAGCGACGCGCGCGCATGCGCCCGCGAGCGGAGCGGCCTAGGCATGCCCGGCTCAGGCCGCCTCGGCAAGACCGAACCCCGCAGCCGGTTTTACTCGACGGCGGAACTGGCCGCCGCCGCCGGCGTCACGCCGCGCACCGTGCGCTTTTACGAGACGCGCGGCCTGCTCAAGCCCGACCGGGCCGGCAGCGTGCGGGTGTTCACCTATACCGACCGGGCGCGTCTTTTGCTCATCTTGCGCGGCAAGCGCCTGGGGTTCAGCCTCGACGAAATCGGCGACTACCTCGACCTCTACGGGGCCGACCCGAACCACCAGGAGCAACTGAGCCATGTCGTCGACAAAAGCCGCGAGCGCATCACGGTGCTCGAGGGCAAGCTCAAGGACCTCCAGGCCACCATCAAGGAACTGCGCCACATCGAACACGAAGCCTTGACGCGCCTGCGCGCCAAACAAGGCCGCCGCAACCTCACAATTCAACCGTTTCCGAAAACCATCGGGACACACGCGAAGGGAGACCGACGTCATGAGTAATATCGTCATTGCAGGCTATGCCCGCTCGCCATTCACATTGGCCAACAAGGGCGCCCTGAAAAAGGCGCGGCCCGACGACCTCGCCGCCGCCGTGGTCAAGGCCCTGGTGGAACGCGCCAAGATCAACCCCGATCACATCGAGGACTTAGCACTTGGCTGCGCCTTCCCCGAGGCCGAGCAGGGCCTGAACGTGGCCCGCAACATCGTCTTTCTCGCGGGCCTGCCCAATTCCATCGCGGCGGACACCATCAACCGCTTCTGCGGTTCTTCGATGCAGGCCATCCACCAGGCCGCCGGCGCCATCAAGATGGGCGCGGGCGAGGCCTTCATCTGCGCCGGCATCGAGAGCATGAGCCGCGTGATGATGGGCGGCTTCAACCCCATGCCCAACCCCAAGCTGATCGACGCCGGCCACGCCGCCTACATCTCCATGGGCGACACCGCCGAGAACCTCGCCAAGAAATACAGCATCAGCCGCGTCGAGCAGGAAGCCTTCGCGGTCGAAAGCCACAAGCGCGCCACGGCGGCGCAAGCGGCGGGCAAATTCAAGGACGAGATCGTGCCCGTGCCCGGCGAAGGCGGCATGGTCGACACGGATGGCTGCATCCGCCCCGAGACGACGCCCGAAGCCTTGGCGGGATTGAAGCCCGCTTTCAACGAAAAGGGCACCGTCACGGCGGGCACGTCGTCGCCGCTCACCGACGGCGCCTCGGCCGTGATCGTGTGTTCGGAGGAATACGCCGCCAAGAACGGCCTCAAGCCGCTGGCGCGCATTTTGTCGTTCGCGGTGTCGGGCTGCGCGCCCGAGATCATGGGCATCGGCCCGGTGATCTCGAGCCAAAAGGCCCTGAAGCGCGCCGGCCTGAAGCTCGACCAGATCGACATCATCGAGCTCAACGAGGCCTTCTCGGCGCAGAGCCTGGCGGTGGTGAAGGAATTGGGCGTCGATCTGAAAAAAACCAACATCGACGGCGGCGCCATCGCCCTGGGTCACCCCCTGGGCGCCACGGGGGCCCGCATCACCGGCAAGGCGGCCGCGTTGCTCAAGCGCGAGAAGAAAAAGTACGCGCTCGCCACCCAATGCATCGGCGGCGGCCAAGGCATCGCCACAGTCCTTGAGGCCATGTAAGGAGCCAAACCCATGGCCGACATCAAACAAGCCGCCGTCATCGGCGCGGGCGTGATGGGTGCGGGCATCGCCGCGCACCTGACCAACGCCGGCGTGCAGGTGATCCTGTTCGACATCGTGCCGAAGGACGCCAAGAACAGAA
>JANRJL010000086.1:0-30375 GCA_033763995.1 Rhodospirillaceae bacterium | reverse complement strand
AGCGCGAGTCGATCGGGGAGTATTGGACGACGTTCGAACATTATCAATGGCAAGGGGACATCGCCGAAATCGTCGACGAAGGAATCCCTCAGATCAGATCCTTTAGCGGAGACTTTCAGACCTTTAAACCGTTTGAGCCGTGGATGCTCATGGGCCAACGACCCGGCAAAGTGTTTCAGCAAAAAACGGCCATGAATATTGAGAATTTCGACCCCATTCCCCGCAATGTCATGGCCTACGTCGAGAAGAACATGTCGCAGTTTCTCGATCTCAGCAACATTCCCGAAAATTCCTTCAAGCTGAATGATCAGCACTACGCCGAGGAAAGGAAGCCGATGCCATGACAAGCCATAAGACGTGGTCGCGGCGCGCTACCTTGCGCGCAGGCTTGGTTGGCACGGCGGCCACCGCGATCGGGCGGAGCGCGCATGCGCAGGCCATGACCGATGTGATCGTGATCGGGGCGGGCCTGTCCGGGCTGCATGCCGCTTGGATGCTTGAAAGCCAGGGGCTGAGCGTCAAGATCCTCGAAGGGCGCGAGCGGGTCGGCGGACGGGTTCATACGCTGGACGACGTGCCGGGCAAGCCCGAGGCGGGCGGCAATGGCATCGGGCCGAGCTACGCGCGTGTGCTCGATTGGGTACAGCGGCTCGGGATCGAGCTTGTGCCGGTACGCATACGCAGCGATCCCGGTTTTCTCGAAACCGTGATCCACTGGCGCGGTCAGCTCATCCACGAGAAGAACTGGAAGGAGTCTGCGCTCAATCCTTTTCCCGAGGACATGAAGGCAAAAAAGCCTTGGGACCTGCAATGGACCTATTTCCTGGCCGATAATCCGCTGAAAGATCTGGAAGCGTGGCGCGACCCCAAGCATGCGCGGTTCGACATCTCGATTCACGAGTTCGCCAAGAGCAAGGGCCTGTCCGACGATGCGATCATGCTCGGGTTCGATCGGGCCGGGCTTTATGGGACTTCGGCGTTCGACGTGTCGCTGCTCGGGATGTATCAGATTTTCGCGCTAGCCAATCACGTCCGCACCAATTTCAGCAACGAGTCGTACGCCATCAAGGGCGGCAATCAGCGGCTGCCGGAAGCCATCGCTCAGTCGCTCAAGACCGAGATCATCATGAACCGGCCGGTTGCGGCGATCCGCAGCGAGGAGCGCGCGGTCGAGGTGCGCTGTCGCGGGGGTCAAGTTTACCGCGCCAAGTGGGCTGTGGTCACCGCGCCGTTCCCCGCTTTGCGCGGCGTTCTGTTCGACCCCGTGCTGTCGGAGCCCCAAGCCGACGCTGTGGCCCACCTGGGTTATTCTGTGGGATACCAAGTTCACTTCGTGCCGACCCGCAAGTTCTGGCAAGACGACGGCTTGCCAATCACCATGTGGACCGATGGATTGGTGGGGCGCCTGGCGCCCCTCTATTACGGCGACAGCGAGACCGAACCGACAACCATCATCAGCTTTGTCAACGGTGCCCGGGCTCTGCATCTCGACCGGATGAGCGAGCCGCAGGCCATTCAGGCAATTCAGGAGACCCTGGTGGCGATGCGGCCGTCGATCAAAGGCGCATTAAAGCCGGTCAAGGTTCAATCGTGGCAGCGCGATCCGTTCGCCGGCGGCGTTTATTCTTCGTGGCAGCCAGGCCAAATCACACGGTTTGCGAATGTCATGAGCACCCCCGCTGGGCGGATTCATTTCGCCGGTGAACACACCGCACAACTCGTGCGGGGCATGGAAGGCGCCATGGAATCGGGTGAGCGCGCCGCGATCGAAATCCTGAACCAAACCTAATATGAGGAGCTTGCCGGCATGCGAGCGCTCGTTTTGTCTTTGCTGATTGGCGCCTTGATTGGCTTTGCGCTCGCCAAAGCGCCGTTACTGACGGCTTCAAATGCCATAGCGCAAGCAGTGGCTCCGGTCACTGTCGAAGGCGGCGGGCAAGACGCATGCGCGCGCCCCGCTTACCTTGTGGTTTGGATCGATAACCTCAATCGTGCAAAGTCCGCCGCGTATGGGAAGGCACTGCAGCAAACTCAGATCGTCAGACGACACGGCGGCAAATACATCGTCTCCGGGTCGCCCACAGAGTTGCTTGAGGGCGACTGGCCGGCAGAACGTGGTTTCGTGATCGAGAAGTATCCTTGCATGCAAGCCATTCGAGACTTTTGGTATTCCGACGAGTATCAGAAAAGCATCATGCCGCTACGTCGGGGCAGCGGCGACTACATCGTGGCCGCGTTTGAGGAGTATCAACCACGCCAAAACTAGATTCCGGACCGCAGAACGGCGCTTTGGCGGTGAGTGAGACGTGACTTAGCCAGCCGGTTCGGACTGATCAAAGGGATGCCGATCCGTGAGCCCTAGGGATTTTTTGTCGGAATCCAGAAGATTAAGGAAGGTGAAGACCTTCTTGCCATAGGCTGTCAGCTCTAGGCTGATCGTGGAATCCTCGGTTGAGCGAGCACACCGGGCGGGATCGGCATCATGGCTGTGCTCCTGCGGGCTGATCCGGCAACTGTCCAGCACCAAAGGCGTTCCGCCATCGGCGCCGCAGCCGGAGATCAAGGCCATAACGCCTGGCGACCACCGACACTGACGCCCGAGGCCGACGCGTCTCCGCCACAACGCGCTGCTTGAGTTCTTCACTGAACTGCCGACGCCCCCAGACGCAGGAATCGCTGTTGGGGTCGGCGCTCTGGGCTCTGGTCCTAGGGATAACCCCAGGCTTAGCCCTGGGGCTAAGTTCATCCAACGTTCTTCTGAGCCGTGGGTAGTGGTCCCATCGGGCCTTGGGGCTGGCCAGCGCGATGCGCTTGAGCTGTGCGCACCAATTGCTGAAGTTATTCAGTGAGATGTCGTGCCGTGTGCAATACTCGCGTTGAGTCAAACGGCTCAGCTTCCAAGCCTCTGAACGCCCTCGCCAATACGCGAGAATCTATTCCCGAAGCTCCGCAGGGACCCGAACTATGCAACCCCCCGCGAGCATTCAAACCAATCGAGCAAAGATCGTACCAGACACAAGCGTCGTAAGGTGTGGGAGAAATGGACGTAAGTGGACGCCCCGTTGGATGCAAGCGGAAGCTGAACCTTGGGCGACATGTGGCCAGGTATTGACGCTTACCGAGGCTCCGCGATCGGACGTGAACGCACCTGTCGCCGGCGATTGATTCGCAGATTCATCGATCCGTTCAGCGTCGAGGTGACATCACCGCCCACCATCACCTTGGTAGTTTTCAGCACGAATGCGCGTGGACAGCGCAAATAGAAGGAGCAAGGCCGCTTGGCATCAATCATCGTTTGGGTCCGAACGAGATTTCGTGAAAATGAATAAAACCATTGACGATATTGAAGTCCTCGACGCGGCGCGACAGGCCCATGTAGCCGGCGACTTCGTGCAGATAAAGCGCGGCCGCTTGCTCATGGTAGCGCGCCATCACTTGAGCCGTCAGAGCACGCCGTTCGGCCGCGTCGAAGGATGTGCGGGCGCGTTTGATCAAATCCATCGCCGGGCGATCACAGTACCACGGCACTTTCCACGCGCAGGAATGCCGCTTCAGCGGGCGCAGGGCATCAAGATAAGGATCGGTGACGAAATAAATGCCGAAGGCATCACCCTCCCAATCGCCGGAGACGTAGTGACGGGCATAGGTCGCGAAGTTTGTGATCTTGATCGAGAGGTCAATACCGACCTGTGCTAGGTCGTTTGCGACCTGTTGAAAAATCGCGGCGTCTGCCGCCAGCGTGCCGGGCACGATCTCCATCACCAAGCGCAAGCCGTCCGCGTATCCGGCGTGGGCGAGCAATGCCTTGGCGCGCGCGGGGTCGTAGGGATACGCGGGCGCGGCGGGGTTGTATCCGAACGCCGCGCGCGGCGCCGGTTGGCCGACGGCGACCGCCGAACCACCCAGAAGGCCATCGATGATTCGCTGTTTGTCGACGGCGTAATTGAGCGCCTGGCGCACCCTGACATCGCGCACCGGCGTGCCGGCCTTTTCGGTGACGAACGACACGCCCATCACGCCGCCGGTGGGATAGACCAGCAAACGCTGGCCCGCGCTTTCGAGCGCCGGGCCGTCCTCGGGCCCCAGCGTCATGGCGATGTCGATGCGGCCCGACTGCAGCGCCTGCACGCGCGTCGTCGCCTCGGGCAGCGCGAGAACTTCGAGCTCGCGAACCTTGGCCGCCAGCCACGACGACGGCACGGCTTCAAGCATCATGCCGCTCGCGCGCCATTCGGCCACGCGGAACGGGCCCGTGCCGATGGGCCGCCGCGCGAAGGCTTGCGGTCCCAGCCGTTGCCACGCGCCGGGTTCGGCGATCTGGAGCATCGACAGCAGGTGTGGGAGCAGGATATCCGGCGTTCGCGTGGTCACCTCGAGGGTTGCGTTATCCAGCGCTCGCGCGCCGGACACGTTTTCCAGTTCGATATGCAGCGTCTCAACGGCGGCAGCGTCGGAGATGACATAGTTGATGTTGGCCGCCACGGCGGCGGCGGTTAAAGGTGCGCCGTTGGAGAAAACGACGTCCTCGCGCAACCTGAAGACCCACGTCAACGGGCTGCTCGCCGTCCACGAGGTTGCCAGCCATGGCTGCGGCGTGCCGTCCGCGGCGATGTTGGTCAAGGCATCGTAGAGCATGCCGAGGATAAACACCGTCGGCAGGCCCGTCTGCCGGTAAGGGTGGGTGGCCTCAACCGGCAGCGCTGTGATGGCAAACCGCAGTGCCTGCCCGCTCGCGTGTGCCGGCGAGAGCCCTGTCAGGAGCGTCGCCAACGCCAGCATTCGCCCAACGCCGCGGCCGAGACCGCCGAGCCACGTCATGCCATCTGCCCCGCACTACTGCCAAACCTCGCGTCAGTGTCTCCTGTGCTCTCGCCCGAGCGCAAGGCCAAAGAGCCAGAGGCGGGGCCTCTGGCTCTTTCTCGATCGCCATCACGCGAGATCAAAAATTGTACTGCCCGCTGATCCCGAATTCACGGCCACGAGGCAAGGGCACATCGAAGCCGCGGCGAATCTGATTATTCGGCCAGCGCGGCACCGCAGAGTCGGCGAAACGCAGCACAGCGCTGGGGGTCAGGTCATTTAGAATGTTGTTGGCGTAAAGCGAGACATTCCACCCAGACGTTTCCACGCCCAACCTGGCATTCCAGATCAGCCGGTCGCCGAGCCATGAGTAGTTGGCGATCTCGCCGTATTTCTTGGTTTGGTAGGAAAAATCACTGCGTAACACCCAGTCGGTGTCGGTTGCCAGTTCATCGCGCCACGCCGCCGAGGCTGCCAGCGAATGCTTGGGCGCGAGAATACTATGCTTGCCCTTGGCATTGCCTCCGTTGACCAAGTTGGGATCGGTCACGCCTGTCGTCAGCAGGATTTCGGTGTCGTCGTTGGCCTTCTTGAAGACGTGATCGGCCAAGCCGTAGGAGAAGGTGAACGACAGGTTTTCGCTCGCCTGCAGCGACGACGAAAACTCCATGCCCTGCACGCGGCTGGTGCCCGAATTTAACTGCAAGGCCAGGGTCAGTTGCTGGCCGATGGCGTTGGTGACGGTGAAGGTGTTGTTGATCTTCTGCTTGGTCCAATCGATGTAATAGACGTCGAAGTCGATCGAGGCCCGCTTGTCGAGGAATGTAGCTTTCGTGCCGACCTCGTAGACCAACGATTTTTCCTCGTCGAACGTCGTCTGATTGGCGGCCCGCAGCGCGGCAAAGCTGGCGTCGTTGACGCCGGTGATGCTGAAGGTATTGAGGTTGAAGCCGCCCGGCAGATTGCCTTCGGCGAAGGACGCATACAGCAGCACGTCGTCGTTGAGTTTGAAATCGGCCGTCAAGCGCGGCACGAAACTCTTGAACCGCCCGGTCACCGGCCGCGTTGTCGCGGGGTTCGCGGGAATCTCCTTGTCTTCCACGCCATAACGGCCTTCGGCCGACAGCGTTAGGGCGTCGGTCACATCGTACTGAATCTGGGCGAAGGCGGACTTGTTCTTGGTGAAATTGCGCGAGAAATCGGACCCGTCCTCGTTGAAGCGCGCCAGCGCGATGACGGTGCCCGTGAACGAGCGGCTGCGGGTCTTGAATTTTTGATTGAAGTAATAGGCTCCGGCCAGTCCACGCAGGCGATTTTCCTGCGGCGAGGTGATGCGAAGCTCGCCGGAGTAGTCGTAACTGGTTTCGAATGATTGCGAGTGGGCGGCGCCGGTCTCGAACACGCGCGAGGGCGCGGTCGGCGTCACCGCCGTTGTCACGGGGCCGCGCAACAGCGTGCGGTCGGCGTCGGTGACGAACTCGGCCTTGTCGGTGTTGTAAGCGCCCTGCACCAGGACGTTCCAGCCCTCGAGGTCGACCTGCCCATCGGCGACGTAGCGGTAAATGCTGCGCCGGTTGCCGGGCTTGGCCGGCGCGGCGGCGATGGGGACCGGCTGACCGTTGACCAGCACCAGCGCGCCGGTGGTGGCGTTGACCTGGTTCATGACCACGCCGTCGACAAAGTCGGGCAGGTTGAACGCCGAACTGCGTCCCTTCACCTTGAACTCGCCGCAATAATAACCGCGCGAATTGGGCGCCGTGCCGGCATCGATCCCGGGGCGGAAACAGTTCAACTCGTTGCCGCCGAACCAGGTGGTGGCAAACGGGCCGTCATAGGTGCGTGCGTGAGACATTTTGAGGTTGAACTCGATGTCCTCGGTGGCGGCAAGCCGCAGTTTGGCGGTGACGTCGCGGGTTTCCTCGTTGCCGATGCGGCTGTTGTCGGCGCGGGTCGGCACGCTGACGAAGTTGTTGGCCGGACCGACGGACACCGCCGGCGTGCCCGGGTTGCGGTTGCGGTATTGGCCGCCGTAGTATTCCCAGTTGCCCGACAGAAAGTACTGCAGCTTGCCCTCGACTATGGGCCCGCGCATCCACACCGCGCCCTTATAGTCGTCATGACTGCCGGCGCGCGTGTTGATCTGGCCCTCGAATTCATCGCTGGGTTGCTTGGTGATGTAGTTGATCGCGCCGCCGAACGTGGCCCGCCCGTAAAGTGCCGACTGCGGTCCGCGCAGAATCTCGATGCGTTCAAGGGCGTCGGTGGACGTGCCGGTGATCGAGCCCGACACGAACACGCCGTCGACGAAAAAGGCGGCGATGATATCGGTGGACTGCACGCTGGATTGCGCCCGCATGATCGGCCGGTCGAAACGGCGTCCGAAGTTCTTGTCGAAGGAGAAGTTGGGCGTGAAATTCTGCAGCTCGTAGACGCTGCGGATATCGAGATTGCGGATCGAGTCCGACGTGAACGCGGCCACGGAAAGCGGGACATCCTGGAGACTCTCTGCCCGTTTGCGCGATGTGACGATGATTTCTTCGATTTGCGCGGCCGCGATGTCGGCGAAGCCGATCATGGCCGCGATCGCCGCAACCGATGCAAAAAGCGTTGGCCTGAAAGTGCGCATGTCCATCTCCCCCGACATCGTGTCGACACGGTGTCTTCCTGCACTCAAATTGAAGGCAATTCAACCGCGACAACCAGACTGAACAACCTCGGGCTGTTCAGTTAACCTAACATTTGTTTGACTTCTCGGGCGTTCGCTTCCCAAGTTCAGCGTTCCCCCACTCCTGACCTTCAACCTGTAGGGCCTTATTTCTCCATGAACAAAGACCTCCGGCGAACGTTTTCACCCCCGCGCGAGCGCTTTGTCTCGATCCACCGCGCGCGCAAGAAAGTTCGGTTCAAGGAGTTGCTGCCGCCGCAAAGCCCGGACCTTGCAGGCATGACCGACCTGCATCTGCATTGCTCGACGGGCTACCAAAATGAGGCCTTCGCAACCCTTCAGTTCGCGGCGCGCTGCGGCATGAAGGGCCTCATGATGAAGACCTACAAGCAGATGAAGAACCCCTACACCGCGCGCGACGTGGGCGAGTTGCAAACGCGGCTGAACGAATGGTGCAAGGTCGAGAAGATTCCGGCGCCGACCGTGAAGGCAGGCTACATCTATTGTCACGCCCCCAAGGAGCCCGACCTCAAATTGCTCAGGCAAAACCTGGAGGAAGGCGTGCAAGGGGTATGGTTGCCCTTCGCCAATGCCTTGCGCAGTTTTATGGTCATCGGGCCGCAGCCCGATAGCTTGCCGCTCTCCCGCGAGGAGGCCTTGGCCAAGGGCGGGCTCATCGTGATTGACGACAACGGCGAGCTGAAGCCCGAATTCAAGGGCGCGATCGAACTCATTGCCGAGTTCGACCGCTCGCTCCACTTTGGGCACCGCTTTCACGAGGAACTGTACGCCGCAGCCAAATATGGCCAACAGTGCGGCATCACGCGCATGATCGTCGATCACCCCTTCAGTCCCTTTATCGACCTGACATGGGAGGCCATGCGCACCTTGGCCGGTTACGGCGTGAAGTTCAATTTTACCTACAACGAAATCTCGCCTGTCGGCGGCGTCGACCCCCAGGACATCGCCGACACCATCCGCGAAATCGGCGTCCAGCACTTCACGCTGTCGAGCGATGCCGGCGATTATCTTTTCCCGAGCTCGGTCGAGTGCGTCCGCCTGCTGCACGAGACGCTGCGATGCTACGGCTTGACCGACGACGACATCCGCATCGCAGGCTCGGTCAACGGCTCGTACATTCTGGGCCTTCCCGCCTAGAGCGAGCAGCGCATGATTGGACTCACGCTGCTCGCTCTATTTATTTGTTCGCGCGTCGTGGTTGCGGAAAACCGGGCTCCAGTTTTCCGCACGACGCTTTAAGCCCCGCCTTCGGCCACGAGAGGTCAGGCGGGATCGAGGTGGCGCCTCACGGCGGCGGCGACCACGTCGGTCGCCACGTCCATCACACCGAAGCCGTAGTCGGGCCAGCGTTCGAATCGGCCGTTGCGCATGAGCGCCTCGCCGCGCGGGGAAATGTCCCAGAGATCATCACGCGGGCCGATCGCGAGGATCGGCTGGGACACCAGCGGCAGGCGCTCGTGAAACGGTTGCGCGGTCGCCGCCAGCGCGCCCCAGAATGCCTTTTCCCCGGCCTTGAGTTTGTCGACGAACCCCTCGGCCGTCATCGCCAGCGTTTGTCCAGGACCGGCCCAGTGCAGGGCACGCTTCCACTCCGTGACAAGATGCGAGCCGTCAGTCGTGATGGGAACCGGCCAGGGCTGGCTGCGGATGGCCTGGCGCTCGGCGTCGTCGAGGAGCGGCAGGCCGACCAGCACCAAGCGGCGCACCTGGGTTGGCCGCGCGATCGCCAACTCCACTGCCGACAGCGCGCCGGTGTGATAACCGTAGAAATCGACGGGCACGTGCCCCCAGGCATCGAGCAGATCGCCGATGGCGGCGGCATAGTCGGCCACGGTCGGAGGGCGCGGCGGCGGCGCGGAATCGCCAAAGCCAGGAAAGTCCGGTGCGTAGCACACCCGGTCGCGGCCCAAGGTCTTAATCAGCGCCTCCATCTGCTTGCCCGACTTTGGGCTTTGATGAAGACACACCAACGGCGGGAACAGCACTGGATTCCCCGGGGCCGGTCGGGCCACGCGCACATGCATTTGACCGAAGCGCCCGTCCCAGAAAACGCGCCGCAATTCTACTGTACTGCTCACGGATCCTCCTGCAGGTACGCCCTCGCCATTGTCGCGAGCGGCGAGCGTTCGACGCAACCGTGGCCGAAGCCGCAACGGCTGTCCATCCGTCCACGCCTGGCCCGAAACAACTATCGGTTGTTGATGCCGCGCAACTGCGGCATGATGCTCCCTGACGGCTGGCGACACTCCATCTTTGTGCAACCGATGAGGCAAGGCCCGTGACGACGGTAAACCAGGCGCGGACCGCGCACGGCGTGAAGACGATCCGTCGGCAGTTCGTCAATGGCCGTTACGGGCAGATGCATGTGCGCGTGGCCCGGCCGACGGCAGCGGCGGCCGGCGAACCCGCCAAAGTGCCGATTTATTGCATCCACCAAAGCCCGTCCTCGAGCCTCGTCTTTGAAAAGGTCATGGCCGACCTCGGCCGCGACCGTGTCATCGCCGCCGGCGACAGCCCCGGCTTCGGCGAATCCGATCCACCGACGCGCCCGCCCGACATCGATGCCTATGCCTCGGCCCACGGCGATGTCATCGATGCGCTGTCTCTCGGCCCACAGATTGATCTGTTCGGCTATTTCACCGGCGCCAAGATCGCTGTGGCGTTGGCGTTGCAGCGTCCCGCGCAGATCCGGCGGATCGTGCTTAATGGGTGCGTCATCTATACGCCTGAGGAGCTCAGCGGCGAACGGCGGACCTATGCGCGGGACCAGTACGACTGGGACGCGGGCCATCTGCTCAAGTGGTGGAACCACCTCAAGGCACGGGTGCCGGCCGGATATCCGCTCGACCTTTTCGTGCGGCACTTTGCCGAAATCCAGCGCGGGGGTCCCGACTCGTGGTGGGGCCACCGCGCCGCGCAAGATTACGACCTCGCGACCGCCCTGACTCGGTTGCCACAGCCGACGCTGGTGATGTGCTCGAACGATCCTGAGGGCGAGAAATCCAAGCGTGCTTTGGCTTACTTGAAGCATGGCTCTGTGGTTGCGCTGCCGCATGTCGGACAGGGCATGCTGGACCTCCATGCCACTGACGTTTGCGCGTTGATGCGCGATTTCCTGGATCACCCATGAACCGCGCCGACGCCACTTGATGCCGGCCCGCACACGCCCGCCAAGGACCTGATGCATGGACATCCGCCGACTTGAGCACTTTCTCGCATTGTTGGACTTCAAGCAGTTCAACCGCGCCGCGCGAGAACTCGGCGTCTCGCAACAGGCCGTGAGCAAGGCGATCGCGAAGCTTGAAGAGGAGGTGGGCGTCACGCTTTTCGAACGCAGCGCCTATGGCGTCAGCCCGACGGAGCAAGCCAAGGCACTCGAGCAGCATGCGCGCACCATTATCGCTGAAGCGCGGCTGGCGATGGCGAATCTCAACGCCCTCAACAAGTCGAAGCGCGCGGCCCTCAACATCGGCATCGGCCCGTCCCAGGCTACCCATTTCATGCCCGCCGCCATCAATGCGTTTCGCGCGGTGCGCCCCGGCATCGGCATTCGCGCTTTTGTCGAATTTGCGCCAAGCCTGCAGCAAATGCTGATAGCCGGCGACGTCGACTTGGTGGTCAACGCGCCGCCGGCGGACTTCAAGTTCGCCTCCAATTTGACGGTGCATCGATTATTCGAGGAGGTCGACATGCTGGCCGTGCGCGCCGCGCACCCGCTGGCCGGCAAGACATCCGTCACGATCACCGACCTGCTGCCTTTCTCATGGCTGGCGCCGCGCCAAAACCGTTCGCTCTGGCAGTCGGTATGCAACGCCTACGCCGACCAGGGTTTGCCGCCGCCGGTCGACGTGATGATCACGGACTCCGAACAGCTCAAGCTCGGACTCATGCTCGACAGCGACTTTCTCAGCATCATCGATACCAACGCAATGGCCCAAGAAGTCAACACCGGCCTGCTGCGTTGCATTCATGTCAACGGGCTGACGATGCGCCGACCCGCCGTCCTGTCGCACCGCAGCCGCGGACAATTGTCGTCGGCCGCGCGCACCATGATGACGATCGTGCGCCGGCTGGCGCGCCAGCAACAGGGTGCACGAATTGCCGGCGGGGTGAAGGGAGGCTCGGCCGCACGTTGACATCTTTCGGTTGTTCGTTGTGCCCGCGAATCCATTGGACATTCGCGGGATCTGCCCACAGCGTGGCAATACGGCGGGCCGGGAGCGTGGCATGCGCGGGCGATTGCGGGAGTAACGGCTTCGATGATTCGCATTTACGGACGAGCTTCCTCGCGGGCGTCGCGTTGCTTGTGGGTGCTGGAGGAACTGGAACTGCCTTACGAGCATGTTCCGCTCGATTACGAGAAGGGCGAAGCCCAGCAGCCGGAGTTCCTTGCGCTGAACCCGTCCGGCAAGATTCCGTTCATGACCGATCATGCCGTTCATCTGAGCGAGTCCATGGCCATCGCGCTGCATATTGCCGAGACTTATGGTCAAGGCCGGCTATGGCCGGCGGATCGGCCCGATCAAGCGCGTTGCCGTCAGTGGGCCTTTTGGGCGGTCAGTGAACTGGAGCCTCATGCCCAGGCCCTGCTTGATGAAATTCTATTCAAGCCCGATCCGACACAACGCAACGAACAAGTCTTGGCGCGGGCTCGACAAAAAGCCGACGCGGCGCTGGCGACACTCGAGGCCGCCTTAGCCCAACGCGATGTTCTCGTCGGCGAGGCATTTTCCGTCGCCGATATTTGCGTCGCCTCGGTGGTGAAGTGGCTCAAAGGCATCAAGCATGACTTGACCCGATTTCCACATGTTAGTTCTTGGCTGGCCGCCTCGCTGAACCGGCCTGCCAATCAAAAAGTACTGGGTATCAAGAAAAGTGCCGCCGGTGCGCCTTGATCTGTGCGATGGATGGTTGCCTGGGACGTGGAAGTTAAGTCGTTTTCGGGTTATATCTTTCAAAAACCTCATCTCACACATTCAAATGGACTGTCGTAACCGTTGGCCATCTGTGCTGACGGCGAGATAAAGGGCGCTGGGCGTGTGCCAATGGCGCGAGCGCCGAGGGATTTCCGAGACCGATGCCACACGCCAACAGTTCTCCGCCACGATGCGCGGCTTGAGCTCTTCACTGAACTGTCGCCGCCCGCCAGGCGGAGGAATCCCTGTTGGCTCGGGCTTCTTAGCCACATGGTTAACCCTGGGGCTAGGATCATCTGACGTTCTTCTGAGCTTGGGGTAATGGCCAGCGGGCCTTGGGTCCGTCGAACGCGATGCGCTTGAACTGCGCGCGCCAATTGCCGAAGTTCTTCAGAGAGATGTTGTGGCGCGTGCAGTATTCCTGCTGCGATAAACCACTCAGCTTCCAAGCCTCTGAGAGGCCTTGCCAATAAGCGATGATCTGTTCCCGTGACTTCGCAGGGATCTGCGCCATGCAACCCTCCTCGATGGTTCAAACCAATCGAGCAAAGATCGCACCAAACCCAAGCGCCGTAAGGTGTGCAAGAAATTGACGGTTACCTTACACTCCGGCTCAATTGCGTTCCCTGCTCTACAAACTTGGGTCCCTGTTTAGCAGAAATAGTTCCCTGTTCTGTTGAGTAGGGAATGCCCTCCAAGAGTCCATGAAAAGCGTGGCTTTCAGCATGTTGCTTTGCGCCAAAACTGCCCAAATTTTCAAAATTTCCCTGTAAATTCGCTGATAAACAGGGAAATTGGAGCCAGAGACCAGTTAGCCTTTGACTGGCCACACCACCACTCCTGGACAGAACCGGGAACTGGTCCCATCGGCACGGTGTCGGGGTTTTGCAGGACGCTCATGAGCGCGGCCTTCGAGCCGCTGATGCGGATTTCATCAGGCAGTACGTCGACCCGCTCCACGAAGTGGCGCACATAGGCCTTGCGCAGTGCAGGGCTATTTTCGTGCAGCTTGTTGCGCATGGCGGTAGCGAAGCGTTCAAGGTTCCTCGGGGTCAGCAGGTCCATGGGCGATTCTCGCGTGGCTGTTGCGCTGGCAATGGCACGGTTGAGCGCGTCTAACCGGCCTTCGTAATCGGCGGCCTTGCGGCGGAAGGTGTCGGTGTCCTTGGCGATGCCTTCGGCGCGGTCGGTATAGAGGCGGTCGAGCTTAATCTCGACCTCCCGCCGACGCCGGTTCAAGTCGGCGACATGAGCGCGGGCGTCTGATTGTTGATCGCTGGCGTGGTCCAGAACCCGGGCCAGGAGTTCTTTGAGCCGGTCTGGCGCGAAGATACGCGCCTCAAGCTGGTCCAGGACGATGGTGTCCAGCGTCGCCATGGGGATGCTGTGACGACGGCAATCGCAACCGCCTTCGTTGGCGTGCTTCTGGCACGTGTAATAACGGTACTTGCCGCCCTTGCCGCTGCGCAGCGTCATGCCCGAGCCATGCGCGCATTTGACCCGGCCCGTGAGGAGAGTGGGGCCGTTGGTCTCCCGCGCCGGAGTGACTCTCGGGCGGCGCTGCTTGAGGATCGCCTGGACCCGGTCGAAGGCGGTGGCCTCGATAATGACCGGGCAGCCGGACAGGTCCCAATCGGCCTTGTCCTTGCGCTTGCCGGTTCTGAGAGTCTTGCGGTTGAAGTAATGCTGCCGTTTGTAGGTGGTGTTAGTCAGAATCGCGTGAACCAGGCTTGAGCCAAAGCGGCAGCCCTTGCGGTAGGTCAGTCCCAGGCCGTCCAGGTGCTTGGCGATGGCCCGCACCCCCATGGGGCCGGTGTTTTCCCCATTCAGGAACAGTCCGAAGATGCGCCGCACCATGTCGGCTTCGGTGGCTTCGACTTCCAACTTCTTCTTGGCCGACCCGCCCCGGATTTCCACCGTCACGCTGCGATAGCCATAGGGCGGGGGCCCACCGTTCCAAAAGCCCCGCCGCGCATTCTCGCGCATGGCCCGAGCACGTGTTTGGCGTTCTCCTTGGAACTGTATTCGTCCATGAGATTGGAGAACTTGCGCATGATCTCGCCCATGGGGTCGTCGTTGACCTCCTGGGTGATGGAGACGATGGTGACGCCGTTTTTCTCCAGTTTGCGGCGGTAGTATTCGAACTGGAAGGCATCCCGGAAGAACCGCGAGAAGCCATGAACCAGCACCACGTCGAAGGGCCGGTCCTTGCCCTGGGCCGCATCGATCATGGCCTGAAAGACGGGCCGCTTGTCGTCAAGCGCCGAGGCCCCCGGTTCCTCGAAGACGCGGGCGGCCTCCCAGCCCTTGGCCTTGCAATAGGCCTCGGTCTGGCGGCGCTGGTCGGGAATAGAGAGGTCCTTCTCGGCCTGCCGGGCGGTGGAGACCCGGACATAGATAGCGGCGCGCTTGGTCATGGCTTCTGCTTGTTATCGTTGGGGCTCGTTATCGTTGGCGGCAAGGCTGCGGATGATATCGCCCAGGTACGCCTCGATTATGGCAATCTCGGCAGGCAGGATGGGCAGCCGCTCGGGCAGATTGCACATGACGTGCAAGGGCTTTGCCCGGGAGACACCAGCGCATGTTTTCTGGGGGGCTACGTATAGGTGGGAAGGGGCGCGCGCGGGAGCTGCATCCGCGACCACAAGCTTGGGTTCGTTGATGTTCACCGGGGCCGGAAAATGACCTTGTGGCACGTATAGGTGCGCAGGGAGGCGGTTGGGCTGGTCGGTCATGGGCGGTTTGCCTTACGTGGACACGCACCTGGACACATAACGTGTGCCGAGGCTCAAGCCAACCGTACACCAGCCCCGGGCCGCCGCTCTCTTACGTATATATACATAAACAAAATCGCGCCCCGACAATGGGGCGGTTGAAGGGGGGCTCTCCGTTACGTAACGACATGGGCTAGGAACAGGTTGCGCGATGTTTCGGCCCATCTTTGTAGCGGCCACTGAAGCCGTGCAAGGGATTTACAGTTCGCAGGAGCGCAAATCGCACCTACGTAACGTAACCTTACGTTACGTAGGAAAAGATGGGGCTGATGCGACAGCTATTAAGCAAGGCATAGTCCCCCCTCGGCGAAACAGATCAGTTGTATCAAGCGCTTCAAAAGGGGCGGATCATGAGGAATCGAATCGCCGCTCATAAGCGGCTTCTACCCGGCGTGGGGCTGCAACTTCACATAGATGTGTCTCTAAACGCAGTGTTCCTGAAACGAGGATTTTGCAATCAAATCTTGAACGGAACCGGCTTGTCGAACTCTCCCCAGCGCGGCTCAAGCAGTTCCGGGTACTCACGCTCAAGACGCGTCAGCATTTCGCGCGGAATCTCTTTCGGAGAATTCAACTTCTTGCCGTCGAAGAAGCCCGAAAGATGCCCCTTACCTTTCGGCATGTTGAGCCAAGAGTAGTATTCGAAAGCGTAATGCCCGCAAAAATGCACCGGAAGCGATGTGATCGTCTGGTTGGCGAACAGGTCCAGCTCCACCCAACTGCACGAATTCTCGATATGGGTCGCAGGCCAGTTCGGCGGCGCGCTGCGAATACTGTCGAGCTTGATAAGATTGTCCTCGATACGGAACTGGCGATACACCTCTTGCGGCGTGCCATTACCGCTGATGTTACGAAACCCTATTGGGCTTCCGATGGTCCCCGGATCGTGCAGCAACAAAGAGACCGGGGCCTTCACGCGCTCGCCGGTGATCGGATTGACCACAGCATCGGTGAATTTGTTGGTTTTCAAGTCGCGCGGGAAAGAAACGTTATGCGCGTGGATGCGGTAGTTGTTGTCACCGAGGTGACGGAAATAACTATACTCGATCCCTTCATATCGCATCAGCGGCTCGGGCCGGCGGTCACCCGGGATCACGAACACCATCCAGTGATACCAGGTAATCGTGGAGCCCTGGCTTTCGACCAAATCGCGTCCCATGCGCAGCTGTGCGCGGAATTCAGCCACGGGATCGTCGAAGTACAGAAACTCCGATCTCACTTGGCTAATGGGTGGCGACAGTGAAACAAGATCCTGCGCCGTGGCTGATCGCGCGCCCACCAACGCGGTTGCTGCCCCGGCAGTCGATCTCACTAATCCGCGTCTCGAAAACATGGGAAATCCTTTCACGAGTGTTGGCCGGCCGCCGGTTAGAGCCCTGAACGCACACGATCAACAAAAATAGCGAGCTCAGCATTGAATCTCGAGGCGTCTTCGGCAAACGGCGAATGCCCGGAATTTTCGTAGAGACTCGCCGCCGACCCCGGAACGGCTCTTCGCAAATGATCGACCGATTGCGGTGAAACGGCGGCATCATGACGGCCGTGAACAATGAGGAGGGGTAAACGAAGTTTTGAGACGAGATCGGCATTTTTGGCTGGATGCTGACGAAGCAGCGGCCGAGCGTATGGTGGAACCATGAGGTTGAGGGCCAGAGCGGATTCCGGCCACCAGGTCGGCACGTTTCCCGCGGTCAAGAATGGTGCGACAAGCCGCGATGCCTCACGCTGGCTATTCAAGTCCGGCATAGGCTGTAGTCTGCGCGCGCGGGCCAGCTCTTCCGGCATGTCGCCTTGAGGCGCTGGCGCATCCACAAGTCCGCCCAGGGCTGCCACCAGCACCAGGCCGCCGATATCCGCAGTGCCATTGATCCGGATCACGTCGGCGATGACCAATGATCCATACGACCACGCCACCACGACCGGCCGCTTGAGCCCGGTAGCGGCCATGACATTGGCGACATCCTGCGCCCATAGTCCGGGCTCGCTATAATCCGCCACCGTCCAGGGCTTTCCCGACATGCCATGTCCACGCAGGTCGAAGGCGACAAGATGATATCTGTCCGCCAAGGAAGATTCGAATTGAGCGCGGAAGCTGTCGCGGCCAAAACCGATGCCGTGAATGAACAAGATTCCGGGGGCGTCGAGCGGGCCCACATCGGTCACGGCCAGCGGAACCCCGCCGGCGCCTTCGACATAAAGGCTTTTCGCATATGCAGACGAGAAGCTTGCGATCGCGCACAGCAAGAAAGTGACGCGCGTCATTTGCGCTTCATTCCCCGGATCGCCGCATTGACAAGATAGGCATTATCCCAATTGGGGACGCCGGGTCCGTGCCGAAAGATGATGAGATCGCGCGACGGCACCATCCAGATGGTGCGAAAACCGCCTCCCTCCATGATGCGGACGTCGTCGGCAAGATAAGGCTCGGACTGCGGGATAATGCCCGGCTTATCTTCGAAATATGTCCGCAGGGGGATGAAGGGGTTGCCGAGCCAGAGGCCAATCCCGAAGCTCGAATAGCGCGCCGAAGGTGTCGCCATGGTTCCGACCCATTCGGCCGGCAGGACCTGCCGTCCTTGCCATTGGCCATCTTGGGCGATGAGCACGCCGAGCCGGATCCAATCGCGCGGCGTCGCCCGCATGCAGCACATGACGCGGGCGGTCCCGTTCGGGCGGTCGGATTGAAAAGCCGCGTCGGCGGCGCCGATTTTCGTCCAGACCCGTTCGGATAAGAGGTCTTGGATCGGCATTCCCATGGCGCGCTCGATGACCAGAGCCAGCAGTTGCATGTTTTCCTGGGCGAACTCGAACCGCGTGCCGGGTGGAAGCGCGTAGTCGTAGCTCAACGCCGCGCGGACAACGTCGCCGCAATAGACCAGGCACAGATCCTTGTTGCCATGAATCTGCGTGATCGGCGTCTCGGGCGTCACTTCGAGACCGGACACATTCTGTGCGAGTTGGCGGACGGTCACGTCGCCGCGCTTGTCGGCGGCCCACTCCGAGATGTAACGGCCGATCGGGTCGTCAAGGCCAACTTTTCCATCGGCGACGGCGAAACCAAGCAGCATCGGAGTCACGCTTCGCGTCAAGGCTCGGCCGTTCACCAGATCGCCCGCCGTCGCTCCATTCCAGTACTTTTCGAACTCGACCCGCCCCTGATGGACAACGATCAGCGCATTGCTCTTACGCGCTTCGGCCCAGTCGGCCATGTCTTCGAGAGTCTGTCCGGATATCGCTCGTTGGCGGCCCGTGGCGGCGGGCAGGAATGGGCCGTTCGAGCCCTTGATGACCGCATCAGGCCAGTAAAAATAAGCCTCGGGCTCGCGCGTATTGGCGGGGCGTGACGTGTAGCGCCAGAAAAAGACAGGGTCGCTGTAGGTCGGGTCCTTGATGGCGACTTCGGGGTCGACGATTCCGCGAGGAACTTCCACCGCCAGCGCCGGCGACCCGATCATTCCAGCGCCGATCAGAATGACGCCAAGAAAGCGCTGCATGCTCGTCCCCTTCCGTGTTTGACGATCGCCGTCACCGTCTTCAAGTCACGCCAACGGACAACCGCGTAAAGTTCATAAGGAGAGCATATCAAGTTCTCCTACGGCCAATAATAACGCGCCGACTCCTAGTAGTTGACTCTGAAAGTGAGACCCCACGTCCGCTTCGGCCCGAACGCCGGAGTATAGACAGTGTCCGCCGGCACCGCCGTGAAAAACGAGTTGGCGATATATTCCTTGTCGAATAAATTCTTCGCCCACAGCGACGCCTGCCAGTTCTCCCCGGTTAAGCCGACACTGGCGTTGACGATAGTGCGGCTCGGCACCCAGCCCAAGTTGAGCTCTTCAACAAACTGCTTCGACTGATAGGCGGCGTCGCCGCGGATATAGTAGCCGAGGCTATCGTTGAAATCCGATTCGAACATCGCGCCGATGTTGCCTTGGGTCTTCGACTGACGCGGCAACGTGTTCCCGCTGACGTCGGCATTTCTTGGACATGCAATGCCGTCGCAAAGAGTCGTCAACGCGATCCTCTGGGAGAATACACCCGACTTATAGGTCGGGGCGGCATGCGAGAAACCGGCGTTCAGCGACAACTCCTCGGTCAATTGGAATATGCCTTCCGTTTCAATTCCGTATGATGTTGCACCGCCGAGATTGCCGACGATCGCCGGGGCAACCACATTGGGCGGAAGTCCGGTCGGTGTCGTGTTGATCTGAAGATTCGACCAGTCGATATAGAATAGCGACACATTCAGTTGGATCGAATTGTCGGCGAAGGTATTTTTCGAGCCGACTTCAAATGTCCAGTTTTTGTCCGGATCGAACGCACGTTGGCGTTCGTCAAAGACCGTTGCATTGAAGCCGCCGGACTTCGTGCCTTTGGCGATCGACGCATAAAGGAGCTGATCTGGCGACAGCTTGTAATCAAGCGTCGCGCGAGGCGTGAAGTACTTGTATGTTCTGGCGAAATTGACAACCACAGCGTTGAAAGTTGTCGGGCCGGAGCGCAGGCGCTTTTTCTCGGTCACATGACGACCTTCCGCGGTGAACCGCGCCTGATCGTCCATAAAGGAAGCCTGAACTTGGCCGAACACGGACCACGATGTGTTGTTGTTGAACGTGCGCGTTAGAATGGTCGTGTTGGGACTAGCAATTGGATCGATAGGTTGCGTTCCCAGCCGTGGAATCGACCCTAACGTAAAAATGTCGTTATCCTTCAATTCTTCAATGAAGGTTCCGGCCATTGCTTTGAACGAAGCGTTGTTATCATAATTCAGCCGGAACTCGTGAGAATCGAAGGCAACGTCCCCGTTCGGCGTATTATTCGTCGATAGGATGGGCACTCCGGCAAGCAAGACTCCTCTCCCGAGGACGTGGTCTCGTTCCGCAATTCCGACGGCAGCGACGTCTGACTCGATTCGCCCATAAAGATAGTTGAATCGAAACTGGTCGGAGAGATCCCACTCCAACGCTGCCCGATATCCATCGGTATCAACGTCAAAAAACGCACGCGGATCGATGACGGCCCTTGCAGTGTTGGGGGCGCCGCCGGGGGGCGGTGTGTAGCGATTTGGCAACTCGCCGCAGAAGAAGTTGTTGCGGCCTGCGGCGTTCCGACTGCAGTTCAGGTCGTTAAAGGTGGCTTGGATTCGAGTAGTGGGCCTCACCTCTGCCTGATTTTCAAAGTGATAGTAATTGAAGTCGAGCTGGACCTGATCGCTGGGCTTCACGGCGAGACTTACGATCGCGCCAAGCTTGTCCCAGCCACCGAGACGTCCGGGTGAGCCTGGGTCGATTTCAACCCCGGCATTGGGGTGACCGTTCGGGAAATCGCCGCCGAACTTGCTCTTGCCGATCGCGACACGCGCCGACACGACATCCCCCACGATCGGCCCACCCATGCTGCCGATCGCGTCATACCGCCCATGTCCTCCGGCCGTGGCCTCTCCTTTGAACTCGAAGTCCGATCCGGGCCTCTGGGTGATGTAGTTGATCGCCCCCATGAAGGAGTTTCGGCCGTAGAGAGCGCTTTGTGGTCCCTTGACCACCTCGATGCGCTCCATGTCCAACATTCCGACATCGACCGTGTACTGGCGCGGCAGGTAGATGCCGTCCAAGAAGACAGCGACGTTCTGATCCAAATCTTGAATGCGAAGCTGTGAGGCGCCGCGGATAACCGGCGTGCCAAAACCGCCGTTGGAATAGTCTTCAAACGACAAGCCGGGCGTCAGCAGCGCAATGTCCTCCAAGTCCTGGATCGACCTGCGGGCAATGGCGTCGGCTGTAAATGCGGAGATCGACAGCGGCACGTCCTGAAGGCGCTCCTCAGTTTTGCGGGCCGTAACGACGATTTCCTCGATTTGCGCATGGGCGGCATTGGCCGCCAGAGTCACTGCGGCGAGGGTGAAAATCGGCATTGACCGGATCATGTTATTACGTCTCCCCAATTCAAGAACTCGTTGAGTTCCAAGTGCTTAGCGACAAGTTACAAGCACTCAAGAACGCGGCGGATGACCGGACCAGCGTCGGTTTGCGCCCATTTGGGGCATTTAGAGCAGCCTAATAGCCTCCCCAGGCGTTCAGGGCTCCGCAATCCGTTAAGGTATGTAAGGCCGAGTCTTGAGCCGGGGGAATATCCATATTCCCAGGCAGATCAAGGAATGGCACCAGGGTCCACTCGTGTTGCACGAACGAGCAGCGCTGGTATGGGAAGATTGAGTTCCGAATCGAAATCCTGGATCGACCAAACGGCCAAACGTGACGGATTCTAGAAATTTCTCGAACAATCTGCGTGGGGCGAGTGCCGCGTCGTGAGCCGCCAGCTTGAGTATTGTATATACTAGCTTTTTTGGTAATCCCGAATCGTGCCGTAGGCAACGATTGGCCGCATCCTAGGCCTGATTAGCAAGGCTGGTCATTTTTTGCTCCCATAACATATAATTAGCTCTAGGGCGTTCCAGATGACTCAAGGGAGGGAAAGATGCGGATGACGCGCAATCGCTTGTTATTCCTCTATCTGGGAACCCCCATCTTACTCGCGATTTATAACAGCCTGCGCGGATCGATCTGGAGCCCGTCTGTTGGGACCGCGAAAATGCTGTTCATGGCTCTTGCGTGCGCACTTCCGCTATGGGCGTTTAGCGCGATCACGGCGCATGTGCTTTTGAACGTGACACAGAAGTTTAAAATACACCCCTTCTTCGCTTTAGCGGCAACGCTCATATTTGCAGTCCCGTTCAGCTATTTCGTGGTGCTCGAGTTTATCATTTGGTTCGGCCCCATCTTTCCAGGCTTGGGCGATGGTCTGGCAGCCGACGGCAAGTCTCTAGTCGGTGGCCTGAAGAACTACTCAGCAACTTACCTGTTCAGTATCGTCTGGCTCATTGCGAACTTGATCTACGAATATGCGACCGGGGAAGTAGTTTTTTATCGCGGATTCATTCATCGCCCCGCAAGTTTACCCGCCGCAGCCAATGGCAAGGTTGATTCTGACCCAAAGGCCGCCGCTCATGAGTCCGCGCCAAAGTTCCTGCAGCGCGTCCGGCCGTCGCTGGGCGCGAAGGTTCTCGCACTCGAGGCCCAACAGCATTATGTCAAGGTCTATACGGATCGCGGCACCGACATGATCCTGTATAGATTTAGCGACGCCGTTCAAGAGGTTGCGTCCACATCCGGTCTTCAGGTCCACAGGTCATATTGGGTGGCTCATGATGCCGTAGCGGATATTTGCGGCTCGGGAAAAAACTATAAATTAACCCTCCACAACGGTCTCACGGTTCCGGTCAGCCGCTCATACCGCGGAGCGGTTCAACGGTATCGAGTCTCGTTTGAGCGTAATCACTTGGCGGGGAGCAAATTCGGTTCAATAGCGGCGCCCAGTCGCGCTTCCTGAGCGGGCCTTGGTGCTGAACGAGGCGGCCACTGGCCTATTACGTGCAATTTCCCAGATCGTTCGCGCAATCATTGCTGACCCGCTACGACCGGTCTCATAGATACTTGCGCTGATGTTTTGGCGAACAGGTGTGATCGGACGTTGACTCCGCACGCAATGCGGGGTTCGTCGTGTTCTGTATGTCTCTCACTCCGCCTCGACGCCGAACGCTCTAAATGGGAGTTGGATCGCTCCTGGCTCCGACTCTCCAAGCCGGACCAACGCATGCGGAAGGGATCATGGAATGACAAGCACACACTTTAGCCGGCGCGCCGGCATTGGAATGTTATCCGGCACTCTTCTGGCCGCAACTGCCGGGACTCACGCGAGTGGCGCCGGCAGCACGAGATCGGCGCAACCGCGCCCGTACGAATTTGCAAGCGATGCCGACCTCATTCATGCCCTCATGAGGATGAGAGGGCGCACGGATGGGAACGTCAACTTCGGTTGGTTGAGGGCAAATCGTTATTGTTACATCGAAGGTGAAGTACGGCCATTACTGAGTTTGGTCGCAGGTTTCATATCGAGGGCCGACCGCAACAACGACGGAACATACACGGTCAACAGCGCGGAAATTACATATTATACCGATTTCAACACCGGCGCGCTGCTCGACGTCTTGGAAATGCCAGTGACCGGCAAGAAGGTCGCCGTTCCCTTGTACCGGTCTGAACCCAGGGAGACCCTCATAGCCAAGCAAACTCAAATACGCGAAGTCTCAGGAGGCAATGCGGGCATGACGTCGACACAGAGCGGAGCGGAATCAACCGAACCCACCTTTGCGCCGCGCGGCGACGTCTTGCTCGAGCGATCGGTCGGACCTGCGATCATCGCCGGCGAGTCCCTCTCGATCCGGACCAGCGAATACGGACGGGTTAAGCCCTACGACAAGGCGTTCGCGCCGGTCTTCTACAAGGAATCGGCGATTTGGACGGCGCGGTTGGAGGACGTTCTCCGCAATGACGGGGCTTTTGTGCCGACAACGCTTTCATACTCGGCATCGGATAGCTGGCGGCCCTGGATGAAGATGGACAATGTGCCAGGCCATACGATGGGCGACGGGATCGGCGGTAAAGTCGAGCGTTTCGAGGATTTGCCCGAAGATTTCCTTGAGTTCACCAAGGCGCGGCATCCGGACGTGTTTCGCGACCCGAAATCGGCGATGGCGTCATAACGAACCTGTCTCAATGAATTGAGGCCGTACTTTGCGAGACGGCACGGCCGCCACTGATTCTTGCTGGTGTCACCAAAGCTTCGCCATCCTTGATGGAGCTATGAACACCCGAGAGATCAGGGTTCCGCTTAAACGGCTTTCCTCGACCCAACGGAAATGCGGGGCTCGGAAATTCTTGACCGAGCAAAATCGAGCCATTTGGCTACAATCTTTGCTTCCTATTTTCTTGTCGGACAGCGTCTCTTAGGAGATAGGAACAACGACTAGCCAGTACCCATCTCCATCCTTATGGGCCCACCACAACTTTATTTCTCAGGCTCATCCCTTGCCAACGAAACCTAAGAGTTCTCCATCGCCGCCTTGAGGCGGCGCACGGGGGCGCGGTCGCGCAGCACCGAGAAGGCCGCGGCGAAATGCCCGCCGTGCCAGCGGAAAACGTTCGCGGGCGGAATGCTCCAGCGCGCCGCCAAGCGCTCGCCGCCGGCGATGGGTGTCACGGTGTCGGTGGTGCCGAGCACGCAGACGATGCGTTCGGGCGGAAGCGCGCTGCCGCCCGGCTCCACCAAGGGCCGCCAGCGTTGCACATCGGCTTCGGTCCAGCCGGCCGCCGTGAGCGCGCGGGGAAAATTCAAGCCACCCGCCAGCGAGCCCCGGAAGACCACGTCGATCATGGATTCGTTGGTGGTGAGCAGGAAGGCCGCGTCGGGCCGGGCCGCGGCGGGCCAGTGGCGCGCGGCGCTGACCACCAGTTGCGCCGTGAGCGCGCCCAGGCTCACGCCGCCCACGGCCACGGGACCGCCGAATTTTGCCCGCGCCCAGGCGATCAGGCGGCCCACCTCGACCACGTGGGCGGCGAAATAATCGAGGATGCCGCCCAGGCCGCGCGCGAGAATTTGCTCGCCGCCGTAAAGGCCCGGCAGCTTGCGCCGCCCGTGGCCCGGGCCCTCGGGCGAGATCACCGCCAGCGATCCGCCCTCGGGTGCCCCACCTTCGGATGCAAGGAAAACTTCGGACTGATCGTAGAGGCTGGTCCAGTGCTCGCGTTCCATCATGATGCCGTGACAGAACACGATGGCGCCCTTGGGCGGTTCGTCGCCGTGCTCCACGCGCGCCCACGCGGGCCCCTCGCCGCCGCGGGGGCCGGCCGGAGCGCGCAGCCAGGAGACGTTGCGCCCGTGCAGGCGGCAGGCGCGCGAGGCCGCGATGCCCGTTGTGTCGTCCGCGCCCGCGAAAGCTATCGACAGGTTCGCGAGCCGCGCGCCGTGATGGGCCTGCACGTCGGCGTTGGATTCAATGTCGTATTTCACCGGCTCGAAGCCGCGCAACACGTGCGCGGGCAAAAAAGCGCCGCGCTCGCGCATCCAGGCATCGGCGCAGGCGAGACGGCGCTCCTCCAGCGCGGCCAAGTCGGCGCCGCCGCCGCCGAAAGCCGCGTCCCGCCATTCGGCCTCGGCGCGCGCGTGGATCTCGCCCCGCCGCCGGGTCTCGGCGATGGCGCGCGCGAGCCCCGGCCCCAGGGAGCGCGGCTGACCCAAGGCCTGGAGGAAGCGCTGCGGATCGCCCTCAGCCGCGGTCGCCGCCGCCCACGCCCGCGACACGGGCATGTAGGCGCGCACCACGCCGAACAGGGCGAGCGGGTCGTACCACGGCCGGAGAATCAGGTCCGCGAGCGGCCCCGACAGCAGGCGATTGATGAGGTTATGCGACGGCGGCGCGGTAGAGGCAGTGCTCATGCAACAAAGGCCCCCCTCACCTTCACCTCTCCCCCCGCCAAGAGTTTGGCGATGGGTTGGTGTTGGCGGGTGGAGAGGAAATTTATTTTTGAGTCCATCATAACTGACCCTCGCCCCCAACTTCTTGGGGGAGAGGGATGCGAAGGGTTGGCGAGGTAAAACCGAGCCTTACCCGAAGCTGGGTGAGGGGGACCCATCGCGCCACACGCCAGCTTAGTTATCGAGGAAGCTGCGCAGCTTACGCGACCGGCTGGGGTGCTTGAGCTTGCGCAGGGCCTTGGCCTCGATCTGCCGAATGCGTTCGCGCGTCACCGAGAACTGCTGGCCGACTTCTTCGAGGGTGTGGTCGGTGTTCATGCCGATCCCGAAGCGCATGCGCAGCACGCGTTCCTCGCGCGCCGTGAGGCTGGCGAGCACGCGGGTCGTGGTTTCGCGCAGGTTGCCGTGGATGGCGGCGTCGATGGGCTGCACCGCGTTCTTGTCCTCGATGAAGTCGCCCAGGTGGCTGTCTTCCTCGTCGCCGATCGGCGTTTCGAGGCTGATGGGCTCCTTGGCGATCTTGAGGACCTTGCGCACCTTCTCCAGCGGCATCTGCAGCTTCTCGGCCAGTTCTTCCGGCGTCGGCTCGCGGCCGATTTCGTGCAGCATCTGGCGGCTGGTGCGCACCAGCTTGTTGATGGTCTCGATCATGTGCACCGGAATGCGGATGGTGCGGGCCTGGTCGGCGATCGAGCGCGTGATCGCCTGCCTGATCCACCACGTGGCGTAGGTCGAGAACTTGTAGCCGCGGCGGTATTCGAACTTATCGACCGCCTTCATCAGGCCGATGTTGCCTTCCTGAATCAAGTCGAGGAACTGAAGGCCGCGGTTGGTGTATTTCTTGGCGATGGAGATGACGAGGCGCAGGTTGGCCTCGATCATTTCCTTCTTGGCGCGGCCCGCCTCGCGTTCGCCCTTCTGCACCGTGTTGACGATGCGGCGGAACTCGCCGATGGGCACGCCGGCCTCGTCGGCGATGGCGGCGATCTGCGCGCGGATTTCCTCGACCTGATTTTCGTAACGGCCGCCGAAATCTTTCCAGCCCTTGGCCGGCAGCTTGGCCACGCGCTTGGTCCACTTGGGATCCAGCTCGCCGCCGTAGTATTCCTGCAGGAATTCCTCGCGTTTGATCTTGCACTTGAGCGCGATGCGCAGCAGTTGGCCCTCGAGGCCCACCAGCTTGCGATTGAGGTCGTTCATGCTCTCGACCAAGCCCTCGATGCGGGCGTTGTTGAGATGCATGGCCTCCATCAGCTCGATCAGCTCGACCTTGATCTTCTGGTAGCGCCGCTCGAGGCCCTTTTCGACCTCCTCGCCCTTTTGCAGGGTGTCCATGCGCGCTTCGGTCTGCTTCTTGAGGCGCGTGTAGGTGTGGGCGATCTTCTCCAGCGCCTCGAGCACGCGCGGCATCAACTCCGATTCCATCGCCGCCAGCGACACGGCGGCTTCGTCGTCCTCGTCGGCTCCGGGCGCGCCGGGAACGCCGGGCGCTCCGGGCACGCCGGGGGCCCCGGGAACGCCGGGTGCGCCGGGTGCGCCGGGAGTCCGAGGCGCGCCGGGAAAACCGGGAGCCCTCGGCCCGCCCGGAATGCCCGGCCGGGCGACGACGCTGGGCGCCGGCGCGGCCGGTGCGCCGCCGCCGTTGCTCTTCTTCTTGGCCTCGTCATCCTCGGGCGCGTCGACTGGCTCGGAGACGACGTCGACTTCCAATTCCTGGTCCGAGGCCTTGCTGGTGGCGCCCGCGCCGTAGGTGGCGTCGAGGTCGATGATGTCGCGCAGCAGCATCTTGCCGTTCTGCAGCGCGTCATGCCACTGCAGCACCGAGCGGATGGTGATGGGACTTTCGCAGATGCCGCCGATCATCATCTCGCGGCCAGCCTCGATGCGTTTCGCGATGGCGATTTCGCCCTCGCGCGACAGCAGCTCGACCGAGCCCATCTCGCGCAGGTCCATGCGCACGGGATCGTCGGTGCGCCCGACGTCGTCCTCGTCGATGTTGCCGCCGGTGTAGCCCTCGGGCTTCTCGGCCGCGTCGTCGGCCGCCTCGGCCTCGCCTTCTTCCTGCTCCTCGGCCTCGACGACGTTGATGCCCATCTCGGAGAGCATCGACATCACGTCCTCGATCTGCTCCGAGGACATTTCCTCGGGCGGCAGGGCGGCGTTCAGCTCGTCATAGGTGATGTAGCCGCGTTCCTTGGCCTTCTGCAGCAGCTTCTTGATGTTCTGGTTGGACGAATCCAACAGCGGGCTGTCGCCCGGGGCCGCGGCCTCGACGGGCTTGCCGTCCTTGCCGACGGCGGGCTTGGCGCCGGCCTTGCCGGCGGCCTTGGCGGCGGCCTTGGCGCCATCCTTGGCGGCGGCTTGCTTGGCGGCCAGTGCGGCGGCGGCCTTTTGGATCGCGGCTTTCAAATTCTTTTCGTTGGCGGCCTTCACGGCTTCTTTTTCCTTGGCCGTCATCGGCTTAGTAGGGGCGGGCTTGGCGCCGGGCTTGGTCACGCCAGGTTTGGTCACAAGCGGCTTGGCGCCCTTGGCGGGCACGGCCTTGCTTGCGATCTTGGCGGCGGCGGGCTTAGCCGCCGTTTTAGCGGCGGCCTTGGCGGCGGGCGCGGCCTTAGCGGGTGATTTCGTGGTCTTGGTCATGGGTCGATTGATCCAGTTGCTCGGCCAGCGACTTCAGCGCCGAGAACGATTCCTCAGTCGGGTTTTGAACAAATTCTGCCTGGGCTTGGCGGAAGTCGGTTTCCAGACCTGACCGCTCGCACAGGGAAAACGTGTGATCCCACCCTTTGGTTGCGTCCGTGAGGTCGGCCTGGGGGCGAGCGAAAGCGGCATGGACATAAGTGTCTTGGCCCAACAGAGCGTCCAACTCACGGCCGTACCCTAAGCCGTCGAGATGGGCCCTAAGTGTTTGAGAATCAAGGTCTGGCTGATGCGCGAGGTGCATTAATGCCGATTGCCGCACCGAGTCAAGGCGGGAATCGGCGAAAACCATGGCTCCCAGCCTGTCCTCGACGTGGCCAAGGATGCCGGGATGATTGAGCAGCGTGGCCAATAGGATGCGCTCGCGCACCACGTCGACGGCGAGGCCGCGCGAGGCCAGCGGACGCGGCGCCATGGCCGCCGACCCCGGCTGCGCACCAAAGGCCTTGGGCCGGAACCCCTTGCGGCCCCCGGACTTTGGCGTCCAGCCGCCCTTGCCCCAGGCCTGGCGCTGGGGCTGGAACATGGCCCGCAACCGATCGCGGAAGACCATGCGGTACTGATCGCGCACCGCCGTGTCGGCGATGGCCGAGGCCTTGTCGAGCACGGCGCGCTCGAAACCGGCGCGGCGCTCGGGCGTATCGACCGGATGCTCGGCCAGCACCTGGCGCCAGATGACCTCGGATAATGGGATGGCCCCGTTCAGCACCTGGGTCATGGCCTCGGGGCCCGAGCGGCGCACCAGGTCGTCGGGGTCCTGGCCCGAGGGCAGCAACGCGAATTGCAGCGACTTGCCGGGCAGCAGCTTGGGCAGCGCCAGGGCCGCGACACGCGCGGCGGCGCGTTGGCCCGCCTTGTCGCCGTCGAAGCACATGATGGGTTCGGGCACCAGTTTCCACAGCAGATCGAGCTGGGTCTCGGTCAAGGCCGTGCCCAGGGGCGCGACCGCGTTCGCGAACCCCGCCTGGGCCAGGGCGATCACATCCATGTAGCCTTCGCAGACGATGGCCTGGCCCTTGTCGTTGATGGCGGGGCGCGCCAGCGAAAGGCCATAGAGCAGGCCGCCCTTGTGGAACAGCGGCGTCTCCGGCGAGTTCAGGTACTTCGGTTCGCCCTCGCCCAGCACGCGCCCGCCGAAGGCAACGGGCCGTCCGCGCGCGTCCAGGATCGGGAACATCACCCGGTCGCGGAAGAAGTCGAAGCTGTCGCGCCCCTCCTGCCCCGGCGAGATCAGGCGGTTTTCCAGCAGCACGTCCTCGGCGAAGCCGCGCCGTTTCAGTTCATTCTTGAGCGCGTTGCCGCTGGGCGCGTAACCGAGGCGGTACTTCTGAATGATCTCGTCGCCCAGGCCGCGCCCGCGCAGATACTCAAGCGCGCGCTTGCCCTCGGGCTTTTGCAGCGCGGCTTGAAAGAACATGCAGGCGGCGTCCACCGCCTCGCGGAGCTTGGTGGCGCGCGTGATCTCCTCGATTTGGCGCGCGTCCTGGCGCGGCATCTCGACGCCGGCTTCCTCGGCCAGGCGCTCGACGGCCTCGGGGAAGGCCAAGCCCTGGGTCTTCATCAGGAAGGTGAAGATGTCGCCGTGCTCGCCCGAGGAAAAGCAGTGATAAAAGCCCTTTTCGTCGTTGACCGTGAACGAGGGCGTCTTTTCGTTGGTGAAGGGGCTGAGGCCCACGAACTCGCGGCCGCGCTTGATGAGCTTGACCCGCCGCGAGACCACGGAGGACACCGACAGCCGTTCGCGAATTTCATCAAGCAGGGCGGGCGGGAAATTCATGCGGTGTTCGACTTTGACAACGGCTTCAAGTGTATCGTTCCCCTCACCCGACCCTTCGGGTCGACCTCTCCCACGAGGGGAGAGGTTAATATTTCATGCCCTCAGTCAACCCTCTCCCCTTGTGGGAGAGGGTGCCGAGCCCCCGGGTCTGCGCGAAGCGCAGCCCGAGGACAGGCTCCGCGAGGCGGTGAGGGGTTGGCGGACCCGTCGCCACCTTTAAACCTGCGCCAAGTTCTGCTTCACCACCGCGCTGGCGCGGGTGAAGTCCATTTGGCCGGCGAACTTGTCCTTCAGCACGGCCATGACCTTGCCCATGTCCTTGAGGCCCTTGGCGCCGATGGCGGCGATGGC
>JANRJL010000085.1:0-3093 GCA_033763995.1 Rhodospirillaceae bacterium | reverse complement strand
GGCATTTGCTTCGGCATGCAGATGGCCTGCATCGAGGCCGCGCGCCACGTGGCGGGGCTGTCCAAGGCCAGCTCCACCGAGTTCGGGCCCACCCCCGATGCCATCGTCGGCCTCATGACCGAGTGGGTGAAGGGCAACGAGGTGCAAAAGCGCAGCGAGGCCACCGACAAGGGCGGCACCATGCGGCTGGGCGCGTACCCTTGCGTGCTCAAGGGCGGCAGCAAGGTTGCCGCCATCTACGGCAAGCCCAGCATTTCCGAGCGGCATCGCCACCGCTACGAAGTGACCATCAACTACAAACCGCAACTGGAAAAAGCCGGCATGGTGTTCTCGGGCATGTCGCCCGATGGCGTGCTGCCCGAGATCGTCGAATACCCGGACCTGTCGTGGTTCGTGGGCGTGCAGTTCCACCCGGAACTGAAATCCAAACCCTTCGAGCCCCACCCGCTGTTCACGTCATTCATCGAGGCGGCGGTGCGGCAGTCAAGGTTGGTGTAGATGACGGATGTCGTCGTCATCGCCGGGCCCAACGGAGCCGGCAAGAGCACGACGGCGGCGCGACTGTTGCCTCGAGATCTTCGCATCTTTGAGTTCGTCAATGCCGACGAGATCGCGCGCGGGATATCTCCCTATAATCCGGACGGGAACGCGTTCGCAGCCGGCCGGGTGATGCTCGCTCGAATTCGCGAACTCGCGGATATGGGTGAGTCTTTCGCCTTCGAAACGACGTTGTCGGGACTTGGATATGTCCGATACCTAAAACAATGCCGCGCCCAAGGCTACCGGCTCACGTTGCTGTTTCTTTGGCTGCCTTCGGTTCGCGACGCCATTCAGAGAGTCAAACGCCGTGTCGCAGCCGGCGGGCACTCAATCCCGGAAGATGTGATCCGAAGGCGATATGCGGCTGGCATACGCAATCTCGTTCAGGTCTATCTGCCACTCGTGAACGTTGGGCTCGTTTACGACAACTCCGACGATTCTGGTGGCGAATTGGTCGCCGAAAAATATAATGGCAAGCCATTCCGGGCCAATCACTCGGAGCGATGGCAGGCGATATTGAAGGCGGCTAATGAAGCAACTCACTGACAAAGAATTGGTTGCGACCATCTTGCACAGCCTGCGCGAGACGCGAAAGCAGTTCGCGCACCTGTACGGGCCCAAGCGCCCGCCGAAACGCGCGGCAAAAGCCCGGCGCAAAGCCTCGGCCCGAGCCAAACCGAAACGGCGGACGGCCTAACTTGCCGCCCAGGCTCGGCGACCGTTTCATGCAGCGGGCTAATCCTGCTGCATCGGTGGACGTCGTCAGCGCCTCGATCAAGTTTACTTCCTTGAAACAATCGAGGATCCACCCACTATGTCCGATCTGACCGGCGAAAATAACGGCGTCATGTCCGGCGGCTGGTACATGCGCCGCTGCCCCGACGGCGAGGCGGTCGAGGCCTTCTATCGCGACGGGCTCGGGCTGCCGATCATCCGCAAGCATGTGCCGGTGTGGTTTCTGTGGGGCGGGGGCACGCTGGCCTTCGAGCTGAAGGCCGACAAGGCGCCGCGCCCCGAGCGCATCATCGAGCCCGACGCCCATCCCCTGACGCCCATTCTGCTGACACGCGATTTGAAGGCCGCTCTGGCGCGGGCTCAGGCCGCTGGCGGCAAGGTCGTGCCGTCGCGTGATGTCATGGGCCGCGAAGCCTTCGTGCTGGACGGTGACCGCCAGATCACGGGCCTGCGCCAAGTCGATGAGAAGCTCCCCCATCACCTCGCAACGCCGTTGCCGGGCGTCGCGGGTGATTTCAACCCCGGCTGCCCGCCGTTGCCGGCGGACCTCGTGTCCTGGCATTCCGTGGTGCGCCGGGTGAGGGACGTGGCCAAGGTGGCGGCCTTCTACCGCGACGTCATCGGCTTCAAGCATCTGGGCGCCCACGGCGGCCGCGAGGTGTTCCGGATCGGCCAGGACATGCTGCTGGAAATCGCGCCCGGCGGCAGCCCGCAGGTGGCGCCCGTGGACCGGGGCGAGATCACTAACAGTTGGGTGAGCCGCGTGGCCGACCACAACGCGCTCATGCGCCGGCTCATGCACCACAAGGTGCGCCTGGCCCAGGACGTGATCCAGTTCAACAGCGCGCGGCTGGTGTATGTGCTCGACCCGGAAGATCAGGTGGTCGGCCTCGAGGAGCGCTACCCGCCCGAAAAATACCAATGGGCCAGCCGCACGCCCTTCCCCGAGGACACCGAGGCCCTGCGTAGGTTCGCGGCGCGGCCATAACCTCGCGACCTGTCGAAGTTTTCATCAGGATTCATGCGGCATTCCGCACCCCGCATATTGCGAAGTGAGAGGTGTCGGGTTACAACCTCGCATGATCACGAGCTTTCGCCATAAAGGGTTGAAGCTTCTTTTCGAGACCGGCGAGCGACGTAAGTTGCCGGCGGATCGGGTCGACAAGATCGAGCGAATCCTGGCGCGTCTTGACGAGGCGACTGACGCGAGACACATGGATTTGCCTGGGTATCGGCTGCATCCATTGAAGGGCGATCTCGCGGGCTTTTGGTCGGTTGGCGTGTCTGGAAATTGGCGCATCATTTTCCGAATGGAAAACGGCAATGCGCGCGATATTGACTTGGTGGACTATCATTAGGAGTTGACGCCATGGCCATGAAAAATCCGCCGCATCCCGGCCTTTCGGTCCGTTACGACTGCCTTGAGCCGCTGGGACTTACGGTGACCGATGCCGCCCGCAAGCTCGGCATTAGCCGCAAGCAATTGTCGGATATCGTCAATGCCCGGGCCGGGATCTCTCCCGAAATGGCGATCAGGTTGGACAAAGCCTTCGGCGGCGGCGCGGAAACGTGGTCGCGGCTTCAGGCGGCCTACGACTTGGCTCAAGCCATGAAACATTCCAGCAAAATCAAAGTGGAGCGCTTGAAGGCGGCATAGCCGTTCCGGCAATTGCACCCTATATTCCCCGCCATGTCACACTCCGCCCCCCGCCACGTCACCGTCGGTTCGCTCAAGGTCGGCAACGACCTGCCGTTCACCCTCATCGCCGGCCCCTGCCAGATGGAAAGCCGCGCCCACGCCTTGGAGGTCGCGGGCGC
>JANRJL010000080.1:0-47219 GCA_033763995.1 Rhodospirillaceae bacterium | reverse complement strand
GTCTATCTGCTCACGGCCGCCACCTCGCGCATTTACATGCCGAAGATGCCCGACGGCGAATGGATGGGCGGCAGTTCCACCATCGTCGGCCCCGACGGCAAGGTGCTGGCGCAAATCGGCGGCAAGAACGAAGGCTTCGTCACGGCCGAGGTGAGCCTCGCCGCCATCGTCGAAGCGAAAAAGAAGTACGGCCGCAATACGGTTCCGGCGTGGGGCCTCTATAGCGATTTGTATAAGGGGTGAGGCGATAGGGGATGTGATTGCAGCCCGGTTTGATCTCCCTCACGGCAAAACGCGCACAGATCTGCTAAAAGAAGTCGGCATTCGCACCAGCAACAGTCACGGAGTCCGCCCATGAAACTGCAGGAATACAAGGTGTGGGACCGCACCACGCGGCTGTTCCATTGGATCAACGTGCTGTGTGTTGTCGCGCTCATGGCGCTGGGCACGGCTATCCTTAACAGTGGCGCACTGGGCATGTCCAACGACGGCAAGATCTTGCTCAAGACCGTCCATGTCTATTTCGGCTATGTCTTCGCGCTCAACCTGCTGTGGCGGTTGGTGTGGGGTTTCGTCGGCGGGCCCCATGCGCGCTGGCGCGCCATCTTGCCCGTGGGCCGCGGCTTCATCGCCGAGCTCAAGGCCGAGGTCTGGGCTTGGACCAAGAACAAGCCCGCCAACTACATCGGCCACACGCCGCTGGGGCGCATCGCCGTGACCGCGATCTTGCTGGTGCTTGTGGTGCAAGGGAGCACCGGATTGATCTTGGCGGGTACCGACGTGTACATGCCGCCGCTGGGCCGCACCTTCGCCGAACAGGTCAAGGCCGACGGCCTGAGTGCCGATCAGGTCCGCCCCTACGCGCCCGAGACCGTCGATGCCGAGGCCTACCAAGACATGCGCGCGTTCCGCGCCCCTGTGGTGGAAACCCACGAGATTCTGTTTTGGGTGATCCTGGCGCTCGTGGCGTTGCACGTCGCGGTGGTGATCATCAAGGACGTGCGGCACGGCGGCACCATCATTTCGGCGATGTTCACGGGCCGCAAGGCATTCCAAGAATCGCCGCGCGACGTCCGCGGGCCTTAAAGTATCCCTACCGCCGCGCCGTCTTGCCGTCCACGTACTGAAACAGCACGATCAGGCGGTCGACGGCGAAGGGATGGCGGCAGTCCCGCCATCGCGGCGGCGAAAGAGAAACACGGGCGCAACACCGTGCCGGCGTGTAGCCTCTACAGCGATTTGTACAAGGGGTGAGACGGGCGGCCTGGCTTGTGCTTCCAACTGACTAGTCATATAACTAGTCAGTTGGAAGCACAAGCCATCGCGAGGCCGCCGCCATGAACAAACTGCCGAGCAAGAAATGGGCCTTGCAGGACGCCAAGGCCAAATTCAGCGAGTTGATCGACACCGCCATCGCCAAGGGACCGCAGGTTGTAACCCGGCGAGGCATCGACACGGCGGTTGTCGTGCCGATGGACGAATGGGAGCGCATGTCGCGCCCCTCGGGCCCGACGTTGAAGGACCTGCTGTTGGGCGATGGCCCCCGCTTCGATAATCTGATTCCGAAACGGCGAAAGTGGAAACTCCGCCCTCCGATCAGCCTCGACTAGGCGATGTACCTCATCGACACTAACGTTCTTTCGGCGTTGCGCGCATCCTCGCCCAACGCGAAGGTCGCTGCTTGGTTGAAATCATGCCCTCCCGAGTCCATCTTTGTCTCGGTGGTGACCCTGGGCGAATTGCAGCAGGGCGTTGAGCGGCTGAAGGCTCGAGATCCTTCGCGCGCCTCGCAAATTGAAGCGTGGATCGACCAGGTCGCATATACCTACAACTTCGTTCCGATGAATGGCGACATGTTTCGTGCCTACGCGCGTCTGATGCATCATCATGGCGCAGCATTTCGTGAAGACGCCATGATCGCCGCCACGGCCATCACTCATGGTCTCATCGTCGCCACGCGCAATGTGCGCGACTTCAAGACGCTCGGCGTGAAAACCTATAATCCCTTCGACTACCGCGGTTGACGCGCGGGCGCGCTACTGGCGCGGCGTTTTCCCGTCCACGTACTGGAACAGCACGATCAGGTGCCCACCGGGGTCCAGCACGCCCATCTCGAAGATGCCCACGCCGTCCTTGTTGCTGGTGTCGCGCCATTCGGTGACGGTGTGGCCGTCGGCGATCAGCTCCTTGCGCAGGGCAAGAAAGCGTTTGGTCTCCAACACCATGGCGGTCAGGCTCGGCGTGCGGATGACGGCCTTGGGGTCGAGCCCCTTCACCTCGGTGATGGCGAAGGCGCGTTCCTCGGTGGAGGAATGCAGCGTCGCCTGGCGCACGGCCTTGGCGGGATCGAAGTTGAAGGCCTCGTAGGCGAAGTTGCCGGTGGGATCGACCTTGCTTTCCTCCATGCCCGCGAGCTTGAAGCCCAAGCGGCCGACATAGAACTTCAACGCCGCGTCCATATCGGGAACGACCAAGTTGGGCCGCTTGAAGCGAATGTAGCGGTCCTCGGCTTGGGCTGCGCCTTTTCCGGACTGGTTTTGCGCAACGGCTTGCGGCGCGAGGCCCGCCAGCATCGTGAGCATCGCAGCAACAGCACAGAGCCCGCGTTTAGAATCGCGATTCATGTTTGATCCCCTCGTCTTACTTCCTCTTTCCCGTTCGATACTTGGCCGTCGGCTCGGCGAGGCCCTGCACCAAACCTGGCGCTTTCTTGCCGGGCCGCCGGGCCGGGCGCGACAACGCCGCCACGCGCTCCTGGCTCTTGCGCACCATGAACGTCCGCAACACGGCGTTGATGCGCGACTGATAGCCCTTGCCCGAGCGCTTGAAGAACGCCAGCACGTCGTCGTCGATGCCCAGCGTCACCACCTTCTTGCGCGGCGGATACACCAGCACCGCGTCGTCCCAAAAGCCCGGCGGCGTCTCATAGGCGTCGGGATCCGAGGCCACGTTGGCGGCGATGTCCTCATCGGTCATGGCATTGACCCGCGCCCAGTCGGTGTCACCACCGCCACGCGCGAGCGCTTCATCCAATGACATTCGCACGATACGTCGCTTGGTCACGTCTATTCGCCTTCCATGCCGATATCAGCCGATAATGCCGCCCGCGTCTGGTGAAGATTACCTTCAATACGCAGCCTTTGAGCTCGCCGAGCGCGATCAGCCGGACTTCGCCGTAATCGCGCCGATCATCGGGGCGCATCACAACGCGCCCTGCGAAGATTTGTAGTGCGTCTTCGAAATCGACGCCGTGCTTGCGTTTATTCGACGCGGCTTTGGCTTCGTCCCACTCGAATTCCATGCGCCGGTCAGTGTATATCATATTTATGATTTCGCAATATGTTTGATGCGAATCCGGACCCCAATTTCCCCACTATTCACAGCTTGTCGCCGCGCCCCGTGCGCGCTTAGCTAACAGTCTGAACGTGCGGAGGTTGCGTGTCGTCTTCGCTAGACGAAAGGCGCACGTGATCGCCGCAGAAAGGGAAAGGAGGCGGCTGATAGTCTGCATAGTCAAAGTCAGTGCTGGCCAGAACGGGCGGCGAATTGTGGCAATTGCCTGATGACAAAGTAGGGTTTTTGCGATCGCGGCCTGAATCAAGGGCTTAGGTCACCCGCGCCTGTTCTTTTGGGGCCCCACCCTGAAATAACAGGCATAACAGGTAAAACTGGCAGTTTTGCTCGGCGATGAGGCTCGCAATGGTTGAGGAACTTGGTGTTCAAATGTGGCAAGCGGAGGCGACGCGATGAGTTTGGAAATCAACGGAATCTTCGGGTTGCTGATCCTGGTGGCCGACATTTGGGCCATCGTCAGCACGGTCAATAGCTCCGCGACCACCGGCAAGAAGGTCGGCTGGATTCTGCTGGTGCTGATCCTGCCGCTGCTCGGTGTGGTGATCTGGTACTTCGCGGGCCCCCGCTCCCCACGGACCACGCCATGACGCCGTTGCGCCGCCGCACGTTCGTTGCCACCAGCGCCGCCGGCCTCGCCGCGTTGCCCACCGCCGCCCACTCGCAGAGCGTCCAGAACACCATGTACGACTTCATCATCATCGGCGCCGGCACGGCCGGACTGCCCGCGGCCATCTTCGCCTCGCGGCGCGGTGCAAAAGTGCTGCTGATGGACGCCGCCGAAAAAATCGGCGGAACGTTGAATCTCGCCAACGGGCAAGTCGCGGCCGCGGGCACGCGCACGCAGCTCGCCAAGGGCATCACCCACGACACGCCCGATGCCCACTACGGCGACATCATGGCGCTGTCGCGCGGGTTCGCCGATGCCAACGTGGCGCGCCGCACGGCGGATCTGGCGCCGGGCACCCTCAACTGGCTGCTGGACAACGGCCTTAAGCCCCTGCCCGATCATCCCGTCACGGGCGACAGCCCGGGCCGCCCGGCCTATAAGATTCCGCGTTATATCTGGGGCGAAGGCCAGGGCCGCGACATTCTCAAGGTGGTCGAGCGGCAACTGGCCCCCGAGTTGGCTTCAGGGCGCGTGGTCACGCAGCTCAGCACCCGCGCCACGGGGTTCATCGCCTCGTCGTCGGGCGCGGTGGAAGGCGTACGCGCCACACATAACGGGCAGTCGTTGGAGTTTCGCGGGCGGAATGTGCTGCTCACCACCGGCGGCTACGCCATGAACCCGAAACTGTTCCAGGATTTGATCGGCCAGCCCAGCTATGCCTCGGGCTCGTGGCCACAGGCCCAGGGCGATGGGCTGGGCATGGTGAGCGCCATCGGCGGCAGCTTGCGCGGCGCGGACCTCCACCGCGCGGGTTCGGGCTCGATCCTCACCGGCGATAGATTCCCCGCCAAGCCCTACGCGCGCTTCGTCACCGCGCCGCAAGATCGCCAGCCCTGGGAGATTTGGGTCAACGACAAGGGCCAACGCTTCGTCGCCGAAGACGAACCGCTCACCTACGTGCGCGAGCGCGAGATCGTCAAACAATCCAAGTTCAAGTACTTCATTGTGTTTGACCAAGCCATCTTCGGCGCCGCCCCGCCGGGCGTGGCTGGCTGGACGCGCGAGAAGATGGCCGAGCATTTCAACACGCATCCCATGTTCGCCAAGGCCGATACGCTGGATGCCTTGGCCAATGCCCTCAAAGTCGACGCGAGCGGATTACGCGCGACGGCGGCAAGCTACAATGCGGCCGTCAAGGGCGGCAGCGATCAGTTTGGGCGCAAACACATGCCACGCGTGATCGAGACAGGCCCGTTCTATGCCATCACGCACTTGGGCACGTCGGCGACGTCGTCCGTGGGCGTGGTCATCGACAAGGACCTTCGCGTGCTACGCGCCGATGGATCCATTGTGCCCAACCTCTACGCGGCGGGCGAAGTGCTCGGCAGCGGCGCGACGCTCGGCAACGCCTTCGTGCCGGGCATGATGCTCACGCCCGCGCTGACGCTAGGCCGATGGCTGGGCGAAACGTTGCCGGTAGGAAGCTAATGCCGCGGGCGTTCCAACAGGCGCGTGAGGCCAAGAGCCACAATCGTGCCGAGGAACGCCAGACTCGTGTCCTTTTGAGCGTCGAAGGGGTCGCCCTGGGTGCCGAGGAAGGCATAAGCCGCCTCGGGGCTGACGATCTCGGCGGTGAGCCACTCCATGATCTCATAGACCTCGCTCGAGGTCGCCATGACGGTGAAGGCGAAAAAGTAAGAGGCGAAGCCGCGCACAGCGACGCTGCGCATCAGCAGCTCGCGCACCGGATAGGCGATCAGCAACCCGAAAGTGAAATGCACCACGCGGTCGTAATGATTGCGCTCGGCGGAAAAGACCTGTTTCAGCCAGTCGCCCCACGGCACCTCGGAGTAGGTGTAATGCGCGCCCAACGTGTGGAGGATGAAAAAGATCGCGATGAAGACGTGAGCCAGTTGCGAGAGCGGCGTTTTGAAATAGATCAGCATCAGAACGCCAACGGCAACGACCAGGAGGATGTTTTCGAGCAGCCAGTCCGTGCGGTAAACGGGATCGATGGCCGCCCACACCCATACCGCCCCACAGATCGCCGCCAGGACCTGCAGCACGCGGTTGCGGGAGAAGTCGCGTTCGACGCGCGATGTGGCCGTGGTCAACATGGTGTGAAATCCCTACTCCCAGCCGCGCTGATCGGCGATGAAGCGCGCCGCACGCTGTACGCTCTCGTCGGGATCGGCCAGCATGCGCTTCAGTTCCTCGTCGGTCTGGCGCGGTTGGCGCGCCGCCGCCGCGCGCACCTGCGGGTCGGCGTCCTGCAAGAGGGCCCGGAACGATTCGTCGGGCAGCGCCTTCTGCCAGGTGACGGTTTGGCGCACCCATTCGTGGCTGTCGGTTGCAAGTCGCGCCAACGTCTCCGCCGGCAGGCGTGTGTTGCCTGCCACCTGCCATCGCACCTCGGGATTCTCGTCGCGACTGAGCGTTTCCAGCACCGCGACAGGTACTTCCTTGTTGCGCGCCACAGCCACGCGCTGGTCGTGCGTGCCGCCTGCAAAACGCGCCAACAGCTCCGGTGGACACAGCGGATTTTCCAGAAATGCCAGCGCTTCATCCTCGCTTGCGGCGCCAGTCGAGACCTTTTCGCTGAGGGCCATCACGTCCGCCGGCGAAAGGTCGGCCCGCCGCGCGTGCTTGGCCAGCGTCATGTCGCGCCACTGCAAAACATCGCCACCGATCCAGTACAGCGACAGGCCCACGCCCGCCGCGCCGAGCAGGGCACGCATCGGCATCGGGCCGAGGCGAGCCGTGTTGACGGCGGGGATCGTGCCCGTCAGCACCCGACCCGTGACATAACCCAGCAAGCTGTAGGCTACCGCAATCGCTCCGGCGAAACCGATGGTGACGGACGCACTGGTCCACAGCCCCTGATCGATCGCGTCTTGATAAGCGACGGCGCCGAACAACGCCATGAAGCCGCCCATGGTTGCGGCCAGCACCCAGGGCAGCGGCGCACGGCGTTCGGGCTTGCCCCAAGGCCGCGTCAGCACCACCACGATCACCGCGACGGCCAGCGACAGGCCGAGGCCGACCGCGATCATGGGTTACCTCACCCGCTTGAATTCTTGCACGATGCGCTCGGTCTTGGCCGGCGCCGACGCCGTGGCCTCGTAACTGAAGGTGCCGTCTTCGATATAACCCTCGGCGTTCATCTGCATCAGCACGTCGGGCGTCATGGTCGTGCCGAGCGCGCGATTGAAGATGCGGCAGTCGCCGGTGCCGTTGCGCCCCGCATAGCCATCGGCGGTTTTCTTCAGCATGAACGTGCAGGTCTCGGGGTAGCCGTGAAGGTCATCCAGCGCCAGCGCCTTGGCCGCCGCCACGCGCGGATCGGCGGCGGAGTGAATGCCGGTCAGGGTCTGGCGCGCCTTTTCGTTCAAGGTGTAGAAGTGCATGGCAATGCCGTCGGGCGTGGCGGCATAGGTCCAGATGCGCTGGCTTGTGACCGGGCCGTTGGCGTCCGGGTCACGCCATTCCACGAAGGTCACCGTGCCGGGGACATGGGGCATGTCGAGCTTGGTGGCGAAAGCAACGCGCAACCGCGCTTTGTCGGCGCCCAGCCGCTGGACTTGCGCCTTGGTGTTGAACTCACCGGTCATCCAGCCGACGACCTTGGCGACATCGGCCTCGGTCTCGGCCCGCGCGGGATCAGCGCATGCACAGCCCAGCAGCATCGCACTGATCAAAATACTCCGCATGGCACGACCCTCCCGCAGACTCAGCAGGAGCCAAGATTAAGCCCGCAGTCAGGTCAGGGCCAGGACCAAAGCGTAAACGCTGCCGGACAGGAGCAACAGAAAAGTGCCGACGGTGCCCGTGAAGCGGAAAAAATTGGGCACGCGCGGCGGAATGCCGATGGGATGCAAGACGCGGAAAATCACCAGGGCGGCGCCGGCGTAGCCCAGCACGGCGCCGCTGACACCGCTCAGTTCCAGCAGCGCCATCAGCACGAGCAAAAGCGGAACGTATTCCATCAAATTGGCGTGCGAACGTATGCGGCTCTGCATGTCGGCATTGCCGCCGTCGCCGAGACTGATGCGATATTTCAGCCGGGCTTGAATCACCCGAATCGACAGGACCGCGTAAATCAAACCCAAGGCACCCGCCGTCGCCAGGGTCGCGGGCAAGAGTATCGGTGCATTCATGGCAGCCTCCCCAGTTTCACCGGGCAGCGTGAACCATGGCCGGCATCAAGACAAGTTCGGTTTAAGCATGACGGCGATGCGCGGTCTTGGGTCTATGACGATGATGATCGCCTCAGCGCACCCTGCGCAATCATGATCATCGGCCATGCCAAGGCCGCCAGCAAGGACACGCCCAAGGCCGGCCACACGCCCAAGGCCAGGGGCGTGAGCGCGAGCACCGTGAGCCCGCAGGCGATCCCGATGATGGGCTTGATCGCGCCCCTCAAGGCCGCCGCGGCACCCGCCACGCCGAAGCTGCGGTTCAAGACCACGGCCAAACTCGACAGCGTGATGGGAAACACAGCAGCGATGCCCGTGACCGCCGGGCCGATGGCATCACTGACGGTCACGACCATCGCCACGAACAGCCCGACCAGCAGCGCGCGCACAGGAAGCTCGGCCCACGATGGCGGGCGGGTCAAAGCCGCGCCGTGGGCCACCGTGCGCGGGGTCAAACGAACGGCGATGATAAACGCCGCCACATTGGCGAGCGCCGCGCCGGTCACCGACCACGGCACGGCGCGCACCGTCGCGGCGAGGACGAACCACACCCCGAGCGCGCCCAGCAGGCTCGGCCATAACCCGCGCCGCTGCGCGAAAGTCACGAAGGACGCCAGAAAGGCCCATGTGGCGACGCCGCAGGCCAAGCTCGCGAGCGCGCTCTCGGCGATGAAGCGCGCATCGTGCTGCAACGCCAGCAATACATATGCCGGACCGGCCGAGACGGGAAAGCAGGCCACCAAGCCGCCCCACTTGGGGCCGACGCGCTCGGCGACGACCGAGGCGGCAACGACCACCAGCGCCGTCGAGACCGCTTTCGCGGTCAGCGCGATCCAAAATGCGTCCACCTTGCCCCCGGACTATCCGTGGAGGCGGTTGATCTCACACTTTGGGAATTTCGTCCACGCCACGGAAAACGCGCCCGCCCCCGGCGGCGATGCGCGCGACTTCGTCGTCAGCGCCTTTCGACGAACCGCCGACACGCAACACCGCGTCGCAGCGATCGGCCAAGGCCAGCCAGATGGACATCATCAATTCGTCGTAACGATGCGCGCCGGCGACCTCGATGATGGGCTTAACGGCATTTACGCCGATCAGGGGCACGTGGCCGCGTTCCCATACCGCCAAGGCGACTTCATTCAGAAATCGCAAGTTGGCGGCGCGCTGGGCGGCTGTGGCCCCACCGGAGGTATAGGGCCCCGCGATCATGATGACGAGTTGTCGCGGAGCGGCGGCCATGTGGGGCGCTCCTCAGTAGCCGCGTTTCACGTCGACGACCGACAGCATCTTCTCGCCGGCCGCGTACCGGCGCATGTTCTCGCGCAACACGACCCAAAAGCGCTCGAAGCGCCGTTCCGAAAAACTCGACGTATGCGGCGTGATGATCAGGTTCGGCGCCTTCCACAACGGATGATCCTTGGGCAAGGGTTCCGGATCGGCCACATCGATGGCGGCGCCGGCGATAACCTTCTTTTCCAGGGCCACGATCAGGTCGGGCTGCACCACCTGCTGCCCGCGCCCCACGTTGATGAAGAACGCGCTGGGTTTCATCTTCGCGAAGAAACCAGCATTGAAAATGCCTTGCGTCTGCGCCGTCAATGGCGCGGCGTTGGCGATGAAGTCGGCCTGGGGCACCAGCGTCATCAACTCGTCGGCCAAGCCGACATACTCCACGTAGTCCGGCTTCTCGCGGCTGGAATTGCGCGTGGCGATGACCCGCATGCCCAGCGCATGAGCGCGCTTGGCGATATCGGTGCCGATCCCGCCCAGCCCGACAACCAGCATGGTCTTGCCGCCCAGTTCCGTGAAACGCTCCGGCACAAGCGCCGTCTGGTTCCACTCGGACTTTTCCTGAAGGTCCTCGAAATACCGGAAGTTTCTCGCCAGAGCGAAGGCCAAGGCGATGACGTGTTCCGACATGGGCGGGCCATAGACGCGCTGCATGTTGGTGACCAGCACGCCGCCGGCCAGCAGCTTCGGCGCATTAGCGCATTCGTTGATGCCCGCCGAGCCGATATGAACCCACTTCACGACCTTGGCGGCCTCGATCAAGGGCGGCGCGCACAGCCCCACGATGGCGTCGGCATCGCCGACCAGGCCCATGGCCTCGCGCCAGCCGCTGGCGCCCACGACCTCGACACCGGGCACGGCTTCCTGCAGCCACGCCAGCCGTTGCGGCGTGTCGGCGAGCGCCACGATCTTTTTGGGCTTGCTCCAGCCCGGCATATCGCGCGCCGCCTGGGTGCTCTCGCGCAGGTCCAGTTCCTTGATGACGCCGGCGGGCGTGAGTTCGCCAGCCAAGACTGTTTGCGCGCTCAACAACCCAAGCGAGAGCGACAACGAAAGAATCGATTTCTTCAACATGGCGTGGCTAGGCCTTTCAAGTATCAGTTGCGAGCCCAAGCTGGGTATCTTTATCCAAAGATATCGCCGTTTGCGCATTGGTCGGCCGCAAGGCACCTTATGAGACAAGACAATAAGTGCGCCGATGCCAAATTGCCACACTTGGCGGCCGCCGTGTTCGCCATGTCACCGGACCGAAACCCTTACCTTGACACCCAGACGGCCCAAACCATGATCGGGGCATGTCATGCAAATGGGAGGGATAACCATGACCTTTTCGCATCGCTTACTGAGCAGCGCGGCCCTGATCGCGCTATCCATGGCCGGAACGGCAGCCCAGGCGCAGCAAGGCCAGCAGTCGGCCCAGACGCAATCCAGCGTCCTCGAAGAAATTGTCGTCACGGCCCAACGGCGCTCGGAAGACCTCCAAACCGTGCCCATCGCCATCAGCGCCTTCACGGCGGCCGAACTTGAAAAGCGCCAAGTCACCAAGACGCTCGATCTGGTCAACTTCGTGCCCAACATGACGGGCTCCAACAACACCAGCCTCGGCACGGCCAACACCTACTCCCTGCGCGGCCTCAACAACACGGAATCGATCCCGACCTTCGATCCGCCCGTGGGCACCTATGTGGACGACGTCTACATCAGCCGCCAGAACGCCAATAACTTCAGCTTTTTCGATGTCGAGCGCGTGGAAATTCTGCGCGGTCCGCAAGGCACCTTGTTCGGCCGCAACACCACCGGCGGCGCGGTCAACGTCATCATCCGCAAACCGCAGGAAGAGTTCGGCGGCTTCGCCGAGGTCGGATACGGACGCTATGAGCGCATCGAGGCGCGCGGCTCGGTCGATGTTCCCGTCAATGAGAAAGTGCTGACGAAGTTCTCGGCCTATTACGTCAACGATAAAGGCTACGTGAAGAACCTGACGACCGGCGAGCGGATCAACGACGAGGACAGCCAGGGCTACCGCGCCGCCCTGCGCTTGAATCTCTCCGACGACCTGCTGTGGGATACGTCGCTGGAATACGTCGACACCTCGCTGGGCAACATCGCCAACCAATACGATCCGACCACCGGCGACCGCATCACGCGCTCCGGCGTGCGCAAGGGCAGCACCGGGACGACCTACACGACCTTCCTGAGCGGCGAAAAAGGAACCTGGGCGCTGCACAACACGGCCAAGGTGATCTCGGCGGTGTCGAACTTCCAAGCCAGCGCGGGCGATGACTTCAGCGTCAACTTCATCACCGGATTCCGCGGCTTGAGTCACGAGTTCCTGACGGACCGTTTGCTGGCGACGACCTTCGCCACCGGCGGCATCATCAACGCCACCGACGGCAACTACGATCAGTTCACGCAGGAAATCAAAGCCAACGGCGTGTTCATGGACGGCAAGCTCAAGTACGTCGCGGGCATTTTCTATCTTTACGAAGACAACCTCACGGACTTCGCCGACAACAACTCGACCAACGCCGCCGGCGTCTTCAGCGTCGCGATCGACCGGACTCTGCGCAACAAGGCCGAGTCGGCCGCCGGTTACTTGCAGTTCGACTACAACCCGACCGACGCCCTCACCCTGACCGCGGGCGTGCGCTATACCGACGAAAAGAAAGAGGTCGACTTCCAGCCCAATGCCAACCCTCGCGTTCCCGCGGGCAACTTGTTCTCGACGCGCGACATCATTGCACTGGGCATTCCGGTTTCGCGCAAGACAACCGAGCTGACCCCGCGCTTCGCCATCAACTACCAGATCGATCCCGACATCATGCTGTTTGCCTCGGCCACCAAGGGCTTCAAGTCGGGCGGCTGGAACGCGCGCGGCACCAACGCCGGCACGATCCAACCGTTCAATCCTGAAATCGTGTGGAACTACGAAGCCGGTCTCCGCTCGGATCTGATGGACAACCGGTTGCGCCTGAACGCCACCGGCTACTACATGGACATCGCGGCCGTCCAAGTGCCCGCCGCGTCGTTCAATCCGCTGACGCTGCAGCAGGTGTTCATCACCGGCAACTTCGCCGATATCGAGAACTACGGCATCGAGGTCGAGGCCACCGCCGTGCCCATCGACGGCTTGAACCTGACCCTGGGCCTCGGCACCCAGCATGCCCGCTATGTCAATCCGGTCGCCTCGATCGTGGCGCAGCAGGCGCGCTGCAAGGCCGGCACGCCGGGCAATTGTAACGTCGCCATCGTCTCGCCCAGCGGCGAGCTGGCGAGGCCGACGCGGGCGCCCTCGCTCAACGTCGCGCTCGGCGCGAACTACGCCATTCCGGTCGGTGGCGACCTGCAAGTGGTGCCGAGCGTCAATGCCCGCTACGTCAAGGGCTTCTGGCTGTCGGGGTCTAACCAGGGCCGCAATCAGGCCAACGGCTTCCAGCCGAGCTACTGGCGCGTGAACAGCGGCGTCTCACTCGAGAACATTGCCATGGGCTGGAGCGTGGCGGCCGAGTGCGAGAACTGCTTCGGCGAGACCGTCATCACGGCGTTCCTGGCGCCCGTCGCCTTCCTCGACGAACCGTCAAAGTGGGCGGTGAGGGCCAAGTACAAGTTCTAGACACGCCAGGCTTTGAATCACAAAGGGCGCTGCCCGCGGCAGCGCCCTTTTGCTTTGCCCGCGCCAAGGCGCATCATTTCATGTATGCTGCCGCAAGCAGCTGAAGGAGTAGCGCATGGTCGATACACCGAAGCCCGAGATGGGCAAGGCCACCACACCGCCGCCGGGCAAGAAGCCCGGCCCCGGGCTTCCCGATGAGGCCGACGGCGACGGCAAAGCCAAAAAGCCGATGATGAAACCGGCGCCGTCGAGCGGGCGCAGCATCGGCCGGGCGATCATCGTCGCGTCCGTGCTGCTCACCATCGCCTGGGTTTATGCCGCGGCCACGTCGCCGCGCTTCGTGTTGGCGCCGGCCGGAACGCAGGAAAACACGTTCATGTACCGGCTCGATCAGCGCACCGGCGCCGTGCACTTCTGCGGCACGCAGCAATGCACGGAGCTGCCGGTGCGTGGGGCGCAGTAAGAGTATTGTGGGGGTTACCCGAGCGCGCCCTTGAGCTTCGCCAAAGCGCTTTCCAGCTCGCCGATCAGGGTTTGGGAATCGGCCTTGTCCAGGCCATCGGGCCGCGTCAGCACCACCGATGCGGCCTTGCCGCCCGACAGCTTGATGTCGATGGTCGTGGTCACCGGTCCGCCGCCGGGATTGCCCGCCATCTGCCCACCGCCCTCGGGGTCGTAGTTCTTGCGCAGATCGTAGCGCACCATGGCGTCGTCCACGGTCTTGGACGTGAGGCCGCGCCAGAAGCCCAGCGCCTCCCATTTCTCAAAGGGGCCATACACCTCAAGCTGTTTGCCGCTGGCGAGCTTGGTGAACTTCGAATCCGCGTATTCGCCGCCCACGACCCAATAGATCTTGCCGTTGACCTCGTCGGCGGACTTGATGAAGTAGCGCACCATGGCGTTATCCACCGTGCGCCCGGTGAGATCGCGCCAGATCACCTTGGCCTCGCGTTCACTGCAAGGCCCGTAGGCCTCAAGCTTGGTCCCCGGGGCCGGTTCTGTGAACGAGGTATCCGCGTACTCGCCGCCAATAACCAAAAAACTCTGTTCCGCCATCGCTTTAACCTGTTTGTGCTGCCGCGTGAGCCGACCATACCCTACCTCAGCCGCCCCGCACTAGTGGTCCGATTCCGGCTCGCGTCCCCGTGAGATTGCGATTTAGGCGGGCGCCTTTGGGTGCTATATGGCGCCCAATGAACAGGTCTGTGAACGCTGCGATGGACTCGCGATGAGCCACAATCCACGGTTAATTCATGTCGTCGGCGGCGGCCTGGCGGGCTGCGAGGCGGCCTGGCAGATCGCCCAACTGGGCGTGCCCGTGCGCCTGCACGAAATGCGCCCGACACGCATGACCGAGGCCCACCAGACCCAGGGCCTAGCCGAATTGGTGTGCTCCAACTCGTTCCGCTCCGACGACGTCGACTACAACGCCGTTGGCCTGTTGCACGAGGAAATGCGCCGCAGCGGTTCGCTCATTCTCGCCTGCGGCGACGCCCACCGCGTGCCCGCCGGCGCGGCCCTGGCCGTGGACCGCGATGGGTTCTCGGCCGCCGTGGAAAAGGCGATCGCCGAGCATCCGTTGATTATCGTTGAGCGCGGTGAGGTGGCGGGCCTGCCGCCCGAGGATTGGGCCTCGACCATCATCGCCACGGGCCCCCTCACCGCGCCTGGCCTGGCCGAAGCGATTCGAACGCTCAGCGGCGAGGACTCCCTCGCCTTCTTCGACGCCATCGCGCCCATCGTCACGCGCGAGTCCATCGACATGAACGTGGCCTGGTTCCAGTCGCGCTACGACAAGGGCGCCGACGTGCCTGGCGGCGGCGCCGACTACATCAACTGCCCCTTGAGCAAGGAGCAATACGAGAACTTCGTCGTCGCGCTGCAGGTGGGCGAGAAAACCGAATTCAAGGACTGGGAAAGGAACACGCCCTACTTCGAGGGCTGCCTGCCCATCGAGGTCATGGCCGAGCGGGGCATGGACACGCTGGCCTATGGCCCCATGAAGCCCGTGGGCCTGACGGACCCGCGCACCGGGCGACGGCCCCATGCCGTGGTGCAATTGCGCCAAGACAACGCGTTGGGCACGCTGTTCAACATGGTGGGCTTCCAGACCAAACTTAAACACGGCGAGCAGTTGCGCATTTTCCGCATGATCCCGGGCCTGCAAAACGCAGAGTTCGCGCGCCTGGGCGGCATTCATCGCAACACCTTCATCAACTCGCCCAAGCTTCTCGATGGAACCCTGCGCATGAAGGCCCTGCCGCGGGTGCGCTTCGCCGGACAAATCACCGGCTGTGAGGGCTACGTCGAAAGCGCCGCCGTGGGCCTCATGGCCGGGCGCTTCGCCGCCGCCGAGATGCTCGGGCAAGCCCTGGAGGTGCCGCCGAACACCACGGCCTTGGGCGCGATCTTGGCGCACATCACGGGTGGCGCGGCGGCGGAGACGTTTCAGCCCATGAACGTGAATTTCGGATTGTTCCCCGACATTGACGCCCGCGACCCACGCGGGCGTCCCCTCAAGGGCCGCGACCGCAAGAAGGCGCTGTCGCAGCGGGCCCTGGTCGATCTCGACCGCTGGCTCGGGTTGGAACGCCAAGCCGCCGAATAGTCAGAACGTCCCGCGCCAGGCGTTCCACATCAGCGGGAGTACATTGGGCCGGGCATGAACGACACGGCTGTCCGTGACGTCGTAATTGGCGCGGGCGAGTATGTGCAAATAACGATCAGCAATTGTGCCCAACAGCAAGGCCGGCACAGCGCCCGATGTGACCGCTTGTGAACGGGCCTTACCCAAATGCGCATCGGCAATGACAGCGATGTCTCTGACAATTTTGGCAATAGCCGCAGCGCTGCGTCCGGCTTGCAAGTCTTGAACGCCGATCAATCCTGCATCGTTCATCAAGGTTTGCGGCAGGAAGATCTTTTGATCGCGGGCATGAAACAAGACGGCACGCAAGATACCGGTCAAGCCGTAGGCAATGCCGACATGGCGCGCTGCAGCGAGAGTGGCGTCGTCAGCTGCACCCAGAGCATGGAGAGTCAGATTAAGCAGCTTGGCCGAGGTGCCTTCGGCGTAGTCTTCAAGATCCGTCACGGCCGAGTGTGTAAAACCGCGCTCATCGGACTCCAGGTCGCGCGCGCGGGTCGCCAGCAACGCATCAAAATCAGCCCGGGGCAGCTTTCGCGCCATAATGACTGTCGCCAGCGCCTCGGTGACAGGATTTCCCTGGGGCGCCCCGCGACCGGCATAGATGCCTTCAACCACGTCGCGCCACCACTGCAGTTTCATCCGCCCCACCAGCGTTTCGGACACGGACTCGCGGATGCGGGCCACCTCGACGTTGAAGGCCATCAGGGCCATCACGTCGGCGCGGCGGTCGGCGGGCATGAACATCGCGGTGATGAAACGATCGCGATCCTCGCGGCGCACAAGATCAGCCACATAGTCCAGATTCGCCATGGCCGTCCGCGCCTTCCTAGTACCGCCGATCAGAAGTTCCTATCACGGATGTCTCCTGCACTCGTAAGGAACTTCTGATCGAAAAGCGGTACTCGAATCATATATTTGCTAGTACCCTATGGTTTCCGAAATTCGTAGCGCGAGCCGTTGTCACGAGTCACGAATTTCGGAAACCGGGTACTAGGTTCATTTCCGCACCAACACCGCTACAATAGGTCCGCCGCCCCGGTCCACCAAGATCAACTCCACAGCTCCTTGTCCATGGATTCCGCCGTTCCCCAGCTCCTTCCGGCCGCCCGGTCCAAGACCGCGCGGGACGAGAATTTTCCGGTGGCGGCGTGGTTTGTCGCTGACCGGCATCGCCCGCTAGTGGCGGCCTACTACGCCTTTGCACGCCATGCCGACGACATTGCCGACGACCCATTGTTGACGGCAGAACAGAAAACCATCGCTCTGAATGACCTTGAGTCCAGCCTTCTCTGCGGAACTGACGGTGTTGCACAAACACTGCGCGCCCAAATGGCGGCGCGGAGCTTGCCCCTCACCCTGGCAACGCAACTCCTGATCGCGTTTCGACGGGACGCGGTCAACACACCGGTCAACTCCCTTGAAGACTTGATGGATTATTGTCGGAGCTCGGCGGCGCCGGTGGGGCGCTTTATGTTGGCGATCCACGACGAGACGATCGATCTCGGTGCTAGCGACTCACTCTGCGCCGCACTGCAAGTATTGAATCACATTCAAGATGCCCAGGACGACTGGAGAACCTTGAAGCGTTGCTACATTCCTAAAGAATGGCTTGATGCGGAGGGCGTCGGCGCGGATGCTTTTCTGGCGCGGGCGATGTCTCACCCGGTCAAGCGTGTGGTGGACCCTTTGCTCGATCATGTCGATGTGTTGTTGGCAACATCACGGCCCCTGCCCGCGCAGATCAAAGACCGCGGCTTGTCGGCGCAAGTTCGTGCCATTCACACATTGGCCGTCCGGCTGAGCGCACGTCTGCGTCGCACGGACATTCTGGCGGAAAAGGTTACGCTGTCGGTGTGGGATTGGTGGGCGGCCTTCATGGCGGGCGCGAACTGCTGGATGTTTCGCGCATGAGCGCGGCGACGCAAAGTTCGTTTTATTGGCCCATGCGCTTGGCGCCCCAACCGCAAAGCTCGGGGCTGTTCGCCGTTTACGCCTGGTGCCGGGAGGTTGACGACATCGTCGATGGCCCGGGGCAGCCCGAGGACAAAGCCGAAAAATTGTTGCTCTGGCGCAAGTTCTTCTCCGATCCGCATCACGCGACCGCCATGGCCCCTGATGAGGCCCTGCTGGCGGCAACGGTTTCGGCCGCCATGGCCGCGCACCGGCTGGATCCGGCCGTTTTCATGAAAATCATCGACGGCTTCGAGATGGACCTCACGGGTGAAATGCGCGCGCCCAGCGCCGCGATGCTGGCGGATTACAGCGCTTGCGTTGCCGGCGCGCCGGGGCGCTTGTGTCTCGCGATCATGGGCTGGCGCGGGCCCGAGGCCGATGCCTTCGCCCATGCTCTGGGCGAGGCCGTGCAATACACCAACATCCTGCGCGACGTGGACGAGGACGCGGCCATGGGCCGAATGTACGTGCCGCGCGAGGCCCTCGATGCCGCCGGAATCGTAGCCGCCGAGCCAAGCATCGTCATCGCCGACAAGCGTTTCGCCAATGCCTGGCTCGCGCTGGCCTTGATGGCCGAAGCCAAGTTTCACCACGCCGATGCTTTGCTGCCACCGGACCGGCGCGCGGGCATCCGTCCTGTTCTCGCGATGATGGCGGTTTACCGCGCGCTGTGGCGGCGCTTGCGCCGACGCGGCTGGCGCCCTGGCCAAGCGCGTGTGTCTGTTCCGAAATGGCAGGCCTCTTTGCTCGCGCTGCGCGCCGCTTGGCTGGCATGAGCAGGGTTCACATTGTCGGTGGCGGCATCGCCGGACTCGCCGCCGCCGTTGCGTGCCTTCAACGCGGGCATGAGGTTTCGCTCTACGAGGCCGCACCGCACCTGGGTGGCCGTTGCCGCAGTTACTACGATTCAACTTTGGAGGCCGAAGTCGATAACGGCACCCACGCGGTGCTCGGCAATAACCATAACCTCATGCGCTATCTGGCGGCCGTCGGCAGCCGCGATTCATTGATCTCGACGCCCCTTTCCGGACTCGATTTTGCTGACGTGCGCACCGGCCGCCGCTGGCGCTTTCATCCGCTGCGGCCGCCCCCGAGTACGAGAATTTCCGATCTCTTGAGTGCCTACCGATTATTCAATGCGCGCCCGGCCGGAATCGCTGCTACCACGCTGTCACCCACGCCAGAGGCCGCGCGGGTGTTGTGGGAGCCCTTGTGCACATCGGCATTGAATACGCCCCTGGCCGAGGCCAGCGCAGCGTTGCTGAGCCGGGTCGTGAAAGCCATGGCGCTACCCGGCGGCCTATGGCGCGGCTTGAAGATCCCAGCCCGCTCCATGAACCAATCTTACATCGATCCTGCGGCGGCGTTCATCCAAAGGCATGGTGGGCACATCCACGTCACCACGCCAGCGCGGGGCATTGAGACAAGTGATGCCCGGGCGATGTCGTTGGTGCTCGAAGGCCGCCACATTGATCTTGGCGCAGCCGATGCCGTGATTCTTGCGGTGCCGCCGTGGGCGCCGATTCTGCAGCGGTTCGCAATTCCCGAATTGGCGACGTCGCCCATTGTGCATGCTCACTTTCGCCCGCCCCATCCGCCGCCAGCGATGCATGACATGCAATTCATGGGCCTCGTCGGCGGCCAAGCCCAATGGTTGCTGCAGCGCGCGGGGATCTTGTCGGTGACCGTCAGCGCTGCCAACGCGCAGCTCGATCCGGAGAGCGAGCAGATTGCCGCGGCGCTTTGGGCCGAGGTCGCGCCGGTGATCGGTCAGGTCGGGACACCGCTGCCGCCCCACCGAATCATCAAAGAACGCCGCGCGACCCTGCGCCACACGCCTGCGGTGGAAGCCTTGCGCCCGGGGCCGCGCACAAAGTTAGCGAACGTTTTTCTGGCCGGCGACTGGACGGCGACAGGCCTGCCCTGCACCCTGGAAAGCGCCGCGACTTCGGGCTTGGCCGCGGCCCAACTGGTGCCCATATAGCTCCCGGCGCCCCGCTAACCGGCTGGATCGGCTGGTTTTTTCAACCTTTAGCCGTTGGCCACGCGGGGCCTTTTATGTAACATGCGACCATCGCCGCGCCGGCGGTTGGGGCCGCGTGGATGGACATGATCTCGAATCAAGGGGAGGCGTGAATGATCAATCTGATTCTTCCGAACTTACGCAATGCGGTGATCACCTCATTGGTGCTGACGCTCGTGGTGTTTTGGGTGCTGACGGGCGGGGCCACCGGCGAAGGGTTCTGGCCCTTCATCTGGCGCCTGCTGCACGTGGTCAGCGGCGTGATGTGGGTCGGCCTGCTGTGGTATTTCAATTTCGTGCAAATTCCCAACATGCCAAAAATCCCCGACGAGCAGAAACCGGCCATCAGCAAGGTGATTGCCCCCGCGGCTCTGTTTTGGTTCCGGTGGTCGGCCATGGTGACCATCATCACCGGCCTGATCGTGGCCATGGTTTCCGGTTACCTGATCGACGCGCTGGCCTTGGGCACCGTCGACGGCTCGGGCAAGGTCATCGGTATCGGCATGTGGTTGGGCACCATCATGTGGTTCAACGTGTGGTTCGTGATATGGCCCAACCAGAAGCGGGCGCTGGGCATCGTCGAGGCCACGCCGGACGTGAAGGCCGCCTCGGCCCGCACCGCCATGCTGTTCAGCCGCACCAACATGGTTCTCTCGATCCCCATGCTGTTCTGCATGGTGGCGCAGCAGAACCTCGGCTGAGTTTTCCCACATACGCTTTGAGAACGGGGGCCATTGGCCCCCGTTTTTATATCGCGATCAGGGCCGCACCCACCGCGCGGTTCTCCGCCGTCAGAACATTGAACGTCCGGCACGCCGAGCCGGTATCCATGAGTTCCACGTGAAGGCTGGCCGCCTTGAACGCCGCGCGAACGGCCGGCGCCAGCATGACCACGCGCGGGCCGCAGCCAATGATGCACAGATCGAGCCCTTGCGCGCGCTCAATCAGAATATTCATTGCGGCGGCAGGTATCGCGAGGATGTCCGTGACGACCCACGGCACGGTCTCGCGCGGCAGGACCAAAACCGATCCAGTGAAGGCGGTGCCGGAAACGGTGAAACGCCCCTGCCCATAGCGCTGAATTTTCTGGCGCTCGGAGGTCGCCGTGGGCGTGAGCTGGGTCACGTGATCGCCGTGAACCGCCGCGCTCAGCCGCCTGTGCGCTCGTATTCGGGGGCCTGAGTCACGCCGGGTTGGGTGATGGTCAGGTCCTCGCGGCGCAATTCGAAGTACACCAAGATCGGCAACGCGATATAGACGGTGGAGTAGGAGCCGATGAAGACGCCCCACAGCAGCGCCAACGAGAAGTTCTGCAGGGTCGGGCCGCCGATGAAGACCAGCGCGAGAACGCCCAGGCCCATGGTCACGTTGGTCATGAGCGTGCGCGACAACACCTTATTCAGCGACAGATTGAGCAAGTCCGGCAGCGACAGCCTCTTGTATTTGCGCAGCATCTCGCGCACGCGGTCGTAAACCACGACGGTATCGTTCACCGAGGCGCCGGCAATCGTCAACACGGCGGCCACGGACGTCAGGTCGAATTGGATCTGGAAAATCGAAAAAATTCCGATGATCGAGATCACGTCATGGGTCAATGACAACAGCGCCCCGAGGGCGAACTGCCATTCAAATCGGAACCAGACATAGATCGCGATGCCGAGCAACGCCAAGGCAATCGCCAAGGCCCCGTTGATGACCAACTCCGAGCCGACCTTGGGGCCCACGACCTCGGTGCGACGCATCTCGAAGCCGTCGGCCAGCACGCCTTGGACCTTCTTGAGGGCCGCCGTCTGCGCGGTCTCGCCGCCTTCTTGCTGCTGCACGCGGATCATGACGTCGCGACCCTCGTTGCCGAAGGTCGTGATGGACACATCGCCCACGCCGAGATTGTTCAGCTTCTCGCGCAGGGGCGCGAGATCTACGGGAGCCGGTGCGCGCGCTTCCAGCAACACGCCGCCGGCGAAGTCGATGCCGAAATTGAGGCCCTGTGTCGCAAGCGAGACAATGGATCCGATAATCAGTGTCGCTGAAAAAAGAAAGGCGATGGAGCGCGCGCGGATAAAGTCGTACGAAAAGTCCTTCGGCAGGTAGCTCATCAGCGGTTTCATGGGCGCCACCTATATCGGCAGTTCGGCGCGCTTGGCCGAGCGGAACCAGAACCACACCAGCATGCGCGTGATCATGATGGACGAGAACACCGCCGTGATGAGGCCCAGCACCAGGGTGACGGCGAAGCCCTTCACCGGCCCCGTGCCCAGGAAGAACAGCAAGGCTCCGGCGATAAACTGGGTGATGTTCGAATCAAGAATCGTCAGGAACGAAGCCTGGAAGCCCGATGTCAGGGAACTCAAGAGCGTCCGACCGTTCTGGAACTCCTCGCGCATGCGCTCGTAAATCAGCACGTTGCCATCGACCGACATGCCCAGCGTCAGCACGATCCCCGCGATGCCGGGCAGCGTCAACGTCGCGCCGATCAGGCTCATGGCCGCGAACAACAGCACGACGTTGGCGACCAGGGCGAGCACGGCGAACACGCCGAACGTAAAATAGGCCGCGATCATGAAGCCGACGACCAGGATGCTGCCGAGCACCGTGGCCGCTTCGCCGGCCTCGATGGAGTCCGCGCCCAAACCGGGGCCGACCGAGCGTTCTTCAAGGATGATGAGCGGGGCCGGCAAGGCGCCGGCGCGCAGCAACAGCGCCAAATCTTGGGCGCCTTGCACCGTGAATCCGCCTTCGATGATGCCGCTGCCGCCGGTGATGGGGCTGCGGATCACCGGCGCGCTGATGACTTGATTGTCCAACACGATCGCCAGGCGCTGACCGACATTCGCCGCCGTCGCCTGGCCAAAGCGCCGGCCGCCGGCGGTGTCAAAGCGGAAATTCACCACAGGCTGGCCATCCTGGAAGGTGGCCTGCGCATCCACGAGCCGCTCGCCGCTCACTTCCACGCGCCGGCGCACGACATAGGTTTGCGGATCATCCTTGCCGCCCGGCACCAGCATCGCGCCCGGGGGCAAGTTGCGCGCGTCGGCCACCGCCGGCGCGTTGGGCTCCAGCATGTGGAAATTCAGTTTGGCGGTCTGTCCGATCAACGCCTTGATGCGCTCGGGGTCGTCGACGCCGGGCAATTCGACGATGATGCGGTCCGCGCCCTGGCGCTGGATCGACGGCTCGCTGGTGCCGAATTCGTCGACACGGCGGCGCACGATCTCGATGGATTGGCTCAAGGCCGCGAGTTCGCGGTCCTTCTTGATCTTATCCGGAATTTGAACCCGAATTCGGTTTTCTTCCTCGACGGACAGCGCCATGTCCGGCAGCGCCTTGGCGATCGCCTGTCGGGCCTGTTGAACTTGGGCGGCGTCGGTGATGGTGACAAACACGCCTTCGTCCGAGCCGCGCAGATTGCGAAAGCCGATGCGCGGTTCGCGCAGCGTCGCCCGCACCGTTTCTTCCATGTTCGAGATTTGCTCTTTGTTGACCGCGGCCAGGTCAACTTCCAACAGCAGATAGGACCCGCCTTGCAGATCGAGACCCAATTGCATGGGCTTCAGCCAACCCTTCGCCCATGCGGGCAGGTTGTCGAGGGTCTCTTTTGTCGCGATGTTGGGCGCCGCGAAGACGATGCCCATCAGGACGATCGCCAGGACCAAGCCAACTTTCTGTGCCGAATATTGAAGCATGTATGACCGCGGAGCGAACCCCGCTTAGTCCTTTTTGTCTTTGTCGGCTTTGTCTTTATCGGTGGGCTTGTCCTTACCCGCATCGTTGGCGGGTACGGGTTCGGTCTTGCTGACGACGCTCGCCACCATGTCGCGGACCACCCGGACCCGCACATTTTCGGCGATTTCGACTTGCAACTCGCGCTCGGCCTCCAACACCTTGGTCACGAGGCCGATGATCCCGCCATTGGTGATGACACGGTCACCGCGACGAATGGCGTCCAACATGGCGCGATGCTCCTTCACCTTCTTCTGCTGGGGACGGATCAGCAGGAAGTAAAACACCACGAAGATCAGGATCAGCGGGATAAAAGCGGTAAACGCACTGGCGGGGTCGCCGCCGGCGGCCTGGGCATAGGCCGTGGAAATGAACATTCGACGCTCCTGGGAAGGTGCCTCGGTCAGCGCACCGGGCCCGAAAACGCGCGGACTATACCCAGGCGGCGGGGCATTGCAAACACTATCCCACGCCGGGCCTCGCCGGGGCATTTATCCTGATTTGGCAATCTGTTAGGGTCGAATTCCCATGCGAGGAAAACACACCAAGTCCGGCCCCGCCCAGCGCGCCTCGCGACGGGTCGCCAAGGCCATCTCCGCCCGCCCCAAGCCGCGAGGTGGGGGTCTGGACGGCACCGCCGAAGGCTTCGTTTGGTCTCCAGAGGCGGGCGAATTAGACCCCGTGGCAAAGGTCAATCGGGTGCCCTTGGACCTGCTGCGGGGCATCGAACGCCAGGCCGAGGTTCTGCTGGCCAATACCCGGCGCCATGCCCGGGGCCTGCCCGCCAACAATGCGTTGCTGTGGGGGGCCCGCGGCACGGGCAAGAGTTCCCTCATCAAGGCCGTGCATGCCAACGTGAACCGGGAGGTGCCCAATAAGCGCCGGCTGGCGCTCGTGGAAATTCACCGTGAAGACGCTCCCACCCTGCCAACATTACTCAAGATTCTGCGGCGCACGTCGCGCCGCTTCATCTTGTTTTGCGACGACCTTTCCTTCGAGGGTCAGGACGCCAGTTATAAGGCGCTCAAGTCCGTGCTTGAGGGCGGTATCGAAGGGCGGCCCGAGAACGTCGTGTTTTACGCCACCTCCAACCGCCGCCATCTCATGGCGCGCGAGATGATCGAGAACGAGCGCGCCGCCGCCATCCACGATACGGAGGCGATCGAGGAAAAGGTATCCTTGTCGGATCGATTTGGGTTGTGGCTGGGTTTTCACCACCTCGACCAGGACACCTATCTCCGCATCGTCGACGGTTATGCGGCAGCCTTCAAACTGCCGATCGCCAAGGATGCCCTGCGCGCCCGCGCCATGGAATGGGCGGTCACGCGCGGAGCCCGTTCGGGCCGGGTGGCCTGGCAATTCGTGCAGGATTTGGCCGGCGAATTGGGCGTGCGGATGACGTTGTAACGACGGCTTACTTCTCGACGATGTCGCGATGCATGGGCGCCAACAGCGCCAACAGCTTGTTTTGGGAGCGAAACGGAACGTCGTGCTTGTCCATGGCGTCTTGAAGCGCTTCGATCAGCGCATTGAAATCTTCCCGCGTGATGCCGAGACCGCGATGAATTCCCTTCATGTTGCCGCCGCGATAAACGCAGTCGCCGCCCAGCAGCGCGCAAAATTGTTCGACCAGCTTCGCCTTGACGCGCTTGCGGTCGACATTCTCGAAAAACGGCCGCGTGCGATCGTCGGCCATTAAATTAGCGTCGAAATCTTCCATCATCGCCGTGAGGCCCGGCACGCCGCCAAAGTCGTCCAGCACGGGAGTTGCGGCGCGCACCGGGAATATCTTTCCCAAGCTCACCAATATCGCAGCCAACAGAACGCGCCGGCGGCCGGTCACGAAAGGAATGCGTGAGTTGGACATGGCACTAAAACCCGAATTGCAGTGAAATGTAAGCGGCGCGTTGATTGTCGCGGATCACGATGTTGCCGAGATCGACGTAAGCGGCGGTGACGGAGAGGTTCTTGGTGGGCGCCCAGACGAGGAAGGCATCCCACCAGTCCTGCTCGCGCGCGATCTTGAGGTTGTTGGGCTTGGACCGATACTCCGCGCCCACCGCCCAATTGCGGCTGAGCAGCAGCGCCGCCGAGCCCTCCAGCATGGGCTTGTAGCTGGTGCTGCGATCCCCGCCGAAACCCAGAATGCCCAGTTGATTGGCCTTGGTCAGCCGCACGGTGGCGTTCACCAGCACACTCTCGGCCAGAAACAGCTTCGTCGCGCTCGCGTAAAAATCCACGCCGTCGTCGTGCGTCGCCCCGAGGGACTTCACGACGGCTTCGCGGTTATTGCGCTTGTACTGCGCCCCTACGGCGATCTGCGGCAGAAGCTGGTCCTGCTCCAGCACCGCGTCCCCGGCCACCTTGACCTTCAGCCCGACGATGTCCTGGCGGAACGTGAACCCCTTACCCAGCCCCAGCGCGGCCCCCACGTCCTCGGTGTCGAACCGCTGCTGCGCCACGGAGATCTCAACCCGGTCGTACAATCCCAGCATCGCACCGTAGGATTGCAGGTGAAAGTCCTGCGACCGCACGTGCGTATAGTACCCATTCCCGCCGACCTGATCGCGCGTGCCATAACCCCCAATCAACGCCCAAGGAGTCAATCCGCCGCCCGCAACCCCTTCGACCTGCGTCACACCGCCCGTCAACACCAACTTCCCGCCGAAGGGTCGGTCCGTTGTCACTGGCGGGGCCTGGAGTTGCGCGGCGGCCCCCTGGCTCAGGAATATCGGCAGCGCGAGGGCGAAAAAACGCACGAGCCGGGAGCGCTGGAACCCGGGGCCCCCACACACCCCAGCGGTTGCAGTTCTCAGAGGACTCGCAGGTAGCGATCTTCGAACTCGCATGGATTGGGAGGGTGCCATACGCCAGGGTTCTCAGCCCACACTTGCTTTCATTTGAGCCGTAATTCGCCACTCACCATGCCTTAATACATTGAAATGCCATGATAATCCACAAACACCATCGCCCCGATCAATCAACAATCGATCAACATGTCGCTGCCCAGGAATATCCATCGGCCAGTTGACGTCATAGGTCTGGGAGTCGTGTGGCATTGGTGTGGGGAGGCCACTACCCCTGCCGCTTCACATGCGTCCGACGGGTTCGTTCTTCACAGGGGTAATCGAATGAAAAAGCAAGTTTTGTTATCGGGCGTCGCGATTGCGGCGCTGATCTCCGCCACGGCCGAGGCCGGAACGCTGTTCCTGGCGCAGATGAACGGCGCCAACGAGGTTCCAGCCAACACATCGACTGCCACCGGTATCGGCGTTTTGATCCTGAACGATGCGAGAACATCGGCCACCGTCACTGGAACCCATAATCTGGCCTCGGTCGGGGCGAACGTCATCGCCGGTCACATCCACCGCGGCATTGCCGGGGTCAACGGCCCGGTTATATTCCCCTTCCCCACACCTGCGAGCCCCATCGGCCCGTTGACTTGGGCGATTCCGGCGGCGGACGTGACCAATCTCGAAAACGCCGGTCTGTACTTCAACATTCACACCACCGCACGACCCGGCGGCGAAATTCGCGCTCAGCTTATTCGCGCGGTGCTCGCCCCCTCGGCCACGACGACCGCGCAGCGCAATCTCGCTGCCGCGCTCGACGTCTCCGCCGGCTTCAGCGCCGATCTCGACCAAGCGCTCATCCAGGCAAATCTGCTGAGTTCTGCGGCCGCCAAGGCGCAAGCCCTCGACGAAATCTCGGCGCGCAGCGTTTACGTGCAGGGTCGTGCCAGCAACGAAGCCATGGCGAGCCTGTCCGGCAGCCTGCTGGCCCGGGCCGAGGACAATCGCGGCGCCGACGGCAGCGGCGCTTTTGGGGCCATCGGCTACGATTTCGGCAAGCGATCCACCACGGCTGACGGCACCGGCTCCAAGATCGAGCGCCCCTTCATCATGGCCGGTTACGAAGGCGCCTACGACGGCGGCAGGGCCGGCTTGGCCTTGGGCTACGCGGCGGGCGAGGAAAAGCTGCGCCAGAGCCTGGGCAAGACCGAGGTCGATACCATCGCCGTTCAAGGCTTCTTCACGGCGGCCCTGGCCGAGGATTTTTATGTCGACGGCACCCTCGGTTACGGCTGGTCGGACATCGACACCAGCCGCGCCTTGCCCACCCTGGCGCGCACGGCAACCTCGTCGCACGACGGCAACGTGTGGTCCGCGGCCCTGAAACTCTCGAAGGAATTCGAGATGGGCAATGACGGCGTCGCCGCGCCCTATGGAGCGATTGAGTACCAAAAGTCAGATATCGACGGTTACACCGAAGGCGGCGCCGGCGCCTTGGGCCTGGTGGTGCCGTCGCTCGACACCAAAGAAGCGGCGATCGAGGCCGGGGCCAGCTTCTCGATGCCCAGCAAGCAGTCCTGGGGCACATTGGCGCCGCGCATCCTGCTGGGCTGGCGTCACGTGATCGACGAGACCAACGGCACCTTCAACGCCACCGTCGTCGGCTCGTCGGTCGCCTTCGCCACGCCCATCGCCCATCCCGGCGCGGGCTCGGCGCGCATCGAGGCCTCGTTGGTCGGCAGCATGAACGACGGACCGACCATCAGCTTCGGCTATCGCGGCAGAGTCGCGGGGAGTGGGCAAGACATTCACGCCCTCGAACTGCGCGCCAGATTCAAGATGTGAGGAATGAGCGCGGCGATCGCGCGGAAGGATCCAGCGCGAGTCAGCCAGATCGTCGCGTGAAATGAAAAAGGCGCCGCGAACGGCGCCTTTTTCGTGACCCCAATCGGGAGTCTAAAGTTAGAACTTCGCGCTGAGGCGAACGCCCCATTCACGGGCCTGATACACGCCGGTGAAAATCTTCCGGTTGAGGCCAACGCCAAATGTGGTGCCCGCTGTCGTGGTCAACACCTTGCTGTTGAAGATGTTGGTCCCGAACACCTCGATCGTCGTTCCATCGACGATATCGATGCCGGCACGGACGTTGGTCTGCTTCCGCGCCCCGTTGATGTTGAAACGGGAATAGTCGGTGTAGAACTTGCCGGTATAGATAAAATCACCGCGCAGGAACCAGTTGCGCTCGGCAAATTCGCCGGAGAGCACCGGGCTGAGCGACCCGGTCCATTCCGGGTGATTGCGCACCGGGTTGCCGGCGGAAGACACCGCGGTCGACCCTGGGAGACCGGGGGGAAGCAGAACGGTCGATTCTTCGGAACCCCGGTTGAAGTACTTCTTCATCACGCCGTTGGAATAGGCCACCTGACCTGTCAGCCCGAACCATTCCGTGAATTGACCGTTCATTTCCAGGTCAAATCCGGTGTACTTGGAATCGCCCGGGAGACGGAGCGACGACGTCCCCGCGCCGCCAGGCAGGAAAATCACGATCGGTGTCGGCTGATTTTTCCACGTCGTGCGGAACACCGCCAACGTCATGCTGTAGGCGTCCCAGCCCTGCTTCCAGCCCACTTCGTACTGCGTGGCCTTTTGCGGAGCCAAGAAGTCGCCAATCCGTTCCGCCTCCGCGAGGCTCAACAGGGTGGGGGCATTGACGGCAATCGACCGGGCCTGGGTCGCCAGTCCGATCAGTTTGCTTTGCGACCAGCTGGCGTAGGTGGTCGCTCCTTCGAGCGGCTTCCAGTTGAGAATCACGCGCGGCAGGAACGCATCGTACTTGGTACTTGAGTTACATACCGTTGCCCCGCATGGCGTTCTTTGAGCTGGTGGCGTAGTAAGCAGGTTCTGAACCGCACCTTCTTCGATCGCCGTGAATTTTTCATCGGTGTAGCGGCCTTCGACCGAAAGCGTGACATCGTCGACGATGTCATAGTCGACAGAGCCGAAGACCGAGATGGTCGCGCTGCGCTGGCGGTCCACCTGCTGGGGTACGCGGGCCGGATCGGTAAAGGTATTGTAGTGCTGGTTGTAGTCGCTCACGCCGGCCAGATAACGGAGCCGCTGGTCCTGCGGCGACGTGATGCGCGCCTCGTAATAAAGTTCCCGGATCGCGGTCTCGAGACCCACCAACAGGATGGGGCTCGGAAGGCCGAAGTTTTGATCGACGCGGGTCGTGGTTCCGGTCCCCGCGCGCGAAACAATGACGGACGCCGTATGATCGCCGATGTCATAGTCGCCATGGAGCTGGAAGCGATAAGTCCGATGCCAGCCGCCGAGGCCGCCTTGCGGCGCGCGAATACTGTTGTATTCTCTCGACCTTGGATTGATGGCCGACAGAGCCGGCACACCAAACGTAGCGTTCGCAAGGTTGGCGGCCGTCGGGAATCGTGTCGACGGGGTGATCAATTTCTCGGCGTTGGGGAATCGGCCACAGAACGAACCGAAAGTGAGTGTGCGTAAGTCCTTCGTGTAAGGCGTTTCCACACCTGTGAGAGTGTCGACACGAACGCCACTATACTGGATGTTGCAGGCGCCGGCCGGTGTCGTGAAATTGACCGCGGCTCCGGTCGTCGTGTCCTCGGCCGAAGTATAATAGCCGGTCACCTTCAGAACGAGCTCGTCCGTGGGCTCAACGCGCAGAGTGCCGTTGAATGATTTATCCGTAAATTGTGCAAACGGTTCGCCGTCGCCGAAGCTGAAATCGCCGCCATCGCGGTTAAACCCGGCCCATACCGCGGCACCGACCTTATCGTTGATGGGACCGCTGACGCTGCCGTTGACATTGAACTCATCGTGATCCGTCGGCGACCATGACAATGAAATATTGCCTTCCCACTCGTCGCCGGGCTGCTTGGGAATGAAGTTGATGGCGCCGGCGAAGGTGTTGCGACCGAAGTAGGCCGTCTGCGGGCCTTTGATCACCTCGACGCGTTCCAAGCCGCCGACCGGCACGAAACCGCCGCCGCCGCCGATATAGGAACCGTCCCAGAACTGCGCGCCGATCTGGGTCGAGGGTGTGATGACCTGCTGGATCATGCCGCGGACGCGAATGTTGGGCGTATTGCGGCCGCCGAAGTCGAACTGGCGGAAGTCTATCCCGGCGGCAAAATCGGAAAGGTCTTGCGCGTTTTCGATCCCCGCTTGCCGCATGGCGTCTGCGGTGAAGGCCGAGACCGAGACTGGAATCTCAAGCAAACTTTCGTCGCGTTTACGCGCCGTGACGATGATCTCTTCCAACACCCCGCCCGACTCCTGGGCGAATGTGGGCATCGGCATGGCCACCGTGGCCAACAGTGCCATCGTCAAACGCGATTTCTTTTTCGACATGATTGTTCCCCAACCCGATTAAATCCATTAGCCCGACGAGCTAACACCAAGCCTGAAAAATCATAATTGCTTCATGGAGATGCACGAAAGGCTAAAGTGCTTTTGGTCGAAGGCCGATCACGAAAGATCACGTATGTTGCAAATTTGCACCATCCACAAAACCTGCGTCCTCTGGCTTTATTGCAGCGCCATCGGCGGGAATTTGCTCGCCAGTCGGCACGTCGCCGCGACCCCGTCGCTCTTGAGATCAATCGACTTCGCCAGCGGCGCAGCCTCGCTCACGCCAATGTCCTTACCGTTAGTCGGGTCAGTCAGCATCAACTTGAGCCGATCGGACAAACCAACGTCCGCGGGGTATTCCGCTCGCAACAGCAGCAACTCCAGTTTGCGCCCGCCATTGCCCGAAACCTCCATCTTGTGCCCACGGTCGTGGGCATCGACCTGGCGCCGACCGCTCGCGTCCTTCACCTCGCACGTGTAGGGCCGTGCCCGATACATCTGGATGTGGGTGCGGTCTTCGCGACCCAGCACCAGCATGTCGGCTTGCCAATTGTTGTCGTAGAGCCAGAGTTTCTCGGCATTGAGCGCCCACTCGGCGTCGCCGCGAAATTCCACGCCGCTGCGCACGGAAAGAAACGCGCAAGTCCCCGGTCCGTATTTCTGCTTCTCGGGCGTGTTGCCCTGCAGGACCCCGAAAATGTGATCGACATCGCGGCGCCAGATGAAATCACAATTGAGCGCGGCCGGGTCGCGCATTTTCACCTCGCCCCAGAGCTCGGGGCGGACGTGGAGGTTTTCATACTTCTCCGGGTCGAGCGGGCCTTGACCGAAAATGTTCACCGCGCCCAACTTTTTGTCGATCACGGCCTTATAGAGGACCTGACTGCCGCCAATGATGGGACCGTTGCGGCCGCCAGCATTAATCTGCCCATAGAACACGACCTCGCCCACCTGCGGCGCATCGATGCGCGCGAAGGTGCGGTGCCAATGCTCGTGCTCGCCTTCCTTTGGCATGGCGTAGTTATTCTCATAGTAAACCTGGGGGTAGGAGTCCCAAGCTCCCGGCAGCCAGGCGATGAGATCGGCGAGCACCTGTTCCAACTGTTTGCGGTCTTGCTCATAGCCCGGCGCGGCCGAAGCCGGCGCGGCCACGCAACTCACCAGAACAGCCAACGCAATTCTAAAAGAGTTCATCTCTTGGCTCCTTATATCGCACCAATGGGTAAGATTTTTTGCCCCAATAACCGTCCGAAGGTCAGCGCGGGCGTGACCAGCATGCCGTTGGTGTAGGCATTGCCCGAGGTCGCCCCGGCGCCGATGACTTCACCGGCGGCGTATAGGTTCGGCACCGGATCGCCGTCTTCCTTCACCACACGCAGGGAATTGTCGATCGTCAATCCCGCGAACGAGATGATGGTGATGCCCTGCTGCGCCACCGCGTAGAAGGGTGGGCGGACCAGCGGCAGCGGCATGTGCAGGCGCCCGAACACGTCGGAACCTTTCGTTTGGCCGTCATTGTAAACGCTCACGGACTGCACGAGGCCGTTGACCGTGATACCGATGATTTTGGCCAGGCCATCGACCGTCTCGGCCTTGGCGAACATCGGATGGGTGTTGAACAGAGCCGCCAGCCGCTCAGGGGCCATGGACGGGAACAACGGCGGGGCTTTTTCAAGAACCTCTTGATCGAACACGATCCATGAGCGCATGCCCGGCTGCTTCAGCAGCGCGTGCTCGCGTTCATCGACGCTGGGGTGATCCTCGCGCAAGAAACGCTCGCCGCGGCGGTTGACGGTGATTTCCCAGGGTTGGCGCTGGCGCGGATCCGTCGCGGCGGCGGCAAAAATCGGGCTTGGGTAGTTCGTGTCCAACAACACGCTGCCCGAATTGCACAGGTACTTCTCGCCGCCGCGCACGTAGCCGCCCGCGGAGACTCCCAACTCGATGCCCTTGCCTTGGCTGAAGGGATAGGCCGCGCGCGCGTACAGCGGCACGCCGTGCAATTCCTGGAACATGGTTGGATTGGCCGCACAGCCGCCTGAAGCCAACACAACGCTCCGACCCAAGTGTTCGGCGCGAACGCCGCTTTCGTCTTCGGTGATCACGCCAATGACCGCACCTTTGTTGTCTTGCATCAGTTCCACCGCGCCCGTGCGCATCAGCACGGTGATCTTGCCGTTGATCACGGCGGTTTCCACTTGGGGCCGCATCACCTTCAAGATGCTCTGGCCGCCTTCGGGCCCCCACTGGTAACGCGCGGTGGTGAAGGCCTCATGGGCGCCCTCGATCACCGGGTGCTCGGGCAGCGTCGCAAAGCCGTTGTCGGCCAGCCAGTCGATGGTCTCGGCGGCATTGTCGACCAGCAGGCGCGCCAATGTCGGGTCACAGGTGCCCTTGGTGATGCGCATGATGTCTTCGAAGTGCGCGTCCGGGCTGTCGGCGATGGTCTTGGCCGCCTGAAACTTGGTGCCGGCTCCCGCGATTTGACCGGCCGAACGGTCGAGCGTGCCGCCCAACTGGCCTGACTTTTCGATGAGAAGCACTTTTGCGCCGCGCTCGGCTGCAAAATAAGCAGCGGGCAAGCCGGCGGTGCCACCGCCGATGACAACCACGTCCCAGTCGTCGGCCGCGCGAGCGCGGGCCAGGCCCAGCATGGTCATGCCGGCGAGCGCCCCTGCACCCTTCAAGAAGCTACGCTTATTGATGGAACCCAATGTCCATCGCGGATCGCTACTCATTACGCCCTCCTGCCCCCAGCCCATGTTGCCGAAACCAGCGGCGAGGGCAAGTGCCGAGCGCAAATATCGTCGCCGGCCTAGCGGCCGGCGCGCGCCGCGCCGGGCTTGTCCAAGTGCTCCAGGGGATCGAGGGCGAAGGTGCCGCGCCGGATCTCGAAGTGCAGTTGCGGCTTGTCGACATTGCCCGTGCGGCCCACGGTGGCGATCACTTGGCCTTGCTTGACCTCTTGGCCGCGCTCCACCAGCAGTTTGTCATTGTGCGCGTAGGCCGTGGTCCAGCCGTCATCGTGCTTGATCAGCAGCAGGTTGCCGAAGCCTTTCAGTTCGTTGCCGGCATAGGCAACAACACCATTGTCGGCGGCCTTGACGGGCGCGCCGGGCTTGGCCGCGATATTGATGCCGTCGTTGTGCAGGCCCTTCCCCGCTTGGCCGAAACCCGCGATCACCGATCCTTCAACAGGCCAAATGAACCGTGCGGCGGCGCGCGGCGGTGGCGCGGCAAGGGGCTTAGGCTCGGGCGGCAATGATGCGGTCTGCTCCGGCGCAGCGGTGATCGGCTCAGGCATCGACATCGGCTCGGTGGCCGGAGGTGGCGGGACAGCTTCGCCTGCGGGCTGTTGACCCGGCGGCGGCGGCAAGGACTCAACAGCGATCGCACGGGGTGACGATGCGCCGCCCACGGGCACACCATTCGGAATCGGCGGACTGGGCATCGGCGGACTGGGCATCGGCGTCAGGGCCCCTGCCAATACCGGCGCCGCCGCGACGGTGAAGGGATCGGGAATCCAAAGTTCCTGCCCGATCTTGATGACGTAGGGCGCGGCAATGTCGTTGGCCTCGGCGATTAGGCGCATCTCGACGCCGTATTGGCGCGCGATTTTCGACAGCGTATCGCCGGCTTCCACCTTATGCGTGAGCGTGGGATCCAGGATCAACTGTTGGCCCACAGTCAACTCGTATGGCGGCTGCAAGCCATTGCGGGCGATGATCGCTTTGGTCGGGACATTGTAGCGCCGCGAGACGCTGAACAGCGTGTCGCCGGCTTGCACCGAAACCGCTCGGCTGCGGCCCGTGTCCCACAGGAAGCCGCCCTGGAACCCCGGCGGCGGCTCGAACTTCGGCGCGCAGGCGGAAACCAGCGCGGCAGCAACAAGGAAAGCAATGCGCGACATCGTCATGCGCCCACTATATCTCAATTTCGCCGCCGGGACACCCGTTGACGTAATTACCGCGGCTCGGGGGGCACGCCCTGCACCATGGGCACGAAGCGCACGGGGAACATGCGCTCGCTGTGGAATTTTTTGCCGTCCTTGCGCACGCGGATCAACTCTTGATGCAGCCCGGCGGGATCGCCCACCGGCAGCACCATGATCCCGCCTTGGTCGGAAAGCTGCGCCACGAGATCGGGCGGCACCACGCGCGCCGCGGCGGTCACGATAATCCGGTCGAAGGGCGCTTGCGCCGGCCAGCCCTTGTAGCCGTCGCCCGCCATGGTCGTGATGTTGTGAATACCGAGCCGCTTGAAGCGCTCCTCGGCCTGGGCCAGCAGGTCACGGTGCCGCTCGATGGTGTAAACGCGCCGGGCCAACTCGGCCAGGACCGCGGCCTGATAGCCGCTGCCGGTGCCGACCTCCAGCACCTTGTGGCGCTCGCCGACTTCAAGAGCCTGGGTCATCAACCCCACGATCAACGGCTGGCTGATGGTCTGGCCGCAATTGATGGGCAGCGCCTGATTGGCATAGGCCTGATCGAGAAACGCTTCTTCCACGAAGGCCTCGCGCGGCGTGCGCTCGATGGCCGACAGCACGCGCGTGTCCGTCACGCCCTGATTGCGCAGGTCCATGATCAGGCGAATCTTGCGGCTGTCTTGGCTCATGGCCGACAGATTATGGGAAAACGCGCCCGAGCGCAGCCATGGAGGCGTCGTGCGTGAGGTCGACGTTGAGCGGCGTCACCGAGACGTAACCGTCCTCGACCGCCTTCAAATCCGTTCCCACAGCCGATGAGTCGGCCAGGCGCCGCGAGGCGATCCAGATATAGGCCCGACCGCGCGGATCGTGGCGGTGAACCAGATCGTCGCCGATCTTGTGCTTGCCCTGCCGCGCGGTCACGATGCCCTTCACCCGGTCGGGCGGCAAGTCGGGAAAGTTCACGTTGATCAGCACGTTCTGCGCCCAACCCGTGGCGCACACCTTGCGCACGATGTCGGGCCCAAAGCGCTCCGCCGTGGGCCAATGGATGTTTTCTTCGTCGTCGAAGGCTTGGCTGAAGGCAATCGCGCGAAAGCCCAACAGCGCGCCTTCCATGGCGGCGGCGACCGTGCCCGAATAGTGCACGTCCTCGCCCAGGTTCACGCCCATGTTGACGCCCGACAGCACCAAATCGGGCGGGTGATCCTTCATCAGGTAATTGACCGCCACCAGCACGCAATCGGTCGGCGTGCCGTTGATGGTGTAGCGGCGCTCGGCGACCTTCACCGGACGCAGCGGATGGTGCAGCGTGAGCGAATGGCCCGCGCCGCTTTGCTCGGCGGCGGGGGCCACGACCCAGATGTCGTCCGTGAGAGCGCGCGCGATGCGTTCCAAGGCCGCGAGACCCGCTGCCGCAATGCCGTCGTCGTTGGACAGCAAAATCCGCTTGCCCTTCAGGTCCGGCAGCGGTGGAAAGAAGACGTCAGCCATTGTCACTTCTGTTTCAGGCGCGCTTGATGAACTCGAGACCGCCCATGTAAGGCTTCAGCGCCTGCGGGACACGAATGGAACCGTCGGCTTGCTGATAGTTTTCCATCACCGCCACCAAAGTGCGCCCGACGGCGAGGCCAGAGCCATTCAACGTATGCACGAAGCGCGTGCCCTTCTTGTCGCCGTCAGCACGAAAGCGGGCATTCATGCGCCGCGCCTGATAGTCGTGCGCATTGGAACAGCTTGAAATCTCGCGGTAGGTGTTTTGGCCCGGCAGCCAGACTTCCAGGTCGAACGTGCGCGCCATGGAAAAGCCCACGTCGCCCGCGCACAGCGCCATGACGCGGTAGGGAAGGTCCAACCGCTGCAGAATATTCTCGGCGCATTTCAGAATGTGCTGATGCTCCGCCTCCGATTGTTCGGGCGCGCAGATGCTGACCAGTTCGACCTTCTCGAATTGATGTTGCCGGATCATGCCCTTGGTATCCTTGCCCGCGGCGCCCGCCTCGGAGCGGAAGCACGGCGTGAAAGCGGTGACCCGGATCGGCAGTTCGTCTTGCGCCAGAATTTTCTCGGCCACGAGATTGACCAAAGTCACTTCCGACGTCGGGATGAGCCAGTGGCCCAACGTGGTCATGTAGAGGTCTTCAACGAACTTCGGCAGTTGGCCCGAGCCCTGCAGCGCCTCGGCCTTCACCAGGAGCGGCGGATTGATCTCGGTGAAGCCGTTCTTCTGCGTGTGCACGTCGAGCATGAACTGGGCCAGCGCGCGTTCCAGACGCGCCAGCGCGCCCTTCAGGATGGAAAACCGCGCGCCCGACATGACGGCGGCTTGGTCAAAATCGAGCAGGCCCAAACCAAGGCCCAAGTCGGCGTGATCCTTGACGGGAAAGTCGAACGCGCGCGGGCTGCCCCAGCGGTGGAGTTCCACGTTGCCGGTTTCATCCTGGCCGTCGGGCACGGCGGCATCGAGCATGTTGGGCACCGTCATCAAGGTGTCGCGCAGGAACTGGCCCACATCTTTTTCCTGGGCCTCAAGTGCCGTCATGCGGTCCTTGATCGCGGCGACTTCGGCCATCAAGGCCGCCGCGTCGCCGCCCTTGCTCTTGACCGCGCCGATTTGCTTGGAGACCTCGTTGCGTTTGGTCTGCAGCGTCTGCAACTCGGTGATGATGCCGCGATGCTTGGCGTCAAGCTCGAGCAACTCTTTCGACCGCTCCGGCGCCCCGCGCCGCGCCAACCCCGCGTCCAACGCCGCCGGGTTATCCCTGATCCATTTGATATCGAGCATGGCCCCAACCGCTTCGAATCGCGCCGAAATGTGGCGCGGTTATAGGGCGGCGGCTGGCAAGCGTCCAGGGTGGGAAACGGTGTGGCTGAACCAAGCCATGCGAGGCGCGAGGGGCCGAGTTCGACAGCGCGTGATTGCGGCCAAAAAAGCCGTTAGGCCTGGTTGAAATCCGTGTCCTCAAGGCCCGTGCCGGCGGGGTCGTCTTCCCAGGCGGCCTCGCGCTGTTTTTGCGCGAACTTCGCGCCGACAATGGCGACTTCGTAAAGCAGCATCAACGGCACGGCGAGGCCGATCTGACTGATGACATCGGGCGGGGTCACGATGCCGGCGAAAACGAAAATGCCGACGATGGCATAGCGGCGCTTCTCGGCCAGACCTTCGGCCGTGAGAATGCCGACCCGAGCCAAAAGCACCAGCAGCACAGGCAACTGGAAGCTGATGCCGAAGGCGAAGATCAACGTCATCACCAGCGACAGATAGTCCGCCACGCGCGGTTCCAACTGAATGGGAAGAATGGTCTCGGCCGTGGTTGTCTGGAATCCCAACAAGAACTTCCAGGCCAGCGGCATGATGAAGCCGTAAACCAACAGCCCGCCCAGGAAGAACAGCACGGGGCTTGCCAACAAGAACGGCAAGATGGCCGCGCGTTCGTGCTTGTAAAGGCCGGGTGCCACGAACATCCACATCTGGTTGGCGAAAATCGGAAACGTGATGAAGGCGGCGGCGAAGAAGGCCACTTTCATCTGCGTGAAGAAATTTTCCGCCAGGTGCGTGTAGATCATGCGGTTGGTGCCGCCGACTTCCTGCATGGCATCGGCCAGCGGTTTCATGAGGAAATTAAAGATGTACTCGGAGAAATACATCGACGCGGCGAAGGTGACGAACAACGCCAAGATCGAATAGATCAAACGGGTGCGCAGCTCGGCCAAGTGGTCGAGCAAAGGCATCGTGTGAGAGTCTGGGTTCTCGGCCATGAGCTGTGAGCGCACCTAGGCTGCGGCGCTGGAGGCCGGAGCCGCCGCAGGAGGTGCGTTGGTCGCGGGTGTTGCCGCCGGTGTCGCCGCCACGGGCGCGGGCGCGTTCAATTGAGTCGCGCCTTCGATCTCGCGGCGGGTCTGGCCGATGGTGTCGTCCAACTCGCGCGCGAATTCACCCGACGGGTCGATGAACTTCTCCACTTCGCTGCCGAGATTGGTCGAGCTGATCTTTTGAACCGTCTTCTTGACTTCGTCCAATTCGGACTCGCGCATGGCGTCGTTCCAGTGGCCCTGGAATTCACCGGCGAGCTTGCGCGCCTTGCGCATGAATTGCGCGACCGCGCGCATCGCCTTGGGCAGTTCCTTCGGCCCCAGGATGAGCACCGCCACCAGGCCGATCACCGCGATCTCGGACCACGCCAAGTCGAGCATCGAATTACCGCCTCGCGCTGATGAACCCCACCTTGCCGTTTAGGTCGGCGACGCGTCCTTGTCCTTGTCGAGGGTTTTCTGCGCCGTGGTGTCCTCGGCGGGTTCTTCTTTGAGGCCCTTCTTGAAGGCATTGATGCCCTTGGCCACGTCGCCCATCAGGCGCGGAATCTTGCCGGCGCCGAAAAGCAGCATGACCACCACCAAGATGATCACCCAATGCCAAATGCTGAACGTGCCCATGATTCAAACTCCGTTGAGAGGTTTTACGAGGTCACTAGTGGAGCGGATTTGACATTCGCTCCTATCGTCGCGGCAGGACTGTGTGGCGAATGTCAAATCCAAAGCTCCACTAGAAATAAACAGGTCTCAGTGGTCCTTTGATTCTAACATTCGCAAAATTGCACGCCAAACTGGGATGCGAATGTTAGAATCGGACCACTGACGGGTTTTCACCGCCGCCCGACCCGGCATTCTGGGCTGAGCATCGCAGAAAGACATAGGGTCGGCAACGCCGACCGGCAATACCCTTGGAAACTCAAGCCTTTGCGTCGCTTTCCTGGTCCGCCGCGCCGTCTCCGGCATGGCCCAGGGGTTCCAGAGGCTCGTCGGACTCTTCGGTATCGAAGGGCAAAGTGTCGCTTTCGCCCGCCCGCGTGCCGTAAGCCGACACGCCCCGGCGGGAATCGAGCAGGCCCGCGGCCTTCAATTCCTCGAGGCCCGGCAGGTCCTTGATCGATTCAAGACCGAAGTGATCGAGGAACGCCGAAGTCGTGCCCCACATCACCGGACGCCCGGGCACTTCCTTGCGGCCCTTGGGCTTGATCCAGCCTTCTTCGAGCAAGATGTCGAGCGTGCCCGTGGACACGATGACGCCGCGAATTTCCTCGATTTCGGTGCGGGTCACGGGCTGGTGATACGCCACGATCGCCAGCGTCTCGATGGCCGCGCGCGAGAGCTTGCGCGGCACCAGTTTCTCCAAGTGCAAGCGGTCGCCCAAATCGGGCGCGGTGCGGAACGACCAGCGCCCGCCCGCCTGGATCAGTTGCACCCCGCGCGTGGCGTAGTGGCGCTTGAGTTCCTCGAGCAGGCCGGTGACATCGGCGCCCTCGCCCAAGCGCTCGGCAATCGCACGCTCGTTCATGGGGTCCTTGCCCGCGAACAACAGGGCCTCGACCACGCGCAGATCTTCGGCGCGGCGAGCCTTGATGTCGTCCTCGCGCCCGGCGGCGATTTCGGCCACCGCTTCATGAATCGCGGCAGGCTCGGGCACAGCCACGACTGTTTCATCGTCGGCGAGGTCGGCTTGGGCGCGCGTGGTATCAGGCGTCATGGGGCTAGTCATTGGCAACAACGGGTCTATTGGCTGGTTTCAGGAAAATCGGGGCAAACGGTGCATCTTGGCGGATATCGGCCTTGCCTTCGCGCACCAGTTCCAAGGCGGCGATCAAGGTGGTGCTGACGGCGGAGCGGCGCATCAGCGGCTGGCGGATGCCCTTGGGCAGGAAGGTCGTGAGCACGCTCCAATCGGGCACGCCCGGCAACAACTCGCGCAAGCGCACGATGGCGTCATCGATGGAAAACAGGTCGAAGGGCTCGATCTCGAGCGCCTGCACGGCCTTGTCGCGGTGCTGCGTGGCATAGGCCTTGAGCAGGTCATAGAGCGAGACGTCGTACACCGGCCGATAAGTGACCGGCAGGTCTTCTTCCTGGCCGCGCGGGAAAAAATCCATGCCGCGACGCGGCAGCGCGAACAGCTTGCGCCCGGCCTCCTGCATGGCTTCCAGGCGCAACAATTGGAACTTGAGCGCCTCGGCCATTTCCTCGGCCGAGGGCTGATCGCCGCTCTCTTCCGGCGGCAGCAGCATCTTGGACTTGAGGTAGGCCAACCACGCCGCCATGACCAAGTAGTCGGCGGCGATTTCCAGCTGCAGGGTTTGGGCGGTCTGGATGAAGTTCAGGTACTGCTCGGCCAACGCCAGGATCGAAATATGCTTGAGGTCGACCTTTTGGTCGCGCGCGAGCGTCAGCAGAACATCGATGGGGCCCTCATAGGCCCCCAGCGTCAGGACGAAGTCAGCCATGGACCCGGGACCGCGGCCCGCCGGATCGGCGTCTTCTTGAAAGGCCGGACTGTCGTCCATCTCGCTCTCGTTCTCGCCCTTGCAGTTGTCCCAAGTCAGCCGTTGCCGACGGTTAAGCCGGACAAGGCCGCGATCCACTCGACAATTTGGTCGGAGATGGCGACGACCACCCACCCCACCGGGTTCAGGTCGATCCCCATCGCTGCACCCAAAAACGGCAGCCCGAGCAGGAGGATAAGCAGCGGCAACATGCCGTATTTCTCCACCTGCGCCAAGCGCCGCGCCGCGTCCAAGGGCAGCAGTCCGATCAAGACCTTGCCCCCGTCCAGCGGGGGGATAGGTAGCATATTAAGAACCGCAAGCAATACGTTGAAAATCAAACCGTTTTGGAGGGTGGCGGCGAGCGCCTTCTGAGTCTCAACCGGGGCGTCATCCACCAGAAACAAGAGTCGCGCCGAGACCATGGCCAGAAACAGGTTCATGGCCGGACCGGCCAGGGCCACCCACATCATATCATGGCGCGGATGGCGGAAGTTTCTCACGTCCACCGGCACCGGCTTGGCCCAGCCAAAAATAAACGGCGAGCCCGTGAGCTTCAGCATGGCCGGCAGCAAAAGCGTGCCGAAGGGATCGATATGCCGGATGGGGTTCAGCGACATGCGGCCCTGCTGGTGCGCCGTCTTGTCGCCGAACACGTAGGCGACATAGGCATGCGCGGCCTCGTGCAGCGTGATGGCCAGGATCGCGGGAATCGCAACCGCGATCACGGTTTCGATAATGGATAGTTCACTATCCATGTGCGAGCCGCCGGGCAAGATCAGCGGCCGCGACGGCCACGTTGGCGACGACTTGCCGGGGTTTGCGGCGAATCGCGGCGGAGGCTTTCAGTTCACGCTGAGCCCTGGAGCCAAGCAGAGCGCAGCCCTGGGCCACGGCCTGCATCTCGGCCATGTTGCCGTTGCAATGCAGGACGACATCACAGCCCGCCGCCAGGGACTTGGCCGCCCGCTCATCGTAGGGCCCCGTCAGGGCCGCCATGGAGAGGTCGTCGCTCATGACCAAGCCATCAAAGTCCAATTCCCCACGAATGATCTCGTCAAAAATGCGTTTGGATTGCGTGGCTGGTACGGCCGGATCGATGGCCTTGAAAATCACATGGGCCGTCATGGCAAAGGCCAGTGGCCTGGGGTGGAGTTGTTTGTAAGCCAGATACGGTCGGAAGTCCGTGGCGCGCAGCGTCGCCAGATCTGTATCGACCACGGGTAGAGCTTTATGACTGTCCGACGTGGCGCGGCCATGGCCTGGGATGTGTTTGATCACCGGCACCACGCCCGCGTCGATCAAACCCTCGCAGGCCGCCGGGAACAGGGCCGAGACCATACCGGCGTCCGTGCCCAAAGCCCGGTCGCCGATGACATCGTGAGCGCCGGGCACCGGCACGTCCATCACCGGCGCGCAGTCGACGTCGATGCCAAGGTCGACCAACTCCTGGCCGATCAGCCGCATGTTGGCCCGCAAGGCCTCAAGCGCGGCCTTGGGGTCCTTGGCGTGGAGCGCACCAAAGGCGGCCATGGCCGGCGCCGCGCGCCAGTGGGGCGGCTTCAACCGCTGGACCCGCCCGCCTTCTTGGTCGATCAGCACCACTGGGTCATGGCCCGGCACCAAGCCGCGCAAATCGGCGACCAGCGCTTTCACCTGCGTTGGCGTGTCGATATTGCGGGCAAACAGAATGAATCCCACGGGACGTTCGCGCTGAAAAAACGCGCGTTCCGAACTGCTCAGCGTCAACCCCGCCAAGCCAAAAATCGCCGCCTTCAGCGGCGGGCCCTCGGAGTTTGTCATGGTGTCTTAGGGTTTCACGACAAGGCAGGCATCGCCTTGAGCGGTGAGCGAGGCGCACAGCGCGTCGGCGGCGGCCTTGTCGGCCACGGGCCCGGCACGCAGGCGGAAGAACACGCCGCGCTCACCCAAGTCCGCGCGCACGACGGTGGGCGACAACGCACCCAAAAGCGCCTCATGCTTGGTCTTGACGCGCTTCCATTCGGCCAGGGCGGCCTCCTCGGAGCGCGAGGCCGCCAGCTGCACCAGAATACCGCCAGGCACGGTCGCCGGAACGGCTGCGACCTGCTCGGGCGCGGGCGCGATCGGTGCGGCGGGTGGTGGCGGGGTCGCGACGGGCGCTACGACAGACGCTTGAGCGGCTGCAGCCTCTTGGGCTTCGCTCTTCTTTTTCATGTCGGCCATGATGGCCTCAAGGTCATCGGGCTTGGCGGCCGGCGCCGTGGCCTGCGGAACCGCGGCAGGCGTCGGAACGGCCGCAACCGGAGTTGGGGCCTCGACTTTCGGCGGCTCAGACTTTGCTGGTGTCGGGGCCGGAGTGGGTGCGGGCTTCGGCTCGACCTTGGGCGGGGTTTTGGGCTGCTCGGGGGCCGGCAGCAGATTTTCAACCCGCGTCGGCGCGTCGGTCTTGGCGACGCGATCATAGACCGTCTTGTCCTGATTCTCGACCTGCATGCCGCCCGGTTCCTCGGGCTTGATCTTGTAGGGCGTCGGGTCGGCCCTGACGATTTGCACGCCGCCGGGCCCCTCCCCCGCGCCGTTCTGCTGGGTCATGACGTACCAGGCGCCGCCCCCGGCGATGGCCGCGCCGACGATAACCCCGAGGATCAGGCCGAAGGGCGAGCCGGAGGGCTTGGCGCCCCGGCGGCTGTAGTAGGCATCGTCGAACACGTCGTCGGTGAAGGGCGTGGCGCGCAGCGCCGTCGGATCGTCGGCTTTCGCCTCGTCCTTGCGCAACGGCGGGCCGTCTCCATCGCGGTCGATCGGCATCAGCGCATTTCCTCCACGGGTTCGACGCCAAAGACGCCGAGCCCGGACGCTATCACCAGCCCGACGCCGCGCACAAGCGCCAGGCGGGCGAGCGAGACGGCTTGGTTTTCGGCCTGCAGGAAACGCAACTCGGCGGCATCGTTGCCCTTGTTCCAGAGAGCATGGAACTGCGAGGCCAAGTCGTACAGATAGAACGCAATGCGATGGGGCTCGTGCGTCAGGGCGGCTTGCTCGACCATGCGCGGCCAGGCCGCCATCATGCGCAACACGCCCACTTCATCGACATCGGTGAGCAATGCCAGGTCGGCCTTGGCGAGGCCCCCGTCGGACAAGTCCGCCGTGGGCCACATCTCCGTGGCGTGGCGAAACACCGAGCGGCCACGCGCGTGGGCGTATTGCACGTAGAATATCGGGTTATCGCGGGTCTTCTCGGTGACCTTGGCGTAGTCGAAGTCCAAGGGCGCGTCGGACTTGCGCGTCAGCATGATGAAGCGCACCACGTCCTTGCCCACGGCATCGATCAGGTCGCGCATGGTCACGAAGTTGCCCGCGCGCTTGGACATCTTCACCGGCTCGCCGTTGTTGAGCACCTTCACCATCTGGCACAGCAGCACGTCGAGTTCGCCCTTCCCCGCCGTGAGCGCCTTGGTGGCGGCCTGAACCCGCTTCACATAGCCGCCGTGGTCCGCGCCCCAGACGTTGATGAGTTGACGGAAGCCGCGGTCGACCTTGTCCTTGTGGTAGGCGATATCGCCCGCGAAGTAGGTCCAACTGCCGTCGGATTTTTGCAGCGGCCGGTCGGTTTCATCGCCGAATTGCGTGGCCTTGAACAGCCGCTGCGGGCGGGCTTCCCAATCGTCGGGCGTCTTGCCCTTGGGTGGTTCGAGAACGCCGGTGTACATGAGCCCCGCGTCGTCCAGGAACTTCACCGCGCCGGTCACCTTGCCGGCATCGACCAGGGCTTTCTCGGATGTGAACACATCATGCTGCACGCCGAGCGCGGCCAGGTCGTCCTTGATCATCGCCATCATCTCGGCCACGACGAAGGCCTTGATGGGCTCGAGCCAAGCTGACTCCTCGCCCACGACCCATTTGTCGCCGTCGCGCTTGGCCAAGGATTCGGCGACCGGAATCAAATACGCGCCGCCGTACTCGACGTCCTTGCGCGCAAGCGCCGCCTGGAAATCCTCTTCGGTGATCTTGCCCAGCACCTGCAAATAGCGCAGGCGCACCGCGCGCGCGGCCGAGTTCACCTGCCCGCCGGCGTCGTTGATGTAATATTCCTTGGTCACCTTGAAACCGGCCTTGGCCAGCAGACGCGCGAGCGCGTCGCCCACCACGGCCCCGCGTGCGTGGCCCACGTGCATGGGTCCCGTGGGGTTGGCCGAAACGTACTCGACGTTGATGGGCTCGCCCCGCCCCACCTGTCCGTCGCCGAATTTGGTGCCGACCTTCAGCACATGGCGCAAGGTGTCGGCCCAGGTCGCGGGCTCTAGCCGCAGATTGATGAACCCGGGCCCGGCGATGGCAGCGTCCGTCACGCCGGGCAGCTTTTTCAGCGGGCCCAGCAGCAACGTCGCCAACTCGCGCGGATTCTTGCCGGCAGGTTTGCTCAGCACCATGGCCACGTTGGTGGCAATGTCGCCATGCGCGGCCTCGCGCGGCGGCTCGGCGGCGACCTTCGACAGGTCGAGCCCGGCCGGAAGCGCGCCCAATGCCGCCAGGTCGTTCACGATCCCGGCGATGCGGTCTTTGTAGGTATTGAAGATGTTCATGAAACGTCAGGTGGGCGGCGGCGGGCCAATAATGCGCTGGTGTTCTTCTTGGGCGTAGCGATCGGTCATGCCGGCGATATAGTCCGCCACGCGGCGCGCGGTTTTCATCTTGTCGGCCTCGTTGAGGCCCTTCTGCCATTCCTTCGGCAGCAACTTCGGGTCGGCCAGCAGCGCATCGAACAGCCGATGCACGATGGCCTGGGCGTTGCCGACGTTGCGGGCCACGTCGGCGTGCCGGTACATATTCGCCCACAGGAATTGCTTCAAGGCTTTCTCTTTGACCGCCATTTCCGCCGAGAAACCGCACATCTGCCGGCCGAGGCCGCGCACCTCGTCGGTGGTTTTGGGCTTGTCGGCGCTGAACCGGCGGTGCGATTCGGTGATCACGTCGTCCACCATGGCGCCGATGATGCGCCGGGTGGCCTCGTGGACCCACACGCCGGTGTCGAGCCCGGGGTTGCGCCGGGCGATATCCTTGAACACCTCGCCCACCAGCGGCACGGCTAGCAGCGCCTCGATCTCGAACAGTCCGGCCCGCAGGCCGTCCTCGATGTCGTGGGTGTTGTAGGCGATGTCGTCGGAGATGGCGGCCACTTGCGCCTCGGCCGAGGGCCATGTGCCCAGCTCGAGGTCATGGGTGGCGTTGTATTCCTGAATCGCCAGGGGCAGCGGCTTGGACGTGGGCTGGCCCAACAGCGGACCGTTGTGTTTCACCAGGCCTTCCAGCGTGTCCCACGTGAGATTGAGCCCGTCGAAGGCGATGTAGCGCTTTTCCAGTTTGGTCACGAGACGCAAGGATTGCGCGTTGTGGTCAAAGCCGTTGTAGGCCTCCATGCACTCCTTCAGCGCGTCCTCGCCGGCGTGGCCGAAGCAGGTGTGGCCCATGTCGTGGGCCAGCGCCAAGGCCTCGGCCATGTCTTCGTTGAGGCCCAGGAAGCGGCTGATGGAGCGCGCGACCTGCGCGACTTCCAAACTGTGCGTGAGCCGCGTGCGATGATGGTCGCCGGCCTCGGCGTCGTACATGAACACCTGGGTCTTGTGCTTGAGGCGGCGGAAGGCGCCGCAATGGATGATGCGGTCGCGGTCGCGCTGATAGGCCGTGCGCGTGCGGGCCTCGGGCTCGGCGTGAAGACGGCCTCTGGTCTTGGCCGGGTCGCAGGCGATACCCGCCATGCTGTTGCGCAAGCCAGCGATGCCGTCGTGCTGGGTCGTGTCCATGGTGCCAAACTATCGCGCGGGCGCGCATGGCGCAAACGGCGGGATTGGCTCTAAACAGCGCAAAACCTGGGGTCCTTGAAGATGCGGCCCGGAGACATTAAATTGCGTCTAACTTACAGGCCCAAGTCACATGAACCACATTGTCGCCGACCAACCGCCCGTCGCCCTTACGGCCTCCGCCGCGGCGCGGGTGACCCAGCTCGCGGCCGGCGAAGGCAACCCCAATCTGATGCTGCGCTTGGCAGTCTCGGGCGGCGGCTGCTCGGGATTTTCCTACGGCTTCAGCTTGGATGAAGCCGTCACCGGCGACGACAAGGTGTTCGAGTTCCACGGCGCCAAGCTGGTGGTGGACGACGTCTCGCTGGATCTGCTCAAGGGCTCGCAGATCGACTACGTCGAGGACCTGCTGGCTTCATCCTTCCGCATCACCAATCCCAACGCCAAATCCACCTGCGGCTGCGGAACCTCGTTCGCGGTCTAGCACTTTGCTGAAAAACCCACTGGCGTTGTTGTCGATAAGATGATTCGATTCACGCGTTGAGTCCATGGGGTGTGGGATGCGCGGGTCGTTTCAAGATCAAGGTGGGTTGTTTTCATATGTTTCGCCGGAGAGCCG
>JANRJL010000076.1:0-57826 GCA_033763995.1 Rhodospirillaceae bacterium | reverse complement strand
TCTCACGCGCCAGCCAGATCCGGTCCCAAAAACAGCGCCAACGCGGCTGGAAGCTCTATTCCTTCCATGCGCCCGAGGTCGAGTGCATCGGCAAGGGCAAGGCCAACGCGCCCTACGAGTTCGGCGTCAAAGTCTCGATCGCCACCACCAACGCCAGGGCCAAGGGCGGCCAGTTCGTCCTTCACGCCAAGGCGCTGCCCGGCAATCCATATGACGGCCACACCCTCAAGGATGCGATCGAAGAAACCCAGACGCTCACCGGCCGCGAGATCGAGCGGGTCTATGCCGACAAGGGCTACCGCGGCCACAAAGCGCCCAAGCCCTTGCGCGTCTTCCTCTCAGGCCAGAAGCGCGGCGTGTTCGGCAGGACCAAACGCGAGCTCAAGCGGCGCTCCGCCATCGAGCCGGTGATCGGCCACATGAAAAACGATGGTCATCTCGGCCGGAATTACCTCAAGGGCCGTAACGGCGATGCCGCCAACGCCGTCCTCTCCGCCGTCGGCCACAACTTCCGCCTCATCCTCGCTTGGCTGAGGATGCTTTTGCGCCTGTGGCTGGAGGCGATCATCGCAACCTTCATTCCCACAATCGCCGCCAAATGGGCTTTTTAACGGGCGACTAAATGGCAAAGGCCCCTCTCGGGAAACCGAGAGGGGCCTTTGTTCGTTGACTTCACCTGCGCTTAGAACTTGTAGCTGGCACGCACCCCAAACTGCCGCTTGTCGGGCGCGTTTGCCGTGATCTGATTGGCCAAGATCACAGTGAGTGGTGGCGGAGCGAATTGGATGGCTAAAGAATTGAAGTCCGTATTCGCGAAAGCTTGCTTGATAGTGTCGTCGTTCAATACGTTATCGACATAGGCCGTGACCGTCCAATTGTCCGATTCAACGCCGGTGCGAACGTCCATGGTCACGAAGCCAGCAAGATAGCTGCGCTGGTCGTCGTCGTTCCAGCGCTTACTCTGAGCTTGAACGCTGAGTTCGGATATCCATGTCATATCTCCACCAATGTCAGATTTGAACAAGGTGTTGAACTGCAGGGCGTGTGTTGGAGCCAACTCCAGCTTGTGGCCGGACTTGTCGACATCGCAAGTGCGCGCCGTAATCACCGCGCCTGCTGCTGGCAGGGCCGTCGGGTTTACAACGGTCCGAGATGTGCCGTCCGTTAGGCGGTAGGTGACGACTGGAATACAGCTTTGGCTGCGAACGATGGGATTGGCACCACCGGTGCGGACGACGAAGTCTTTGTATTTTGCGTCAAGCCACGTGTAACCGACCGAGAAATTCAATTGCTCGGTCGGGGCGAATGCTGTCTCCAAGTCCACGCCCCAGACGCGTGCCGACGCTGCGTTGACGATGCGCGTACCAAGGATACCTGTTGGCAACACGATCTGTGTCGACGCCTGCTTATCCGAGAAATCTTGGTAATACAAAGCTGCGTTGACTTGGGCCTTTCCGTCCAGCCAGGTCGACTTCACACCGCCTTCGTAGACCCACATCTTCTCGGCGTCATACTCCAAGTTGGCCCTCACCAGAGGAGCATTGCCGCCGCCAACGGTGGAAATGCCAGCCGGCTTCACGCCCTTGGCAGCGCTGATGTAAGTCAGCACGTCATCGTTAACCTTGAAGTTTAGGCCGATTCGCGGAACCCAAAATGATTGGCGCGACTTTTCCGCAATCGGCGCTCCGGCCACCGGGGCAAAGCAGGCTGGATTAGCTGGCGGCGCGCCGAAGCCGCAGAAGAAGGCGCCCGTTAGCGGCGGACCATTCAAGATGCCGTAGGGGTCGATGCCGCGTAGCGGAAGGGCAGGATTGGGGCCCTGGACCTTCTCGCGTTCCCAGGTGCGGCGGATTTCACCGTTGATAGTGAATTGCTCGGTAATGTCGAAATCAACCAAGGCATAAGTGGAAGAGTGGAACGTGTTACGGCCCCAGAACTCATTAATATATGGCCGTGTCGTTCCAAAGGCTTGGATATATGGACCGCAAGTGTCTGCTGGGTTGCCGAGGGCCGTGAGGGGGCCAGCACCACGAGCCGGAACCGAGGTGAAGCAAGTCGCCGAGTTGCTGAGTTGCTCGACTTCTTCATTCCAGTACAAGCCGCCGACCGTCCAACGCAAGCGACTATCGTCGTCGTTGCTTTGGAACCGCAACTCCTGCGTATGAAGTTTGGTCAAAGTCGATTGATTGACTTCGGCATAAGCGCGTGCGGTTGCCACATTGCCGGTTTGCTGACCATCGAAGAATTGCTGCGTGTCGCCGTGGCCGTAGTGAGACAATAGCGATACGTTGACCATCGAGAACTCGCCGTCCAGGCGCGACGTGAAACGGTAAATCTCGCGTCGTACGCCGGGGTAGTCCTTGCCGGTGCGTGGATTGGGGCTAGACACAACTGGAACACCTGACGCTTTGAAGTCAGGAATCGCGCCCACGAAAATCGGGAAGGTCGTGATGGCAGGGCTGATGTTCAATCCACGGCCGGGCGTGCCGCCGGCTGCGGCCGGCACATCGGTGCGGGCCGTAACCGGAACGGTCTCATTAAAGCTCGACCTTATAATCACACGCGGAAGCGGATCGGCATCATCGTTGGTATACTCGGCGCGTAACGTTGCCTTGAAAGTATCTGATCCACGATAAACCGCAGCACCGGCAATACCTTTACCATCGCTGCCGCCCAAACGCTCGCCAGTCAGTGAATTGTGGTGAAAGCCGTCAAAAGTCCAATAAGCCGCGTTGAATCCAACCGACAGGCCCGTGTCTTGAATCGGGCCGCTTGTGCTGATTTTGACTTCAGCCTTGCCGCGCAATCCTGCTTCGACGTTGACCTTGCCCTCGAATTCTTCGCCTGGCTTTTTGGTGATGTAGTTCAACGCACCTGCGAAAGCAGAACGACCAAATAGGGCCGAATGAGGCCCTTTCACGATTTCAATTCGTTCGATATCGAATAGGCGCGGATTAATGAGTAGCGAACCGCCTGCGTTTTGAAGCGCTTCCGAAGAGACATCGATGTCATCTTGCAGAACAGCCACATTGGGGCGTCCGCGCGTGGGGGATAGACCTCGAATGATGATTCGCTGATCAGAGGGGGCGAAAGCCTCAACGAGTTGTACGCCGGGCGTGAACTTGAGAACATCAGCGAGATTGCTGATGCCTTTCCGCTCTAGGTTCTCAGCCGTAAATGCTGTCACGACGATCGGGATATCCTGCAGATTTTCGGCGCGTTTCCGCGTCGTGACGACGATTTCTTCGATTTGCGCAAAGGCTGTCGGCACAATTCCGACAATGGCCGTTGTGGCCAAACAAGCAGCCCAAAAGCCGCGCGCTGTCGCATGCTTCATTTTGAAAACCCCCATAAGAAGCCCCCCAAATGGGCTCCAATCATGAGATCGTATGTTACGCCTTGATTTCCGCCAACAGCCGGGATGCCCACAGAGTGGACGATAGGCCTATTTTGCCAGGGTGTTGCAGACTTGCAATGCCGGAGCGCCGCCAACCTTGCAATCGTCAAGTTTTGTGGTGCTGGAAGAAGCGCACAGCGCAATCGACGTACCAAGGGATTTTATCACCGACACCGTGACTCCCAATATGCCCGCCGAATCTTGGCGATAGCAGGGTTATGGCGGTCGCTCTCGACCAGTTTCTGTCGATGATTGGCTGGGTGGGAACCCAGGGATCGTCTTGGGGATGAATTATCAAGGTCGGAACTTCAATTGCATCAAGAAGGGGCAATGACGAACTGCGGAAATAGTAGTCCTCTGCGTTCGTGAAGCCGTTGTTAGGCGCTACGACTGTGTTATCAAAATCGTAAACGGTGCGAATAGACTGCAACCACTCAAGATTAGTTCCTTTGACCAGATCAGAGCCCTGAACACCCGATTTCATGCGGCTGAGTAAGTAGCGGTGATATAACCAATTGCGCCTAGACATGATTCGTTGTTGAGCGATCTTGAGATCGACGGGTGGGCAAACAGCAACGGCCGCCCTGATTCGCCGATCACCACCGTGTTCCGCGAGGCATTTCAGCAATAGGTTCCCGCCCAACGAAAAGCCCATGAGCAAAATTTGCTCGGCTTTCTTGTGCGAACACAGATAGTCAATAACAGTGCTCAAATCGGCGCTGAGTCCGGAGTGGTAGTGTCCCCGGCACGTCATCCGCGACGGCCCCGCGCCCCGCAAATTGAGCCGCAGCACAGGGTGGCCAAGTTCTAACAATGCGTTGGCTGTCACTAGGATGTGATAGCTGTCTTCACAACCCGTGAGCCCATGAATCAGAATCACCATCGGCTTTGTTGAAGCCTGATACGGTCGGTTGACGGCCGCCTGTAGTACGTCGCCGGAGCCGTCGTTCGCGCTAATTTTAATGCGTTCCTTTACATAGCTCGATAGGTCCGGCGCGCCGCCCACGATCGAATTGCGCATGGTTTGCAGGTCCCCGTTGATCCAGGGGAATCGCGGCTGAAAGGGCGGAAAGGTAATGTCTTTGGGGCCGAAGCAGAGCATTGCGACAGTTTGTTTCCTTCCGCTACCAATGTTACTGAATGTGCTCTAGATTTGCAGCCCTCAAGTGTCGTTGTGGCCGTAGGCCTCGACAAGGAGTGCGCAGATGCGTCACTGGTTTCTAGAACAGTTGGCGATGTATGCGGCTTATCACCGCGACAAACGCAATCAAGCTACTCATCACGTCGGCGTGCCATTGATTGTTTACGCTCTGCTTGTCGCTTTGACGCAGATTCCAATCGGCAACCTCGAGCTGGGATCGCTGGGTATCTATCCAATATCTGTGGCGACTCTCGTTCTCATCGCGTTGATGGCACTTTATTTGTTGAATGTGCCACTTATTGGCGTCTTGGCTTGCGTGATTTACGGCATTCTTTACGTGTTGGCCGAGGCTGTTGGGCGCAGCGAGCCAAGCATCGTTTGGAGCACATTTGCGGCATGTTTTGTGGGCGGCTGGATCATACAATTTGTCGGCCATGCTTTTGAGGGCCGCCGCCCAGCTCTATTTACAAACGTGACTCAAGTTTTTATGGCGCCGCCATTCCTGATCGCAGAGATGCTATTTTCTTTGGGATTTCAAAAGTCTCTCGATAGCGAAATCTTGGCGCGCTCGGGCAAGTTTGATAGAGCCCCATCTAGCGCTTAGTCAGACCATTCTATTCGGCGGCCGGACGATGGAAAGTACGGACTTCCGCGCCCTGCACGGCGGGATGACTTGCTCTTTCCCCCAGGTTCTTACGACGCGCTGTAATCAACTTTGCTTTGGCAGCCAGATTGGCCTGGATCATCAGCACGGACGGTGTAACGACCAACGTTAGTGCTGTTGCGAAGCCTAACCCGTAAATCAAGGCAATCGCGAGGTGTTTCCAGAATTGCAGAGCGGGTGTGCCGTACTCGACGACGCGGTGGAAAAAGTCGACATGCAATTGTAGCGCAATTGGAACCAGACCCAAGATCGCGGTCAAGTTCGTCAACATGATGGGACGCAGGCGCTGCATGCAAGTTTTCAGAATCGCGTCGCGTGGGTCGTGATTTTCATGCTTGAAGATGTTGTAGGTGTCGAGCAGCACGATGTTGTTCTTGACGATCACCCCGGCGCAAGCAATGACGCCAACACCCGTCATGGTCATGATGAACGGCGTTTGAGCGATCAGGAGACCCGCAAATACACCGATGGTGGACAGCACGACAGCGCTTAGGATCAGCATGACCGCGAAAAAACTATTGAACTCGGCGAGCAGGATCATCGCGATCAAGAACACCGCAGAACCAAACGCAAACAGCAGGAAATTCGAATTTTCTTGCCGCAATTCTTCTTCGCCCTTGAAGTGAACTTCAATGCGACTGTCGAGATTAAGGCCAGCAATCATCTGCTTGATCTCTTTTACCTTATCGCCGGCAAAAACGCCCCGTTGAGTGCCCGATGTGATCTTCATGATGCGCTTGCCATCAACGCGCTGGATTTCAGAAACCTCCTGCATCGGCTTGCGTTCAACGAAGTTTGAAATCGGCACCAGGCCGTCTCGCGTTTCGATGCGGATCGCATCGAGTTGCCGCAAGTTACGGTACTCGGCCGGGTAGCGCACGACGATATCGATTTCGTCGACACTATCATTGGGTCGATAGCGACCAAGGCGCAGGCCATTGGTGATCAGGCGAATAGACTCACCCACGGTGGTTAAGTCGGCTCCGTATTTGGCAGCTTCACCGCGATCGACATCGAGTTGCCACTCGATTCCAGGCAATGGCAAGGTATCATCGACGTTGCGCAACCCCTCCATCCGGTTCATGCCTTGCCGAATCTTATGGGTAGCGTCCATCAGCAATGCGGGCTCCTTTGAGGCGATCAGAATTTCAATGTTGGTGTCGTTGGACATGTGCATTGTTTTCTTCGACTCAACGATGATGCCCGGCAAGCCCTCGATACGGCTGAGTGCGTCGTTGAGCAGAACATCGGCCGGCCGCCGCTCGTTCCATTCCTTGAACAAAAGCCTGATCTCTCCGATCACGTCCTCGTCCTCGCTGGAGGCGCCGGCCGGTCTTCCAGTGCGCGTATAGACATGGTCGAAATCCGGAATGCCGCGAATGCGCCGTTCCACTTCGGCAACCAGGCGGTCTTGTTCTTCTAATGACATGTTCCCGAGCGCGTGAATGCGCAGAGCCGCGGAGCGGGGCTCCTCCGGCGGATTCAGCGTCATTCCCTTGCCGAAGGCGAAGAATGAAGCAGGAACCACGAAAAGCAAAATGAGAGCAATGCTCAATACCCGCCACGGGTGCTTCAGACATTTCTCCAAGAGGTCGACATAGACTTTAGTCCATCCACTTGCGCTTGTGGGCTGAACAATAAGGTTGTCGTCGACGGTTGTGAGAGTCGCCTTCACCGCTGAGGTTGCCGGCAGTAAACCGCCTACAGCTGGGACGAAAACCAACCCCATGACGAGCGACGCAAGCAATACAGCGATCACTGTGAAAGGCAAAAGGCCCATAAACTGGCCAATAAATCCAGGCCAGAACATCAACGGCACGAATGCGGCCACTGTCGTGAGAGTTGATGTAATGACCGGTATGGCCAAGCGCTTTGCGGAATCCGAAAAAGCGTAGAATGGCATCTGTCCTGCCATGATGCGGCGATCGGCGTTTTCCACGACGATAATGGCGTCGTCCACCAACATGCCGGTGACCAGTATCAGGCCAAAGACGGCGACAAAATTGATCGACATGCCCAACGCATACATCACGAGGATGCCGGCCAGAAACGACCCTGGAATGGCCAAGCCCACAAGCAGGCCATTGCGTACGCCGAGCAGGCCCATGCAGGCCGCCATGACGAGAAAGATCGCCAGGATGACGCCGTTCTCAATGCTGCCCAATTGAGCCCGGACGTTGACTGAACGGTCGTTGATGACCTTGACGTGAATAGTGTTGGGCCAGTTCTTCGTCTCGCGCTCCATCACGGCTTTGATGGCGTCCACGCTCTGGATGACGTTGGTCCCGCGTCGATTTACGACATCTAAAGTTACGGCGCGCTGACCATCGACGCGCACAAAAGTGCTTGCATCCTTAAATGTGCGACCGATTTGGGCGACATCGGATAATTTCACGGTCGCGTTGTGATTGGATTTAATCGGCAAATTCCATATATCATCAACATCCTCGAATAGCCCGGGCACCTTGACCGCGAACTTGCCTTGGCCGGTGTCGATATTACCTGCGGCGACCAAGCGGTTGGAGCGGCTGATGACCTGGAAGAGCTCTTGATTGCTGATTCCGTAGTGTTCCAGCCGTAGGGGGTCTATCACGATCTCGACTTGCTCTTCGCGCGTGCCCGAGACATTGGCCTCGAGCACATTCGGCAACTGCGCGACGCGATCGCGCAATTCTTGGGCAAGGTGCAGCAGAGTTCGCTCGGGTACGTCTCCCGCAATTGAAACCGTGAGGATTGGAAACCCGCCCTGATTGAACTCGCGGATAATTGGCTCATCTGCATCGGCAGGCATTTTGGGCCTGGCGCGGTCCATCGCATCGCGCACATCGCCAAGCGCCACTTCCATATTCGTTTCAGCTACGAACTCAAGAATAACGGTTGCCCCGCCCTGAAATCCCGTCGCCCGCACTTCCTTGATGCCTTGAAGGGCCTGCATCTCCTCCTCGATCGGTCGGATAAGGAGGCGCTCCGAATCTTCGGGCGACACGCCTTCCAATCGCATCGAGACGAAGATCAAGGGCATCTTGATTTCGGGTTCGGCTTCTTTGGGGATGCCGACGTAGGCCACCGTGCCTGCCATGAACAGCACAGCAAGCGTTACGAGCACCATGCGCGTATGATGAAATGCTGCGTCGATAATGGCGTTCATTGGCGAACCCTATGAAGGACTGGCCCTTCGGCAGCCCTGCGCGTTTCGAATCTCCCCTTAAATTTACGCCCGATCACACCGCTCGCCATCAGGAATCAGGTAACGGCACGTAACAGGCACCACAGGATGGAAACTGCGGATAAGACGGAATGGGTATTGTATGGGCTCAAATTGAAAAGCGGCGGTGACTCATTCAAATTTCTGCAAGTTATATTGTTTCTTGGCCCCCGGAACATAGCCGGGGCGACAATCCCACAGACGAGCTTCCACTTTGCGGTCAGAGGTGAATTGGAACACGCATAGTGCTGTAAAAACTAGCTCGCATCAGTCGCAGTTGCCGCGACCGCGGTGACTTTTTGCCCAACCTCGACGTATTCCTGGCCGACAACGATGAGCCTCAGCGTCTCTGGTAGACCGGAAACCCAGGTTCCTTCCGGACCGTCGTCGATGATCTCGACGGGCCAGAACTTTACGGTTTCGTCACTCTCGACGCTTTTCACCCCGATCTTGCCTTCATCGGATAACGTCATCACAGAAGGTGAAATGCGGTGCGCGCGGCTTTGTCCGAATGGCAGGCGCAATTGGGCCGCTAACCCCGCCAGGACTTTCCGCTCCGTGTTTGGGGCGAGGACTTCGATGGTAAATGTGCGCGTGTTAGGATCCGAGACCGATGCAATGTAACTCACCTCGCCATCCAGCGTTGAGCGATCAGTGAGAATGATTCTGGCCTGAAGCCCCACTTTCGCTTCGCTGATGTTGCGCTCCGAGATTTGAGCTGTGATCTTAATGGGGTCAAGATCAACCACCGTTCCGATGCGATCGCCGACGTTTAACAATGCGCCCTCGTCCAGCAGTCGGGTATCGAAGATACCGTCAAAAGGCGCTCGGACGCGGGTGTTTGCCAATTCCAGTTCAAAGCGCGCGACATCCGCCTTTGCTTGTGCGAACTGTGCCTCGGCTTCAGCCAATTTAACTTGGCTTTGAAAGCTTTGTTTGGCGAGTTGGCGGGCGGCATCAACTTGAATCTCACGCTGGCTCAAAAAAGCCTTGGCTTGTGATAAGCGTGCTTCACGATCGTTGACCGCGATGAGTAGAATTTCCTGACCCTGTCTGACCGGCTCGCCCCGATCAACGAGTATTTTCTCGACTCGCCCCGATACCTCGGCGCGCAATTCGACACTCCGTGACGCAGCAGTGCGCCCCTGAAGGACGAGGCCCCCTTGATAGGGAATGGCCTCGGAAGCAATCACTCGAACTGTGGTTGCGGTCTCTGTTTGTGTCGTCGAGTTCGCGACGATCGACCCCATCGACGTCTTGTCGTCCCGGCCGATGAAGCCTGATGCAATCCATAAGGCGCCAATGGCGATAATCGCAATCGCAGTTACCTGTGCCTTATTCATGCCGCCAATCCTTAATCGCAAACCTACTCCGAGAAGCGCGCACGTGGCGCCCAACCGCGAACCACGCCTAGCGCCCGGCTCGCCACACATCAGTCGTCTTCAGTGGCGGTTTTCTCCTGATGCTGCAAGGCCTTATTATTGACTATTGGCTACGCGTAGCATCTGGTTTTGGATCATCCCCCCATTAACAAGAAAATCCTTGATCGCGAACAAATTGCCCGGCTTTTTGTCGCGCCCTTTCGATGCGAATAGCGCCAATTTCAACCATTTTCCCACTTTACTTCCACAATCCCGACACACTACGGTCTCGCCGCCGCGATAACTGCGTTTGGCGGCATGGGCGACTGGCTGCGATGTTCGAAGTTAACTCGATCGAGGTGGGTCTAAAATGTTGAAAGCACTTTCTCTTTCCTTTGCAATCGTGGGCTCGATGTTGTCGTTTTCCGGATCTGTGGCAGCTCAGTCCGTTCCCGACGAAGCGACCATGAAATTGGGCCAGCGGGTATTCCTGATGTGCCGGTCATGTCACTCCACCGAGAAAGACGGTCGCCACAAAGTTGGTCCAAATCTCCATGGTATTTTCGGCGCCAAGGCGGGAACCAAGGAGGGTTTCAAGTATTCCGACGTGGTTAAGAACTCAGGCATCACGTGGTCCGACGAGACAATCAACGAATGGCTCGTGAAGCCCAAGGACTTCTTACCAGGAAACAAGATGGCTTTCGCGGGTGTGCCGAAGGAGCCCGAGCGCAAGGCGTTGATCGCCTATTTGCGGGCGCAAACAGGCGCCAAATAACCCGTCCAGGAATTTTCTAACCAGAACGGCGCCGCAAGCGGCGCCGTTTTTCTTGGCGATTCTTGCCGATCAGTTCAAGTCGCGTACAACCCGCAATCCCAGAGTGCTCGATCGGTATGATGGTTCCTCGCGGCTGCGGCCAGGGGCGCGTGCAAACCAAGTGCGGCTATACCACCCCCCGCCGCGTACGATCAGGCGGTCGCAGCCTTCTTCTCGTCGCACCGAACCGTCGGTTGGTGCTCCGTCGTAGTGTGGGATGAAGCAATCTTCAGTCCACTCCCAAATATTTCCGATGACGTCATAGAGGCCCCAAGGATTCGCTGGAAATGATCCCACGGGGGAAGCGAACACGTGACCATCTCGGCAAGGAAAAAATCGCGTCGGATCGGGATCGGCGATCTTGTGTGCTTCAACGCGCGTTTGATCCGCCACATTGGCGTAGGCGCAAATATCTTTATTTGTGTCGCCCCAGGTGTGCAATGTCGTCGCGCCCGCTCGCGCGACATATTCCCACTCAGCTTCACTCGGCACGCGGTAGGCCTTGCCTGTTCTTGAGGATAGCCACTGCGTGTACGCGCGAGCATCTGTGATCGTGAGGCACCCCACTGGATGCCGAGTGGATTGCACATAGCCGGGATTGCGCCAATCGGCTTCTGGAACAGGGCCCCAAATACCTTTAGCCGAGTCCCAAGTGGTGCAGTTCGCTGAGGACACATGATGAGTGGCGTTAACGAACGCTTCGTATTCGCCGACCGTGACTTCATAGCGACCGATCGCAAATGGCCGCGGGATAGTAACGCGATGAGCGGGATATTCCCGCGCCGCCTGTTCGGCAGGAAGCGCGGCCTTCGCGGTCTCTTCTGATGTCGATCCCATGATGAACGTGCCCGCAGGTACCAGCACCAATTCCGGGCAATCAGGGCAGTCGCGGATGATTGAGCCGATGCTTTGATCTTGCGCATGAGCGGGATTGCCCGCGACCCAACACCACGCCACGACGCCAAATAAAGCTTCTGTGCGCATCTATGCCTCGATTAGTAATTTTTCGGCTTAACGTAGCCCTTGGCGTACTTTTTGAGCTCCGGCGGCAGTTGCGGGTTGTAAGGGGCATCCCAGGTGAAGGGCAATTTCTCGGTCGCAAAGGTGTTCACGAGCGGCCCGCCAACCGTGCGGACGAACAAGTGATAACCGGAATCCGTGCCGGACGGACCATGATATACATTCTCTCGCCACCAGGCATAGCCGCCTGGTCCCATTCGCCCGCAATCGCCCCACACATAGTCGCCTTCGATGACATAGAGTTCTTCCACCATGGGGTGGGTCCACTGCGGCTTCGCCATTCCCGGCGGTACGCGATGGGGTGGTGAGCAGTACAGGAAAGACACCTCGCCGGTGTATGGGTCGGTGCGGAAAGGCTTGATTGCCACGCCCTTTGCGAGTTGCGGGTCGACCAAGCCGGGATCCCAATCCATCGCCTTTGGATCGACAAACTTGACCAAAAGCTTTTCGTCGAATGACTTGCCTTTGCCGTTCACAATCATGGGCTTGTCGTAAAACATGGTCAGCAGCACCGCGCCTTTGGATGAGGCGGCTTTCTCGCGCGTATAGCCCGCCGGAAAGAAACCATAACAATGCGTGTCGTAGGTATGGCCATCGATCGTGATCGCGCCATCCAGCACCATGAACTCTTCATGGGCCGTGCAATATTCGGGCGACGAGCGCGACCATCCAGCGGGATAACGCACGATCGTCGTGGCGTCCGTTCCCTTTTCGTCGATGGACAGCATTTTCATTTCCACGTCATCGCGGCCAGGGCCATACAGACCCTTTTGCCACGGCAGATCTTGCGCCTGGATAAACATGATGTGGGGGCGAGCCATGGTCGTTCCTTTAGTGAGTGATGTGTCACAGTCCTCAATGAAGCACCGACTATGGGCGAGCAGGAACAGGATGCCAAGAGGGCTGGCGGCGCAAAACAAAGGATTCTTGCCCTAGAATTCGGGGCTGATCGTCGCCAAGATGCTCTTGGGACTTGTGGGGAGATAAGTCGAGGATGCCGCGACCGCATTGTATGTTTGTTCAGGCGCAAGATCTGCCGTGGCAAAAGGGCTTTGCGAACGGTGCCTGGCCTGAACTGGATGTGAAACTGCTCAGCCTCGATGACTCCAATGGAGCCTGCAGCACGATCGTGCGTTACCCGGCAGGGTGGGATTTTGCGGGGGATCGCTACCTGTCCTGCCACGAAGAAATTCTGGTTCTGTCCGGCGCGCTCGAGATCAACGGCGAAATCTACGGCCATCATTGCTACGCCCATTTTCCCAAAGGTTGGGTCCGAGAGCGCGTGCGGACACCCGGCGGGGCCGTTGTGCTGACAATGCTATCGGAAGCGCCGGAGGAAGCTTCTGGTTCGCCGCCGCGAGGCCTATACGACGAGAAGCTGCTGGTTCCGCGCCAAGACATTGCCTCGCAAGGATTGGAAACGTGGACTGAAAATCCATATACCCGCTACATCAAAGGCACCGGAGTGCGCCCGTTGCGCCAAGACCCTTATACGGGCGAAATCAGCATGCTTTATTCAGCACTGCCGTTTCGCTACATGTCCAAAAGGTGGTCGCATCCCGTGGTGCAAGAAATGTTTGTGCTGGCGGGCGAGTACGCCATCAACGACGTCGGCGTGATGTGCCCTGGCAGTTATGCTTGGTGGCGAGAAAACGAGATGCATGGTCCATACGGCTCGCTCACAGGATTCATGATGTTTATCCGCACCGACGGCGGGCCCTTGTCGAATATCATACCGCCCGAGATCGTGGAGGTGGACTATCATGCCCCCTATCGCCCAGTCGTTCCGGAGCGATTAAAGCCTTTTGTCAATCCGCCTCGCCGGCAAACATTGTATTGAGAGGCCGCAATGACCACTGCAACAGATGTCGTGAAGATATTCCTTGATGCGATGGGACAACGCGATTTCGCCGCGATGGAAAGAGTAATGGCGCCGACCTTTAAGATGACCGTCACAGGTGGCGCAGTCTTTACCCACCCGCGCGAGTTCTCGGCGCAATCCCGCTTACGGCAAAAGTCGGCAAAAAAGACCACGGACCGATATGAGGAAATTCCTAGCGGGTCCTCCACGATTGTTTATTCGATAGGTTCCATGGCTGGGGAGTGGAACAATGGCACTCCCTTCTCGGGCATTCGCTATATCGACCGCTTCGAAGTCGCAAATGGCAAGATTGTCGATATGAATGTATGGAGCGACATGTCTGAATTTCGTCCGCGGGACTGACGGGACTTTCAAATGGCCCGGCCGCATATTTGCTTTGTGCAAGCTCAGTCGCTGCCCTGGAGCGCGAGCGGCTTTGCAACCTTGGGCATTCAGGTCGATGTAAAGGTGTTGAGCCGCGATGACGCGACTGGTGCGGTGACTGAAATCATGCGGCTTCCCAAAGGCATGACCCTGACGGGGCCGATGCACTTTCCATCTGTATTCGAATTTCTTGTTCTTGACGGGGCGCTCAGGGTCGGTGCGCGAGTCTATGCCAAGGATTCATACGCTTACCTGCCGGCGGGGTATAATTGGTCAGGTATGGTCTCGGAAAACGGCGCAATACTGCTTGCTATGTTTGGCGCCACACCAACGCCGACGCCGGGTCCCGCACCTGTTGGTCGATACCAAGCTGACAAGCTGATCGAATACATCAATGTTTATGATCTAGATTGGAAAACAGGCATCGAAGGCTCCGTGACAGGCAAGCCTCTGTCTCCGACAATTTTCACCAAGAAACTTCGCGTTGATAGCGACACACAGGAGCAAACCTTTCTCTACAGCGCCCTCCCACACCATCCTCCACCGAAAGTCATGCCGGGCAAGTTTACACACCCGATGATCGAAGAGGTTTTCGTGCTGTCGGGCGAATATGTGTTCGGCGATGTCGGCAAAATGGGGCCGGGGGGCTATTGCTGGTGGCGTGAGAACGAATGGCATGGACCGGCGGGCAGCGAGGTCGGCTATAACCTCTTGATCCGTGTCCATGGGGGCCCTTTGGTGAACAAGTTCTCGGCGGAAGCGGCACCCTTTGGTTACCGGCCCAATCATCAGCCGGCATTGCCGCCCGAATTGTGGGAATACTCCAAGCCATTTCCATTTCAAGATCCTTGGTGAGACCTTATCCATGGCCGCACTAACCGAAGCCGCGAAGCGCACGACGATCTTGGTCCGTGATTTGAAAAGATCACTTGAGTTCTATCGCGATATTCTGGGGTGGGATGTATTCTATGAGGGCGATGTGGACGGCGAGGGGGTATCGCAACTCATGGGCATGCCGTGCACAGGCGTGAAGATGGTCGTTTTGAACGCACATGGGTCGCAGTTCGGCAATATCGGCTTAATGGAAGTCAAGAATGCCGCGCCGCCATTGGAAAATCCAACTCAAACGGGGCGCATCCGTTACGGCGAAGCCGCTCTCGTGATCGGGACCCAGAACATTTTGGAGCTACACGAGAAAATCGCCAAAGCAGGATATACCGTCATCAACCCGCCGGCGAAAATCGGCGTGCCGGGCCGGCCCATGGCGGTATTGGAGATGTTTGTTCGCGACCCTGACGGGGTGTTGGTGAATCTGACGCAACGTGTGGCGGCGTAAGCGCGTTAATTGCAATCTCAATGCCGCTCGGGCAGACTTTGCGCTCAGGCAAGTGACAAATTTCGACAAGAGTGGGGAGCGCCGCATGTTGATACGTACAATGACAGTTTTTGGGCTGACCTGTGCTTTAGGCGCTTCCTTGGTTCTGCAGTCGGCGAGCGCCCAGTCGATGAAAAAGGGCAAGGGCGGCAGTGAGGTGCAGGGCAGCAGCAAGGGCGGCACGGTTGACATCGAAAAGTGTCAAGAATCCCTCGGTACCTTGGCCGTTGTCGAGCCCCAGGACTATGCCTCGCGGGCATTGAATCAGATTGGGTTGCCGAGCCCCACGGGCTTGATCCGCCTCATCGTGCAGCAGTCGGGCTGTTTTCAATTGGTCGAACGCGGCATGGCGATGCAAAACATCATGCAGGAACGCGCCTTGTCGAGCGGCGGTCAATTGCAGCGCAATTCCAACATGGGCGGCGGCCAGATGGTCACCGCCGACTACGTCCTGACGCCGGATGTGGCGTTTTCCGAAAAAGATGCCGGGGCGGCCGGCGCAGCCTTGGGGCTGCTGCCCGGCAAGGCGGGAGCCATCGGGGGCCTGCTGGGTGGCGGAATGAAATCGAAGGTCGCCCAAACCAGCATGGTGCTTGCGGACACGCGCACCAGCCTGCAAGTGGCGGCGGCCGAAGGCTCGGCGAAGGCAACCGATTTCGCGCTCGGAGCCTTGTTGGGGGCGGGTGGTGTCGGCGGTGGCTTGGGAGGCTACACCAATACAAGTGAGGGCAAAGTGATCGCCTCCAGCTACGTCGACAATTGGAACAACATCGTGCGCGCCGTGCGGGGCACGCTCACGCCGGCGAGTGCCGCGACAGCGGCGCCTATGGCGGGGTCCGGCTTTCAAACCGGCGATGTGCTGGTCCCCAAGATCAAGGGAGTGAAGATTTTCGCGGCCGCGGATAAGGCGTCAAAAGTCGTCTCAGCGAACGCGAGCGAATTTGTCTATCTCGGCGAAGACTCGGGCGCCTTTGTCAAGGTCGCCAGCGCCGACGGCGAGGGGTGGGTGGAGAAGGTGTTGATCAGCCGGCAATGATCTAAACACTCATGGCGCTCACTTCCGCCGGGCTCGCCTGCTGGAAAGTCCACACAAACGAGTCGGGCGCTGTGCAAGTAAAGCTTTGTGTGCCGAACTCATCGGCGCGAATGCCGCTGAGCGACGAACAGCCAAAGCCTTCGCAAGCCTTGCGCATTGATTCAATGTCACGGACGCGCCACGTGAACAGACTGTAGCCCAATGCGCCCGGGCTCGATTTAGCTCGGCGATCCTGCAGTTGGCTCTCGCTCTTGAACCTGAACATCAGCAGGCGCCCCGAACGGCGCGTATTGTTGTCCGGGCCGGAGCGGGGTTCTTCGAACGTATAGGACCAATGGGTCTCGCCCTCGACCAAATCAAAGGCGGCGCGGCTGGCCATGGCTTTCTCCCATGTGGTCTCTTGGACCATCACACGCTTGAGGCCGAGAATCTGATCATAGAAATCGGTGCAGGCGTCATCGTCGGCTGTAAACATCATGCCGCCGTGAGCGATTTGCGAGGCCCGCAGAAGCGACGAGTCGTCGATTGTCCCGAGAAGCCTGCTGTCATAGTTGAAGCGCTCCAAAAGCGCTTGACGCGACAGAGGTTGAATCAATGTGTACTCGCGAACCGCGACAATTCGATCCTTAAACGGCTGTGCTGGTTTGCCGCCGAACATGGCCGGGTTGTAGCTTGAGAGATCGATAAAGCTTGGTGGTACGTCGTAGACCGGGTAACCGTTCTTGCGTGCAATGGCCGCATGATTGGCGACGTCCAAGATATCTCTCACGAACTGCCCCGACCAGCGCGAGCCGTGCCCGCGGAATGGCGCGACCGAAACGCCGTCATTCGCGGGCGACTCCCATTTCATCAGACGAATGAGGCCATGGTCGGCGTCTTGATGCGTTAGTCGCAGCGACTCAAGGCCGCTTCTGACGCCATAAAGAGCTTCGGCTTCGGAACTCGACAACTTGCCCGTCGAACCTTGTCGAAAGCCAAAAGCCTGCCAATAGGCGAGGGGACCATCGAAACTGGGCACACCGATGCATATTTCATGCAAGCCGCCCACAGCTTGGGGTTTGGCTGTCATTTCCTTCTCCGCGTCTTATGATTGGCCACCTTACCGCAGTGTGGTCAGAGTGCAATCGGGCGTGAGCGGATGCACTGACTTCGCTAAAATCAATTCGACTGTTGCTAGTTAATTGAGGGGAAGCGCCGATGCGCAAACATTTCGTTACCCGCCGCGGACTATTGCGAACTGCATCCGGTTTTGCGGCGGCGGGTGCCTTGGCCAGCAAACCTTTACGTGCGGCGACGGAAGCCGACGTGATCGTCATCGGCGCGGGCTTGGCGGGGTTGCGAGCGGCGCACGATTTGCAAGACGGCGGCGCCAAGGTCGTTGTCGTCGAAGGCCGTAAACGCGCCGGCGGTCGGGTTCTCTCGCTCACCGAAATCCCCGGCAACCCCGAAGCCGGGGGAAACGGTATCGGCGCGGGCTATGGGCGCATGATTGATTCCGCCGAACGCTTCGGCGTGAAATTAACCAACATTGCCGATCGCGCGCCGCTGATTTTTCAGCGCGAACTGGTGCTGGACGGCAAAGTGATCAAGGAGAGTGAGTGGGAAAATCACCCCCGCAACCCGTTCAAGGGACCCATGAAGAAAATGATGCCGTGGCAGCCCTTGCCGATACTCATGACCACCAAGAATCCGCTCGGGAAGAATTATGAAGATTGGTACGACCCGAAGAGCTTCGGCATGGATATCTCCATGCACGAATGGTTCATGCAACAGGGCTTGGACGACGCTGCCATAGAGTTGGCCTACAATACCAATTGTGAGCACGGGTCTTCGGCCTACGACGTGTCATCGTTGATGGTCGCGTTTACTTATTCCTGGGGCAATATGCAGCGCGAGATCGAGCCTCGCGCGACTTACGCGGCTATGGGCGGCAACCAAGCGATTCCAAATGCCATGGCCAAGGCCTTGGGCGACAAGGTTCATTACGGCAAAGCCGTGGCGGCCATTCGCAGCGAGGGCGGTTGGGCTGAAGTGATATGTGCTGACGGCGCCGTTTACAAAGGCAAGAAAGTTGTCTGCTCAATGCCTTTTGCAGCGTTGCGCAATGTAAAGGTGGATCCTGTCATCGGCGGCCCCCAAGGTCGCGCCGTTCGCACAATGGGTGTGCAGTTGCTCACGCAGTCGCATTTGGTCGCCAAGAAGCCATTCTGGGAAAATGACGGCCTAAAGCCTGGCCTTTGGACCGACGGACTGGCTGGAAACATGATGGCTCAGCCCTTCGGTGATAAGCCCACAGACATCACGAGTTTCACGAATTGGCATCGCGGCAATATTGCCGCCCAGATCGATCGCATGCCCGAAGCCGAGGCCAAGAAGGCGATTATTTCGGCGATTGAGGCCATTCGCCCGTCCGCCAAAGGCTTGCTGGAAGTGCGCGCCATCAAGAGTTGGTATACGGACCCATTCTCATGCGGCGACTGGGCAATCTGGCAGCCGGGGCAAGTGCGCGATTTTATTCAGCATGTCTCTAAGCCGCATGGCAACGTGCACTTCTGCGGCGAGCATACGGCCCTATCCAACCGCGGCATGGAAGGGGCCATGGAATCCGGCGAGCGAGCCGCCCAGGAAGTGCTCCAGGCCATCTAAAGACTGCGGTCTAACGTGGCTGGCGCATCTCCGCGACCCGAAAGTCGTAGTGGGTGATGATCTCTGCCGGTGTCATGGTAACCGAGGTGTCTGAGCGTCCGTTAAAGCGTTGTCCAAACAAATTACCGACGGTGCCGTCATCACTGGCGACTATGGCGCCGGAGGATAGGGCGGCATACAGCAAAGTTTGGATTTCGTTCTGGGACATGGCAGCCTCCATCGGTTTGCGATGAAGCGAGACTAGCGGCGTTCAAGCGAAGCGATTGTCGCAGTTTGTAGCGAATTGTCCTTGGCGCTTGACCTCAGTTTTTCCTTGTTTTTCAAGCTATTCTTGCGCTTGGCGGTTGAACCGCGTATCGCTGGCCCATGACCAACGAAAATGCAGAAATAACGGCGCAATGCGCGAAGTGCCGGAAACCTCAAGCCCTCTGCGTTTGCCAGGGGCTGACCGCAATTTCCAATAAGATCGGCGTCTTGATCCTGCAACATCCACAGGAACAGGATGTCGATTTGGGGACCGCGCGATTGACGGCGTTGAGTTTGTCCAACGCCGTGCTCAAGGTCGGGCTGTCGTGGCCCAACTTGACGAAAGCCTGGGGGCGCACCGCCGATCCCAAGCGCTGGGCGGTGCTCTATCTCGGGTCTGCCAGTGCCGCCCAGGCTTTGGCCGACCGCGAGATCGTGGCCGTGGACAAGAAAGGCCAGGCGATCGATCACCAGGATGCAATTCTGTCGGAAATCCAGGGCATTATTTTGCTCGACGGGTCCTGGAGTCAGGCCAAGGCGATCTGGTGGCGAAATCCGTGGCTGTTGAAATGCCGGCGCATCATCTTGGCGCCACAGCGCCCCTCGCGTTATGGCAAGCTTCGCAAAGAGCCTCGGCGCGAGGGCCTTTCGACCATTGAGGCTGCGGCTCTGGTCCTCTCGCGTCTGGAGGGTCGAGAGGAGATCGAAAGCAAGCTGATGGGCGTGTTCGAAAGCCTGCTTGCCCAATATCGTTCACTCAAAGCCAAGCCATAGTGGTTAGTTCATTCTGTCAACGGGCAGGCGAGACCAAAATAGCCCTGGATTCTATGCCTCATGGTCAACACAATCGGGCAAATTGAGACGTCGCAGGGGGAGGCCGCCATGATCAAGACTTCGCTTCACCGCCGTTCTTTCTTTCAAGCCGTCGGCGCGGCTGCCTTGGCCACGACTACCTCGTTTAAAGCGCCGCGCGCGGCCAACATCTCGGATGTGCTCATTATCGGCGCCGGCCTATCGGGCCTGAAGGCCGCCATCGATCTCCAAGATCTGGGCGTGAATGTTCAAGTGATTGAAGCGCGCGACCGCGTGGGTGGCCGCGTCTATACCTTGAAAGGCCTGCCGGGCAACCCCGAGGCTGGTGGCAACACATTCGGCGGTGGCTACGGTCGCATCTTCGATATGTGCGACCGCATGAAACTTGATCTGCGCGATTACATTCCGCGGTCGCGGCTGAATACGACGGGTCTCTATCTCAAGGGGAAGTATATCTCCGTCAAAGATTGGCCGAACTCGCCGATCAACATCATGCCCGAGAAATGGAGGAAGACCCCGCCCTTCGCCGTGGCCGATCTGGTTTACGGCGAGAACCAAGTTCTGACGGATCCCGACCAGTGGTACGAACCGGAATCATTTAAGTACGACGTATCGGTGCATAGCTTTTTTAAGGAAAAGGGCTTCACCGACGCCCAAATCGACCTGTTTTTCAATACCAACATTCAATACGGCACGTCATCGCATGATGTGTCGCTGTTGATGATGATGTTCCAGGAAATCTGGTTCAAGACGATGAGCGCCGTCGCGCCGGTCCTCAAGGCCGTAGTCGGCGGCAATTATCTGCTGACCGATGCCATGGCCAAGGCTGTGAAGAACGAAATCCACATGCGGAAAACCGTGGTTGGTCTGCGCAGCGCCAAAGATAACGCTGAGGTCGTCTGTTCCGACGGGACGGTCTATACCGCCAAGCAAGTCATTTGCACGTTGCCGATGCCGGTGTTGCGCTACATTCCCATCGACCCCGTGTTGCCCGAAGTTCAAAACGCGGCTATCAAGACCGTTCCTTATTTTCCCATGACTCAAGTCCACATCGTGCCCAAGACGAAGTTCTGGGAAAACGATGGTCAGGGCCAGGCCATGTGGACCGACACGGCGGCCGGATTCGTGATGGTGAACCGGTTTGACGAGGATCCGAACGTCGTTACATCGTTGACCGCATGGGCGCGCGGATTCAACGCGATCCGGCTCGATCAAATTGCTCCTGAAGACGCAAAGGCGCTGGTGATTTCGGAGATCGAGCGAGTACGTCCCGCAGCGAAGGGCAAATTGGAGGCGGCGTACATCAAGTCATGGCTGCGGGATCCCTTTGCCGGCGGCGATTACGCCATTTGGGGGCCAGGCCAAGTGAAAGCCTTCGTGAACGAGGTCGGCAAGGTGCACGGACGCATCCACTTCGCCGGCGAGCATACCGCGCTGTCCAACCGCGGCATGGAAGGTGCGATGGAATCCGCCGAGCGCGTCACGCAGGAAGTGATGGAGGGAATTTGATCAGGTCGGCCAAGGCCGGCGTCACGCCGGGTTGTGCTTGGCGAGGAACTCTTCCATTTTCTTCAAGAACTCAATGCGGTGATCTTCCCGCGTGAGGTGGTGGTCTCCTTCGACTTGCTCGATAAATTCGAATTGCTTTCTCGCTTTCTTGAGCGCGGTGACCATATCTTGGGCTTGTTCATACGGTACGCTGATGTCGTCGGTACCGTGCACGAGCAGGAGCGGGGCCTTAATGCGATCCACTTGATATTCCGGGGATACCTTCTTCAGGTCCGGTTTTTCCTCTCCCTGAACCGCATCGCGGGTTGGTTTGTAATAGAGGAACTTGCGGTCGTACTTCAATATCTCTTCGACATCTCCAACGCCAGCAAAGCTAACGGCGCAGCGGTAGAGGTCGGGGGTCTTGGCCACCCCCATCATTGCGGCATAACCGCCATAGGACCCGCCCACGATGCAGACACGCGCCGGGTCGACGATGCCTTGATCGACGGCCCACTTGACGGCGTCTTCGAGGTCGTCTTGCATCTCAAGGCCCCACTTACCGTCGCCGAGGTCGGTGTAGCGATCTCCATAGCCCGTCGATCCGCGAAAATTCGGCTGCAAGACCGCGTAGCCGCGATTTGCCAGGAACTGCACCCAGTAGTCATACTGCATGTAATCTCGTGCCCATGGGCCGCCGTGAGGCATCAAGATCAGTGGGAGATTTTTGTCGGACCGGCCCACCGGCAAGGTCAGATATGAAGGCATACTCAGGCCATCGCGGACCTTGATTGTCACGCGAGACATCGGTGCCAGTGACGACTCATCAATTTTTTCATGCGCCTTGCCCAAGAGCTGCAGTTTGTTGTTGCGACGGTCGACAACATAGTAGTTGGGCGGCATCGTCGGACCCGACCGGCGGACGACAATGCGCGACTGGTCAGCGCTCAGGCTGGTGACCACGGTCGTCGTGTTCGTCGGCGCGCCGACATCGATGACCGTCTGCAATTCGCGCCATTCGTCTTTGAACCAGTGGATGCGATGCATGTCGTCGATGTAGTTCACACCGATGATTTCGCGCCCATCCGGGCTGTCGATCGTGCCGCCGATATCGACTTGTTCATGGCCAAAAAAGTCCTGAACAACCTTTTCTTGTGAAACATCGTAGATGTAAAGGGCGTCTCGTCCGGTCTTCTCGCTCGTGCTTACGATAAGCTGGTTGGGGTCTGGCAAGAATGACATCGGCGTAATTGCAGTTTGACTTTCATCAAGGTCGACTTTGTCGATGGTCCGGAAGGCTTCATCTTCTGTAGCGCGATAGATGATGCGCCGTGTGTTTGCTGACCGGTTGTAGCCGTATCCAAAGCGAACGGTGCCATCGGCGTCCGCGTACCAGCTGCGAATGTTTTCGCGCTTTTTCTGAACCTCCTTCATTCGACCGCTGTAGACGTCGACCTGATAAACATACGGATCGTCGAAGGGCAAATCGTTATCGCTCGTCAGCGCGAGAAGAACGTGATTGCCGCCTTGAGGCGGTGCATAGACGAGGTCGGCCATTTGACTGGTGCTTTGCTTTCCCAGCATCTTGAGATTTTTGCCATCACGATCGATGCCAAAGACGCGTGTTACATAGATTAGGTCGTGGATGAATTTCGTCTGCGACCCAAGGCTCAAGATCAGGCGGTCGTTGCTGGCCCAGCGTAACCACTGGAGATCCCACTTCACTGTTGGAATCAGCGTCGGTTGCTGATTGCGATCTGTCAGGCTTTGGACGAGGATGAATCTGCGTCCGTTAAGGCCTGTCTCCATGGCGATTTGAGTGCCGTCGGGCGAAATCTCGGCGTTGGCAATGAAGGGAAGCTGGCCGAAAAGTTCGGCAGGGATCGTGGGCGGTAACGCCGCAGTCTGCGCCGATGCCGGCGCAATGAAAAATAGTCCGACGGAAACAAAAACAATAAAGGACCGCATGCGAACTCCCCCGAATGAGCGCGCTCAACGCAGCCGAAGTTCCAGGCCAGGACGTTTGCAGTCTCACCGCCGCATAACCACCTGAACGTGCAAATGTTGCCCAATGCGCCTGTCGAATTCAAGGCGAAAGTCAAAACTGGAAGCAAAAGAAGGCTCAGGCGAACGCATTGCCGGGTACTACCGCGGCCCTTAGTTTGTTCGGCGATGGAACCCAAACCAAACGATAACGCTTCAACACAGGGCCTTGCGCCGGTCGCTGCGCGCATCTCGCGCCATACGTTTACCGTCCTTGCAATGATTACGGTGATCATCGAAATAGCCGCGATCGGGCCATTTGGCGATCATCGTGTCACGGGCGACCTCATGGCCTCCCTGTTGTTGTTGCCGATTCTCATGGCTTGGGCGGTCGGCCCCTATGCCGTAGCCAACAAATTTGCCCACGAAGCTGAGGGTTCGCAGAGCTGGGCGTTTGTCAGTCTCCAAGTTGTCATGGCGGTCCCGGCGCTTTGGATTTATGGCGAGGCCTTCTTTTTCAGCCAGGGCCAGGACCCGCAGCTGGGTCTGATCTTCGTCATCATCCCGATTTACCAGTTTGTCGCGGTGCTTGCCGTTTACTATGCTCTGCGCATGTGGACGCGACATCGCGGCTGAACCGCCGCCCGCCGGAAAGGGGGTAAGCCATGGCTGACATCCAAAGGCCGTTCACGGAAAAAGTCCGCCGTGTATTGACCAGCGTGAGTGATCAAGGCCGGTCTTACGTGATGGCCGATGGCGAGCCCGACGATATCCTGATTCTGAACGGCTGCCGCATGGTCCGCCTGTGGCAGACCGATCAAGTGCCGGCAACCGTCCCCGCCAAGTCCGACGTTACGGTCGGCGGGTTGGGGCGGCTGCCGCAACAATTTTCAGGCACTCGTTTTTATACCGCCGAGTTGCCGCAAGGGGTGAAAATCCCCCTTCATCAGGGCGACACCATCGACTATATCGCCGTTTTGCGCGGCACCCTCACGTTGGGCCTCGAGACGGGCGAGGTGACTCTCAAACAAGGCGACGTGGTGGTCCAAACCGGGAACATGCATGCGTGGGAAAACCGCAGTGCGGAATCCTGCCTGATCATGGTTTGCGTGGTGGGCGCCACGCGCAGTGCTTAACGTTTCCGGTTTTCCCAGTTCTTCCGCAGCGTTGCAACGTCGTCTTTCTGGGTTTCGGTGTCCGCGAACTCCTCTGCTGCCGACACCATGCCGTCGAGTTCCTGCTCCGTGACGGCGAGATCGCAGTCTGAAAACATTCCATCCAGCCAATTGTTGGCCAAGTAAATCTTGGAATAAAGGTGGCGTTGGCGCGCGGCTTTGACCCAAAGCGCGCCGCCTGCACACGTATCGGGTTCAATGCCGTTGCCTTGGACCAGAATCAGGCCCAAGACAAACTGTCCTTGGGCGTAGCCTGCCGCGGCCGATTGCCGAAAATAACCGATACCCCGCTCGTAATCCCTGTCGTAAAAATAGGTTCGCCCAAGCTGGTAAAGTATCCGGCCGTCGCCGGGCGCGGCGTCCAAGGCTTGATGGCATGCTTTTCGCGCACGCGCGATTTCCACCTCGGCTTGGGTCACGCCGGGCGCCAACCTCTGGGTATCGGAAGGATGGGCGGCCAGGCGGTCGCAGTCCGTGACCTTGGCGCCCTCCGTCAGATCATCACGTTCGCGGTAAAGTTGCGGCAGCACGACGCCCAGTGTGATCAATAAGGCAAGAACCGTAAATGCAAAGCGCAGCCTGCCGCCAAGGGGGCGCGTCAGGAGTTGCGCGTCAGGCTCGCGGCGTTTGCGCTTTTGCAAATGGGGCCAAACTTTCGACATTGTCGGGCTTGCGGACCAATGAAGCCTATTGTTACACCCGAAGCCGAAAGCTTCAAGAAAATCGCCGGATGCAAAGGACCCCAGAATGGCCACTTCACCAGGATCAAGCGCATTGGGGCCCGCGGTCACCACTTACTCCGCGTTAGCGCTTCAGGTGGATTGCGTTGCCATCAACGGCAAGAGCAAGGCCGATGCCCATGCTCAAATGTTGGCGACGATCGCCAGGCTCAAGGGCCACATCTCATCGGCATCGGGCTTTACCAAGGGCTTTAACGGCACCGACACGAAGCTAGTGGTGTTGCCCGAGTATTTTCTATCCAGCTTTCCGATGGGCGAGCCGATCCCGAAGTGGAAGGAAATCGGTTGCATCGACATCGACGGGCCCGAGTACGAAGCTTTGGGCGTCATCGCGCAAAACGTGAAGTGCTATATCGCGGGAAACGCCTACGAAAACGATCCGAAATTCCCGGAGCTCTATTTCCAGTGCTGCTTCATCATTGCGCCCAGCGGCAACGTGGTGCTGCGCTATCGGCGTTTGATCTCGTTGTTTGCCCCCACGCCCTTCGACGTCTGGGATAAGTACCTCGACGCCTACGGCATCGATGGTGTGTTTCCCGTTGTGCGCACCGAGGTCGGCAATTTGGCCTGCGTGGCATCCGAGGAAATCCTCTATCCCGAGATCGCGCGTGCCTTCGGCATTCGCGGCGCGGAAATCATCTGCCACTCGACCTCCGAGGTTGGCGCGCCCGGTTTAACGCCTAAAGAAATCGGTCGCCGCGCCCGGGCCATCGAGAATATGTGCTTCGTCGTCTCGGCGAATACCGCGCGGATCACGAATTCGCCGCTCCCGGCGGAGTCCACCGGCGGAATGTCGAAAGTGCTGGACTATAAAGGCAACGTGCTGGGTGAGGCCTATCCGGGCGAAACCTTCTGCGCCAATGCGATCATCGACATGGACTCGTTGCGCAAGTATCGGGCCTTGCCGGGCATGACCAATTTACTCTCGCGGCAACCCATCGAACTTTATATGGCCAGTTATAGCGGTCGCAGCTTCAGTCCGGCAAACACCTTTGTCGAGGATGGTCAGGTGAAGGTGCCCGACCGCGCGTTTTTCACGCGGCGTCAACAGGCCGTGATCGACCGGATGAGGCAAGACGGCATTCTATAGCTCGGGAGGCAGCCCATGATTCTCGCCCTGGTCACATTCGCGCCTCATCGTAGGGAGGCGATGTCCGCCAGGGCGCGTTTGGAGTTATACGAACGCACCGCGCCGCGTTATCAAAAAATTCCCGGGTTGATTCGGAAGTATTACATCGGCGAGCCCGGACAACGCGCCGGTGGCGCCTATGAATGGGAAACCATGGCCGATGCCAAGGCCTACTACACGCCGGAATGGGAAAAATTCATGACTGAGAACTATGGATCAGACCTCCGCGTGGTATATTTCGACGCGCCATGCGTGATCGACAATCGCGCGGGCACGATTATCATGGCGCCGGACCTTGTGGCGGCGGCCAAACATCAAGCGGCGGAGTGATCAGATGTCAGCCAAAGATATCGTCGTGGCATTTCTCACTTCACTTGAGGCACGTGACTTGCCCAAGGCGGCGAGCTTTCTGGCGCCCGGCGCGGTCATGACCTTTCCGGACAATCATAAGTTCACCTCTTTGGACCAGCTGCTGGCGTGGTCCAAAGGCCGCTACAAATTCTTGCGCAAGACGTTCAAGCAATTTGATGAGCGCTCCGAAGGGGGGGTGACCACGGTTTACGTCCACGGCTATCTCAACGGCGAATGGTTGGACGGATCCCCTGCGGCGAACATCCGCTTTCTGGATCGCTTCGAAATCAAGGACGGGAAGATCATTGATCAGCAGGTTTGGAACGATCTGGCCGAGTTCAGGACATGATCGATGCGCTGCGCCCGTTGGTTGATGCGGCGGGGTTGTTAACCGGCTCCGATATTGGTCCGCGCTATCTCAATACCCGCGGCCATGGGACAGCGGGCGCTCCTCTCTGTGTCATGCGGCCCACGTCAACGGCGCAGGTCTCCGCGATATTGAGATTATGCCACGCCCATCTCCAACCCGTCGTGCCGCAAGGTGGAATGACGGGCCTGGTCGGCGGCGGCGCGCCGCAGGGCGGCGAGGTGGTGATCTCGCTGGAACGCATGACCAAGATCGAAGACTTCGATGCCGGCGGACGAACACTGACAATCGAGGCCGGGGTTGTCCTGCAAACGGCGCAGGAGTACTGCGAAGCCCGAGGTTTCATGCTGCCGCTCGATTTGGGCGCCAGAGGATCGGCCACCATCGGCGGCGTGATATCGACCAATGCGGGCGGCGTGCGCGTGATTCGCTATGGCATGATGCGCGACAGCGTGCTGGGACTGGAAGTCGTGTTGGCCGATGGCACCATCTTGTCGTCCATGAACAAGATGCTGAAGAACAATGCCGGCTATGACTTGAAGCATTTATTCATCGGCAGCGAAGGCACGCTGGGAGTGGTCGCGCGTGCCGTGCTGCGACTGCGTTCAAAGCCGAGGAGCATCAACACGGCGTTTGCGGGTCTGAAACGTTTCGAAGATGTCGTTGAGTTTCTGGCGTGCCTCGAATCGGCCCTGGGCGGAGAATTGTGCAGCTTCGAGGTCATGTGGGGCGCCTATGACCGGTTTGTACGCGATCGATGCCCCTCACTACGGCCACCGCTCAATCCTGGCCACGGCTTTTACGTTCTCGTCGAGACTTTGGGTGGTGACCAGGACGGCGATCAAGCCAAGCTCGAGGATTTACTCGCGGCGGCCATGGAGAAGGGACTCGTGGCCGATGCCGCGATCGCCCAATCGGAGCGTGAACGCGCTGCGTATTGGTCTATTCGTGAGAATGCGGGCGAGGGTTTTCGGAGCTTGGGTCCCATTTGCACCTACGATGTCTCGATGCCCATTCGCGCCATGGGCGAATTTGCAGAGCGCGTGACCACGGCCATCACCGAGGCGTTTGCGGGCGCGACCACGCTTGTCCTGGGACACATGGGTGACGGCAATCTGCATGTCGTCGCTGCCGTGGGATTGGGGAGCGCTGAGGCGCATACGCGCGTGGACGATATAGTCTACGGCATCATACGAGATTTAGGCGGATCGATATCGGCGGAGCACGGCATCGGTACGGAAAAAAAGGCATATCTCCATTGGTCCCGCACGCCCGAAGAGTTGGCATTGATGCGAGCGATCAAGACAACGCTTGATCCCAAGGGCATTTTGAACCCTGGGAAAGTTCTGTAATGGGGCGGTAAAAGGTTAGGGCGTGGATGGAATCTCTTCGGTCACCGGCCCACAGGTAAACACCAACCGTGAAGATGAATTCAGAAACTGCGGCCCCGTGGCCGGCAGTTTCGCGGCCTCGATGATCGCGCCCTCGCAAGCCCGGCGCATGAAGGTTTCCTCGGCCGTATCCCGATAGACATAGGTAATACGCTCGCTTTCGCGGCCGGGAACGTGACAAACGAACGTGAGGTTCACGGTTGTACACCGTCCTGCTTGCGGCGCACGTCCCGACAGCACGCACTCATCCCCGAGACGCTTGAGCAGCAAGGGCGGGGCCTGCCAATTGTCGGGCGCGCCCCCGGGCGGTATCATCCCGGTCTCGATACAAGAGGTGTCGCCTAAGCTCAAATCCGCCGACATTGCCTCGCCGATCTCGCCTTCATCGCTGGAGCTGGGCACATCGCCGCGCATTTCTTCGGCGACGGCGTTGACGTTGTTTGCGATCGCGTCGGCCAGTTGTTCGTCTCGCACGCGGCGTAGATTTGCAATCTCTTGCATGCGCGCCGAATCTCCGGCGGCTTCGCCGTCACGTATCGCCGCCTCGGCGTCAAACGCGATTCCGATCTCGGATGCTTCTTGGTCAAGAACCACACGGGCCGCGGCGGCCTGCAATTCTCCTATGGCGCCGAGAATAGCTAACTTGTCCGTCCATTCTTTGGCTTCAGCCAAGGCCCGGCGGGCATTCGCCAAGAGCTGGGGCAGTAGGCTGCCCAACGCCTTGCGAAGGGTCGTCTCGGCTGCGGGAATGTCGTTGGTCCGAGCGAAAAACGCCAAGTCAACGATCTGATCGAGGGTGTTCTGGCCTTCCATATACGATTGACGTTGCGCGATTTCCGCGGCGCGCTCGACGACACTGCTGAACGCCGCAATGGCCTCGGTCGCGATCTCGGGGTTGCCGGCATTATTGGCTTCTTCCGCGATGCCAATAAATTCGTAAGCGGCGTCAAGGCCATCGCTGCTCGCCGCTTGCGACTTGGCGATATCGAGAGCGGTCTTCAACTCACTGATGGGATCTTGCGCGCTTACTGTCGCTTGGGCGCACCAGGTCCCCAATGCAAGCGAGGCGAGAAAAATGCCGACGATCCTTGTCACGTGGGTCTCTTATCAAATCTTCAAGGTTCAAATCCTAGCATGCTGACGGGATTCGCGCTCGGCGCGAGTATGGACGAATCGACCGTAAAGCGAGCGATTTGGCGATTTAGTGGAGTTGTGACTCAACGGCAACACCACGCGCCTTGATGGAGAATCTCGGCCAGCCGAGGAATTCCGGGCGTAAGGCAGCGTTGTGCTGAGCGCTCGAATTCACCCAGTTCATGATTAAACCGCGGTGTGTCGTCCCGGAACCGCGGCGCGGCGCAGGATTATGCCTTCCACGTGCGCAGATGAAACTCCAACCGTTGTGGGCGGTGCTTCACGGCGTACGCCACGTAGATGCGGCCGAGGTGCTCGACCTGCTTGAGGGCTTCACTGCCACCCATGTCGACAACCTCAAAGCCCAAGGGCGCCGCCAACGCGCTGACGCGCGCGCGAGCGCTGGCGTCACCACCCGCAATAGGCAGGCTCACGGGCCCGCCGCTGATCTTCGGGTCGGCCATGATGCGCGTGGTGGTGGTGTTGAAGGCCTTGATCACGGCGGCCTCGGGTGCGGCGGCCTGGATGCGGGCGGCCAGGCCCAGCGCGTCGTCGGGTTCGATCATCGCGCCGTCCTTAAACGACATGGCGTTCATGGCATCGATCACCAGTTTGCCCGACAAATCGCCGAGGCCATTTACGATATCCAAGGCCATTTGCGATGGCGCGGCCAGCAACACAACGCTCGCGCCTTTAACAGCATCGGCTTGGGTGGTGGCGCGGGCGTTGAGGCCGGTATCTTCGACCAACTGCTTGACCTTGTCGCTGTCGGGCGCGCGCGAACCATAAGTGATGGCATGGCCTAAAGCTGCCCAGCGTTTGCCGAGGGTGCCGCCGACATTGCCGGTGCCGATAATGGCGATGGTTTCTGCATTGGCGGGTCTGACTTGTGCCCCGCTGCCGGTGCCCAAAGCCGCCACGCCAACCGCAACCGCACCAATGACAACGCGGCGGGATAGATCAGTGGGCATATGATCAGTGCTCATGTGTTGCTCCTGTTTACCGCGCGGGTCCCGTTTCAAGGGGAAGAGCGGGGTCTGCGCCCCACTCCAGCCAACTGCCGTCGTAGATGTTCACGTCTTTCTTTCCGATCAAATATGCCCCCAGCGCAACGGTGCAAGCGGTGACACCCGAGCCGCAAGACGTGGTGATGGGCCGGGACAAGTCCACGCCCGCTTTTCCGAAAACGTCGGCGATGGCCGCAGGTCCCTTGAGTGTCTGGCTGGCGGCATCGAACAGGGCGGAAAATGGAACGCTGCGCGCACCCGGAATATGGCCGGAACGAAGGCCCGGACGCGGCTCGGGCTCTGTGCCCGCAAAGCGCCCGCTCGATCTCGCATCCACCGTGAGCCAGTTTTTGCCCGAGATATTGGCGTGCATGTCGTCGCGCCGCCGTACCATGAGCGCTCCTGGCTTTGGCGTGAACACCGCCGAGGCCGTGACCGGTGTGTCCGTCGTCAGCGGGCGCCCTTCCGCGCGCCATTTGCCGAGGCCGCCATCGAGCACTGAAACCTTATCGTGCCCGAAGTAACGGAACATCCACCACACGCGCGCCGCCGCGCAGGCCCCGCCCATATGATCGTAGGCGATGACATGATGCGCATTGGAAATTCCAAGCGCGCCGACTTTGGCGGCAAAAATGGCGGCCGTAGGGAATGTGTGGTCTTTCTTACCGCTTGGATCGGCGACGTCGTTGATGTCGAAAAAGACCGCGCCGGGAATATGCCCCTCCGCGAATTGCTTCTGGGCCGGATCGATGCCGCCGGGCACAAAATAGCTCGCATCGACAATCCGGATGTCGGGATCATCGAGCCGCGCATTGAGCCAACCCGTGGAAACGATGGCATCGGAGTTCGAATAATTCATGGGCGGGACCTGACTTTTATTTCCATTTGGAGATGACGTGTTCGCGGTTCAGGAAGAACCATTGAGAGGCGATCAGGATTTGAGCGTTCGTCATTTCGCCGCTATCAAGCATGCGGCGCAATTCGCGTTCATCGACCGTGAACACGCGGATATGCTCGTTTTCGCTGTCCAGCCCGAAAATTCCCCCGGCATTGCTTGCCGACACGCGGCCCAAGTAAAGCGCGAGCGTTTCCGTAGTGCCTCCCGGACTGACGAGGTAATGCGAAATCGGTATTAACTCCGTGATGGCGAGGCCGGCTTCTTCCATGCCTTCGCGGATGACCACTTGCTCCGCGGATTCGCCATCCTCGATGATTCCCGCGACCAACTCGACTTGCCAGGCGGGCATGTGGCCGGCGTAGGCGCCGATTCGGAACTGCTGGCAGAGGACAAACTGGCCCAAGCTCGGATCATAGGGCAATACAGCCGCCGCATGTCCGCGCTCGAAGACCTCGCGGGTCATCGGCTTGGTCCACCCGCCGTCGAAACGGGCATGGCGCAAGGTGTAACGGTCGATGCGGAAATAGCCCTGGAACGCCGTTGTCTTTTCGAGGACCTCAATGTCGCTTGCGCCCAAGGCCGTCATGGCCAACTCCGCTTCCATTCTGCGTGCCGCACATTAAAGTCATGATCGACCGATAGCTAGTCAACCGATAGCTAATCAACGGAGTAAGGCATGAACGATCAATCACCGCCGCCGGGTTTCGTCGACGTGGTCGAGACCGGAGCAGGCCGATTCGCCAACGAAGTCCGCGTCGGCCGCCACCGCCTGATCGCCGACGAGCCGGTCGATGCCGGCGGCACGGACACGGGCCCCATGCCCCACGATTTCGTGCTTGCCGGGCTGGGCGCATGTACGTCGATGACGGTGCGCATGTACGCCGAGCGCAAGGGAATTCCGCTCACGCGCGTTTCCGTGCGTTTGAGTTACCGCAAGATGAAGGCGGCCGATTGCCCGGATTGTACCACCAAGGAAGGCGAGGTAACGGAAATGACCCGCGACGTCACGCTGGAGGGCAATTTGTCTGACGAACAGCGCCAGCGGCTAATCGAGATCGCCAACAAATGCCCCGTCCACAAGACTTTAAGCGGGGAAATCAAGATACGCACTCACTTGGTGACGTAGATTGCTCGTCAGACGAGCAACGCTCGTGCCGCGCCAAACAGCAATTTCAGTGTTCTTTAATATGAACGGCTGGAACTCAGCGGGGCAAAAATGATTATTCTGAGTCAGGCGGCGTGGGCTGCGGCAAAAAAGCAGGCGCTCGATGGTTTGATTGGCGCGGCCGCGCGCGAGGCGCGCCGGCAATCGCTTTCAACGACGCCCGATATCTTGCTTCTATTGCCCCATAGTCCGGCGGCCAAGAAGGATATCGGCGAGAAAAAGTCATTTGCAGTGCTTGCGGGATTGGCCAAGGCCCATGGCATCTACTTGGCTGGGTCCGCGGCGGTGAAAACATCGGTTAAAGGCGCATTACAAACCGTCGGTTTCGTGTTCTCGCCCAAGGGCAAGCTTCTCTTGCGGATGCCCAAGATCACCCCGGACTTGGTGGAAGGGTTCTCCGACACCACGAGCGCACTTGGCCAGCCCTGCGATTTCCCGGTCGCGAAACTGCCGTTCGCGCAGGTCGGCATGCTTTGCGGGGAGGATATTCACTACGCGCACTATGCCCGCGCACTGGCGTTTCACGGCGCCGAAATCATCCTCAACCCAAGCATCGAGCGCAGCGACCGGCATTTCGATGTGCGTAGTCTGTCGCGTTTCGGCCGCGCCGGCGAGAACACCGCCTATATCGCCACGGCCAGCCCGATCGAAATGGTCGACGCCGGCCAAACCGTGAAGCTGCCGAACGCGACGGCATTCTACCATTGGGAACGGCCCGAAACCCGGGCGCAGAGCAGCGAAACCTTCGTCATTCCAGATCTCGATATGGAATGGCTGCGCCGGACGCGCGCGACCCCGGAACGCAGTTTCATCGCCATCCTACGTGCCGACGTCTATGGCCGCGGCTACAAGAAATGGTCCGAGAAAGCGCGGCCCGCACCGACGTCGCGCGGCGGATGGCTGAAAGAAGCGCAGCTGCGCCTCGGCGCGGAGGCCAAGGCGAGCGGACCGCAGCGCGCCAGCTACGAGGAGCAGTACGACGTTTGCATCATCCAGTCGGTGCCGCGCTTGATCCCCTTGGGCGTGAACAACGCCCGCGAGATCATCCGCCTCAATCTTGAAGAAGGTCTGGCCCTGGCGGCGAGTCGTGCCAACATTCCGTCGGTGCGCCTGGTGGTGTTTCCCGAATTCTGGCTCACGGGCCCCGGCGGCATCGGCGGCGTGCAACGCACGGTGCGCGACATGGAACGCGTGGCCATCAGCTATCCCGACGAGGTCTTCGACCGCATCGGCAAGTTCGCGCAAGACAACAAGGTCTTCGTCGCCTTCCAGAACTTCGAGGTGCACCCAAAGCTGCCCGGCCGCGTGTTCAATTCCGCGTTCCTGGTCGACGATGCCGGAAAGCTCGTCCACACCTACCGCAAGAACCAATGCGCCGACGTGTGGGGCTTCCTGCCCGACACCACGCCCGGCAGCATCCTGGACAAGTACCTCGACACCTTCGGCTATGACGCGTTGTTCCCCGTGGCCGACACGTCCATTGGCCGCCTGGCCAACATGATCTGCTTCGACAACATGCACCCCGAGGTCGCGTATGGACTACGCCATGCCGGGGCCGAGGTGATCATGCATTCCTCGTCCGAGCCCCATGGCGGCGACGGCCGGCGGGCCTGGGACAATGCCCGTCGTCTGCGCGCCTTCGAGAATACCTGCTACATGCTCTCGGCCATCGACGGCGGGGAATACAAAGCCGTTGACTCGGAAATCATGACTTTCTTCCGGCGCGGCCACACGCGGCTGGTGAACTTCGACGGCACGCTGCAAGGCACCGTGGACGGGCCGGGGCCGGTGGTGTTTCGCGGGCACATCGACTTGGCGGCATTGCGCCGAGCGCGCGCCAATCCGCGGGTGAACTTTGCGTTGTGGAACGACGCCGGCGTCTATGCCCATCATTATCATGCGGGCATGGGCTTTCCGTCGAACCTCTGGGCGGGCGACCCCTATGTGAATCCCTATTTGGGGGCCGGCAAGTTGCGCGAAGTGATCGCCAAGTATCTGGAGAAGGGCATCTACGTCGCGCCGCAAACCAAGCTGGGCTCGGACCGGTACCGCACAAGCGATCAGGTGTAGCGCCCACGACTGTCGTCCTCGGGCTTGACCCGAGGACCCAGGGTTACAATAACCACTTGCGCGAGTTACCCTGGACCCTCGTGTCGCGCAGAAGGCGCGCAAACAAAATTTGCGCCGGAGGCCGCAGGCACGAGGGTGACAAGTGTGGATAGAATGAAAAATCGTCAATGGCTGTTGGCCGAGCGGCCCGTCGACCGGCCCGTGCGGTTGACGGATTTCAGGCTCAATGAGGCGCCGATCCCCGAGCCCAAGGACGGCGAGTTCGTCGTTCGTGTCATCTATTCGTCGCTGGCTCCGGTCATGCGCTTTTACATGCTCGACGGCGCGGGAATCGAGAAACCGCTGGAGATCGGCGAGGTGATGCGGGGCAGGGGCGTGGGGCAGATCGTCGCCTCGCGCAATCCGAACTTCAAGGAAGGCGAGATCGTCCAGGGCAAAATGGGCTGGCAGGAATACGCCGTGTCCGACGGCTCGCCCTATTGGATGATGTACAAGGTCCATCAGCGCATCGTGCCCGTGTCCACCGCGCTGGGCATTCTCGGCATGACGGGATTCACCGCCTACTTCGGGCTGTTCGACATCGGCAAGCCCAAGCCCTCGGACACGGTACTGGTATCTGGTGCCGCGGGCGGCGTCGGATCGTCGGTGGCCCAACTCGCCAAGACGGTTGGCTGTTACGTGGTCGGTATCGCGGGCTCAGACGAGAAGTGCCGCATTCTCACTGACAAACTCAGTTACGATAGGGCGATCAACTACAAGAGCGAAGATGTGCCTGGCCGGATTGACGAACTTTGCCCCAAGGGCATCGATGTGTTTTTCGACAACGTCGGCGGGCCGATCCTGGACGCGGCCTTGGCGCGGATCAACAAGTATGCCCGGGTCGTGGCCTGTGGCGGAATTTCGCAGTACATCGCGGGCTCCAATGAGCCCTATCCCATCAAGAATACCTACAAGATCGGGCGCCAGAATGCGTTGTTGCAGGGATTTCTGATCTACGATTACGAACCTCGGTTTGCCGAGGCGGAAGTCGCCATGGCCCAGTGGGTCAAAGAGGGTAAGCTGACCTATCAGGAAGATGTGCTGGACGGTTTCGAACGCATGCCCGAAGCTCTCATTCGGCTCTACGAGGGAAAGAATCGCGGCAAGCAATTGGTGCGCGTCAGTGCAGATCCGTTCTAAACGATTTAAGGCCGCGATCACGCGGGGCCGCAAACTCGGTCTCACCATGCCCGAGGCCCGTATCCTGGCGCGGCTGGATACGCCAGAACGGATTCAGGATTTCATCACGCGCATTCCCATGAACTTCGAGCCCGACGGCGATACCTGCCTCTCGGTGCGCGAGGTGCTGCGCCAGCGCCGCGCCCACTGCGTCGAAGCGGCCTTCGTCGCGGCCTGCGCCTTCTGGATGCAAGGCGAGCGGCCCCTCGTCGTCGACATGCAGGCCAGCGATATCGACGACGACCATGTCATCGCGGTGTTCAAGCGCGGCGGCGGCTGGGGCGCGATCTCCAAGAGCAACGGCCCGTGGCTGCGCTACCGCGATCCGATTTATCGGTCGTTGCGGGAACTCGCGATGTCTTACTTTCCCGAATACAACAAGGGCCCGCTCAAGACGCTGCGCACGTACTCGCTGCCCTTCGACATGCGGCGGCTGAAACCCGCGCAGTGGATCACGCGCGAGGGCTCGTGCTGGGAGGTGGTGGATACCATCGACGCCAGCCGTCACTTCAAATTGCTCACGCCAGCGCAGGCCAAGCATTTGCGTCATCGCGACCGCACCGAATTGCGCACCGAGGCACTCAAGGAATACCGCAAGCCGGGACATCGAAAGACGCACATATGAACATCGCCATCTTGATCTTCGACGGCGTGGAGGAATTGGACTTTCAGGGACCTTGGGAAGTCTTGACCATGGTCAACACGGTCCGCGCGTTCAAGAAGATCGAGACGCGCGATCACGTGTTCCTGGTTTCTGAAAGCGGCGGCATGGTGACGTGCGCCAAGGGGATGCGCGTCGCGGCGGATTTTTCGCATGCCAATGCGCCCAAGCCCGACGTGATTCTTGTGCCGGGCGGGCAGGGGACGCGGCGCGAGGGCAATCATCCCGCGACGCTCAAGTGGATCGCCGACGCGGCGCCGGGCTGCACGTGGGTCACCAGCGTCTGCACGGGGTCCATGGTTCTGGCGGCGGCGGGCCCGGCGCGCGGCAAGCGCATCACCACCCATTGGGCGGCCATCGAGGAGGTCCGCAAACGGGGTGAAGCAAGCGAGGTCGTGACGGGTCAGCGTTGGGTGGCGGACGGCAATCTTGTCACCGCGGCGGGCGTTTCGGCCGGGATCGACATGGCGATTTGGCTGGTGGGCCAATTGCACGGCGAGGACATGGCGCGAACCGTGGTGCGCATGATGGAGTACGACCCGGCGCCGCCCTATCCTTTTGATCGCTAGTGGTCCGATTCTAACATTCGCATCCCATTTCGGCGCGCGATCTTGCGAATGTTAGAATCATCAGGACCACTCCTAACCATATGTTTCTAGTGGAGCTTTGGATTTGACATTCGCTTCGCCGTTTCGCTGCTGTCAGTTTAGCGAATGTCAAATCCGCTCCACTAGCCCGCTGCGTGAAATGCCGCCCGTAAAGCGGACGTCATGCCGAATCCTGCGCTTGCCATGCGGTTCATAGATTGGAAACTCGGGATTCCGGGTGCTATCTAAGGGGCATCCGGTTCCGCTGGCGGAGGACTTTTCATGATCGAATACAGATTGCGCCAATCCGGCCGCGCCTCGCTGGACTTTCTCGCGGGCTTCGGCCCCGCCGTCGCCATGCTGCAAAAACGGCAACATGAGGCCCTCGCTGGCGCGGGACTCACGGACGACGCCAAACTCGCCGATGATCTTGACGAGCGCGCGGCGCAAATCGAAGGCGCCTTGCAGCCCGTGCCGGCATTTCGCGCCTCTAATTTGATCGGCGAGTGGCACGCCGAGCATCACGCGCGTTTGGCCGCCGATGCTTTTGCCGAGATCGAAAAGGACGTGAAGCCGGCCTTCGAGAAGCTCAAGCAGGGCAAGACGACGCTGACGGTCGATCCGTCGCTTACGCCCGATAAATATTGGCTTTATCCGGTTCATCGCACCACGGGCGGATGGGACGGCCATCCCCACATGGGCTTCATCCACGGCGAATTGATTCACCGTTACATCGTCGGCAAGAGCGCCCGCCCCCCCGCCGCCGGCGGCGTGGCGGCCGATATCTACGCCCAGCGCAAGCAGTTCGCCGAGCAAGCGCCCCGGCGCGACTACAAGACAATCCTGGAGGTCGGCTGTTCGTCGGGCCCCTACACGATGAAGTTGGCCGAGGTGTTTCCGGCGGCCGAAATTCACGCCTGCGATATTTCCGTGGCGCAGCTGGAGCAAGCCCAACGCAACGGCAATAACCTGGGCCACGCCTGGAAGCTGTTTCAGGCCGATGGCCGCAAGACCGGCAAGCCCGACGCCAGCTATGACCTCGTCACGTCGTTCATCATCTTGCATGAACTGCCGCTGGACGTGATGGGCGACATTCTGCGCGAGGCCTTCCGCGTGCTGAAGCCGGGCGGCGACTTGCTGTTCGGCGACGTGGCGCCCTACAGCGCCATGAACAAGCTCAATGCCTGGCGCACCGATTACATCGCCAAGTTCGGCGGCGAACCGTTCTGGCGCGGTTCATCGACGGTGGATATGGTTGGGTTGATGAAAAGCGTCGGCTTCACCGACGTGAAGTATTACGGCATCGCGCCGACCAACTATCCCTGGGTCACCTACGGCCGTAAACCGTGACCAAGCTCTATCCGTCCCAAGCGCAGCCGCGCCGTCGCAAGGCTCTTGAGCCCCAAGACATCGACAAGGTCGGCCAAGCCCTCATGACGCTCGCCAAGGAACTGTGGGTGGTGAAGGACCGCCAATTGGTGACCGAGGCGGTGCTGGCCAAGCGCGGCATCGATATCAGCGAGGAGGTCTCGACCTTCAAGCCGGACGCCGCGCTGGAGGCCAAGCTCGCCGCCGAGCGCGAAGGTATGATCAAGAAATTGATGCAGGATTTGACGGGCGAATACGAGCCGCTGAGCTAGCTTACTCCCGGGGCGCCACGCGCACGCCGTCGCGAACCTGATCGCTGGGGTGCATGATCACCACATCGCCCTCCGACAGTCCCTCGATGATCTCGGCTTCCAAGGTGTTGCGGCTGCCAAGCTTAATCTTGCTGAGTTTTACGGTGCCGCCGCCGATGCCTTCCGGCACGCGAAACACGCTCCAATCCTCGCCGGTGCGGAACAAGGCGCTGACGGGAACCTTGAAGGCATTTTCGCGCCGCACGGTGACGATGCGCGTTTCTACGCGATAGCCATGGCCGAGGCTGGCCCATTCCTCAGGTGGGCTGGTGAAGTCAATGATGACATTGACGCGCTGTTCTTCGATCCCCAGCGCGGAAACCTTCGTGAACCCAAAAGGCTCGACGCGGCGCACCACGCCCTTCAAGGGCGCGGGGCCTCCCCAATCCTCAATGATGACCTCTTGGCCGGGCTTGACCTTCACCGCGTCGGTGGAGATCAGATCGGTGACGATCTCCAAGGTGCTGGGATCGCCGATTTCCAACAGGGGCGTGCCGGCGGCCAAGATCGTCTCGCTTTGTTGCATGCGCTTGAGAAGCCGCCCGCTGACGGGGGCCCGCACGGGGATGTAGTCGAATTTCACGCCGGGGCTTGTGGGCCGCCCGGCCTTGGCCATGGCCGCGCGCGAGGTTTCCAAATCCGCACGGCGTTTGGTCACGCTCGCCACGGCTTGCGCCACCGCCGCTTCGGCCGTCTTCACGGCGAGCTTGGCGCGGTCGAAGGCGGCCTGCGAAATGGTGCCTTCGCGCAGCAGTTGTTCCTGCCGCTTGAGGTCCGATTGGGCGAATTCCAACTGGGCCTGAGCCCGCGCGCGTTCGGCCTCGGCCAAGCTTACGCCGGCCTCGGCTTCGGACCGCGAGCGGGCGTCGAGCACCGAGGGATCTTGCGGCTGAAACAGGGCCAGCACGGTTTCATCCGCGACGACCGTATCGCCCACTTCCATCTCGATGCGTTCCACACGCCCCGCCACCGGGGCCGAGACGATGTAAACGTCCTTGACGCGCGTTTCGCCTTCATCGCCGATGGTGACCAACAGCTCTCCGCGCGAAACGGCGGTTAGATCCACGGGCACGGGCTGGGGTCGCAAGGCCCAGACGAGAAACACCGCGACAACCAGGCCGGTCCCAACGATGACCCGTGCGCGGCGCGACCAGGAACCGACAATATTCTTGAACATGGGCTACTCGCGAGTCTTGAGAACGGAGACGAGGTCGAGTCCATAGACACGACGGCGCACCAGGAGCGCGCAGACGACGGACGAAACGAGCACCGCCAGGACCGATACGCCGTAAGTGGCATCGTTGATGACCATGGGGAAGTCGTACATGTCGGTTTTCAACATCGGCGACATGGCATAGGCGAGACCGACGCCAAAGAGGCATCCGACCGGCAAGGCCAGCAGCGTCTGGACGCCGAGTTCGCCGAGAAGAATGTACGCCACTTCTTCCCGCGTGAATCCCAGGACGCGCAGACTTGCCAGCGCGCGGGCCCGCTCCGACAGCGCGATGCGGGCGCTGTTGTAGGCCACGCCGAAGGCGATCAGCGACGAGAACCCGACGTAAAAGCCGATCATGACGTACATCGTGCCTTCCAGGGTTTCTTGGAAACTCTTCAACGCGGCTTCAACCAGCGCGACCCCCGCCACCAATGGCGTGTTTTTTAACTTGGTGTACAGCTCATCGACGTGGTTTGCGTCGGCCAGGAGATGAATTCCGGTGACGGTCGGGCCTTCGTTCATCATGCGATTGATCTCGTCGATGTGCATGAAGGTCGAGAAGCCGAGATATTGCTTCACGATTTGCGTGACCGGGACATCCACCACGGGCCGGCGCTCTTGCAGAACCTCGATGGTAATGACGTCGCCGACTTTGACATGCAGCTCGTCCGCGATGTGTTCGGCCAGCGCGATGCCGCCGATGGGCGGGTCAAGCGGCTTCTCATCGCTGCCCAGCAAGCGATTGAGATCGGCGTTCATCACCAGGCCGTTCACGCCTGTCCGTTTGGTGTGGGGGCCATGATGCAACTTCGCCGCCACGCTGCGCACCGGCTGCGTGGCGAGAACGCCGGGCATGCGCAGGATTTCTTCCTCCACACCGGCGCCGCGCGGTTCGACGAACGTCACCGTCATGGTCTGGCGCTCGGATTGGTAGAAGTACACGGCGATGACTTTGCCGACCGAATCCAGGAAGAACATGGAGGCGATCAACAGTGCGACCGAGAACGAAATGCCGGCCACGGTCATGGCGGTGCGCGCCGGCCACCGCGTGACATGACGAAAGATCATGCGCGTGGGCTGGCTGATGCGAAATCGCGTCAGCAGATGCGTAAAGCGGGTGCGTTTGAACGTCGTGGGCACCGGCGGCGCCATCGCCACGGCGGGCGACAAGCCGATGGCTTGCCGCACGGCGCTCAAGCCGCCGATGACCCCGGCGAGGATGCTGACGAGGGCGGCCACGGCGAACACGGTCGGATTGACGCTATAAGCCAGCAACGGGAACTTGAAGTACTGGGTGTACATGTCGGTCATGCTCTCGCCGAACACGACGCCGCCCCACAGGCCCAGGGCGAGGCCAAGGCCGACCACGGTGGCGACCAATTTCATGTACTGCACGCCGACGTCCCAATCGGTGTAGCCGAAGGCCTTGAGCAGGCCGATTTGCTCGCGTTCGGTCGAGACCAACCGGGTGATCACGATGTTGAGCAGGAAGGCCGCGACGGCCAGGAAAATGGGCGGGGCAATGGCGCCACTGGAGGCCAATTGCGCCAACTCATTCGTCAGGAAAAAATCGGAGATCTGGTCCTTTCGTCCGTAAGCGCCCACGCCGCCGTAAGGCTTGAGTATAGTGTCGAGGCGCTGCAACACGTCGGCTTCCACCGCGCCGTGCAACAACGTGGCCGTGACGTTGTTGAAGGCCTCGTCGAGATCGAAGGCGGCCGCCAGCGCCTCCCGGCCCATCCACATGACCCCAAACCGCTTGTCGTCGGGCATGATTTGACCGGCCGCGAGGGCATAGACGTACTCCGGCGTCAGCCCGATGCCGACAATGTCGAGCGTGCGCTTCTTGCCGTTGATATTGGCCGAGATGCTGTCGCCGAGGGTCAGCCCATGCGCCCGGACAAACGACTCGGACACGATCACTTCCGAGGGCCGGCCGAGTTCCACCAACCGCCCTTCCCGCAGCTCGATGCCGTTGAGGAGCGGCGTTGCCCCTTCGGGGATGGAGATCATCCGCCCCCGTGCCGGTTCGGCCATGCCGGCGATATCGAGGGTCACGTCCACGACAATACGGGTCTCGACGGTGGCGATGCCCGGTATGTTCTGAAGTTTCTCCATCAGGCTGTTGGGCGCCCGTTTCACGCTGGCCCACACGTCGGCGAAGCGGTAGCGCTCGTAAAACGCATCCTTGCTGAGTTGCAGCGACGCCAGGCATCCGTAGGTGGCCACCAGCAGCGCCACACCCGCCGCGACGACTGCGGCGATGGCCAGGGCCTGGCCCAGCAGTCGCCACAGGTCACGCAATAATTTCACATTGAGCACCGACAAACCCATGCTCATGGATAATTTCAACAGCCGGAGCCGAACCGCGCTCACCATGTCAGTTCCTCCGGCCTGAGCTTTTTCGCGTTGCGCTCGATGCTGACGATTTGACCGTCGGCGAACCGCATGACGCGGTCGGCCATGCTCGCCATGACGGCGTTATGGGTGATGACGGCCGTCGTGGTGCCCAGTTCCTGATTGGCGCGGACGATGGCCTGCAACACCACGATGCCGGTCTTGCTGTCCAGCGCCCCGGTGGGTTCGTCGCAAAGCAGCACGCTCGGCCGCTTTGCGATGGCGCGCGCGATGGCGACACGTTGCTGCTCGCCGCCCGACAATTGCGCGGGGAAGTGATCCAGGCGGTGGCCGAGGCCGACCATGGTCAGCGCCTCGTCGGGCGTCATGGGATTCGTGGCGATTTCGGTCACCAGCGCCACGTTCTCGCGCGCCGTCAGGCTGGGGATCAGGTTATAGAATTGAAAGACGAAGCCCACGTTGTCGCGCCGATACAGCGTCAGCTCGCGCGGCCCCATGGCGGTCACGTTCCGGCCACGAAAAAAGAACTGTCCGGATGTGGGCTGATCGAGGCCGCCCAAAATGTTCAGCAACGTGGATTTCCCGCTGCCCGAGGGGCCGAGCAGCACCACCAGCTCGCCTTCGTACATTTCCAGATTCACGCCGCGCAGGGCATGAACCGGCGTTTCCCCCGGGTAGGTCTTGGTCAGACCCACGGCCCGGAAGGTTTCCGGATGGGGTGCGGCGGGGCTCGGGCGCGCGAGACTCATTCTGAATGGATCGACAAAAACTGATTGCAACCAAAGGTTTGCTAGCATACCGCCAAACCGCGACAAGTGGCATTGACGCATGGGGTGTATGCCGGGGCGCACAATTCAGGCCACAACGAACCCGGTCCACCATGCATGTCCTTGAGATCGTGGAGTTTTTGGCCAAGCCGCGGTCTTGACGGGAATAGCTCTATCGCGATGCCGGTTTGAGAACTATCACCACCCGGCTTGCGTATTGAACTTATCGAACATGGCTTCGCGCTAGTGTGGTGGATTTGAAGTTCCTAAGATTTTGTCGCAAACACCTTCAGGAACTTCAAATCCAAAAACCACACTAGAATCATAATGTTCTAGTGTCGCTTTGATTCCGAAGTTCGTTAAAGTGCTTGCCGGGAGATCGAGCGAACTTCGGAATCGCGACACTAGTCATTCCGTCTTATTTTTGGAATTTCATGTCTGATTTGGCTGTTCTGGAACCCGAACTTCCGCCGCCCGCAGCGAAAAGGTTCGCTAGCCCATCGCTCACCGAGGGGCCCGTGCGCGGCCAGTTGCTGAAATTGTCGGGGTTCATGGCCTTCGGCATTATTGCTTCGTTGATCAGCACCTTGGCCGATACTTACTTCATCGCCAAGCTCGGGACGCTGGAGTTGGCCGCGCTCACTTTCAGCTTTCCGGTCGTGTTGCTCGTCATCTCGCTCTCCATCGGCTTCGGCACTGGCGTCGTATCGGTGATCTCCAGGACCGTGGGGGAGGGCGATCAGGCCTCGGTGAAAGCGCTGGGCACCGACAGCATCGTATTGGCCACGGCGCTGACGGCGGTCATTTCCGTGATCGGCTATTTCACCATCGACCCGCTGTTTCGGCTGTTGGGCGCCAATGAGGCCGTGCTTCCGCTGATTCATCAGTACATGGCGATCTGGTATCTCGGCACGGTCTTGCAGATCATACCGCAAGTCGGCTCCAGCGTGATTCGCGCCCATGGCGACGCCCGCACGCCCAGCATGCTGATGGCCATGGCCGCCGTGGTGAACGCGGTGCTCGACCCGATCCTCATCTTCGGCTGGGGTCCGATCCCGGCCATGGGAATCGAGGGCGCGGCGTGGGCCGGCAATGTCTCGCGCCTTTTCCTGATCGTCGCTTTTGGTGTCGTGATTCAGCGCGGCATGAACGCCTTGGCGCCCGTCAGCTTCAGCCGGGCACGCCTGGTCGATTCATGGGGCCGGTTGCTGCACATCGCGCTGCCCTCGACGGCCACGCAATTGGTGAGCCCGCTGGCGAGCGGCATCATCACGGCGATCATCGCCAGTCATGGCACCGTGGCTGTCGCCGCTTTCGGTATCGCGACGCGCGTGGAAATGTTCGCCTTTATCTACATCATGGCGATTGCCATCGCCGTGGCACCTTTTGTCGGCCAGAACGCCGGCGCGAAGCGCTTCGACCGCGTGAAAGAGGCGATCGATTTCAGCATCAGATTTTCGATCGTCGGCGGCCTGATCGTCGCCCTCATTCTCGCCGTCGCCGGGCATTGGCTGGCGTCGCGGTTTGCCACGGACCCCGAGGTCGTGCGCTTGGCCACGCTGTATTTCTATATCGTTCCGATCAGTTACGCGCTCGCGGGAATTGTCGCGGTCGGCATGTCGGCGTGGAATGCCCTCGCGATGCCCTTGGCGGCGTCCATGGTCGGTCTCTCCCGCTCGATTATCATCACAGTGCCTTTCGTCTTCGTCGGCTCATGGCTGGGCGGCATTGAAGGGGTCTTCTGGGCCAATTCGGCCGCGTCGGTTGCCGTCGGCGCCGGCGCGTGGTGGTGGCTCCACCGCACGGTCTATCGCAAGGCCAACGAAGCCCCCGTCGACATCGTGCCGAACGCCGCCGCCGCGGAGTAAGTCGGCCGGTCCGACACGCGAGAGCTGAGGTTTTTCCGGACTGTTTCCACCGCGATCAACTTGGCAAATCATCCTGACTTTCGCTGTGATTTCCGCGTAAAGTCATGAAAACAAATGCGTGTTTCGTATGTCTGAGACGGCACCTGAGTCCGTGACCATCCCCGCGTCTCGCGCGGGCCGGCGCCCGCCGGGGGCCGGGCGCGGTGGCGTGCGGCTCACGGAAGGGCCCGTGTCCAAGCAGATTCTCAAACTCTCGCGTTACTTGATGATGGGATCCTTGGCGACCATGTCGTTCCAAGTGGCCGATGCCTACTTCGTCGCGCAACTGGGCACGAAGGAACTCGCCGCCTTGGCCTTCACGTTCCCCATGGTCATGATTCTGCACGCCATTGCCATCGGCCTCGGCAGCGGCGTGACGTCGGTCGTGGCGCGCGCGGTCGGCGAGGGGGACCACCATGCCGCGCGGGTCCTCACGACCGATAGCCTGACATTGTCCTTGGCGATTGCGTTGTTTTTCGCCGTTGCCGGTTTGAGCTTCATGGCCGACGTGTTCGCGCTGATGGGCGCGCCCGCCGATGTTCTGGTGCACATCAACGCCTACATGAACATATGGTTCTACGGCATGCCGTTGATGATCGTGCCGCTGATCGCCAATGCCGTGATCCGGGCCTACGGCGATGCGAAGTCGCCCAGCCTCATCATGGGCGGCGCGGCGGTTCTGAACATCTTTCTCGATCCGATTTTCATCTTCGGCGCCTGGTTTGTTCCCGGCATGGGCCTCAAGGGCGCGGCCATCGCCTTGTTGATTTCGCGCTCGGTCACGTTCGTGTTGTCGCTGGCCATGCTGCACTATCGCGTCCATGCCCTGACATACGAATGGCCAAGCCTCACCCGATCCTGGGACTCGTGGCGCAAGCTGATGCATATCGGCCTGCCGGCCACGGGCACGCAACTGATTCAACCCGTCTCCTCGGCGATCTTGACCACGCTGGTGGCCTCCTACGGGGCGACGGCCGTGGCGGCTTACGGCATCTCGACGCGCATCGAGATGTTCTCGATGATTTTTATCATGTCGTTGTCCATCGCCATGGCGCCTTTCGTGGGTCAGAACGCGGGCGCGGGCAAGGTCGAACGGGTCCGCGAGGCGCTGCACTTCTCCTATAAGGCCAGCATCCTCTATGGCCTGGGCGTTGCCCTTCTGCTTCTGGTTGCCGGCCGCTTTTTGGCCTCGGAATTCAGTGACGAGCCGGCGGTGATTACGCTCGCGGCGTTCTATCTGATGACCGTGCCCGTCAGTTACGGCGTGCTGGGCGTGATCAACACGTCCTCGAGCGCGCTCAACTCGCTCGCGAAACCCATGCCCGCCATGATGATCGGAACGTCCAAGACGTTGCTGGTGCAGATTCCATGCGCCTATGCCGGTTCGATCTTCTTCGGCATCAACGGCGTGTTCCTCGGCATGGCGCTGTCGACGTTCATCGTGGCCGCCATGGCGTTCGTGCTGACCCGGCGCGCGCTGGGCGAATTAGCACCGCCGGTCCTGGCCAAGCCGAGCCCGGCGGAATAACTCCGCCCGGCGCTCAGGTGAACCCGGCCACGGAGCCCTGGCCGCGCGCCAGGGCCACCAGGTCGGCCATGCCGGGGCGGATATCGGACAACAGGAACGATTCCTTGGCGCTGGGTCCGCCCGCCTTGGGGTGCGGGAATTTGTTCGTCCAGGCGTTCATTTTCACGGTCAGGCCGCACAGCACGCCGCCCACGGTGCCGTGGGCATTCTCGATGACGTCCTTCACGTGCTGGAACTTCTCGGCCGAGATGTTGCGCCACAGCGCCTGGGAGCGGGCCTCGAAGTCCTCGAACATGCGCTTGACGAATTGCAGCAGGCTGGCGAACATTTTCTGCATGCGGTTGGCCTCGGCCACCACTTGCGGCTTGGAGCGCATCTGGTAGCTGGTCTTCAGTTCCTCGACGCCGCGCTGGAATTCCTCCAACAGCGGCTCGATGCGGTCCAGACAATGCTGGTAGTAGGACAGCGACAGGAAAATATCGCCGTAGTCCTCGATGAAACGGGGAATTTGATCCAAGGCCACGCCCAGCTTGTCGGCCATGATCTTGAGCTTGGTCAGCGCTTTCTTGACATCGGGGTCGCGGAACAACGCCACCAGATCCTCGAAGCGGGAAAATTCCTGGCCGCCGTCGCCGTAAATCGCGCGCAGCAGGGGCAGGGTGAAGCGCGCCATGTAGCCCGCCAGCGCCCGGTTCATTTCCTCGGACAGCTTCAGCGCATTGTGATCGTTCACGGCGATGCCGAGCGCGCGCAGATTGCGCCGCAGGCTGTAGACGTCGTAGCTGGGCAGGTAGGCGAGATCGCGCAACATGCGCATGTCGGGATCGGCCAACGGGTTTTGAATGCCGAAATGCTCGGGCAGGTGCGAAATCGCCACCTGGCCGCTGCCGCTCTCGCGGTCGGAGAATACCTCGAGCACGCCCTCGAGGTGCGAGTTCTTGATCAGCTTGTGCTTGGCCAAGTTGGGATTGCGCAACGGCAAGACGCCGAGCGGCAGGATGTGCAGCGAATCCATTTCGCCGCCGGCGGCGGCGGGGGACATGGCGGCGGTGTGTCGCAGGGCGAACCCGACGGCGTTCACGAGGGCAGCTCCCAAGCCCGATCAGTCCTATTCGAGTAAAAATAGTATATAGTCGAAACATTAACGGCAAGAGAGATTAATCCAAAGAAATCATAGGTTTAGAGGGTGGATGAGGGGCGGGGCCTAGTCGGTGAGCGAGTTAAGCGCTTCTTCCAGTTCGAAGAAGGACGGCTGCACCTTGGAGGGGACACTGCCGCGACCGATTTCAACCGAAACTTGCGGCGCGTTGCCGTTGAGGTGCGCCACCAAAACATCGCGGATGATGAGATAGAACTGATGCTCCTCGTCGCAGATCTGCTTGATGCGATGGGCAAAGGGGCCCACCAGCAGGTAGGCGAGGAACACGCCCAGGAAGGTGCCCACCAGGGCCGAGCCGATCATGCCGCCCAGCACCTCGGGCGGCTCGGTGACCGAGGCCATGGTGTTGATCACCCCCAGCACGGCGGCGACGATGCCGATGGCCGGCAGACCATCCGCCATGGTCTGCAGGGCGTGCTGCGGGCCCAGGGCCTCGTGGTGATGCTTTTCCAGCTGCGCTTCCATGGCGTCGAACACCTGGTGCGCGTCGTCCAGGTTCATGGACAGCATGCGCAGTGTGTCGCAGATGAAATCCACCGCGAAGTGGTCGCCGAGGATGCGGGGGTACTTCTGGAAAATATTGCTTTCCTCGGGCTTTTCGATGTGGCTTTCGATCACCAGAATGCCCTTGGCCTTGATCATTTTCGTGATCGTAAACAGCAGGCACAGCACGTCCTTGAAATCCTGCTCGGTCCACTTCGGCCCGGAGAAGACTTTCTTGATGTTGCCGGTGACGCCCTTCAGAATTTCCATGCTGTTGCCGACGACCATGGCGCCGGTCGCGCCGCCGAAGATGACCATCAATTCGGTGGGCAGCGCTTCCAGGATCACCGACATCTTGCCGCCGTGCAGCAGATAGCCGCCGAAGACCATGCCGAACGTGAAGACGAGACCAAAAATGCCAATCATGCTCTTAATCCCAAGGCTGCCGAAGCGCTGAACGATATGCCATAAGCCTTAAATGTACATGAAAATCCTGGATTCCCATAGCCTTGGCGCATGTTGGCGGGCCCCTGCCGTCCCGGGGTTGTCGCCATGCGCCTGAAATCGGAACTGCGCGTGCAGGCCTGGCTGCGCCGGGCCGTTGGCCTCGGGCTCATGGCGACGGTGGCGCGCAAGGGCGAGGCGGAGTCAGGCTCCATCCTCATCAAGGTGTTGGGCCCCGAGCGGCGCTGCGATGTGTTCACGCCGGTCACCGCACCCGACGGCACGCCGGCATGGTTGCGGGCGTTGGCCGAAGGTGGCGCGCCTGAACGCGAGGCCGATGCATACCTCGCCCGCCAGGCCAAATACGACAGCGACATCTGGGTGGTGGAGATCGAGGACCCCAAGGGTGTGTTCGACCTGGGCGAACCGATCCTCAAGGCCTGACATGAGATTTGGCGCGGGGCCTTGTGCCGCGCGGGGTTGGGGCTGTGGACTTCACGGCGGCGCGGGGCTAGAGTCCGCGCTCTGCGGAACACAGTTTCCTCACGCAAACATTCAACGATCAACCGACGGGACAGCCCATGACCGACGAGGCCAAAGGTCGCACCGAGACGATGTGGAACGACGAGAAAATCGGCAAGCTGAAAAAGCTGTGGCAGGAAGGTTTGACCACGGGCGAAATCGGCAAGCGGTTGGGCGTGTCGAAAAACGCCGTCGTCGGCAAGGCCCATCGCTTGGGACTGAAGGGCCGCCCGTCGCCCATCAAGCGTCCCGAGGCGGGCAGCGCGCCGAGCCCCGCGACGGCCTCCGCGCCGGCGGCCGCGCCGTCGCCCAAGAAGGAAGCGGTGAAGATCTTCACCCTCACCGATCTGTCGCACTCCACCTGCCGCTGGCCCATCGGCGATCCCAAGCACGAGGATTTCCGCTTCTGCGGCAAGGCCGTTTATCCCGGCAAGCCCTACTGCCTGGACCATTGCGCCCAGGCCTACGTCGGCTCCAACAAGCCGCGCAGCGAAGAAGCCGCTTAACTCAATCTTTTCAAGACGTTCACGACCATTGCACCCGCGCGGGACTCTCCGCGCGGGGTGATAACGCATGCCTCCTGTTTGGCCGCGACAAGCGTCTCTTGTTGGTGCGCGACACGCGCAACAGTTGTTCATGACACCTGTTATCCCTGTTATTTCAGGGGGCCCCACACAGGAACAGGCTTCGGCTAGGCTAAGCCCTTGGCCGACAACGAATCTCGAAAAACCCTGATTTGAGATCAGGTGAGTCACGGCGCGCCTAACGCCTTGAAAAGGCTGATCACAATTGTGGCCGCCCGCCATCTCAACCTCCTTGGGCAAAAATTCGAACACGCAAACTGGCGAACTGTTTTATTTTCTTGCCTGCGCGTGATGCGCATGACCGGCACGGCGGTCTCGCGGTCGCGAGAGGGCGTGCACGGCTCCGCTCGCACGCGCGAGCACGGCCAAGCCGATGTATCAGCGGCGGGCCAAAACACATTTTACCGCAGGTTCGCCAACGGGCGAAGAAACTCCGCTCGGTTTTCCCCGCAATCCACGAAGAAAGATATTCACACCGCACCTGTCAGGAGTGACAGGGTGTCGCTTGGCGTCCATTTGGGGTCAGAGTAAAAACTATGCGCGCGAATTAGGGTAAAGTCGAGTGAAGGAATCTGGAGTTTTTACTCTGACCCCAAATCTGCTACACGCGGCCGCGCTCGCCAAAACAATTGCATGCGTAATCCACGGTATTCACATGAAAAAATTCGCAACGCGCGGCGGTCACGCGCGCGCGTGGCGGCTTCGGATCGGCGCTCGTTTCGGCGTCGCTGGCTGTCAGCTCGGCCGCCAAGTCCCCGCCACCGAGACACGATACATCAGGCGCGGTCCGGAATAGTCCGGAATGCCGCGATGCTGCAGGGCCAGGTTGTCCCATGCGCATAAGGTTCGGTTGCGCCATTTAAGCCGATATTGGAATTCGGGTCGCGTCGCGTGCGCGAAGAGATAATCGAGGATCGCCCGACTCTCGGCCGGATCGAGGCCAAGGATGCGGGTTGTCCAGCTTTGATTGACAAACAGCGTCTTTCGGTTCGACACGGGATGACGCACCACGAGCGGGTGCGTCACGGCCGGCGGCATGCGCCCGACCGCGGATCGTGCCTCGACGGAATCAAACAGGCCGGACGACAGCCCATACGACGCGACGTCGTGCACCGCCGATAGCCCTTCGAGATAAGCCTTCATGCGCCCGGAAAGCGCCTCGTAGGCGGCGGCCATGTTGGCGAACAACGTGTCCCCACCCGTCGTCGGGACGTCGAGGGCGTAGAGCGCAGCCATCATCAATGGGCGCTCCTTGTAGCTGTGATCGACGTGCCAAATCAGGTTTTGCGTCGTCAACTTGCCGCCGCTTATCCCCTTGAGGACATGCACCCCCGGGTGCCCCTCGAGTTTCGGGATGAAACGCTCGTCCTCGATTTCACCAAAGCAGTTGCCGAACGCTATGAGATGGTCGGGCGTCAGGTCCTGGTCGTCGAATAGAAGCATGGAATGTTCCGCGAATGCCGCTTTGATGCGCGTCGCGTCGCTGGGCGTCAGCGGCTCGGCGAGACTGATCCCCCCGACGCGCGCGCCGAGCACGCCACCCAAAGTGCTGACCGTCATCGGCCCCGCATCGTGTTGCGTCGCGGCGAAGGCTCCGGGTGGATTCGGGAGAGAAGTATTCAGCATATCGTGCCTCTCTTGATGCTAGTCGCAACGCTCCGCCATCTCCGACGCCAAGGCCCTTTGCGGGCACGCCGCAAATGTCGCGGGACACCTCCGGCCAAAGCGATCGCAATTTGCGGCGCGTGCGCGAAGCAATTCGCGCACGAGATCCGCGAGCCCCGAGATAAAAATCGGATCGTCGCCGACCGCCGGAACATTATGAAATGCCGGGACCCCGATTCGTTCCGCCAAATGTCGATACTCGATCTCGATTTCCACCAACGTCTCGACGTTTTCCGAGACGAAGGCGACGGGGGCGACCACGACTGGAACTCCATCCCGGCCAGCCCGGCGAATTTCGTCGTTGGTGTGCGGGCCTATCCATCGCACCGGCCCCAGACGACTTTGATAGCAGGTGACCCAATCCAAATCGGGAATGTCGAGGGACGCGATGATCGCTTGGCAGGTGGATTCCACTTGCCATTGGTATGGATCTCCCGACGCGATGATGCGTTGCGGCAATCCGTGCGCCGACAGCAGCAGTCGCGGCTTTCCATGCGCCGCGGCGGCTTGAAGCGCGACCCGGATTCTCGCGGCCATGGCGTCGACGAATCCGCGATTCACCGGGTAGCAGCACGTCGTTTCGATTTCCGCGCGCACGCCCCGGCGTTTCGCCTCGTCCACGAACGCTTTGGTCGACGTTCCGGTCGTGGTCGTCGAGAACTGAGGATATAGCGGAATCAAGAGCAAACGATCGGGATCGAAACAGTTGATCTTGGCGACGGCTTCCTCGGTGAGGGGATGCCAATAGCGCATGAAATAAAAGACGCGCACTTGCTCCGCGAGGCCATCGAGCATTTGGCCAAGCGCGCGGGCTTGGCGTTCGGTCGCTTCGCGCAGGGGCGAGGCGCCTCCGACCTGGCGGTAAATGCGTTTGGTCTTTTCCGCCCGTAGCGTTGCGATCAGCCACGCCAACAGGCGCCTGCCGGCGGCGGGCAAGCGAATGATCGCGGGGTCGGAGAACAGGTTCTTGAGAAACGGTTTGACCGCGGCCGGGCAATCGGGGCCACCAAGATTGAACAGAACGACGCCCAACGACTGCAATTTCTTCTGTGACGGGAGGGTCATTTACAACATACATAAATAATAAAATAAGTTCGTTTCTGGATATCATGCACATATCTTATATGGAATATCTAATTCTGAGAGTATCTGTTTTTGACGCTTGGAATCTTGTTTTCATAGGCCTTAAATTACTAACTTATTGATAAATAGCATTAATAAATGAGAACAAGAATGAGTTGCAAATATTTCCAGCCCAACTACAACGCATTTAGTGCGATTAAGACTTATTATCAAACTAAGGCGAGACAGAGAGGATTCAAATGAAAACCGTCAGCCGCATAGCGCTTGCGCGCAGGATGCTCGGGCCAACGGCCCTCGCGACCGTGCTGGCGATAAACAATGGGGCGAGCGCTCAGGAAAAGATCGAGGAGATCGTCGTGATCGGGACGCTTGATCGGCTGCGATCCATCGGCGGCTCCGGCGCCATCGTTTCGGCAAAGGACATGAACCGCTCGCGGGTCTTCACGACCGTCGAGGCGCTGCGGCAAGTCCCCGGCGTCCTCGCTCGCGAAGAGGAAGGCTTAGGTATTCGCCCCAACATTGGAGTCCGCGGTCTCAATCCGATCCGATCGACGAAAGTGCTGTTGCTGGAAGACGGCATCCCGCTGGGTTATGCGCCTTATGGCGACAATGCGGCTTATTATCATCCACCGATCGACCGCTTCGAGCGGATTGAAGTCTTGAAGGGTGCGTCGCAAATCAAGTTCGGTCCTCAGACTATCGGCGGCGTGATCAACTACATCACCCCTGCCGCGCCGGAGAAGCCGATGGGCCGGGCAACAATCTCAGGCGGCAGCGATGGTTATCGTAAGATTGACGCCTTGGCGGGCGGCCCGGGGCTCGGCGGCAGAGTTCTGTTGCACGCGAACCGCACCGAGAGCAACGGCTCTCGGGAAAACCAGGAGCTCGGCCTGACCGATCTTTACGGCAAGGCTGATTGGGATCGCGGCGAACACGTGTTCAGCTTGCGCGCGTCGCGTTTTGCGGAGGACAGCCAAATCACCTATTCAGGGCTGACACGCGCGGAGTTTGCCGCAAATCCGCGCGGCAACGCCTTCAGCAACGACGAATTCAAGACCGAGCGGTATAGTGTCGTGGGAAGTCATGGTTGGAACATCAACGCCGATCTGCTGCTCAAGACCGCCGGCTACTTCCACAACTTCGACCGCGACTGGTGGCGGCAGTCCTCCAACTCCGGACAAAGGCCTAATGACGCCAGCGACCCGAGCTGCGGTGGCATGGCTAACCTCGATGCGACATGCGGCAACGAGGGCCGCCTGCGCAGTTACCACACGTTCGGAATCGAAAGCCGCCTTCTGTGGGATCATGGCGACCTCGGTCTCGCCCGAACGACCGAGATCGGCGTGCGCGTCCACCGCGAGAAGCAAACTCGCCTCCAGTTCAACGGCGACACGCCGCGCGCGCGAACGCCGGGAACCGGCGTCAATGGCGGCATCCGTGAGAACAACCGTCGTCTGACCACCGCAATCTCGGCTTTCGCGCACGGCGACTTGGCCTTCGGAAACCTTGGCCTCGGCCCGGGCATGCGCGCCGAATTCGTCGACTATGAGCGCATCTCCCGCCCCGCCTCGGTCATCGCGGCCGGGCGGCCCACGGGCGCGCTCACGGCCGAGGCGCGGGGCGAGACCGACCTGAGCCAAGTGATCCCTGGACTAAGCGCGACGTATCGGTTGAACGATCAAGCGACAATCTATGGCGGCGTCCACCGCGGCTTTGCTCCGCCGCGAGTCGAGGATATCATCACCGGCACCGGCACAGCGGTGGACCTCGACGCGGAACTGAGTTGGAACTACGAACTCGGGCTTCGGGCATCGCTTGGCCAGGGCCTACGCACCGACATCGCCTTCTTTCAGACGGATTTCTCGAACCAAACCGTCCCCGCCTCGGTCGCGGGTGGACTCGGCGCGGCGCTGACCTCTGGCGGTCGGACAAAGCATAGGGGCACCGAGGCCTCCGCGACGTTCAGCACCGCGCTTAAAGACGATGCCGAAGTTTATGCCCGCGCCACGGTAACCTACGTCGGCAAGGCCGGCTACGTCGGACAGCGCCGATCTTCCGCCTGTGCCGCCGGACAAGCGAGTATTTCGTTCGACGGCCAGTCTTATAACTGCGTCGTCACTGGCAACCGTTTGCCCTACAGCCCGAAGTGGCTGGCCTCGGCAGCAATCGGCGCCGAAGCGCGCTGGTTCGGCGGCCAAGTGGAGGTTCAGCACCAAAGCGGCATGTTCGCCGACGATGTCAACAGCACGTCGGTGACGTCCGACGGGCAGCGCGGGTTGATTGATGGCTGGACCATCGTCAATCTGACCTTGAACATCACCCCGGCTGAATCCTCGGTGTCGGGCTATGTCACTGTCAAGAACGTCTTCGATAAGCTTTACGTCGTGGATCGGGCGCGTGGCACCCTCCCCGGAACGCCCCGGCTGTTTCAATCGGGCCTGACAGTGTCCTTCTAAAGGCAAAGCCGCGCGGCATTCGGCGGCGCGGGTTTCCACCGTGGCGCCGCCGAAGGTAGCGCTCAACTGCTAGTGATTCAGGTCGCCCGTGTTCCAGAATCTGGAACATTTGTCTGGCGCGGGCCCGCAGCATCGGGTAAACTCCGGACATGATCGTCGTCGGGTTTGATTTGCTTTCCGCTCTCAGCGCCCGCGAACGGAAGTTGCGTCCGCCGCTGGGCAAGACGCTTGATCGCCGGGTCGCGGCGTGGAAGGCGGAGGTTGAGAAGGCGCGCTGGGCCAAACCAACCGAGGTCAAGGCGATGTTTGGAACTGCCGATGTCGTCGGAGGTAATCGTGTTGTCTTCGACCTGTGCGGAAACAACTATCGCGTCGTCGTGCATTTCAACTATGTCGTCGGCGTGGCGCGCATTCGCTTCGCCGGAACCCATGCGGAATATGACCGGATCGACGCAACCAAGGTGTGACTCATGCTGCAGCCCATCAAATCGCAGAAACAATACAAGTCGGCCCTGAAGCGCATCGACGCGCTGATGGCGGCCAAGGCCGGCTCGCGCAAGGCACGCGAACTGGAAGTGCTCGCCATCCTGGTGGAACGTTACGAACGCGAGGCGTTCCCGATCGATCCGCCGTCGCCCACCGACGCGATCCGGTTTCGCATGGAGCAAATGGGCTATTCGCAGGCCGATCTCGCCCGCGTGCTCCGCAGCCGCAGCCGGGCCTCGGAGGTGCTGCGGGGCTCGCGTCCCCGCCTGTCATTGCGCTCCATTCGCAGCCTTCACCGCGAATGGCATATTCCGGCCGAGGTGTTGATTCGCGACGCGGCGTAATGCGGCCTGACGTCGCGATACCCACTCCAAGCGGGAATCGAGGCCCGGCCTTCGTCGTTCAACACCTCGCCATTGGCTTGGGCACGCGGCCCTCACGCGCGGCGCCCACCGGTAAACTCCCGCGGCGGGCGGGCGGTGCGCACCCATGCTCGGGTCGCCGTCCGGCCGCCAAAAAGCGGGCGCGGGCCCCGCTTGACTCTTAAATTAGAATAACTCTAATCTAAAGCCATGGCCCGGTCATCGGCGCGTGCTTTGGCCGGGCTCCGTTATCTCTAGGCCCCCACCAAATGGAGACTGCAATGTCAGATCAATCAGGTTGTCCCTTCGCGGGCACACACTCGACCACCAGCCGCCGCAATGTTCTCGCGGCCAGCACCGCGCTCGCCGCCGCGGCGGCGACGGCCCAGGCGACGGGCGCGGCCGCGCAGTCACCCGGTTCGATGGGCGCGGCGGGAAGTGCCGGCGCCGGCGCCGATCACGTGTGGTGGCCCAAGCAGATCAACCTGAACATCTTGCATCAGCACGCGCCCGCGTCGAACCCCATGGACAAGGGCTTCAAGTACGCCGAAGCGTTCAAGAAGCTGGACTACGCCGCGCTGAAAAAAGACCTGCGCGACCTGATGACCAATTCGCAGGAGTGGTGGCCGGCCGATTGGGGCCACTACGGCGGCCTGTTCATCCGCATGGCGTGGCACGCGGCGGGAACCTACCGCACCGGCGATGGCCGTGGCGGCGGCGGCACCGGCAACCAGCGCTTCGCGCCGCTCAATAGCTGGCCCGACAACGGCAACCTCGACAAGGCGCGCCGCTTGCTGTGGCCCATCAAGCAGAAGTACGGCAACCAGATCTCGTGGGCCGATCTGATGATCCTGACGGGCAACGTCGCGCTGGAATCCATGGGCTTCAAGACCTTCGGCTTCGGCGGCGGCCGCGCCGATATTTGGCAGCCGGAAGAAGACATCTATTGGGGCTCGGAAACCGAGTGGCTGGCCAACAAACGCTATAGCGGCGATCGCCAGTTGGAAAACCCGCTGGCGGCCGTGCAGATGGGTTTGATTTACGTGAACCCCGAGGGCCCCGACGGCAAGCCGGACCCGGTCGCGTCGGGCCGCGACGTGCGCGAAACCTTCGGCCGCATGGGCATGAACGACGAAGAAACCGTGGCGCTGATCGCCGGTGGCCATACCTTCGGCAAGGCCCATGGCGCGGGCGACCCGAAGCTCGTCGGCCCGGAACCGGAAGCGGCCCCCATCGAAGAGCAGGGCTTGGGTTGGATCAACCGCTTCAACACCGGCAAGGGCGTCGACACGACAACCAGCGGCATCGAGGGCGCGTGGAAGCCAAACCCGACCAAGTGGGACAACGGGTACTTCGAGATGCTGTTCACCTACGATTGGGAACTGACCAAGAGCCCGGCCGGCGCGAACCAGTGGGTCGCCAAGAACGCGCACGCGACGATCCCCGACGCGCACGATTCGGCGAAGAAGCGCCTGCCGACGATGCTCACCACCGATCTCGCGCTGCGGTTTGATCCAGCTTATGAGAAGATCTCACGGCGCTTCCTTGAGAATCCGGATCAGTTCGCCGACGCCTTCGCCCGCGCCTGGTTCAAGCTCACGCACCGCGACATGGGACCGCGTGCCCGCTACCTCGGACCCGAGGTGCCGAAAGAGGAACTCATCTGGCAGGACCCGATTCCGGCGGTCGATCACGAACTCGTCTCGGGCAAGGACATCGATGCGCTGAAGGCGAAGATTCTCGCTTCTGGCCTGTCGGTCTCGCAACTCGTCTCCACCGCCTGGGCATCGGCCTCGACGT
>JANRJL010000069.1:0-50583 GCA_033763995.1 Rhodospirillaceae bacterium | reverse complement strand
TGAGGGGAAAACGACGGACTACGCCAAGTTCTGTTTCACCACGGCGCTGGCGCGCGTGAAGTCCATCTGGCCGGCGAACTTTTCCTTGAGCACGGCCATGACCTTGCCCATGTCCTTGAGCCCCTTGGCGCCGATGGCGGCGATGGCCTCCTTGATGGCGGCGTCGATCTGGGCGTCGTCCATCTGCTTGGGCATGAAGCGCTGGATGACCTCGATTTCCTCTTGTTCCTTCTGGGCCAGCTCGCAGCGCCCACCCTGCTCGTAGAGGACAATGCTGTCGCGGCGCTGCTTGATCATGCCGTTGAACATTTGCAGGATTTCATCCTCGCCGATGCCGTCGTAGTTGCCCTTGCTGCGCGCGGCGATGTCGCGGTCCTTGAGGGCCGCCAGGATCAGGCGCACCGTCCCCAGCGTGCGCTCGTCCTTGGCGCGCATGGAGTCTTTCATGGTCTCGTTCAGGCGGGTGCGCAGCATGTCGGGGCGCCTTTCATCGAAGCGTCGGGCCGGGATGTGGAAAGGGCGTAAACTACTCCAGGCCCCGGGCCATTGCAAAAGCCGCGAAGCCGCGGAAACCCTGGGAAAATCGCGAAGTTATCCACAGGTGGCGAGCGCTTGACTCGTCCCCATCGTTTCCGTAAACACCGCGCGATACAGCGCTTTGCCGCCCGTCCAGATACAATTATTCATCTGCCCAACCTGTCGCGAGACTCGCGCCGGTGCGGGCCGATGCAAGCCCAAGCGAAGGCCCGCCGCCGATGACGACCGTCCCCCTCGCCGTGAAAGGTCTGTTTTGATGGCCCAGGCCGCTCCATCGTCGGGCCGGGCGCAGCCCCACGGGGCGACAGCCGTTTTGGTCTTGGACGATGGATCGGTGTTTTGGGGCCGCGGCATCGGCGCCACGGGCAAGAACGTCGGCGAAGTCGTCTTCAACACCTCCATCACCGGCTATCAAGAGGTTCTCACGGATCCTTCTTATGCCGGGCAGATCATCACCTTTACCTTTCCGCACGTCGGCAACGTCGGCGCCAATCCGGAAGACTTGGAAAGCACCACGCCGGCGGCGCGCGGGCTCATCATCCGCGACGACATCACCGAGCCCTCCAATTACCGCGCCAAGCAGCACCTGGATGCGTGGCTCAAGTCGTTCAACCTGATCGGCCTGGCGGGCCTTGATACGCGCCGGCTGACCCGGCGCATCCGCGACAAGGGCGCGCCCAACGGCGTCATCGCCCACGAGCCCTCGGGCAAGTTCGACCTCGATGCTTTGATTAAAGAGGCCAAGGCGTGGCCCGGCCTCAATGGCATGGACTTGGCCAAGGACGTCACCTGCCGCCAGACCTATTCCTGGACCGAGACGCGCTGGACCAAGGGCAAGGGCTTCGGCGACCTGACGAAGGACGGCCGCACGGCCAAGTTCAAAGTGGTCGCCATGGACTTCGGCGCCAAGCGCAACATCATGCGCTGCCTGGCCGACGCGGGCTGCGACGTCACCGTGGTGCCCGCCACCGCCACCGCCGAGGACATTCTGCGCCACAACCCCGACGGCATCTTCCTGTCCAACGGCCCCGGCGATCCGGCGGCCACGGGCGTCTATGCCGTGCCGGAAATCAAGAAACTCATCGCCACCGGCAAGCCGTTGTTCGGCATCTGCCTCGGCCATCAGTTGCTGTCGCTGGCCTTCGGCGCCAAGACCTACAAGCTGAATCTGGGCCACCGCGGCGCCAACCAGCCGGTGCAGGACTTGGAGACCGGCAAGGTGGAAATCACCTCGCAGAACCATGGCTTCGCCGTGGACCGCGCCACGTTGCCCGCGAACGTGAAAGAAACGCATAAGTCGTTGTTCGACGGCATCGTCGAGGGCATGCGCAGCACGGACAAGCCGGTGTTCTCGGTGCAGTACCACCCCGAGGCCTCGCCCGGTCCGCAGGACAGTCATTATCTCTTTGAGCGCTTCACGGCGGCGATGGCGGAACGGAAGAAGAAATGACGGCAATGCCGCATCTTCCCCCCTCACCGCTTCGCTCCGCTCAGCACCCTCTCCCACAGGGGGAGAGGGTTGAATTGAAGCGGATCTGCTTTACCTCTCCCCTCGTGGGAGAGGTCGCGACGAAGTCGCGGGTGAGGGGGAAGTCAAACTTTCGCCAGCTCGGACTTGATTGTTTCCAGAACGCCCTCGATGTTGCCGAGAACTTCGTTGTTCCAAAAGCGGATCACGCGCAACCCGCCATGATTGAGCGCCTTGGTCCTGGCATCGTCATTGCTTCGCTGAGCGTCGTGTTGTCCGCCGTCGACCTCGACGACCAATTTTTGCTCGAAGGCGACAAAATCGACGATGTAACGACCGATGGCGAACTGCCGATGGAACTTCGCGCCGAGTTGGCGGTTGCGGATGCGTTGCCACAGCGCCTGTTCGGCATCGGTGGAATTGCGCCGCAAGGTGCGCGCCCGCTTGGTTCCAGGTTTTTTCATTCCCCCTCACCCAACCCTCTCCCACAAGGGGAGAGGGCTATTTTGACCTAGTTCGCCGCAATGCCCAAACGCACAGACATTAAAAGCATCCTGATCATCGGCGCGGGGCCCATCATCATCGGCCAGGCCTGCGAGTTCGATTACTCGGGCGCCCAGGCGTGCAAGACGCTCAAGCAGGAAGGCTACCGCGTCATCCTGGTGAACTCGAACCCGGCCACGATCATGACCGATCCGGGCCTGGCGGACGCCACCTACATCGAGCCCATCACGCCCGCCACCGTCGCCAAGATCATCGAGAAGGAACGCCCCGACGCGCTGCTGCCGACCATGGGCGGCCAGACGGCGCTCAACACCGCCATGAAGCTCGACGAAATGGGTGTGTTGAAAAAGTTCGGCGTGGAGATGATCGCGGCCAAGCGCGACGTCATCGAGAAGGCCGAAGACCGCCAGATGTTCAAGGAGGCCATGACCAAGATCGGCCTCGAGAGCCCGCGCAGCCAGATGGTGCACTCGCTGGAGGAAGCCCGCGTGGCGCTGAAGTTCGTCGGCCTGCCCTCCATCATTCGGCCTTCATTTACCCTTGGCGGCGAAGGCGGCGGCATCGCCTACAACACCGAGGAATTCGAGGCCATCGTCGCCTCGGGCTTGGCGGCCTCGCCGGTCAAGTCGGTGCTGGTGGAAGAATCCGTGCTGGGCTGGAAAGAGTACGAGATGGAAGTGGTGCGCGACCGCAAGGACAACTGCATCATCATCTGTTCCATCGAAAACGTCGACCCCATGGGCATTCACACGGGCGATTCCATCACCGTCGCCCCGGCCCTGACGCTGACCGACAAGGAATATCAGGTGATGCGCAACGCCTCGATCGCCTGCCTGCGCGAGATCGGCGTGGACACCGGCGGATCCAACGTGCAGTTCGCCATCAATCCCGCCGACGGGCGCATGACCATCATCGAGATGAACCCGCGCGTGTCGCGCAGCTCGGCGTTGGCGTCCAAGGCCACGGGCTTTCCCATCGCCAAGGTCGCGGCCAAGCTGGCGGTGGGCTACACGCTGGATGAAATCACCAACGACATCACCAAGGCCACGCCGGCGAGCTTCGAGCCGACCATCGATTACGTGGTGACGAAGATTCCGCGCTTCACCTTCGAGAAGTTCCCCGAGACCAAGGCGCTGCTGAGCACTTCGATGAAATCCGTGGGCGAGGCCATGGCGGTGGGCCGCACCTTCTGCGAAAGCCTGCAGAAAGGCCTGCGCTCCATGGAGACGGGGCTCACGGGCCTCAACGAAGTCTCGCTGGCCGACGACGGCAAGCCCACCGTCGACAGGGACGAGTTGAAAGTCGCCCTGGCCCAGCCGCGCCCCGACCGCCTGCTCATCGCGGGCCAGGCGCTCCGCGCCGGCCTGAGCGTGGACGAAATCTGCGCCATCTCCAAGTTCGACCCGTGGTTCGTGCGCCAGCTCGAGAAAATCGTGGCGGCGGAGAACGCCGTGCGCGCCAAGGGCCTGCCGCAAGACGCCCAAGGGCTGCTGGCGCTGAAGAAGCTGGGTTTTTCCGACAAGCGCTTGGCCGAAATCACTCTTGGGACCCAGGGTGGTGGCAAAGACACCGCCATCATGGCCGCGCGCCATAAGCTGGGCGTGCGCCCGGTTTACAAGCGCATCGACACCTGCGCGGGCGAATTCCGCTCGCCCACACCTTATATGTACTCGTGCTACGAGGGCGACGGGCTCAACGCGCCCGAGTGCGAGTCCGAACCCTCGGCCAAAAGGAAAATCATCATCCTCGGCGGCGGGCCAAATAGAATTGGTCAAGGCATCGAGTTCGATTACTGCTGCGTGCACGCCGCCTTTGCGCTGCGCGACGCGGGCTTCGAGACCATCATGGTCAACTGCAACCCCGAGACGGTGTCCACCGATTACGACACCTCGGACCGGTTGTACTTCGAGCCGCTGACCTCGGAAGACGTGATCGAACTGATCCGCACCGAGCAAGCCAACGGCACGGTGCTCGGCGCCATCGTCCAGTTGGGCGGGCAAACGCCGCTGAAGCTGGCCCACGCGCTGGAGAAAGCGGGCATTCCGATTCTCGGCACCACGCCCGATGCCATCGACCTGGCCGAAGACCGCAAGCGCTTCCAGAAAATGCTGATGGACCTGAAGCTGCGCCAACCGGCCAACGGCACGGCCATGACGCTGGAGGAAGCGCGCGTGGTCGCCAAGACGATTGGCTATCCGGTCGTCGTGCGGCCTTCCTACGTGCTGGGCGGGCGGGCCATGGCCATCGTCCACGACGAAGGCAGCCTGACCAACTATTTCCGCGAGGCGGTGAAGGTGACGGGCGACAATCCCGTGCTGGTGGACAGCTACCTCGCCGGCGCCACGGAAGTGGACGTGGACGCGCTGTGCGACGGCACCGACGTGTATATCGCCGGCATCATGGAACACATCGAGGAAGCGGGCATTCACTCGGGCGATTCCGCCTGCTCGCTGCCGCCGTATTCGCTCAGCCGCGCGCTGATCGACGAGATCAAGCGCCAGACCATCGCCATGGCCAAGAAGCTCAACGTCGTCGGCCTGATGAACGTCCAGTACGCCATCAAGGACAACGACATCTATATCCTCGAGGTCAATCCGCGCGCGAGCCGCACCGTGCCCTTCGTCGCCAAGGCCACCGGCGTGGCCGTGGCCAAGCTCGCCGCGCGCGTCATGGCCGGCGAGAAGCTGGCGGCCTTCAAGCTGGGCGACAGCTACGAAAACGCACCCAGCCTGGCCAAACACGTGGCGGTGAAAGAGGCCGTGTTCCCCTTCAACCGCTTTCCTGGCGTCGACATCGTGTTGGGGCCGGAGATGAAATCCACCGGCGAGGTCATGGGCCTCGACCACGACTTCCCGCGCGCCTTCGCCAAGTCGCAACTGGGTGCCGGCACCAACCTGCCGACCCAGGGCACGGCCTTCATCTCGGTGCGCGACCGCGACAAGGCGGGCGCGGCGGCGTTGGTCAAGAACCTCCAGGCCATGGCCTTCAAGGTCGTCGCCACGCGCGGCACGCAACGTTTTCTGGCCGAGCAAGGCCTGACGGTGGAGCCGGTCAACAAGGTGGCCGAGGGCCGGCCCCACTGCGTCGACATGATCATTTCGGGCCAGGTGCAGATGGTCATTAACACCAGCGAGGGCGCCCAATCCCTCAAGGACAGCTTCGATATCCGCCGCACGGCGCTGACCCGCAATATCTGCCACTTTACCACGCTTTCAGCCGCTACCGCTGCGGTGGGGGCCATCGGGGCGTTGCGCGACGGGGCCCTTGATGTTGCCCCGCTCCAGTCATATTTTAAGTCCTGAGAGCTTACTGACCGGGATGTGCCCTCGCCGGATGCGGCGTGGGCCTTTCTTTTCTGTTGTCCATGGCCTTGGAGGCACCAAACCGCCTCATGGAAAAAGTACCGATGACGTCGGAGGGGCTGCCGCCCCTTCAGGATGAGCTGAAGCAACTCAAGACTGTGGATCGCCCGACGGTGATCAAGCAGATCGCGGAGGCGCGCGAGCACGGCGACATTTCCGAAAACGCCGAGTACCACGCCGCGCGCGAGAAGCAGAGCTTCATCGAAGGCCGCATCCTCGAGCTGGAGGACATCATCAGCCGCGCCGACGTGATCGACGTCGCCAAGCTGTCGGGCACCACGGTGCGCTTCGGCGCCACCGTGACCGTGGCCGACCTCGACAGCGACGAGGAGACCACCTACCAGATCGTCGGGCCCTACGAGGCCGATTTGAAGAAGGGCAAGATCTCGGTGCAGTCGCCCCTGGGCCGCGCGCTGATCGGCAAGACGGTCGGCGACACCGCCGAAGTCACCGCGCCCGGCGGCGGCAAGGCGTATGAGGTCGTCAAGGTGAAGTTTAAGTAGATAATTTCAAGCTAACTCATTGCGTTAGCGCGCAGGATAGCAGTGACATTCTATTAATCGCCCAAGCGATCAGCCGATTTAGGGCTCTCTTCTTTTTGGGCTTTTTGGGCGCGAGCTTTCTCGCTCTCGTCACTAGCAACTTTGATAGCAGATTCGATAAGGATCGATTGCTCAATACTTGCTTTATCAGCCTCAACGCCCTCAAGAATTTTTTGCAGTTCCGTCAGCAGCAGCCCCTCAAGCTCTACTAACAGGAAATGAAATGAGCCAACATTGATCTTAGCTATCTGTTCCCTTCTATGAGGTAACGCTGCAGCAAGAATATTTCTAATGCCTATCTCATCCAACAACTTGCGGCCATCATCTAATCCGAGCTCCATCGTTTTTGACAGGAGAAAGGCGCTCGCCACGATGGCTTCATACGCAGAAAAATACGACCAAGCCAACGAAGTAAGAAAGGGACGCTCTATCATTGTCAAATGATCGAAGGCTTTGTGATCGACTGATTTATTGATTACCTCGAAGAAAGCTCGCAACTTAGGATTCTTTGCAGCCTCGTCCACGGCTACATCAATTTTTATCCAAGCTATTTGAGCCGACAGACGTTTTAAGGGAGTAAGTTTGGCGACTGCTCCCCAAATCTTATCGACCGCCTCTAATTTTCTTTTATCCAGGAGCGCCTGTCGGTTAAATCTGCCGCTAAATACACCTTCGCGTAACGCTGCAATTTCAGCCTCTCTCACACGCAGATTGCTGGTAAATTCTGATTCCTTAGTACGTAGCTCATTCTTGAGCAGTTCGATTTCCGCATTTAGGGCGCGCTCAAGTTCATTTTTATGAGTTGCTAACTCTTTATCGTACTCAGCTTTAATTGAGCTACGCAGCCGTTCGACGAACCAAGCACGAAGAATCCAACCAAGCGCAGCTAAAATGAATACTGATGCTGTAGTCGTACCTAGAAATTGGATAAAGGAAGACATCGCCATCACCACGGCAGATGCTTCCCGTCCCATTGGTGGAAGGCGCCGATGTCGGCCACCGTGAGCTTGTCGATCAGGTCGATCATGGACCCGATGGCCGAACGCGGCGCCAGCACCTTCATCTCGATCTGACGGCGGTAGCGCTCGGGCACCTGGCTGAGGTCGCTCAGCGCCATGTAGTTGTAAACGTCCACCGTGCCGGGCGCGATCACCAGCACCGCGACGCCCTTGGCCTTCACCTGCTCGCCGTAGGCGCGCATGATCATGTTGAGCGCGGCCTTGCTCGCCCGGTACGCGGGCGCGGTGGCGTTGCGCACGTTGCCGATGGAACCGCCCACGGCGCTCATGGCGGCGATTTTTTTCTGCTTGCTGGCCGCGACGCTGTCCAAGAACGCTTCGGCCATGTGAACCTGCGCCGTGACGTTGGTTTCCAAAATCTCGTTGAGGCGCTCGGGCGCCAGCGGCCCGAAGGCCTCGGGCCCGACGCGGAAGGAGTTGATGGCGCCGTTCAAGTTGAGCACGTCGATGGGCGTGGTTTTGTACTTGGCGGCGAGCGCGTCCACCTGCGCGTAGTTGGTGATGTCCAGCGCCTCGATGGTGATGGTCTTGTGAGCCGCCGCGAGCTTTTGCAGCGCCTCCGCCTTGGCCGGATCGCGCGCCGTGGCGATCACCGTCCAGCCGCGTTTGGCATAGTCCTCGGCGAAGGCGAGCCCGTGGCCCTGGGTCGCGCCGGTGATCAGCACCGTGTCGGCGCGGGCGGGCGCAATGGTAGCAGCGAACAACACCGCGAGACTCAGCCATCCAACGATCCGTTTCATCGATGCCTCCTTGATTGATGTGCCCACCGCAACTCACGCCGCCTTTTTCAGCTTCAACGGCTTGATCTTGGCCACCTGCGGCGCGATGCGGCGCTTGGCTTCCAGCGTGTCGTGGGCGTTCTGCAGACGCAGAAAGTACCCCTCCGACAACCCGAAGAACTTGCACAGCCGCAAGTCGGTGTCGGCGGTGATGTCGCGCGTGCCGTTGACGACGGCATGAATGCGGTTGCCCGGCACGCCGATGGCCTTGGCCAGTTGATTCTGGCTGAGGTTCAATTCCGCCAGGAATTCCTCCTTGAGGATTTCGCCAGGGTGGGGGTTGCGAAGTTGCGCCATGATGCCCTCGTCTAATGATAATCCACGATCTCGACGTTCACCGCATCGCCCGCCATCCACAGGAAACAGATGCGCCACTGGTCGTTGATGCGGATGCTCGACTGCCCGGCGCGATTCCCCTTGAGAGTCTCGAGCCGGTTGCCCGGCGGGTTGCGCAGGTCGTCCAGCGTTCGCGCGGCGTCGAGCTGGCGCAGTTTCCGCAGCGCCCGGTCTTGGATGTCGCCGGGAAACTTGCGGCTGTGCTCAGCATCCCAGATGCGCGCCGTGTCCTTGCACTTGAACGACCGAATCATGTGGCCGCCAGGATAGAATGATACGCAGTACGTATCAAGTATAAAAACCCGCCCTACTTCTTCTCCTCCACCGCGATCGGCACGCCGGGTTTGTGCTTGGCCGAGCGGATCGCCAGCGCCGATTTCACATGCGCCACCTTGGGCGCGGCGGTGAGTTTTTCGGTGACGAAGCGCTGGTAGGCGTCCCAGTCCTTGGCGACGATGCGCAGCAGGAAGTCGGTCTCGCCGGCCAGCATGTGGCACTCGCGCACCTCGGGCCATTCCTTCACCAGGTTCTCGAAGGCCACCAGGTCGGCCTCGGCCTGGCTGTTGAGGCCGACATGGGCGAACACCGTGACCGTGTAGCCCAGCAAGGCGTGGTCGAGCCGGGCGTGGTAGCCCTTGATGTAGCCCGCCTCCTCCAGGGCGCGCACGCGGCGCAGGCAGGGCGGGGCGGAAATCCCGGCGCGCTTGGCCAGGTCGACGTTGGTCATGCGCCCGTCGTCCTGCAGGTCGGCGAGGATCTGCCGGTCGATGCGGTCCAGCCGCACCTTCTGCTGGCGCTCCTGGTCGGTCATGCCGCTGCCCCCCACACAACTTTGGCCCATCCCCGCGAGCCGTCGGCGCAATCATCTTGCGCAATAATCTTGCGACCGTAGCTTGCGAGGGGCCCCCTGGCAACCGAAGTCGGCGGCGGCGGCGCAACTTCCGTCGTGGAATCAAGCCTGTGGATATCTTGGGCGCCGCCGACACAATTCCTTGGCTTGCCTTGCGCGCAGTGCATGGCCTTCTTATGTTGTCGCGCTTTTTTGGAAGGCTCTCGGAGCATTTCCCCGACAAGTGGGAACCGGTTGGCGTGGGAAATGCGACCAAAAAGAATGAGTTACTGAGCCGATGTGATTCGGTTCGACTGAGTTTGACACTAGACCCTGAGTATGAAGCGCCATGGCTGAGTTTCGCACCAAAGTTTTGATCCTGGGCTCGGGCCCGGCCGGGTTGACGGCGGCGATCTATGCCGCGCGCGCCAATTTGGAACCCATCCTGGTGGCCGGAATGCAGCCCGGCGGCCAGATGACCATCACCACGGATGTCGAGAACTACCCGGGCTTCGCCGAAGTCATCCAGGGCCCCTGGCTGATGGAGCAGATGCAAAAGCAGGCCGAGCACGTCGGCACGAAGTTCATCAGCGATACCGTGACCAAGATCGACTTCGGCAAGCGGCCCTTCGTGTGCACCGGCGACGGCGGCGACGTGTACATCGGCGAGACGCTGATCGTCGCCACCGGCGCCTCGGCGCGCTGGCTGGGCCTGGAGTCCGAGCAAAAATTCCGCGGCTTCGGCGTGTCGGCCTGCGCCACGTGCGACGGCTTCTTCTTCCGCGGCAAGGAAGTGGTCGTGGTGGGCGGCGGCAATACCGCCGTCGAGGAGGCGCTGTATCTCACCAATCACGCCACCAAGGTCACGCTGGTGCACCGGCGCGATTTCCTGCGCGCCGAGAAGATCGGCCAGAAGCGCCTGTTCGCCAACCCCAAGATCAACGTGGTGTGGGACAGCGCCGTGGACGAGGTCATGGGCACGGTGAACCCGCCCGGCGTCACCGGCGTGCGCTTGAAGAACGTGAAAACCGGCGCGACGCAAGACCTCAAGACCGACGGCCTGTTCGTCGCCATCGGCCACACGCCCAACACCGAGTTGTTCAAGGGCGCGCTCGACATGGACGAGAACGGCTACCTGCTGACGGCACCCGGCACGGTGCGCACCAATATCGCGGGCGTGTTCGCGGCGGGCGACGTGCAGGATCACATCTACCGCCAAGCCGTGACGGCGGCCGGCACCGGCTGCATGGCCGCGCTGGAAGCCGACCGCTTTTTGGCGGAAGCGGGAGCGCATTAGGGGCAGGCCATGCCGAACCGCGGCGGCAAACTCGACTGGGACAAGCTGCGCGTGTTTCACGCCGTGGCCAAGGCCGGCAGCTTCACCCACGCCGCCGACGCCCTGAACCTGAGCCAGTCGGCCGTCAGCCGCCAGATCGGCGCGCTGGAGGAGGCGCTGGGCGTGAGCCTGTTTCACCGCCACGCCCGCGGCCTGATCCTCACCGAGCAGGGCGATCTGCTCTACACCACCGTTCACGACGTGTTCGCCAAGCTCAACAACGTCGAGGACATGCTGACCGAGAGCAAGGAGAACCCGGAAGGCGCCCTCAGCGTCACCACCACCGTGGCCTTCGGCTCGATATGGCTGACGGGGCATCTGAAAGACTTCATCCGCGCGCACCCCAAGATCGAGGTGACGCTCAGGCTCGACGACCGCGAGCTCGACCTCGCCATGCGCGAGGCCGACGTCGCGATCCGCTTCCACGAACCCACGGAACCGGACCTGATCCAGCGCCACCTGGGTCAGCTCGCGGTGTTGATCTTCGCCTCGCCCGACTACTTGGCGGAACGCGGCACGCCCCAGCGCTTCGAGGACTTGGCGCGGCACGACATCGTCACCTTCGGCCAGGGCCTGCTGCCTTTCGAGACCGTCAACTGGATGGCCGACGAGTTGGCGCGCCGGGGCATCGCCGCCCACGCGATCTTGCGCGTCAACAATATCTACGGCATCTACACCGCCGTCAAAAACGGCCTGGGCATCGGCATGCTGCCCGAGTACTTCCTCGACCCGCGCCGCCAGATCGTGCGCGTGCTGCCGGAGGTCACGGGCCCGCCGGTGGACGGCTATTTCGTCTATCCGGCCGAGCTGCGCAACTCGGCCCGCGTCGCGGTGTTCCGCGACTACCTCATCAAGGAAATCGCCAAGGCCCGCGCCGAGGGCGCGGCGATGGGGCTGTGAACAGAGGTGCGTTCGACCACGCGCGGCTGAACTTGAGGCGTGACCGGAAAACGACCCCCTCCTTCGCCTCCCCCTTTCAGGGGGAGGGATAGTCGGCGCCGCGGGCGTGGATCGTTTCTCCCTCCCCTGAAAGGGGAGGGTTCGGGGAGGGGTCGTTTGCGGACCCTGTGGTGCGTCGCCGAAACTGACGACTCCCATCTCGCGCCTCCATGCGCTGCGCGCATCGACTAATCATGCGCTTTCCGCATGACTCCCATGCGGGAATATCAGTGGTGGCGGCCGCCCCTTAAGCCTATTTACTTCTCATCGCTGCATCGCGTCCGGTGGCTTCCTTCCCTCCCCCCCTCCCCGGAACAGGTCGCCGACGCGATGCAGCAATAAATTTCAAAACCGCTTTTTGCGGCACCTCGACCCCGGACCTTCTGGCCCGGGGTTTTTTGTGACGTTTGACCGTCAATCAAAAAAGCCAAACGTCATCCTGGGGCTTGTCCCCAGGACCCAGGGCCACGACGGGGGCCCGTGTTTTTGACTCCTGGGCCCTGGGAATAAATCCCAGGGCGACAGTAGGAGTTCGTTACGTCAGCGACGCGCAGAATTTCTGGATGCGCTCGCAGGCGGTTTTCAACAATTCCGTCGACGTGGCGTAGGAAATGCGGAAGTAGGGCGACAGCCCGAACGCGGTGCCCTGCACCGCCGCCACCAGGGCCTCGTCCAGCAGCGCCTCGACGAAGTCGGTGTCGGTGGCGATCTTGCGGCCCTTGGGTGTGGTCTTGCCGATGCAGCCGGCGCACGACGGATACACGTAGAACGCGCCCTCGGGCGTCTGGCAATTGATGCCTTTCGCCTCGTTGAGCATCTTCACCACCATGTCGCGGCGCTGCTTGTAAACGTCGTTGCGCGGCTTGAGGAAGGTCAGCGGCTCGTTGAGCGCCGCCACCGAGGCCGCTTGCGTGATGGACGAGGGGTGCGAGGCCGACTGCGACTGCACCATGTTCATGGCCTTGATCAGTTCGATGGGCCCGCAGGCGTAACCCAAGCGCCAGCCGGTCATGGCATAGGCCTTGCTCACGCCGTTCATGGTGAGCGTGCGGTTGAGCAGCCTCGGCTCGATCTGGCCGATGGTGGTGAACTTGAAGTCGTCGTAGCACAGGTGCTCGTACATATCGTCGGTCATGATCCACACGTGCGGATGCTTGAGCAGCACGTCGGCGAGCGCGCGCAGTTCCTTCTCGGTGTAGGCCGCCCCCGTGGGATTGTTGGGCGAGTTCATGATCAGCCACTTGGTCTTGGGCGTGATGGCCGCGTCCAGGGCCTCGGGCGACAGCTTGAAGCGCGCGTTCTCGCCGCAGGGCACAAATATTGGAGTCCCTCCGAACATCAGCACGATGTCCGAGTAGCTGACCCAATAGGGTGTGGGAATGATCACCTCGTCGCCGTCCTGCACGCTGGCCAGCACGGCGTTGAAAATCACCTGCTTGCCGCCGACGCCGATGGTGACCTGGTCGGTCTTGTAGTCGAGCCCGTTCTCGCGCTTGAACTTGTCGACGATGGCCTTGCGCAGCGCAGGAGTGCCGTTGGTCGGCGTGTACTTGGTCTCGCCCTTGTCGATGGCGGCCTTGCCGGCGGCCTTGATGTGATCGGGCGTGTCGAAGTCGGGCTCGCCCGCGCCCAGCCCGATGACATCGAGCCCTTGCGCTTTCAGTTCGCCGGCTTTCGTGGTCACCGCGATGGTCGGCGACGGCTTCACGGCGGCTAAACGTTTGGCAAGGATCGACACGGGACTTCTCCTTCATTCAATTCGCTTCGGCCGGCGCACCATGCGTCGACTCGAAGGCGGCGGGACATTGGTCCCTCCGCGCCCAAAGGCGGCGGACCATACTGCCGCCGTGGCCCTGCCGCAACGGTCCGGGCGAAACGCGGCGAGGCCCGGTTTTCCTGGGCTTTTGCCTGTTCCGCCTGTTCTTTCAGGCTTTCGCAAATCGGAACAGGCAAGCCTGGGCGATGTCACGGCGCCAATCTCTGATTCCGCGACATCACACCTCATTATAGGACGCGACCCGGCGCCACGCGATGTGAGCACCGGGGATTGTGGGGAAAACTGCGCTTTTTTCTGGCGCGCGCCGAAAAGCGAGCATACATTTCGCGCGCCACCACTGCGCCTGGAGCATTTCTCCAAATTGCGCCGAGATAAGTCTCGGCCCGCGCAGATTTCCCCTCCCCCCACGCTCTCGATCACCTCTCTCATAAGGAGTCCGTCATGACCGACGCGACATACGCGGGCGCGTCCGCGCCTGAAAAACTTTCCGAAGCCCGCTTGCCCGATGCCCGCTTACCAGACGGGCGCTTCGCCCCCGGGCATTCGGGCAATCCCAAGGGCCGCCCGCGCGGCCCCCGCGCGCAAACCCAGGCGGCGCTCGACGAGCTGCTCGCCACCCACGCCGAGGCGCTGATGCGCAAGGCCATCGAGCTGGCGCTGGACGGCGACCTCAAGGCGCTTAAGTTCTGCATCGACCGCATCCTGCCGCGCGCGCGCAGCCGCCCGGTCGAGATCGAGCTTCCGCCGGCCGACACCGCCGACGACGTGGCGCAGAGCGTCAGCGCCGTGGCCAAGGCCGCGGCCAATGGAGACGTGGAGCCGCGCCAGGCGCACCACCTCGCGGCGATCCTCGACATCAAGCGGCGCTGCTTCGAGACCGCCGAGATCGAAGTGCGCGTGCGCAAGCTGGAAGACGCGGCATCGATCATGGGCACCACCGCCGCGCCGTCACGACGCGCATTTCCAAGAAGATAAATTAGGAGGAGATCATGACAAAACAATTGCAACGCCGCGTCGACAAGCTCGAACACCCGCCCGGAGCCGAGTGGCCGCTGGTGCATTTCATCGAGGGGCCCATGGACATGAGCCTGGAAACCGCGCTGGAGATGCTCAACTGCGAGCCCCTGCCCCACGAGCCGGTGATTTATCTGGGCATCTTGCCGCTGGGCGAGCGCCCGCGCCACGGCGCCGACCCCAGCCCCATCAGCGACGAGGACTGGGCGCGGCTGAAAGACAGCTACGAACGCAAGGCGGGCTGGTGGAACAAGTGGAACGGCCACGGCACGTGGGACGCTTACAAGGCGTGGATGGAGAAGGAGAAAGGCGACCTGCCGCCGCGCGCGGACGGACGCTGAGCGAGCGCGCCTCCCAATCCACCCATCCTCTTGTCAATCCTACGGCAATGCCTTATAATGAATTATGGATTTCGAATGGGATGAAACCAAAAGCCAGCGCACCCGGGCGAAACGAGGCATCGACTTCAACTTCGCATTACTTGTATTCGATGATCCGCACCGCATCGACCGCCCGGATGAGCGAAAGCCCTACGGCGAGGACCGCAGACAAACCATCGGCCTGATCGGCGACGATGTTTATTTCGTCGTCTACACGATGCGGGGCAAGAGAACGCGAATCATTTCGGCACGGAAGGCTCACGACAATGAAGAAGAAGACTACAGGACCACGCTGGGTGCGACGTCGGTTGATTGACGGCAAGGTCTACGAAATCATGCCCGACGGCAAAACCGGCAACGAGGTGATGCCGTATTACGACCCGATCAAGGCCAATAGCCCGGCCGCGTTCGAGCCTGACGAGGACACGCCGCTATTGACGCTGCGCGAACTGAAGCAGTTCAAGCGCGTTCCTCCGCCCAAGCCCGCGCGGGCCAAGAACGTGGCGGTGGTGCGCAAATCCTTGCGCATGTCACAGGCGGCGTTCGCGGCGGTGTTCGACCTGCCGGTGGCGACCATCCGCGACTGGGAGGCCAAGCGCCGCGAGCCCGACCAGGCGGCCAAGGTGCTGCTGCGCGTCATCGCCGCCGAGCCGAAGATGGTGCGGGACGTGGTGGCCAAAACACGCACGGCTCCGTCGCGCGGGCCGACACGGGCGAGCAGTTCGCGCAAACGCGCGGCGTGAAGTTCGCGCCCTAGCGCGCGAGAAGTCAACCCGACTTTGTCTTCGCTCCCAGCCTCACGCCGCCCGCGTGCTTGGTCTTGCGAGTGCGGGCCTTGGGCGTTCAAGGGTGATGCGCAGCCGGGTCCCAGTGGCCAGGGCGAGTTTCTCCAACGTGCGCGTCGAGGGCTTCACGCGCCCGCTTTCCCAGCGCGCAATCACGGCCTGTGTGGTCGCCATCTTGCGGGCCAATTGCTGTTGGGTCAGCCCCGCCTGGCCGCGCGCGGCGATCATGGTGGCCGCCAAGGCAAACTCATCCTCCAGGGCGTTGTACGCGCGCACGAAAGCGGGATCCTTGCGCCATTTGGCGATCACGCGCTTGGCCGGAATGAATTTCTTCTTTGTCATTGGATCTCCCTGGCGCGTTTCAGCGCAATGTCGATTTCAGCCCGTGGCGTCTTCTGCGTTTTCTTCACGAACGTCCGCAGCACCACGACCCGCCGCCCGGACGCCGTCACGTAAATCGACCGGGCGATGCCATCGCGGCCCGTGAGCCGCATTTCCCACAGCGGCCCCTCGACATGCTTGATGTAAGGCTCGCGAATACGCTCCAGACCCATGGTTTCGATCAACCGAACGATATGCGCTAACTTGGCTTGCATGTCGCGCGGCAGGGCCTGGGCTTCACGTTCCGCGCCCGCGTCCAGAAAAACGACCTGCCATGTCATCCGCCCTTGATATTGCATTTTTGCAATAATTGCAAACGTCGTTTCCACCCCCTATCTTCCGCGCCATGCCGAACGCCGCACAACCCATCGCCGTCTACGCCATGTGCGGCTTGGCTTTCTCCGGCAAGTCGACCGCCGCAAAAGTCATCGCGGGCGCGCTCGGCGTCGCACTCATCGTGCTCGACGCCATCAACCATGAGCGCGGACTGCATGGCGGCGACGGACTGACCATCGCGCAGTGGGAAGAAACCAGTTTCATGGCAATGGATCGAACGCGGGCCTTCTTGAAGGCGGGCCGCTCGGTGGTGGTGGACGATACCTTTTCTCACCGGCACTTGCGCGACCGCTGCAAGGGGGTGGCCGAGGAAACGCGCGCGAGGTTTGTCATCATCTACATCGACACGCCTCTGGATGTGATCCAGGCCCGGCGCCGGCAGAACGAGGTGAACCCGACGCGCGATTACCTGCGCGATCCTGTGTTCGACTGGCACTACAAGAATTTCCAATACCCGACCGATGACGAGCCGTTGGTGCGCATCGGTTCCGATCAAGAACTGACGGCATGGATCGCGGCCGAGAAGGCAAAGTCGCGTTAACCCTCACCCGCCCGTCAGCTTGCTCCGGGCCGCCTCGGCGAGAAAGCGCGAGCGGCCGTAGTGGCCCGCCGCCGCGTCGATGCGCGAGAGCAAGCCGCCGTCGAGCGAGACCATCACCTTGACGGCCTTGCCCGGCATCACCACCGGCACCAGTTGCACGTGCACGAGATGACGCTTGTCGGCGGCGCCGAGGCGCAGGCGGTGGATCGGCGTCGGCGCGGGGACCGCATCGCCGTATTCGGCCGTCACCTCGATGTGACCCTGCAGGGCGTCCTGGGCGTTGAGCAGCGCCTCGTCCAGCGTATCGCCCGCCGAGGTGCAGCCCGGCAGATCGGGAAACACCACGCCATAGCCGCCGCGGCCCTCCTTGTGAATCAATGCCGCGTAAAATCGCGTCGCGGTCGCGGCGAGGCGCCGGTGCGCCGTGCGGCCGGGCACAGGGGCGCGGCGACGGACGATGGGCTTGTGCGTTTTCATTTCATCGATACTCCGCTTTGCTTCTCAATCGACTTGATGGTGGCGATAGTCAGGTCCTTGCGTGGGTGCGGCACGGTCACCGTGCCGGGCCGCTCGGGATGGCGCGCGATCCAGTGACTGCCGCGCGTGCGGACATGGACCCATCCGGCGCGCTCCAGCCGTCGAATGATGTCCTTGCTGTCGCGCACCCTGCGCCGATCCCGCCGTGGATATAAATGTTATATATATTAAAGCCGCCGAGAAATCAACCGAGCGAATCTTATGGGCGACCCCTACAGCCCTCGCGAAAAATCAACCCGACTGTAGTTTTCGTTTCGCTCGTTCGATCTTGTTTGCGCGTGACCTTGTCGGAAAACCGGCCACCACTTTTCCGGGTCACGCGCCTGCGCTCGCGAAGACGAAAATAAAGTCAGGTTGATGTTTTCGCGCTCGTTGGACCATGCCGTCTTGCCGCTGGCGAATCGCGCGCCGCCGCCCTATCTTCCCCGCCATGCCCGCGCCCAACCTTCACGCCACCAACGTCGTGCTGCCGCTGTATACGCGGCCGGATTTGTCGCATCTGCCGCCGGCGAAGTTCCGCCTGGTCAGCGATTACGAACCCGCCGGCGATCAGCCGACCGCCATCGAGTCTCTCGTGAAGGCACTGGAAGGCCACGAGCGCGATCAGGTGCTGCTGGGCGTCACGGGCTCGGGCAAGACCTTCACCATGGCCCAGGTCATCGCGCGCACCGGGCGCCCTGCGCTGATCCTGGCGCCCAACAAGACGCTGGCGGCGCAGCTCTACGGCGAGTTCAAGGCGTTCTTTCCCGACAACGCGGTGGAGTATTTCGTCTCGTACTACGATTACTACCAGCCCGAGGCCTACGTGCCGCGCACGGACACCTACATCGAGAAGGATTCCAGCGTGAACGAGCAGATCGACCGCATGCGCCACTCGGCGACGCGGGCGATCCTGGAGCGGCGCGACGTCATCATCGTCGCCTCGGTGAGCTGCATCTACGGCATCGGCTCGGTCGAGTCCTACGCCAACATGACCTTCACCCTGAAGCCGGGCACGCCGGCGCCGCGCGCGGAGATTTTGCGCCAACTCGTGGTGCTGCAGTACACCCGCAACGACACCGACTTTTCGCGGGGCACGTTCCGAGTGCGCGGCGACGTGGTGGAGATTTTCCCGGTGCACTACGAGGACCGCGCGTGGCGCGTGTCGCTGTTCGGCGACGACATCGAGGCCATCACCGAGTTCGATCCGCTCACCGGCGAGAAAACCGCGACGCTGCCCGAGGTCACGATTTATCCCAACAGCCACTACGTGACGCCGCGCCAGACGCTGTCGCAGGCGGTGCGGCACATCAAGGTGGAACTCAAGCAGCGCCTCGCGGAGTTCCACGCCAACGGCAAGCTGCTGGAGGCCCAGCGCCTGGAACAGCGCACCATGTTCGATTTGGAAATGCTGGAGACCACCGGGCATTGTAAAAGCATCGAGAACTACTCGCGCTACCTCACGGGGCGCAGGCCCGGTGAACCACCTCCCACTTTGTTTGAATATTTGCCCGAGGATGCCATCCTCTTCGTGGACGAAAGCCACGTCGCCGTGCCGCAGATCGGCGGCATGTTCCGCGGCGACTATCAGCGCAAATCGACGCTGGCCGAGTACGGATTTCGTCTGCCCAGTTGCACCGACAATCGCCCGCTCAAGTTCGAGGAGTGGGAGGCGATGCGCCCCGACAGCGTGTTCGTCTCGGCCACGCCGGGCCCGTGGGAGCTGGAGCGCACGCAAGGCACATTCGTCGAGCAGGTCATCCGCCCCACGGGGCTGATCGATCCGGTGTGCCTCGTGCGCCCGGCCAGTTCGCAGGTGGACGATCTGTTGGGCGAGTGCAAGGCGGTGGCGGCCAAGGGCATGCGCGTGCTGGTCACGGTGCTGACCAAGCGCATGGCCGAGGACCTGACCGAGTACATGCACGAGGCGGGGTTGCGCGTGCGCTACATGCACTCGGACATCGAGACCCTGGAGCGCATCGAGATCATCCGGGACTTGCGGCTCGGCGCCTTCGACATTCTCATCGGCATCAACCTGTTGCGCGAGGGCCTGGATATTCCCGAATGCGCGCTGGTGGCGATTCTCGACGCGGATAAAGAGGGCTTCCTGCGCTCGCACACCTCATTGGTGCAAACTATCGGCCGCGCCGCGCGCAACCTGGACGGCCGCGTGATTCTGTACGCCGACACCATGACGCGCTCGCTCACCAGCGCCATGGCCGAGACCAATCGCCGGCGCGCGAAGCAGGAGGCCTATAACCGCGAGCACGGCATCACGCCCGAGAGCGTGCGCACCAAGATCTCCGACGTGCTGGGCACGGTCTACGAGCAGGACTACCTGACGGTGGACACCGGCCTGGCGGAGGAGCCGCATCTATTGGGCCACAACCTGCGCAAGACGCTCGACGATCTCGAGAAGAAGATGAAGGCGGCGGCGGCCGACTTGGAATTCGAAGAGGCGGCGCGCCTGCGCGACGAGATCAAGCGGCTGGAGAAGCTGGACCTGGAATACGGCGGGGCCGACGAGTCTTCGTCCGGCGCGTCCGGGGCAGGTGCGGAAGGCTCCCTCGAATCCTCCTTCCCGGCCCCCCGCGCTCCGGCGCCCAAGGCCCGGCCCGGCACATCCGGCTCCACGTCCGGCGCCAAACCCCGCAAACAAGTGGCCCCAGGCCCCCTGGCGAATGCCCTCGCGGGACCAAGGTCCGGCCAACGGCGCCCGATCAAGCGGCGCAAAGGGCCGTGAATAACTCCAAATAAATAAATCAGAGTTATTTTCTTATCTTAAGAAAATAACTCTGATTTATTTATTTGGCGGCTGGTACATTTCTTCACAGCCCGGTCATTAGGCGGTTGCCGGCGGGTGGGTTATGCAACCAGGCCTATGCAGGGATGCCTATGCAAGCATGCATGGCCCCCTGTCAGTCTTGCCGGTTGACCGGGGCCGCCATCGCTCCTAACACGGGCGCGGGAAGGCGCTGAAAAACTTATGGAAAAGTCGTACAAAATCGCTGGGGGCATCGCCGCCGCCGCGGCCCTGTGGATCGCCTCGGGGGCCGTGTTCCAGCACGACGAACCGGCGCAGAAATCCGCCGCCGACAAGGCCGCCGCCGGCGACACCGCCGAGACCCAGCGCGTGCAGGTGGCGACGCTGGCCGCCGAGCCTTGGCTGCGCGAGCTGTCCATCGCCGGACGCACCGCCGCCATGCGCGGCGCGCGCCTCAAGGCCGAGACCGCCGGCACCGTCGTCAAGCTGGTGGCGCAACGCGGCGACCACGTCAAAGCCGGCGCGCCCCTGATCGAACTGGCCCAGAACGACCGCGCCGCCAAGCTGCGCGAGGCCGAGGCCCTGGTGGCCAAGCGCGAGCTGGAATACCGCGCCCAGGACGACCTCGCGAAAAAATCCTTCACCTCGGAAGTGGCGCTGGCCAACGCCAAGGCGCAGCTGGAATCGGCGCGCGCCATGCAGGCCGCCGCGCAACTGGACATCGCGCGCACCGTGATCCGCGCGCCCTTCGACGGCGTGTTCAACCTGAACAAGGTCGAGCAAGGTGATTCGGTCAAGTCGGGCGACGACGTGGCCGAGTTCGTCGACCTCGACCCCATCAAGATCCTCGCCGACGTGGCGGAAATTTCCGTGGGCGAACTCAGCATCGGCAAGACCGCCACCGCCGTGCTGATCACCGGTCGGCGCGTCGAGGGCCCGGTGACGTACATCTCTGCCGTGGCCGACCCCACCACGCGCACTTACTTGGTGGAAATGGCCGTGCCGAACCCGGCCAACGATCCCGAGGGCTGGATCCTGCCCGGCATGACGGCGTCCATCGCGCTGCCCGCGCGCCAGGTGATGGCGCACCGCATTCCGCCCTCGATCCTGACACTGGACGACGCCGGCGCCGTGGGCATCAAGATCTTGGACGACCGCGACGAAGTGCGCTTCGTGCCGGTGCGCACGGTCGCCAACACCGCCGACAACATCTGGATCGAGGGCCTGCCGCCCACCATTCGCGTCATCACCCTCGGCCAGGAGTACGTGAAGGTCGGCCAGCGCGTCATCGCGGTCGAAGCCCCGCCGAAAACTCTCGCCCCCGACGCGACAACGGCGCCCGCCACCGAGACGCCCACGGCCGAGGACGCCGTCGCCAAGAAGCCCAACGGCCTTAAGCCCGGAGCACTCTAAAATGCACGGCCTGATCGACGGCATCATGGAGCGCTCGCGCATGGTCATGGCGACGCTGGCCATGATCCTGGTGGCGGGCGTGGTGGCCCTGCTCGACATTCCGAAAGAGGCCGAGCCCGATATTCCGGTGCCGACCATCTACATCAACATGGTTTACCGCGGCATCTCGCCCGAGGACGGGGAGCGCTTGTTGGTGCGCCCCATGGAGCGCCAGATGCGCACCATCGAGGGCCTCAAAGAAGTCCGCGGGCAGTCCTATCCCAACGCCGCCAACGTGACCTTGGAGTTCGAGCCCGGCTTCGACCAGGACAAGGCCATGGAGGACGTGCGCGCGGCCATGAATCTGGCCAAGGCCGACCTACCCGCCGGCGCCGAGGAGCCCACGGCCCACGAGATCAACATGAGCCTGCTGCCGATTTTGGCGATTTCCATTTCCGGCGACGTGCCCGAGCGCACGCTGCGCGCCATCGCCCGGCAACTGAAGGACAAGCTCGAGGAAATTCCCTCGGTGCTCAAGGCCGAGATCGCCGGCGACCGCAAGGAGCAGGTGGAGGTCGAGATCGACCCCGCGCTGCTGAAAAACTACGGCATCGACGCCAGCCAATTCGCCGCCGTCCTGCGGCGCAACAATTCCGTGGTCGCGGCGGGCAAGCTGGAAAACGAAACAGGTGCGTTTGGAGTGAACGTCGGCGGCCTCTTGGATAACGCCTGGGACGTGCTCAAGGTGCCGGTGGTGGTCAACGGCGACGCCGTGGTGAGGGTGGGCGACCTGGCCACCGTGCGCCGGGGCTTCGTCGACGCGACATCTTACGCGCGCGTCAACGGCCGCCCGTCGCTGACCATAGAAGTATCGAAGCGCATCGGCGAGAACATCATCGAAACCGTGGACGCCGCCAAGGCCGTGGTGGAGCGCGAGCGCGCCTTCTGGCCCGCCGGCGTGCAGACCGATTACTTCCAGGACAAGTCGACCATGATCCGCGACATGATCGGCGAACTGGCCAATAATTTTGTCACCGCGATTATCCTGGTGATGATCGTGGTCGTCGGCGCGCTCGGCCTGCGCAGCGGCCTGCTGGTGGGCCTGGCCATCCCCGGCTCGTTCCTCATGGGCATTCTGGCGCTCTACGCCTTCGGCATGACCATCAACATGGTGGTGATGTTCGCGCTCACGCTGGCCGTGGGCATGCTGGTGGACGACGCCATCGTCATCTCCGAATACGCCGACCGCAAAATGGTCGAGGGCTTCGGCAAGCGCGAGGCCTACGCCATGGCCGCCAAGCGCATGGCGCCGCCGGTGATTTCCGCGACGCTGACCAAAATCGCAGCCTTCGCGCCCTTGCTGTTCTGGTCGGGCATGTTCGGCGAGTACATGAAATACCTGCCGGTGACGCTGATCGCCACGCTCACGGCGTCGCTGCTGATGGCGCTGGTCTTCCTGCCGGTGCTGGGCGCCAAGTTCGGCCGGCCCGGTTCGGGAGACCACGAGACCATGCGCGCCATCGCCGCCTCCGAGCACGGCGACGTCACCACGCTCAAGGGCTTCACCGGCATCTACGCCCGCATTCTCCACAAGGCCCTGCAAACGCCGGGGCGCGTGGTGCTGGGCGGCATCGGCGTGCTGCTGGTGGTGCAGACCTTGTACTGGAGCTTCGGCAAGGGCATCGAGTTCATGCCCGAGTCCGAGCCCGAGCGCGCCGCGGTGTTCATCCACGCGCGCGGCAACCTGAGCGTCGACGAGAAGGACGCGCTGACCAAGGAGGTCGAAAGCCGCATCTTCGACCTGCCCGAGTTCAAGTCAGTCTATGCCAAGACCGGCGCCGGGGCGCGCTACCGTGACGGCACCGCCGACATCGTCGGCGCGGTGCAGTTGGAATACACCGACTGGTCGAACCGGCGGCCCTCGTCCGAGGTCATGGCCGAGGTGCGCGAGCGCCTGAAGGACCTGGCCGGCGTGAAGGTGGAGTTGTGGGAAGAGAAAATGGGTCCGCCCTCGGGGCGCGAGTTCCAGATCAACCTCATGAGCACCGACACCACGCTGCTACGCGCCCACGTCGCCAAGGTGCGCGCCAAGATGGCCGAGATGGGCACCTTCACCGACATCGAGGACAGCCTGCCCCTGCCCGGCATCGACTGGCAGCTCGACGTGGACCGCGCCCAGGCCGCCAAGTTCGGCGTCGACGTGCGCGCCGTGGGCGACATGGTGCAGATGGTCACCAACGGCCTCAAGATGACCGACTACCGCCCCAACGACGCCGACGACGAGGTCGACATCGTGGTGCGCTTCCCGCCCGAATACCGCTCGCTCGACCAGCTCGACAACTTGCGCATCAACACCGCCAAGGGGCCGATCCCGGTCAGCAACTTCGTGCGCCGCGCCGCCGCGCCGGCCGAGGGCGAGATCAACCGCTCCGACGGCGAGCGCATCGTGCGGGTCATGGCCAACGTCGCCGACGGCCACTTGGCCAACGATCAGCTCGTCGCCATGGGCCGCTGGCTGGGCGAGCAGATCGCCAAGAACGACCCCGCCGCCTGGGACCGCAACGTCAAATTTCTGTTCAAGGGCCAGAACGAGGAGCAGGACGAATCCGCCGCCTTCCTCAGCCGCGCTTTCGTGGTGGCGCTGTTCCTGATCGCGGCCATCCTGTTGTTCGAGTTCAACAGCTTCTTCTCGACGTTCCTGATCTGCACCGCCGTGATCATGTCGACCATCGGCGTGTTCCTGGGATTGCTGATCTTCCAGCAGCCCTTCGGCATCGTCATGTCCGGCGTGGGCGTGGTGGCGCTGGCGGGCATCATCGTCAACAATAACATCGTCATGATCGACACCTACGACCGGCTGAAGCACGAATTCGCCGACGCGGGCGAGGCGGCCTTGCGCGCCGCCGTGCAGCGCCTGCGGCCTGTCGTCTTGACCACCGTGACCAACATCCTGGGCCTGCTGCCGATGATGTTCCTGCTCAACGTCGACTTCGTGAAGCGCGAAGTGGAGATCGGCGCGCCGTCGTTGCAGTGGTGGCAGCAGCTTGCCATCGCCATCAACTGCGGACTCGCCTTCGCCACGCTGCTGACGCTGGTGTTCACCCCTTGCGCGCTGAAACTGCGCGCCGACTGGGGCAAGCGCTGGGGCGCGGCCTGGCAGGGCGGCTGGTTCGCGCGCCTCAAGGACTTGGGCCGCCGGCGCCTGGACTCCATCCGCCACCCGGCGGAGTAAACTGTCGGGCGCATGGCCGAGGCAGGACGAGATTTGAAATGACGACCGCGACATTGACGCAAGCCAAGCGCCAGGCCTTCAGAGATTTGCATCGCACGGGTTGCTTCATTCTTCCCAATCCCTGGGACGTGGGCAGCGCGCGGTATCTGGCACACCTCGGCTTCAAGGCGATCGCCACGACGAGTTCCGGCGCGGCCTGGAGCGCGGGGCGCCCTGATGAACACCTCGACGTCGACAACGTCCTGGCTCATCTCGCCACCATGGTTCAGGCGGTCGATCTGCCGGTGAACGCGGACTTCGAGGACGGGCACGCGGACGATATCGAGGGATTGATGGCGAACGTGCGGCGTGCCTGCCAGACGGGAATCGCCGGGCTTTCGATCGAGGACAGTCAGACGGGGCCGGTGCGCACGGTGCGCGGCTTCGACGACAGCGTGGCCCGCCTCCGCGCGGCGCGCAAGGCGGTTGATGCGGATGGCGGTGGCGTGCTCCTGACCGGACGCGCCGAGGGCTTCATCGCCGACCGCCCGGACTTGGGCGATGTGTTGCGTCGCCTCGTCGCTTTCGCGGAGGCGGGCGCCGATTGCCTCTACGCGCCCGGCCTCACGACAGACGAACAAGTCGCGGCGGTGGTGCGCGCGGTCGCGCCGAAGCCGGTGAACGTACTGGTCGCCAAGCCGGGCTTTACCGCCGCCGGCCTCGCCGCCCTCGGTGTACGACGGATCAGCCTCGGCGGTGCGTTGGCGCGCGTCGCCTGGGGCGGGTTCATGGCCGCCGCGAAAGAAATCGCGGCTCATGGAACGTTCGAGAACCTGGCCCATGCCGCGAACGGCGCGGAGTTGAACGCGCTGATGTCTGACGCGTTGAGCAAGCCGCGTTAAGTTAGACTCCGCGATATCAAATCGGCTGAGTCAATAACTCAGAGTTATTTTCTTCGCGTGCTCTTCTTTGATTCTCGAATTGTCATTCCCGCGTAAGCGGGAATCCAACTTTCTGTTTTTCGAAAACAAACAAGATGGGTCCCCGCTTTCGCGGGGACGACATGAGATCAGTTGTAGGAGAGAAAAGACTCGATAATTGCGTCACGCCTTGGGCGGCGGCGCCGTCGCCGCGTCGGCCGATTGCTTCATGTTGCGCTGGTACATCACGTAGCTCACCGGGATCGAGCCCAGATAGATGAACCCGATGGCCGAGAGCGTCAGCCAGGGGTCGGTCACCAGGAAGGCCGCCAGCAGGCCGACGCCCAGCATCACGAACAGCACATACTGCGGCGCGACGCGGATGTTTTTCAGCGAGAACGTCGGCACGCGGCTGACCATCAGCGAGGCCGAGGTGATGAGGAAGCCGCCGACCAAAATGGGGCTATCGAGAATCTCGCGGCCCGTCTCCAGCGACAGGATCAGGGGCAGAATGGCGATGCCCGCGCCCGCCGGGGCCGGCACGCCGGTGAAATAGCTGTGCGCCCAGGGCGGCAGATCGGGCTGGCCCAGCATGGTGTTGAAGCGCGCGAGGCGCAGCACGCAGCACACCGCATGGAGCAGGCACAGGGCCCAGCCGAGGCGGCCCGCGTCCTGCATGGCCCACAAGTACACCAGCATGGCGGGCACGACGCCGAAGTTGATGGCGTCGGCCAGGCTGTCGAGTTCCTCGCCGAACTTGCTGGTGCCGCGCAGCAGCCGCGCCACGCGGCCGTCGACGCCGTCGAGGATGATGGCCAGCACGATCGCCAGCACCGCCTTGTCCCACTGCTGGCCGAGTCCATACCGAATGGCCGTGAGCCCGGCGCAAATCGCCAGCAGCGTGATCATGTTGGGCAGGATGCGGTTGAACGACATGCTCTTCAGCCGCTTCTCCACGCCCGCGACGCGGCGCGACATCAACCCGCGCCGGGGTTCGTCGTCACGCACTGCGTCATCCGGGGCCATTTAGCGGGCCTCGCCGCTGCGTTGGGCCTCGGACGAGGACACGTCCGCCAGAACGGTTTCGCCGGCCACGGCGTGTTGCCCCACGCACACCAGCGGGTGCACGCCCGCCGGCAAATACACATCCACACGGCTGCCGAAGCGGATCATGCCGATGCGCTGGCCCGTGACCACGGGCTGATCCTTGCGCACATCGCAGCGGATGCGCCGGGCCACCAGCCCCGCGATCTGCACCACGGCGAACTCCTGGCCCGCCTCGGTCTTGATCAGTATGGCCTGGCGCTCGTTGTCGTCGCTGGCCTTGTCGAGCGTGGCGTTGAGAAATTTGCCGGGCGTGTATTCCTCGCGCGTCACGGTGCCGGCGATGGGCGCGCGGTTGACGTGGCAGTCGAACACGCTCATGAACACGCTCACACGGGTCCGCGGCGTGGGGTCCATCTGCAGTTCCGGCGGCGGGGCTGCCTCGACGATCATCTGCACGTAGCCGTCGGCGGGGCTGATGACCAGGCCCTCGCGCGTCGGCGTGACGCGGTCCGGGTCGCGGAAGAAATAGAAGCACCACACTGTGGCGGCGAGGCCCGCGAGGCCGAGCGGCGTCCAGATCCACCACAGGATCAGGGCGACGATGGCGAACACGCCGACGAAGCCCGGGCCCTCGGGGTGCAGGGGCGGCAACAAATAAGTGCGCCAAGAGATATCGGCAGATTTCACGCGGGTCTCCTTGATCAACGCGGGTTCATGAGGGTGTTTCTAACATTGCGACGGGGAAAAGGCACTAGAAGGCAGAACGGAAAATACCCAGGAAATATGCCAATATTCCTGTCGTCCTGGGCCTTGTGCCCAGGACCCAGGGTTTTCGAACGCCATGTCAGTTACTGAGCGGCAATCTCGTCATAAAGGTCACGCCATGTCGGGTTGTTTTCTTCAATCTTGTTGATCTTCCATTGGCGCGGCCAGAGCTTCATGGCCTTTTCGCGTTGAATGGCGACTTCGGCGCTGTCGTAGTGCTCGAAGTAAACAAGATTCTTGACGCCATACCTTTTCGTGAATCCAGCAACGGCACCTTGCTTGTGTTCGAACACGCGACGCACCAGGTCGTTGGTTACTCCAATGTAAAGGGTGCCGTTGCGCTTACTCGCCAGGACATAAACATAGAAGGTTCTGTTCACGGTCCGAGCCTGCGGCCCTGGGTCCTGGGCACGGGCCTGTCCTCGGGTCGCGCTTCGCGCGAACCCGGGGAGCCCAGGACAACAGTTTATGCTATCGCCGCTGCTCGGGCGGCAGTTGGAACACCTGGCCGGGGTAGATCAGATCCGGGTTCTTGATGTTGGCCTGGTTGGCCTCGTAGATCACCGTGTACTTGGTGCCCTCGCCATAGACGCGCCGGGCGATGCGCCACAGGCTATTGCCGCGCACGATGGTGACGCTGCCGCCGGGCGCGTCGGTGGTGGGCGCATCCACCGTGAAGGGCACCTCGACGCGGGCCAGCACCGTGTCGGTCGCCCCCACCTGATCGACGCGCAGCGTGTGGGGCCCCGGCGCGGCCTTTGTTTCGGGTTCCAATTGCCAGTTGCCGGTGGAATCCGCCAGCGCGCGGCCGACGAAGGCGTTGTCGAGATAGACCTGCACCGTGGCGCCGGGTTCGGCCTTGCCGCCCAGCGAAATTTTCCCCGAGGAGTCATAGTCGACCGCGTCCACCGTGAGCGTTTTCAACTCAGGCGGCGCGTCGGGGCCCTGCAGCACGCGGCTTTTGCCGCCGTCGCGCGCTTGCTCGACGATCAGCACCTCGCCGCCCTGCTCGGGCACCGACATGACCACGACGTTGGCCGAGACCAGCGTCGGCCCGCCGGGCGTTTCGACCTTCAGCGACAACTGATGCGCGCCCGCCGGCAACGGCCGGTCGGGCGTGAACACCCATTCGCCGTTTTGATCGGCGGTGGCGCGGCCGATTTCCGTGTCGTCGTCGAGAATGATCACCACCGCGCCGGGGGCGGCGCGCCCGGCCATGACGGTGTTGCCCTTGGCGTCGATGCGCACCACGTCGAAGCTGGGCAGCGTCGGGCCCGGTACCGTGCGACTGGAGGATGGGCGCCCGCGCTCGTTGAAGGGGCTTTGCATGGTGAAGCTGAGAATCACGGCCGCCGCCACGATCACCACGCCGATGCCGGCGATGATCAAGGGCTTGGTGATGCCGGGCTCCTTGTCGGGCGGGCTCGGCGGCTTGGGCGGGAGTGGGGGCGCGGCGTCGGTCATGCGCGGGTCCGGAACGGTGTCAGGTACAGGTGCGCCAGTTTAGCGCAAAACACCAGCGCTCGGGTGTGAAATCGGCGCGCACCTGAGATGCCTTGCCACAATGTCATCCTCCCGAGCGAGGATCTCCGCAATCTAATGAACGGAGGCGCTTGTGACGGAGAATTTCAAGCCCAATGCGCGCATCACCCGGACGATGGTGGCGAACTCGGGGTTGCCGTCGGCGCTCAAGGCTTTGTAGAGGCTTTCGCGCGAGAGCTTGGCCTTCTTGGCGATTTGCGCCATGCCGCGCGCGCGGGCCACCGTGCCGAGCGCCAAGGCGATGAACTTGGGGTCCGCGCTCGCCAAGGCTTCCTCCAGATAGGCGCCGATGGCTTCGTCGCTATCAAGATACTCTGCGGCGTCGAACGCCGCGGTTTTCAGTTTCTTCTTGGGCATGGTCAATCCTCCAACTGGGCCGCAAGTGAGATCGCGGTCTTGACGTCCTTGGCCTGGGTCGACTTGTCTCCGCCGCACAGCAGCACGATGAGCCCGTTTCGCCGTTGCACGAAGTAAACCCGGTAGCCGGGCCCGTAGTCGATCCGAAGTTCGCTCACGCCCTGGCCGACGGGCTTCACGTCACCCGGGTTGCCCAGCGCGAGACGGTCGATGCGCGCGTCGCGCAGCCGCGACAACCAATCGGCAAACAGCGCGGTTCGGCGAACGGCGATCATCGGTATTTGTATCCTATAGGATACGAACGCTCAAGCCCTTTATTTGCTCGGCAACGCCGCCAGCGTGAGGATCGCCGCCAGCACGATGGGAATGGCGCAGATGCCCGCCAGCGCCGCCACGTAAAGCACGCCGCGAATTTTCGCCTGTGGCATGGGAATGCGCTGCGCCGTGCGCGCGGCGAACAACACCAAAATCAGCAAGGCCAAGGCCAGCACCATATCCGGATGGCGCTGATCGAAGGCCCAGCCGAGGGCCGTGAGGGTGCCGCCCGCCGTGGCGGCGACCACGCCGGTCATGGGCAAGGGCCGCAGCGCCGCGACGACCGCGAAGCCCAATAGGGACAAAGCCAGAGCGGCGGACGCCATGACGATGGTGCGGTCGCCGACGATGGCGGCCACGACGCCGAGGCCCACGGCGGCGGCCACGGCCACGGTGAGGCCGGTGGGCGGATGCTGGGCCAGCGCGCGCAGCTTGGCGATCACCGCGAACCACAACACCGCCAGCACGGCGCCGACGACGATGTGATCGAAGCCGATGGACTTGAAGGTCAATCCGCCCATGGCCGACGCGCCAGCGCACCCCACGGCGTAGATCGCGATGAGCACGTGGCCGACGAGGCGCCGCGACTGCGTGAGGTCGAGCACGATGCCCAGCAGCACGCCGCCCACGCCGACATGCAGCACGCGGCTGAGGGCATCCAGGGGCACCCAGGGTTGGTCCAGCAGCGCGATCCACCCGGCGAGAAAGCCCAACGCCACGCCCAGGCCGGCCCAGCGCGCGCCGCGTCCGGGCTCCTTCTCGCCGGGCGCTCCAATGAGACGAATCGCGGCGGTCGCGGCCAGCGCGACGCCGAAGGGCACGGCAAAGGGCAACAGGCTTTTCAACATGAGCACGGGCGGGGCGAACGGGTATCCGAAAGTGTGTTGCGCGGCGGCGGCAATTCAATAGCCTATCGCACGCCCGAACCGAAGAGGAGATCCCGCCATGGCCGACCCGACCCCGCCGCCCAGCCGCCAAGTTAAGGTGTGGGACGTGCCCACCCGCGTGTTCCACTGGGCCTTGGTGCTGCTGGTGCTGCTGAGTTACCTGACCGGCGAGATCGGCGGCTTCGATTTCATCCCGCCCTGGTCCGAGGCCATGGTCGCCAACATGACCGTGCACATGTGGTCCGGGCTGACCATTCTGGCGCTGGTGTTGGCGCGCGTGATCTGGGGCTTCGTCGGCAGTTCCACCTCGCGCTTTTCGAATTTCGCCGCGGGGCCCGGCGCCATCGTGGCCTATGTCGGCAGCGTCGCCAAGCGCGCGGTGAAATTCACCGCCGGGCACAACCCCGCCGGCGGGCTGATGGTGATCGTCATGCTGATCCTGCTGCTGGTGCAGGGGGGCCTCGGCCTGTTCGCCAAGGAGGACGACTTCTTCGGCGTCGCCGGGCCGCTCAACGGCCTGGTCGACGAGGACACCGCCAAGCAAATCACCGGATTGCACCACGACAATTGGGAAATCATCGAGATTCTGGTGCTGATCCACATCGCCGCCAACGCGCTGTATTGGGTCGTGCTGAAGCAGAACCTCATCGTCGCCATGTTCACCGGCAGGAAGGATCTGCCGGCGGGCGCGAGCGCGACGGACGCACGCATGGCCTCGCCGGTGCTGGCCGTGGCGGTGCTGGCGATTTCCGCGGCGATCGTGTGGGGGATAACCAAGCTGGGTTAAGACTAACCAACCAGTTTGTCATTCCCGCGCAAGCGGGAATCCAACTTCTTGTTTTCGATTTAGCAAACGAACAAGATGGGTCCCCGTTTTCACGGGGACGACACCAAATGAGTTACAAAAAAACGCCCGCTGTCTCCAGCGGGCGTTTTGACTCTCGCAGAACGAAAGTGTGTTACTTGGTGCGGTAGGTGTCGTGGCAGGCTTTGCAGGTGAACATGCCCTGCAGCTTGGGCTGCGCCGCCGCCATGCCGCCCGAGCGCGCCGCCGCCGAAACGTCGCGCGCCGCCGCTTGCAGCTTCACGAAGCGGTCCTTGAAGTCCGCCCAGTTGTCCCAGATCTCGCCCTTGGCGGTGCCGCCGACGATCTTGGGCTCGAAGGCCTTGAGGGCCGCGTCGATGGTGTTGGCGATGGTGTCGGTGTGAATGGCGAGGTTGTCGGTGTAGGCGACCTTGCCCTGCATGATCTTGCCGATGGCCGCGGCCTGTTCGCCCAGGGTCTTCATCAGGTTGATGCGGTAGTCGACGACATCCTTGTCCTCGGCCAGGGCCGGAGTGGACACCAGGGGAGCGGCCAGCACGGCGGCCAGCGCCATGCCGCCGAGAATGCGAGTAAAACCAGTCTTCAAGAGAACCTCCGCGAATGATTGAAACGAGTCCGGTTGGACGGGTGTGTTGTTGGGCGGGGAGCCGCCGAAAGCCGCTGACCCAAGATGGTTGACGAGGTCAATAAACCAGTACAAAGAACCCCCCATGGACGCAAGGGCATCCGCGTGTCCGAACCGTGATATTCGCCGCCACAATCGCCCCTCAATCGCTCCTTGGCTGACGCCTTTCCTCGCGACGTCCTCATGTCCCGATCCCCCATGTCCCGATCCCTATGTCCCCAATCCGATTGACGTCTTTGTGCGTGTTTTGCGGCTCGCAGGTGGGGGCCGATCCGGCTTACCGCGAGGCCGCCGTCGCGCTCGGCCGCGCCATGGCGGCGAGCGGCACGGCGCTGGTCTTCGGCGGCGGGCGCGTGGGCCTCATGGGCGCCACGGCCGACGCGGTGCTGGCCGGCGGCGGCACGGTGATCGGCGTGATCCCCGAATTCCTGCGCGACAAGGAACTGGCGCACCCGGCCGCCCAGGAGATGATCGTGGTGCCCGACATGCACACGCGCAAGCGCATCATGTTCGAGCGCGCCGACGCCTTTTGCATCCTGCCGGGCGGCATCGGCACGCTCGACGAATTTTTCGAGATCATCACTTGGCGGCAACTTCACCGCCACAACAAGCCCATCGTGGTGCTGAATACGAACGGATACTGGGACCACATGAAGGGCCTGCTCGAGACCATCATCACGCGCGGCTTCGCCCACGAGGGACACAGCCATCTCGTCGACTTCGTCGCCAGACCCGAGGACGTGCTGCCGCTGATCGAGCTGGAACTGGCCCAGCCCAAACCGGCGGTGGTGTTCAAAGTATGACGCGGGCCGTGGCGGCGCTCGTCTTCGCGTGGTGGGTGACGGCCGTGCCGACGCACGCCGCGCCCCACGCTGTCGAGCCTGCGGCCGTGGCGGCGCTCGACCGCGAGTTGATGACGATGAGCGCCGAGGGTTTCTCGGGCGCGGTGCTGATCGCGGAGGGCGAACGCATCGTGCTGCGCAAGGCCTACGGCATGCTCGGCGGCCGAGCGATGGACCCCACGACGCGGTTCTGGATCGCTTCAGTGTCCAAGACGTTTACCGCCGCCGCGGTGCTGAAATGCCGCGACCTGGGCCTGCTGACGCTGAACGACGCCATCGGCTTGCACCTGGGCGAGATCCCGGCCGACAAGCGCACCATCACGATTGCGCAGCTCTTGAGCCACAAGAGCGGATTGCCCCAGGCGTATGCCGCCGAGGGCCTGACGGATCGCGTCGCGGCGCAGCGCGTGATCCTGGCGCAGCCGCTGGCGCATGCCCCCGGCGCGCGGTTCACGTATTCCAACGATAACTACGACTTGGCGGCGATGATCGTCGAGATCGTCACGAAAATGCCGTTCGAGGCGTTCGTGGCCGCGCAGATCTTGGCGCCGGCGGGACCGACGGCAACGGGCTTCGCAGCGGGACCGGGCGCGCAGGCCGTCGCTCCAACCCGTCACCCGCTGCCGGCGGCGTTCGCCGCACGGCAATGGGGTGGCGTGGGCTCGGGCGCGATGTTCTCGGCCATCGACGATCTCCTGGCGTGGACGCGGGCGCTGCGCGCGGGCCGCGTTCTCTCGCCCGACAGCGTGGCCGAGATGTTCGCGCCTCACGCGCCGTTGAGCGCGGGCTCGGCGGGGTATGGTTGGTTTAACGACACGACGCCGCGCGGCGTGCCGCGCTCCTTCAGCCGCGGCAACGAGGACGCAGGGCCCAGCGCCGTGATCGACGTTTACCCGGAGCGCGGCGTTATCGCCGTCGCGCTGTCCCATGCCGGTGACGCTCCCTCGGGCGTGTCGTACGCGCGACGGCTGCAGGAGCTGATCGGCGCAATGTTGTTTCCCTAAGTCGCGCGAACCGAACCACGCATGGCCCTGCCGCTGATCGAACCGGAACTGGGCCAACCGACGCCGGCGGTGGTGTTTAAGGTGTGATGTTGCGCCCGGGCCGGCGAGCGACGGCGGCTTCCAACGCTTGACGGATGAACCGCTGATAGGGCATGCCGCGCCGCGCCGCGCTGGTTTTCACGGCCTCGAGCAGCGCTTCCGGCAGGCGCATGTTGACGCGTGCGGTTTTCGCGATGAACTCGAAGCGCACCTTCTTGAATTGGCTCCAGTCGAGGTCGGACAAATCCTGCGCAAGAAATGCCTCGGCATCCTCATCCGTTTCCATTTTCGGAATCTTCCGTAGCTTCTTTTTCATAACGCTCGATCTCCTTGCGATGCATGTACCGTGCGGTGACGGGGCGAACCAACAGACGGCCGCCGCGTTGACGCAGCGTGAAGACGATGTAGATCGGCCTGATACCTAGACCGGGACCAACTGCGACGTACCGCGCCTCAGCCATAGAATGTTTGCGGTCGACGCCCAGCCAAACATCGACCTTGAACACAGCCTCGATGTCGTCAACGGCCACGCCGTGTTTTTGGCACTTGGCTAGATTGCCATCGTCCCAATCGAAACCGACCGCCCCGAGAACCGGCATCGACGATGATGTACATTTGTACATACAAATGTCAACCCCACCGCGTCGTCTCATCCCACAATCCGGCGCGGCGCGCGCCGCAGAGATGCAAGCCCTCGCCCCAACAGCCCACCGAACGGCCCGGAATCCGCCGCTTGCCTGTCCCGCAAGCCCTAGCTAAGGTCCGCCCTTCGCGGGGGCCGGGGGATGGCCCACACTCCATAGAACTGCCGGGTTACGCCGGCCCGGGACGCAACAAGGAGCAGCCATGGCCAAGATCAAAGTGAAGAACCCCGTCGTCGATTTGGACGGCGACGAGATGACCCGCATCATCTGGCAGTTCATCAAGGACAAGCTGATCCTGCCCTACCTCGATATCGACATTAAGTACTACGACCTGGGCGTCGAAGCCCGCGATGCGACCGACGACAAGATCACGGTCGATGCCGCCAACGCCATCAAGCAATACGGCGTCGGCGTGAAGTGCGCCACCATCACCCCCGACGAAGCGCGGGTGAAGGAATTCAAGCTGAAGAAGATGTGGAAGTCGCCCAACGGCACCATCCGCAACATCCTGGGCGGCACCATCTTCCGCGAGCCGATCATCTGCAAGAACGTGCCGCGCCTGGTGCCGAGCTGGACCCAGCCCATCGTCATCGGCCGTCACGGCTTCGGCGATCAGTACAAGGCCACCGACTTCAAGGTGCCCGGCAAGGGCAAGCTGACCATGACCTTCACGCCCGCCGACGGCGGCGCACCGACGAATTACGAGGTTTACGACTTCCCCGGGGCCGGCGTGGCCATGGGCATGTACAACTTGGACGAGTCGATCTCCGACTTCGCCCATAGCTGCTTCAACTATGCCCTCGCGCGCGGTTGGCCCTTGTACCTGTCGAGCAAGAACACGATCCTGAAAGCCTACGACGGCCGCTTCAAGGATATCTTCCAAGGCATCTACGACCAGCACTACAAGGACAAGTTCGCCGCCAAGAAGATCGTCTATGAGCACCGCCTGATCGACGACATGGTGGCCTCGGCGCTGAAGTGGTCCGGCGGCTTCGTGTGGGCCTGCAAGAACTACGACGGCGACGTGCAATCGGATACGGTGGCCCAGGGCTTCGGCTCGCTGGGCCTGATGACCTCGGTGCTGCTCACGGCCGACGGCAAGACGGTGGAAGCCGAAGCCGCTCATGGCACGGTCACCCGCCACTACCGCATGCATCAGCAGGGCAAGGAAACCTCCACCAACCCCATCGCCAGCATCTTCGCCTGGACTCAAGGGCTGAAGTACCGCGGCAAGTTCGACGGCACGCCGGACGTGGTCGACTTCGCCGACCGGCTGGAGAAGGTGTGCGTGCAGGCCGTCGAACAGGGCTTCATGACCAAGGATCTCGCGATCCTCGTCGGCCCCGATCAGCCGTGGATGACCACCACCGGCTTCCTCGACAAGCTCGACGCCATGATGAAGGCGCAGATGAAATAAACCACCGGACTCGCATTACCGTCATTCAGCCCCATCCGGGCAACCGGATGGGGTTTTTGTTTGCTCAGGGCATCAGAGCCAGGGTGATTGCACCAACCGGGCGGTGGATGAGAATCAATTAAAAGTTGAATAATATAATACTACAAATTTAACTTGCATGCCGGGCAATCCCAGATAGCTTTGACACAATTGGGTGGGGATCGGACCTGTTAGGTCTGACAGGGCTTCGCATGGTGAGGGCTTTTCGCAACTTTCGCCCGCGTTCTGCGCGACGCCTGAGTGGCGCAGGTCTGCTGGCCCTCTGTCTGCAGGGCTGCGCCCAGGATTCGCGCGGCATCGTCATCGACCTCGACGGAGACCCGACCACGCGCCATGTCATGGTGCTGGGTTTCGGCATTGTGTCGATGCCGAAGGCCACCGCGGAGGCATCGGTCACCGCGGTCAGGACGCAAAGCCTGGGCGTCAGTCTGTCCGACCTGCCCGGAATCGCGCTCAATGCCGGTTATGCCTCGAGCCAAGTCGTCGCCATGCCCGACGGCATGAAGGACGTGGTGGTTGAATTCGAATCCACGCCGTTCGGAAAGGTGTGCCTGCGCGCACCGGCGAGCGACGGCGCCGTCTCACAATCCCCCCAATCCATTTGCAGCAAGGAGAAGACACCATGACACAGCGACGAAACTTACAATTGGTCTGCGGCGCTATCGCCGCCCTGGGGCTCGGGGCCTGTGCCGAACGCGACCACTTCGTTGTCGCGGCCACGTCAACCGTGATCGGCGTATCGGTCGGCCAAACGCCCAGTTCCACCGCGCCGGAAGCGAAGCTCGGCTACAACCGCGCCGAACTAGCCGTGGTACCGACGAACAGGGGCACGTGCGTCAAGCAGGCGAACGGAACGTATACATGCACGAGTCCATTCGGCAACGGCGCCAAAGACACGACCGACGTATTGATGGAACTGAACTATGGCGGCGGGCTCCTCGCCGGAAGCAAACAAGGAATTTATCAAAGACTCGCCGTGGGGAACGATGCGGTCAAGCAGGCCGGCGCAAGCGTGATGTTCGCGAAGGATACAGACGGCAAAGTCGACTCAGGCGCAGCGCGCGCCCTGCAAGATGCCCAGTTCTCTCAAGAACTCGCGAAAGTCTACGGCGAAGACATCAAGACTCTCGAAAAGGCGAGGGCCAAGGGCGCCAATGACTTTCTAAAATCGCAGGGCCAAGCGCGAACCGTCATCGAGAAAATTGCCGGCGCAGACGCGGCGGACGAGACGGCCGTTAATCCGGCAACAGTAAAGCAACTCGCTACGGCGGCTGGCGTTGACCAGTCGCGAGCCGATTTCCTGGCAACCGCAAAGGATGTGAAAACACTCAAGGCATACCTGAGCGACTTGCCCGACGAAATCGCCAAGATTTATCAACACATCATCAAATAACTGAAGGGACCGAGGTCATGGCCAAAATTATTAATTGCGCCAACATGTGCAACGTCGATTTGTGTGACACGGCCGCGAAGGCGGAAGAAGTTCGCGCATTTCGCGAGAGCGCCGGCGCCATATGTTATGTTTTCAAGTGCGATCGCTATACCACCAACGAAATTTTCGGCGCCGCCACCCCGACCGCGCCGACCAAAAGGGTAAGTGAGCGGCTGAGCGTCAGCTATGTCGTCGTATCTCCGAAGCAGCCTCCCGCGATTACGGAACTTGCTTCGCCTAAGGTGAATTGACGGCGCGTTTTCTCACTTCAGTCACGCCTACGTCCAACCCCATCCGGAAAACCGGATGGGGCTTTTGTGGCAAAGAATTGAGCAACCCGGACGGTGGGGAACCCGGATCGGACGAGGAATTGACCTCATCCAATCCTGACCAAGTCATAATCGACGTGGCCGAAGATCGGCTGGTAGCCCGTGGTGCGCGGGCTCAGGCCCACGAAGGCGATGTTCTCGTGCAGGAAAATGCCCGGCGCCTGGTCGCGGTAGTGGCGCATCACTTGGTGGCGCAACGCGAGCGCCTGGGCCGGGTCGGTCTCCGCCCACGCCTGCTCGATCACGGGCTGGATGGCCGGGTCGCAGAACCACGGCTTGGCCTTGCGGCATGAACTGAGATTCGTGAACTGCAGCGCGTCCAGCGTGGGGTAACCGCCCCATTGCAGCGTGAAGGAATCGGCCTCGTAAACGCCGTTCACGAAATCGTTGAGGAACTTGATGGTCTGCTTCTGGCGCACCACCATGTTCACGCCGACGCGCTTCAGGTCCTCGGCGACGCGCTGCACCACCGCCACGCCATTGGTGGAGCCGCCCGAGGTTTCCAGCGTCATGGTGAAACCGTTCGCGTAGCCCGCCTCGGCCAGCAGGGCCTTGGCCGCCGCCGGGTCGTGGGGGTACGGGCCCAGTGCCGGATCGAAGCCGAAGGCCTGGCGCACCGAGGGTTGGCCCGAGGCCACCGTGAGCCCGCCCATCAGCACGTCGACGATGGCCTGGCGATCCACCGCCAGGTTGAGCGCGCGGCGCACGCGCACGTCGGCCAAGGGCGTCGCGCGTCCGCCCTGGAAGTTGAGCACGATGCACATGGCCGCTCCGTCGCGCACGGTGGCGATGGTGCCGCCCACGGCGGTCACCGCATCAATGTCCTCCGGCGCGACGCCGTAAGCCACGTCGATGCGGCCCGATTGCAACGCGGCGATGCGGGCGGGCACGTCGGGCAGGTTGATGTATTCCACGCCGTCGATCTGGGGGCTGCGCCACGCCGTGGGATTGCGCCGAAACAACGCCCGCGCCGGCTGCCATTCGTCCACCACCATGGGCCCCGTGGCCACGGGCTGTTCGGCGAACTTGACGGGGCCGAGTGTGGCCCAAGCCTCTGGCTCGACGATCAGCAGCACCGAGCAGTAGCGCGGCAGCGTGAAGCGCGGCGTTTGCGTGCGGATATCGACCGTATGCTTGTCGACGACGGTGGCGCCGGCGAGAAAGTTCAAATCGCGCCGCGCGTCCTCGTTGGCGGGGCCCGGCCCGGTGAGATAGTTGACCGCGTGGGCCACCGCGCCGGCGTCGAAGGCCTTGCCGTTGGAGAACACCACGTCGTCACGGAGCTTGAAACGCCAGGTGAGCGGATCGCGCTGCTCCCACGCGGTGGCCAGCCGCGGCGAGACCGAACCGTCGAGGTTGAGATGCGTCAGGCCCTCGAAGACGGCGGTGTGAAAAATGATCGAGGGCGTTTGGATGTTGGCGTAGGGGTTGCTCCGCTCCAGCGGAAAGCCGCCTAGCGCGACGCGGAGAATTTTCGCGTCCTGCGCCCGCGACTTGGCGCCGATCAGCGCCGCGCTTCCCGCGAGAGCGGCGAAGAAACGGCGGGTGAGAGCCACTTGAGTTACCCCTCCGCGCTGATTTTCACCGCCGCTTCGTAGGCCTCGGGCGTGTCGCCGCGCGCCAGGTCCTCGGCTTCCTCTTGAAAGACATAGAACACGCGATCGACGAATTCCTGGCGGCGGCGCTCGCGCTCCTCGGCGCGCGCGGGGTCGGGCTCGAAGGTCTCGATTTCTTTCGCCAGGATGATGCCCTTTTTCTCGGCGATGGCCTCGACGGTGTCCAGGCGGTCGCGCATCACCGATACCTCGGTGATCAGCGCCATCAGCATGGAGACGATGCGGTCGTTGGCCGGGTCGTCGAAAAACGTGGGCCGCACGCCCTTGGAGGTTTGCGGAACGCGAACCTTGTTCACTTGGTTCATGACACCCTCACCGCTTCTCGCCGACGATGAGCAGGAACCCGCCCACGGCCGAGCGCGCCTGCTGCGCCGACATGGATGTGACCGGCGCGTGTTCGAAGGCTTCGGTTTCCAATTTTACACTTCCTGCGGGCCAGCCCGCGCCCTCGGCCACCTTGATCAAATCCTTGTCGCGGTAGGTCGACCAGAAGGGCTCGTTGTTGTTGTAGGTCTCGGCGTCGAACACAATCTGCCGCCACAGGTCGAGGCTCGCGAACTGATCCACTTCCAAATGCGCCATGACGCCGCCGGGTGCGAGCAAGCGGCGCGTCTCGGCGAAGATGCGCGGCAGCGCCTTGGACGAGGTTTCGTGGAACATGATGGTGGAGACGATCAGGTCGAAATGCCCGTCGGGGAAATTGGTTTTCTCCGCGTTCTGCTGGCTGAAGTGCACCGCCTTGCCGAGCGACTCCGCACGCGCATGGCCATAGCGCATCAAGGCCGCGCCCAGCTCGATGCCGTGCACTTCGGCCTCGGGGAAGGCGTCGCACCAGGGCAGCGTGTTGCTGCCCGTCGCGCAACCCATGTCGAGAATGCGCTTGGGTTTGAAGTTCGGCCGGGTGCGCTGAATGTGGCGCACGATCGCCGCGCCCGAGCGGTCGCCCAGGGGTCCGCCGCGCCCACTGCCGTAAATATAAGTGCCCTTGTCGTAGATGGCGCCAGCCGCCACGTCGCCCTCGCCCAGGTCGGTGGTGTAGCCGCCGGGCATGCAGTGAATGTCGAGGCTGTCGATGTAGCGCGGGATCGGCAGGCTCGGGTCGAGTGTGAGCGAGCCCTTGGTGGGCCCGCTTTGGCGCGCGCGGGCCATGAGATCGCCGATCATGCGGTCGAGCGGATAGGTGATGGAGGCCCACATCAATTCCTGCGACGAACGCTGGATGCTCAGGTGCGCCTGATAAAAGCCGTCCTTGCGCATTTCCTTGCGGGCTTCGTTGCGGTCCTTGAACCCGCGGCCGTGTTCCTTTTCGAAACGCGGCTTGACGCGCTTTTCGAACACCACGCGGCTGCCGGCCGAGAGCTTGCGGATCACCGCCTCGCGCAACGTGCGCTGAAAGGCCTGGCGGTTGCGGTCATCATGGGACCACTCGGGCGTCATCCCGTGTTTGGCTTGGGGCGGGGGCAACAGCATGGCGGTCTCCCTTTGTAGCGCTTGCCCGAAAAGGTAGAGACTCACCCCCCGGGAAACAAGCGGCCCACTTCACTTTGCAACCGCCTCATGGGCGCGCTCCAGTCGCCCAGAGTCTCTTGGCGGAACAATTTGGCCGAGGGATACCACGGGCTATCGGCGCGGCCCTGCAACCAACGCCAATCGCAGGCCTTGGACAGCAACACGAACACCGGCTTGCCCAAAGCCCCGGCGAGGTGGGCGAAGACGGTGTCCACCGTCACCACCACATCAAGGGCCGCGACCAGGGCGGCGATCTCGGCGAAGTCGGTGAGCTGGTCGCCCAGCGAGGTGAAGTTCGCCAGCGACGCTGCGGCGGCGCGATCGGCCGTTGTCATGTCAGACTGCAGGCCGATGAGATGACGGCCGGGCCCTGCCAGTACGCCGAGAGTCGCCAGCGTCGCGCTGCGATTGCGGTCATTGCCGTGGCTGGCGGTGCCGGACCACGCCAGGCCGATTCTCACGCCGTCGTGCGGCAGTCGTTCGCGCCACGCTGTCACGCGCGCCGCATCGGCGCTGAGATAGGGCCCGCGCGCCGGGATGGTCGCAAGCTCGGTCTTGAAGGCCCCCGGCAAGCTCATGAGCGGGCAATGCAGATCGAACGGCGGCAGCGCCTCGCCGCGCGCCACCACCGTGACGGCGGGGTCGAGCGTGGCGATCAGCGCCTTCAGCTTCGGCTGCACCTCCAGCACCACCCGCGCGCCGCGCTCGCGCAGCAGCGGCGCGTAGCGGCAGAATTGGATGGTGTCGCCCAAGCCCTGCTCGGCGTGAAGCAGGATGGTCTTGCCCGCGAGGGCCCCCTCGCCGCGCCACTGGCTTGGCGTGAACTCACGCCCACTGCGCGAGAACACCAACGTGCGCCAGCGCCATTCGAACCCCGCCCACCCGCCAGCGAACTCGCCCCGCGCCAGGCGGCATTCGGCCGCGCCGAAATGCGCCTCGGCGAAATCCGGCTTCAGCGCCGCCGCGCGCTCGAAGGCCGCGAGCGCCGTGTCGTCGCGGCCCATGCGCACCAGCACCGCCGCGCGGTTGTAGTGCGCCACAGCGTCGTCCGGCGCGGCGGCGACGGCCACATCCAGATCGGCCAAGGCCTCCTCGCAGCGGCCCAGCTCTTTCAGTTCGATGCCGCGATTGATGCGAGCGTCGATGCTGGCGGCATCAATTGTTAGAGCACGTTCGAAGCTCAACAGAGCTTCGGCATTACGTCCCAGACGTCGCAGCGCATTGCCGCGCTGGACGTGAGCGGACGCGAAATCGGCCTTGATCGCCAGCGCGCGGTCCAAATACATCAGCCCCGTGGCCGCGTCGCCCGATTGCGTCGTGGCCGCGCCCAGCAGGTACAACGCATCGAAATGGTCCGGGGCCAGCGCGAGAATTTCGCGGTAGAGCGCGCTCGCCGGGGCGAGCTGGCCCGCCTGGTGCAGGCCCAGCGCGCGGCGGAGTTTCTGATCGGGAGTTTCGGACATGCTGGCGGATGCTGTCATGGGGCGCCGTGGATGGGCGCGGATTGCGAGGGATATATCTAAACCGCCGGCCAGGGGCGACTGAATTCTCGCGCGCCCGTGACGGCCATTGACGGCGCCGCCGGCTTATGATGCCCATGGTCGGGTGGTGTCCCGGGAGGCGGTCATGCAGGATATGGTCAAAGAGGCGGTGCAATCGCGCTACGGCGCCGGCGCCCAAGCCGTGGAACCGGCTTTGTGCTGCCCGGTGGACTACGACCCGCAGTATCTCAAGGTCATCCCGCAAGAGGTGATCGAAAAGGATTACGGCTGCGGCGATCCGTCCAAGTACGTGCGCCCGGGCGAAACGGTGCTGGACCTGGGCTCGGGCACCGGAAAAATCTGCTTCATCGCCGCCCAGGTGGTGGGGCCCACCGGCAAGGTGATTGGCGTCGACATGACGCCGGCGATGCTGGAGGTGGCGCGGCGCAACGCGCCCGTGGTCGCCGAGCGCATCGGCTTCGCCAATGTCGAATTTCGTCGCGGCCACATCCAGGACCTGCGCACCAACATCGACCTGGTCGACCGGCGCCTGCACGCTTGCCCGGTCACCGGCGCCGCCGAATGGGAGTTGTTCCAGCGCGACCTGGCCGACCTGCGCCGCGCCCAGCCGCTGATCGCCGACGACAGCATCGACGTCATCGTGTCCAACTGCGTGCTCAACCTGGTGGCCGACGTCGACAAACCGCAGTTGTTCGCCGAGATGTTTCGCGTGCTGAAGCGCGGCGGGCGCATCGCCATTTCCGACATCGTCTCCGACGAACCCTCGCCGCCACACCTCAAGGACGACCCCAAGCTGTGGTCGGGCTGCTTGTCGGGCGCGCTGCCGGAATTCGAGTTTCTTAAGCTGCTGGAGGACGTGGGCTTTCACGGCATCACCGTGGCCGAACGCCAGCAGGAACCGTGGCAGATCGTCGAGGGCATCGAGTACCGCTCGCTCACCGTCATGGCGTGGAAGGGCAAGCAAGGTGCGTGCTGGGACAAGAACCAAGCGGTGATTTATCGCGGGCCGTTTCGTAGCGTGACGGACGACGACAACCACACCTACCGGCGCGGCCAGCCCATGGCGGTGTGCGAAAAGACCTTCGGCCTGCTGATGGCCGAGCCCTACGCGGGCCAGTTCGCGCCCGTGCCGCCGTACAAAGACGTCGCCGAACCCACGCCCTTCGACTGCACGCGCGACACCGTGCGCCACGCCAGCGAGACCAAGACCGGCGTGCCAGCGATCACGCGCCTGGCCGACGGCCCGGCCTGCGCGCCGGGCGAGTGCTGCTAGCGGCCAGGCGGCCCTGAGTCATCCATTGCGGGGTTTGCTGCGTAAACACCCTATAATCCCCGCTTCGGAAAGGGCCGCGCCCATGACGAAACCCTTGGGCCGGCGCGTCACCATGGCCGCCGCAATATCCGCCCTTATTTTGCCCTTCGCGCGACACAAGGCCCTTGCGGCCGCGGATCAGGCCCCGGCGTCCGCCACGCCCCTGGTCTTGGACGATTTCACCGGGCCCGGAGGGATCGCCACCATCGGCACGCGCTGGGCGGGCTTCACCGACCGGGTCATGGGCGGCCGCTCCAACGCCCAGGCGGCCTACGACGTCATCGATGGGCGCCGCTGCCTGCGCATGAAGGGCCGCGTGAGCACCGACGGCGGCGGCTTCATCCAACTGGCGCTGGACCTGGAAATGGGCCAGGCACCCCTGGACGCCTCGGCCTACGCCGGCATCGAGATGGACTTCTGGGGCAACGGCGAGGACTACAACTGCCACCTGCGCACCACCGACGTGCGCTGGTACGAGCAGTCCTACCGCGCCACCATGGCCTCCAAGCCCGAGTGGACCACCGTGCGCCTGCCCTGGAGCGCGTTTACGCCCCACGGCCTGACCACGCTGCTCAACCTCAAGGGCCTCATGCGCCTGGGCTTGCTGGGCTGGATGCGCGATTTCGACGCCGACTTCGCCGTGAGCCGGGTGGCGCTCTATACCGCGTAAGTTCAGTCCAGTCGTAGGTCAGGTTGCATTTGAAATAAACTCAGCTGTCGTCCTGGGCTTTATGCCCAGGACCCAGGATAGCCCGCGCAAGAATTCATTGATTCCTGGGCCCTGGGAACAAGTCCCAGGGCGACAATAGAGTTTCTGGTGGCGGCGTTGCACCACACGTCATTAACAACAATACCAGCGTCCATCGCGCGGAATGGCCGCCGCCAGCGCTTTTCTCGGTCGCGACTTGGGCTAAAATGAATGCTGAGGCAACCGCAGCCGGGAGACCGCCATGGCTTTGCGCAACGACGTCGTCGACCGCGGCAAGATCGGGCGCACGCCCGCGCTGACCCGCCGGTCCGACGAGACCTACACCGACTTCATCAGCGACGCGCGCAACCAGTTGCTGCACGCGCATTGGAAAAACATGTCGGTGCGCGGCAACGAGCTGATGCGCAAGGCGGGCGCGCCGATCGCGCACACCCACGCCGGCGTCGCCAAGGCGCGCGAAGTGCTGCTGGAGGATTTGGAGCTTTCCACCTTCCTGCGCGTCAAGCGCAGTTGCCAGGAGATTTATAAGCAGCGCATCGTCGAGAGTTACGGCGAGCGCGAGACCGAGTACCTGCGCCGCCTCGACGACGCCGAGAAGCGCGGGCCCGGGACGCTCACCTACGATCCCAACTTCGTCTATCCCGACTACGCCAAGGTGCAGATTCACATTCAGCCCGGCGGCTACGTGGGCCTGCCGCTGGCCGGCATGTACTACGACTACGGCACCAGCATTTTCTACGGCGGCGAGAACGCCGAGGACGCGCTGCACGCCAGGCTCGCCAAGCAGACGCCGGGCCCGCTCGACGGCAGAATCAAGCGCGTGCTGGAAATCGGATGTGGAATAGGTCAAATGGCGGTGGAGATGAAGCGCCTGCACCCCGAGGCCGAGGTGATCGCCACCGACATCGCCACGCCGATGCTGCGCTACGGCCACTGGCGCGCCGCCGAGCAGAACATCGCCGTGCACTTCGCGCAGATGCCCAGCGAGGCGCTGGACTTCCCCGACGGCCATTTCGACCTGGTCTATGAGCACATTCTGTTTCACGAAATTCCCATCCCCGTCCTGGACAGGACGCTGAAGGAAGTGCACCGCGTGCTGCGCCCCGGCGGCACCTTCGTCGTGTGGGACTTCGCCTCGGCCGAGCCCGACCGCCCGGGCTACGCGGGGCTGGTGGGCCTGATGGACGCCGCCGATAACGGCGAGCCCTACGCCCACGAGTTCGTCACCTGCAACGTCGAGCAGCGCCTGGAAGATGCGGGCTTCACGCTGCGCTCGCGTGTGCAGCCCGGCGTGATGATGGGCTCGCGGGTGTGCAATAAGGCGGCTGCCTAGGCCGCGCGGCGTATCAAGCGATTCTCCAGGGCAAGCACGTCGAAACGCCCGTCGAGCAGCATGGCTATAGCGTCGGCGGGATACTCGGCGATGGGCTGGCCGGGACCGTTCATCGACGTGTTGAGCACCACCGGGCAGCCTGTAAGATCGGCGAACCGCTTGATGAGGTCGTAGTAGGCGCCGACTTGAGGCGAGACGGTTTGCACCCGCGCGGTGCCGTCGACATGCGTCACCGCTGGAATTGCTGTGTTGACCGCGCGTCCGGTGAACATCATGAACGGTGACGTCGACGGCATGTCGGCGAACCACTCCGCACATCGATCCTCAAGCACCGAGGGCGCCAGCGGCCGCCATGCTTCACGTCCCTTGATCGCGTTGACTCGCGTCCACGTATCCTTGCCGCGCGGATCGGCGACAATCGAGCGATGGCCGAGCGCGCGCGGACCCACCTCGGAGCGGCCCTCGAACCAGCCCACCACCTGGCCCGCCGCAAGCAATTCTGCGCAGGTTTGAGTGATGGACAAGGGGAACTCGACCAGAATCCGTTCAGCATTGGCGGATAACGCGACATCGAAGTCCGATGGCCGCAATGGCAGGCCGAGGTACGGCAGCTCGGCGGCAACGGCTCCGTCCGCCGGTGAACGCGGATGGCGCATGAGATTGAAGTAAGCCCACAACGCCGCGCCAACGGGTAATCCGCCGTCGTCGCAAGCCGGCTCCACAAAGACGTTCTTGAATTTGGTTTCGCGCGAGATGCGGGTGTTGGTCGGGCAGTTGAGCATGCACCCGCCCGAGAGACTGATGTCGGATGTGGCAAGGCCCGCGCGCTGCAGAATAAGTTCGAGCTGACGAGTCGCCTCCAGCATGGTCTCCTCGAAAAGTAACTGAGTACTGGCGGCAACATCGGCATTAACCGGCGACAATAACTTCTCGGGCACCCCTATCGCTGAGCGATCATATGTGCTGTCCGGCCCATGAATCTTTTTCGAAAGAAATTTTTCCCACTTGATTGTGGCCGTGTCGTCAGCGACCACTTTCGCACCATTAGCCACGAACTCGTTACGGAAGAATGTGGGCTTGCCGTAAGATGAAAGGCCCATCATCTTGCCTTCGGCCGACGACCCCATCTTGAGGCCGTAGTTGGCGATTCGGAGATAAATACGGCCGAGTTCGAGGTAGTGCACACGCACTGGAACGATGTCGTTGTCACGTCCGAACCAGAACAATCCACCCTCGTGATAACCACAACCACCATCGAGCGTCAGGATCGCGGAGGATTGGAAAGGCGATTGGTAGTAAGCCGCCGCAGCATGGCCAGCATGGTGATTGAGCAGGCAGCCCGGTATGCGGTGGCCGTCTAAAACAAAAGTAACGGGAAAATGAAAATCGTGCCGATAGGCTTCAAGGTCTGCAAAGCGCAAATCGTAATCGGCGGCAAGTTCGCGCAATGAGCAGGGGCGAGCGAGCGGTGAATCAAAGTCAAACAGAGTCCGATTGAAAGATGCAATGGCTTTGGCATGCTCGGGCGGAATGCCGAGGTTCTTGCCGAGGTATTCGCGGCGGCGAAGCTTGCGGTCACCGATATCCGGTGCGCTCAAAGTGTGGTCAAGTAGGAGCTCCAGGGGCATGTCGGCCAAGGCCGGGTCAGCGCGGATCATGTCTCCCAGCTTGGATGGAATCCGGTCGTCGGGATGGCGCGCATACTCGATATCGAGCGGCTCTCGACGATCAAGGATGATATCCATGCTTTGTGTCGTTGTGATCGCACAGTAGTCGATTTGCCGTGCATCGAGATCGAGGCGCTCGAGTACTTGGCTGATAAAGCGATAAGACAGACCTGACACATGCTTCTGGCGCGAATGCCGCTCGGCTTGCGCGAGGACCCTAACCTTGCCATTCTCAATGAGAGCGACGCCTGCGTCGTGACCAAAATGAATGCCTAAAACTCGCATCGCTTCACCCCAAGGCAGCGCATTGCACGAGCGCTGCGGGCGCAATCTCTAGGCCATGGCTCGATGGATGGAAACCCCCCTCTTGTCGCCCAAAATTCCGCTTTCCTTGGGACGCGACATGCTTTGAGCCCGGTCAAGGTTTGCGCTAGGGTAGGGCATACATTGACCTCACATTAGGTCCCCTCGCCCGGAGCACGCCCATGGTCCGCAACCCCGTTCACGACATGATGTCCGAGCCCACCCACGACGAGCAGGCGCGGCAGTTGTTCGTCCTCTCGCTCAAGCACCATGTCGGGCGCAAGATCCGCCCCGGCAACAAGGCGATTTACGAACGGCTCGCCAAGCCCAAGTTCGTCAAGGCCCACGGCCGCGAGCCCACCGACCGCCACGAGATCGGCGAGGTGATGTGGCAGGAGCCGGACTACCTGATGTTCTCGGCCATCAACCGCGATGCCCAGGAGATGATGTGGGTCGCGGTGGCCGACCCGATCTATCGCCACAAGGAGCGGCTGGAAAAAACCTACGACGCGCTGCACAACGCCAAGACGCGCAAGGGCTCGCTCACGCTCGACCCCACATTCGATCCGCCGCGCGGCATCAAGGAAGTCAACATCCACCTGCAGCCGGTGAACTACGCCGCCGACTACGGCGCCAACGACGTGCTGGCCGGCGCGTTCTACGAGGGCGGCGGCAACTTGTATTCCATGGGCGGCGGCATCGGCACCATGGAGAGCAAGGCCGAGGTGATCCAGCGTTTCCTCAAGGAGCGTTTTGCCGGCTTCACGCCCACCAAAATCTTGGACTTCGCCTGCTCGGCGGGCTCGTCCTCCACGCCCTGGGCGCTGGCCTTCCCCAAAGCCGAGGTCCATGCCATCGACGTCGGCGCCGGCATGCTGCGTTATGCCCATGCGCGCGCCGAGGCCCTGGGCGCGGCCGTGCACTTCCATCAAATGGACGCGGGCGCGACCACGTTCCCCGACGCGAGCTTCGATCTGGTGGTGTCGCACAACGCCATGCACGAGATGCCGGTGAAAACCCAGGCCGCCATGTTCAAGGAGAGCTTCCGCCTGCTGAAGCCCGGCGGCATCGCCATCCACCAGGACGTGCCGTTGCGCTATTCCGAGCGCGACGCCTTCGGCCAGTTCGACGCCGGCTGGGACTTGAAGAACAACAACGAGCCCTATTGGGAGGCCTACGCCACCAACGATCCGGTCAAGATGTTCCTGGACGCGGGCTTCCCGACGGAGAGCATCTGGTACGGCAAGTTCGAGCAACTCGACAAAACCGTCGCCTGGTTCGTGAGCTGCGCCCGGAAGCCCTAGCGCAAGTCGCGAGCAACTTAACCTCTCCTTTGGGAGAGGTCGAGCGAAGCGAGGGTGAGGGTGCTCTGTTTACGATGACGGCGTCCAACTCAACACTGCAACCAACTCGCCCTCACCCTTCCCTCTCCCACAGGGAGAGGGTCTTTTCGGAACGAATCTTGCGCCTTCTCATTGCTACTCTGATATTCGTCACCGCCGCTCCGACGTTTGCACAAGACGGCCCCATCGTGCGGCGGACGACGCTGCTGGTCACCGACGTGGCGCGCAGCCGCGCCTTCTACGAGGCCATCGGCTTCAAGCTGTGGCTCGACTGGCGCGGCGATCAGGACCCCAACGACCCCACCGCGCTGCCGCTCACGGCGAAGCCGACCACGTCGCGCATCGTCATCATGGCCGGGCGGGATTCCAACGCGGGCATGGTGGGCCTGCTGGAGTTCCGCGACCCCGGCCTCGCGCCCAACCGCGCGGTCGCCGACCGGCTGGGCATTCACGATTCGATTCTGGTGATCGAATCGCGCGGGCTCGAGGCGATCGCGGCGAACGTGCCGAACCTCGGAGGCCGCGTCTTGCGCGCACCCGCGCCCTATGAGTCGAACGGCCCGCAGGGAAAAAAGCGCGGCGCCGACATGCTGCTGCCGATCCCGACGGCTACGTCGTCGAGGTGACCGAGGTGTTCAGCCTCGAGCCGCCGAAATAAGCGGGGCCTTTTTGTTTGACGGGCGCGAGGGCTTTTTTGTCATTTCGTGTGATCTTATCGGAAAACCGGCTTCCACTTTTCCGGATCACACGATAAACAGCCTCCATGGACAAACTGGTCGACGGCTTTCGCGCCTTCCGCGAGGGCTATTACAAGCAAAACGAAGCGACATTGAAATCCCTGGCCACCAAGGGCCAGAACCCGCGCGCGGTGTTCATCGCGTGCTCGGACGCGCGCATGGAACCGGCCGTGATTTTCGGCACCGCGCCCGGCGACATCTTCATGGTGCGCAACGTCGCAAGCCTGGTGCCGCCCTACGCGCCCGACGGCGACTTTCACGGCACCTCGGCGGCGCTGGAATTCGCCGTGCTGGTGCTGAAGGTCAAACAGATCATCGTCATGGGCCATGCGCTGTGCGGCGGCGTGGCGGCGTTGCTGCGCGATCAGCCCGTGCCGGGCGTGGAGGACGATTTCATCCGCGCCTGGATGAAAATCGCCGCCCCCGCGCGCGAGCGGGCCCTCGCCATGGCCAAGGGCGACATGACGCTGGCGCAGTCATTGGCCGAGAAAGAGGCCATCAAGACCTCGCTCGCCAACCTGCTGACGTTCCCGTGGATCAAGTCGCGCGTCGACGTGGGCGAAATCGCCATTCACGCGCTGTACTTCGACCTCGCCACGGGCACGCTGTCTCGTCTTCATTATGACGGCGAGTTCAGGGCGGTGTGAGCGCCGCCATCCGGTCGGGCCGGGCGATGCGCCAATAAACGTACGCCGCCAGCGCGCCCACCAGCGACGAGCGCAGCCCGTTCATGAGCAGGCCGGGGACCGCCGCGGCGAGGCTCGCCTCGGGCGA
>JANRJL010000063.1:0-31236 GCA_033763995.1 Rhodospirillaceae bacterium | reverse complement strand
ATCTCCGGGTGATGCACGTCGAGGTACACCGCCGCCGAACCGCGGCGCAGGCTGCCTTGCGAAATGGCGAGCGTGAGCGAATCCATCACGCGCACGAAGGGAATGATCCCCGAGGTGTGACCGCAGTTGCGCACTTTCTCGCCGATGGAGCGCACGCGGCCCCAATAGGTGCCGATGCCGCCGCCGTTGGAGGCGAGCCAGACGTTCTCGGTCCAGGTGCCGACGATGCCCTCGAGGTCGTCGTTGACCGAATTGAGGAAGCACGAAATCGGCAGGCCGCGGTCCGAGCCGCCGTTCGACAGCACGGGGGTCGCGGGCATGAACCACAGTCGGGACATGTAGTCGTAAATGCGCTGGGCGTGGTCGATGTCGTCGCTGTAGGCCTTGGCGACACGGGCGAACATGTCCTGGTAGGACTCGCCGGGCAGCAAATAACGGTCTTCCAGCGTCGCCTTGCCGAAATCGGTCAGCAGCGCGTCGCGCGACCGGTCGATGCGGATCGAGGGCACCACGTCCAAAGACGTCGAATCGCGACTGGGTCTGGGGGCCGGGCTCGGAACGGACTGCGGCGCGGCAACGGCTGCGGATCCAACATCTAATGCGTAATTCATCGCTACCCCTCGGACTGCCCTGCAACCGGCCCCTCGACCGGCTGTCTCACCTCGACTCGGCATGGCGCGGGGAATCAGAAGCTGACCCCGACCGCATCGTCTTTCAAATCAAAGACTTAGCGGTACGAAGGCAGTCGGCCGATAGGCCACTTTGGCTCGTTTGGAACGCCTGGCCCGTCACCCGGACCCGCCCAAAAAGCCCCCTCTTTCCCCTCCTACTCCAGATTTTGAGGTCCGAAGCAGTTTCGCCACTACCCATGGTGTATGCGGGGCTGAGTCACGTCAACTAGATTTTGGGGGCCCAGAGGCCAAAACCTACAATATTTTGCGATTGTGCAGTGCATTCTGAATAAAACTACGCAACCATTTGAAATTAATATTGAATTGCTTTGTCAAGATTCAAAATTTGCGCACGAAAATTACCCCTGATCCGAGCTTGGGTGATGCGCGTATGAACAGCAATTCCGCGCGCTTGGCGACCACAAGTCGACATAGTTTAAAGGTATTCCAATCGCGAAATGCTGCGTTGCACAAAATCGACTTGTATAAATTATTGCACTGCAGCATGATGTTTTTAACGTCCTGACGCCGTTGCGGCGTCGCACATGCGATTGGAAAAGGGAACGCACATGTTGTCGCGCGATCAACAAGACCTTCTGAATTTCCTGACGGAATCGGCCCACGCGTTGGCGAGCCAAGCGCTCACCAGTGCCCGCGACCTGCACGGGTTGCTGAACGAAGCCGAAGAGCTGATCGCGATTCGCGAGAATCTGCGTAACCGTCATTGGGCCGCCAACACCAACCAACTGGAACTGCCGTTTGCAATGAAGAAGGCGGCGTAAAGCCGCTCTCGCTCCCGTCAGCAGTCTCAGGCTCAGGCCCGATTCGCAAGAATCGGGCCTTTTGTTTGGCGCGGGAGTCCCAAGCAATCCGCGGCGTTAATCAAGATTCACGATTCCTTAATCGGGCTCGGCTTTCCTGCCCATCGTGAGCTCTGTTCCCCCAACGGAGATCACGAACAAACGGGATCGGATATCCCGATATCGGTCGAAAGAATTCGGCGGACGTCGCGCATCCTCTCCGTTTTTTTCGGCAACGGTTCTCGTTGCCGCTCTCCGTTGGAACATTGGACATAGGGCTCGAGAGTTTTGGACTTTGAGGTTGCGAGCAAGCCGCGGCGCGGCGGTTCACGACGCGAAGTTCACAAGCCTAACGCTGGGGCTTTTCTCTTCCCTCCCCACCCCACATCCCCAGCATACTCGCGGCGGGTCTTCTCGGACCCGCCGCTTTTTTCTTGGGCACACAGACCGTCGATTGGCTATGTAGGGCCATGCTTTATTTCGCCTATGGCTCGAACCTGAACATCGCCGGCATGAAGCGCCGCTGCCCGGCGGCGCGCCCCGTGGGGGTTGCCGTGCTGCGCGGCTACCGGCTGTGCTTTCGACGCTATGCCGATATCGCCGTCGATGCCGAGGCCAGCGTGCCCGGCGCGCTGTGGGAACTGACACCGGCTTGCGTCCGCGCGCTCGATGCCTACGAGGGCGCGGACTACCCCAAGATCAAAATATCGGTCGAACACGACGGCAAGGCCGTGGAGGCCATGGCCTACACCATGAACGGCGCGAAACCGTTCGCGCCGCCCAGCATGGATTACTACCGCGAGGTCGCGGTGGGTTATCGCGATTGGAAGCTCGATGAAAAAATTCTGCGGCGTGCGCGCTACGACACATTGAATGTTGGCCCAGCATTGTCGATTTCGACCAAAGCGCCTTCGGGCCCTCAGACCACAGCTCGCGTGCGCCGAGGGTTATGGGACCCGGCGGCGCAAACCAGCGGCGATTTGGACAATCTGATCAAACCGGCGCGGCCGAGAAAAACTTAAGCGGATGGCGCCACGCGCTTGCGCAGTTCCACGACCGTGAAGACCGCCGTGGCGATGAAGGTCACCGTCGCGGCGATCAGTGCCGCCAATCCGGCCCCCACGGGACCTTGGCTTTGTCCAAGATAAGCCAACAGCGGTAGAAAAATCAGAATGATGGAGACGAAATTGACGCGTAGCGGAATGCCGGGCCGCCCCATGGCGTAAAGCGCCGGGTCCATGGAAAAGCCCGTGACCGTCAACGTCGCGGCGGCGATCAGCAACACCAGCACGGCGTAGGCCGCGATGAAATCGGGGCCGAAGAAGAACCCCAAGAACGCCTTGCCCGCCACCACGCTCAGCAGCAGCAAGAGCACGCCCGCGCCGCCGGCCAGCGCGCCGCCGCGCAGAATCAGCCGCGTGAACTCGTGCCATGTTCCAGTCGCGCCCAGCTTGGCGAATTCGGGATAGATCGACTGATTGAGCATCTCAGCCGGCTTGGTGAGGGCGGTCGCCACGTCGCGTCCGATTTTGTAAAGGCCCGCCGCCGCCGGTCCGGCGACGATGCCCACCAGGAAGGTCGCCATGTGGCCGGTGATCAGCTGCAGCGAGGAGTAAAAATTGGAGGCGAAGGAAAATTTCCAGATGCCGTCGTGGCCTTGGCTCAGGTCACGCAGGGACCACGTCATGCCCCCAAGCACGCCGCGACGCGCGGCCTCGCGCCATCCCAGCACCACCAATAGGCCGTTGCCGACCACACCGGCGACAAACCACGCCAGCAAGTAAGCCCAGATAGGCGCATCGATCACGACGGCCACCGCCACGCCCATGAGGCGCAGCAGCGGCGTGATGGTGGTTTGCCACGACAGTACGTCGAAGCGGTCGAACAGGCGCAACAAACCCGTGGGCGTCGCCACCATGGTGAAGAGAATAAGCAAGCTGAAGGGTTGCGCATAGCCGATCATCTCGGCGTCCCACTCCAGCCAGGGTCCAACCACAGGGACGGCTAAGTATCCGATCACGGCACCCACCACCACGCCCAGCACGTCCAACAGGCTGGTGAACTTGATGAGGCTTTGGAAAGCCGCACGGTTGTTGTTTTGCAAATGGCCCGCGCCGTAACGGATCACGGCCTGCCAGGATTGAAACGTGGTGAGGCCCGCGATCACAAGTACGTACGTCTGTGCCAGGATGACCAGGCCGAAACGTTCCACGCCCAAACCCTGGGCCATGAGGCTGAGTGTAACGAGCCCCAAGACGCCGTTGGCAGCGCGGCCCGACAGCAACAGGGCCGCGTTCTTGAAGATGCGCCTGAAGACGCCGTCGGCGAACCAGTGCTTGATGGTCTCGATCAATGGCAAGGAATTTAGGCCCCGGAGATTGAACGGCCCAGGTGTAATGCCGCCTTTGGCCTGGGCACAACGGCTATTTCGGGACTGGATTTCGTTGTTGTCCTAGGGGCTTGATCGGGTGAGAATCGAGGTTCAAGAAGGCCCCGCATGGCACCGGACGACCACAAAAGCGATCATCCCGCGGCTCAAAGCACGAGCATGAGCGTGTCACAGGCCTATGCGGCCTGGGCAGCAAGCACACCGGCCGCGTTCGGGTCCGATGCGGTGCACCGCGCCAAACGCGCCTTCATCGACGTCGTGGCCTGCATGGTGCCCGGCGCCGTCGACGAGGCTGCGGTCACGCTGCGTGGCGTGTCGGGCACCTGGGGCGATGGGCCCTGCACGGTGGTGGGGGAAACCCGCACCCAGTCGGCCCCTCTGGCCGCGCTGGCCAATGGCACGGCGGCCCATGCGCTCGACTTCGACGACAATTTCGACCCCGCCAAGGCGCACATCACGGCGGTGATGGCCCCGGCGTTGCTGGCCCTGGGCGAGGCGCGCCGCGCGCGCGGCATCGACGTACTCAACGCCTATATCGTCGGTCTGCAGATCACCACCCGCGTCGGCCAGGGCCTCAATCCGTTCCATCGCAATCGCGGCTGGCATGCGACGTCGACTGTCGGCGCCATTGGCGCCGCGGTGGCGTGCGGGCGCCTGATCGGACTGTCGCCGGAAACAATGCGCCACGGCCTCAACATGTCCACCAGTTACGCCGGCGGGTTCATGAGCCAGTTCGGCTCCATGACCAAACCGCTGCACGCGGGCAAGGCCGCCGAGGCCGGTGTCGCCTGCGCGCTGCTGGCCGAAGGCGGCATGACGGCGGGCCACGAGACGTTCGACGGGCCCACCGGCATGGCGCGCCTCATGGTCGGGCCCGACCTTGATGACCTGCGCACCAAGGGAACCTTCAAGCGCGAGCACGGCCAGACCATGCGCTTCGAGACCGGCAGCATCGGCGCGCCGCTGGCCATCGTCGCCCACGGTTTGAAGGTCAAACGCTTTCCCACCTGCGCCTCAACCCACCGCGCGCTCGACGGCGTCCTGCAACTGATGGCCTCGCACAAGATCACGGCGACCGACGTGACGCGCGTGGACGTTCATGCGCCGGTTTCGCACTTCAACAACCTCATGTACACCGACCCGCAAGACGGCATGCAGGCCAAGTTCTCCATGGAATTCTGTGTCGCCGTCGCGTTGCGCAACGCGGGCGTGGGCCTGAACGATTTCACGCCCGAAGCGGTGCGCGACCCACGTTTTCGTGAGCTGATGACGTTGGTCAAGCGTCAGCCGGTCGACAAACAGGAATCGGAATTTCCCACCCGCGTCGAGATCGTGACGAGGGCGGGCCAGACTCACATGATTGACGTCGACGCCCCCAAGGGCCGCGACGACAACCCCATGAGCGACGCCGAGCTGTGGGACAAACTCAAACAATGCTGCCGCGGCATTCTCGACGAGCCCAAGACCGAGGCCTTGACCAAAGCGCTTGATCGCCTCGACAGCGATCAGACCATTTCAGGCCTCATGAACCTGCTTCGTTTCAATCCCAAGAGCTGACCGCAAAGGCCCGCCATGTCCGATATACCGTTTACCGCCCTCGTTCTGGCCGCCAGCCGCCGCGGCGCCCAAGATCCCGTCGCGCAGATCCAGGGCCTGTCGCACAAATGCCTGGTGAAGCTCAACGGCGTGCCCATGGTTCAGCGCGTCATCGACGCGCTGCGGGGCGGCCGACGGATCAAGCGGCTTTTCGTGTCCATCGAAAATCCCGACATCCTGCGTTCGGTGCCGGCGCTCGCCGCCATGATGGACAAGGGCGAGATCGTCGCGGTCAAGAGCGAGGGCAATCTGGCGCAAAGCATTTATGCCGCCGCCGCCGAAATCCCCAACCCCTATCCGCTGATCATTTCCACCGCCGATAACGCCCTGCACACGCCGGAAATGATGGATTACTTCTGCGACGAGGTGGCCAAGACCGACGCGGATGTCCTTGTCGCCATGACGCGGGCGCAGTTGATTCTGGATAAATATCCGGGCGGGCAGCGCGCCTTCCATCGGCTGAAGGACGAGGCCTATTCCAGCTGCAACCTCTATTGCCTGAAAACCGAGCGCGGCGTGAAGGCGGCGGAAGCCTTCGCCACGGGCGGGCAGTTCGGCAAGAAGCCCAAGCGCATCATCGGCGCTTTCGGCATCTGGGCCTTCATTCTCTACAAGTTGCGCCTGGTCACGCTCGACGGCGTCATGCGCCAAATCTCGCGCGCCATGGGCGTGAGCGTGAAGGCCTCGCGCATTCCCTGGGCGGAAGGTCCCATCGACGTGGACAACGCCAAGGACTACGCCCTGGTCACGTCCATTCTCGAAGCGCGCGAAGGCAAGGCGGCGTAAGACCGCCGAGAGCATCGTACCGAAAAGTGGAAACCGGTTTTCGGTGAAACGACGCGACCAATAACAAGATGGCGCAAGCAGCCTTTTTCCAACTTGGCGCTGCTTGCGCTAGAGACCGTGGGGGGTTCAGGAGTGAAACAGCGATGGAAAAGTTCTACCCCCTCATCACCGTGCTCTCGATGCTGGCGTTCGGCTGGCTCGGCTGGCGCATGGGCAGCGCGCGCAATCGCAATCCGCAGGTGTGGATGGCGGCGGGCGCCCTGCTGCCGCCCTTGCTGCTGGTGCTGATGTCCCTGGGGACCCTCGGCGAGGGCCCGGACGACGAGGAAACCGACGAAGCGGCCTAAAACCTGTCCCGCCGGATCACCTGGACGTCCGACACCGACAGAATCGCCGTGCGCCCGCCGAGAATGTTCTCGGCCTGGGCCATGATGGCATCGGCATGGGCGGCCGAGGCGATGACCACGATCATCACCGTGTCCTCGATGCCGCTGGGATCGCCGCCGTGCCGCAGGCCGTGACTGCCCTTGCCCGCCAGCACGGGCAGCATCGTCCAACCGGACGCGCCGGCCTTGTCGAGAATCGCGGTGACCTGACCGGCCCGCAGTGACTCGGTGATGATCTCGATGCGCTTGAAGCCGGTCTCGACCATGTGCCCCTACCCGCCCGCCACGCTTCTGGCGATGCTTGTGTATAGCGGAATGCCGACGAGAATATTGAACGGAAAGGTGATGCCCAAGGACAACGTCATATAGACCGCCGGATTGGCCTCGGGCAGCGCCACGCGCATGACGGCGGGCACGGCGATGTAGGAGGCGCTGGCGGCCAGCACAGCGAACAGGGCCACACCGCCGGGACTGAGCCCGATCACGATCCCGGCCGCGAGTCCCACGCTCGATCCGACCAAGGGCATGATCAGACCAAAGGCAATAAGCGCGGGTTTGAGCTGGTGCGCCTTGGCCAGTTGGCGCCCGGCGATGATGCCGATATCGAGCAGGAAGATGCACAGAATGCCGGGAAAGATATCTTTCACGAAGGGCGAAAGATCTTTCGCAGCAGCCGGAGGAATCACGGCGCCGATGATGAAGCTGCCGATCAGCACCACGATGGAGCCCGACAGCGCCACCTCGCGCACCAATTCGGCCGCGTTCGGCCGGGGCCCCACGCTCGCGGCTTGCCCGCGCCGCGCGAGCCACAAGGCCGAGACGATGGCGGGAACTTCCATCAGGGCCAGGACCGCCGGCATGTAAGGCTCGGGCGCCAGGCCTTGAGCCGTGACAAAGGTCGTGGCCGCCGCGAAGGTCACGACGCTGACCGAACCATAGTGGCCCGCCACGGCGGCCGCCGTGGGCCGGTCCAAGCCCAGGGGCCGATAGAGCACGGCGAAGGCGAGGAACGGCAATGCGAAGCTCATCACCACGCCGGCCGCGAGGCTGGCAGCCAACCCCTCGCCCGAGCCGACCGCCAGCGCCATGCCGCCCTTCAGGCCGATGGCCAGCATGAGATAGAGCGACAGCGCCTTGCCGATGGCGTCGGGAACGGCGAGATCGGACTTGGCCAGCGCCGCCGCGAAGCCCAGCAGAAAGAACAGAACCGGCGGCGCCAGCAGATTGTCGAGACCGAAGCCCACGATGCGGCGACCTCCTACTCAGCCGCGCGCGGCTGGGCGGGCAGCGCATCGCCGCGCGTGCGATAGAGCGAGTACAAGATCGACCCGCCAATCAGCGACACGGTGATGCCGAGCGCCAACAGAGTCGGCATTTTCCAAATATCGACCAAGGTCATCTTGGTTCCGACCACCACCAGCACCAGGGCCAAGCCGTACTTCAGATACTTGAACCTGCGGATAACGCCGGCAAGAGCGAAGTAGAGCGCGCGCAGGCCCAGAATCGCAAAGACGTTGGAAGTATAAACGATGAACGGATCGGTGGTGATGGCGAAGATCGCCGGGATGCTGTCCACCGCGAACACCAAGTCCGTGACCTCGACCATGATCAAGGCCAGGAACAGCGGTGTCAGCGCCCACACGCCGTTCTGGCGCACCCAGAACTTCTCGCCGTGATAGGCGTCGGTGACCGGGAAATGGTTGCGCACCCATTTCACCACCCAGTTCTTCGACACGTCCTGCGGCTCGTCGCTGGCGAACAGCATCTTGATGCCGGTGACGATCAGGAAGGCGCCGAAGACGTAAACGATCCAGCGGAATTCCATGATCAGCGCGGTGCCGGCGAGGATCATGATCAGGCGCATGATCAGCGCGCCCAAAATACCCCAAAAGAGAACGCGGTGCTGATACTGCGGGGGCACCGCGAAGGCGCTGAAGATAAGTGCGATGACGAAGATATTGTCGAGCGAGAGGCTCCACTCGATCACGTAGCCCGTGAGGAATTCGAGGCCCTTTTGCTGGCCGAACTGCCAGAACACCCAACCGGCGAAGATCATCGCCAGGGCGACATAGAGGCCGCTGAGCTTCAGGGCCTCGGCCTCGCCGATGGCGCGCTGTTCCTTGTGAAACACGCCGAGGTCGAAGGCCAAGATGGTCAGCACAATCGCCGAAAATCCCAGCCACATCCAAATCGAAACATCCGTAACGGCGTCCATGGCAATCCCCTCGCGTCCCCGGACTCGCGAGGACGCAGCGTGAGCGTTGATGACAAGAGATCCGACATCGTGGTCGACGCCTCGACCACCAGAGGGGCCCGGATCCGGGTGATGGGGTCTATTTAGGTGCCGGAGTGAACGACCCAAGCCCGAACGTAGCTGAAAAAAGCGGCCTTTTCCGGGGAATTAGGCGTTGACGTCGATGACGACGCGGCCCCGGGTCTCGCCCCTCAGAATGTCCTCACCCAGGCTTTGGATTTTCGACAGGGGCTCGACCGTGGTCATGGCCGCGAGCTTGGCCGGGTCCAAGTCACGGGCCAGACGCTGCCAGGCTTGGTCGCGCCGGGCGGCGGGGCACGTCACCGAGTTCACGCCCAACAATTTCACGCCGCGCAAGATGAACGGCATCACGGTGGTGGGCAGGTCCGTCCCGCCTGCCAATCCGCAGGCGGCCACGGCGCCTTCCTCATGGGTTTGGGCGATGGCCATGCCGAGGGTCTTGCCGCCGACGGAATCGACCACGCCGGCCCAGCGCGCTTTTTCCAGCGGGCGCGCCGGCTTGTCGAGATCGGCGCGCGCGATGATGTCGGCCGCGCCCAAGTGTTTGAGATACTCCGCCGCCTTGGGACGTCCCGTGGAGGCGACGACGCGGTAGCCCAGCTTAGCCAGCAACGCCACGGCCACGGACCCCACGCCGCCCACCGCGCCGGTGACCAGAACATCACCGCTGCCCGGTTTCACGCCCGCGTCTTCCAGCGCCAGCACGCACAACATGGCGGTATAGCCGGCCGTGCCGATGGCCATGGTCTGCTTCAGATCGAAGGCCACGGGGACGCGCGTGATGAGCGAGGGGTTGACGCGCTGCTTTTGGGTGTAGCCGCCCCAAGCCGTTTCCGACAGGCCCCAGCCGTTGACGAGGATCTTGTCGCCGGGCTTGAAGCCCGGATCGGCGGACTCCGCCACGGTGCCGGCCAAGTCGATGCCGCAAACCATGGGGAACTTGCGCACGATCTTGCCCTTGCCCGTGACGGCCAATCCGTCCTTGTAGTTTAAGGTCGAGTACGCGACGTCGACCAGAACTTTCTCATTGGGCAAATCGCTGAGGGAGAGATCGCGAAAACTGCCGGTGTATTTGCCGTCGATCTCGTCGACAACGAAGGCGCGAAACGTGCTCATGGCGAATGTCCTGTAAGCTGAAAGGTGGCGGGACTCTTGAGGCAGTTGCCGCGCGCGGTCAACGGCTATTCGGCCGCGCTACCCGCCAGCGACAAATAGCGGCTGAGGTAGAAGTCCTGCGGGTTGGCGGTCCAACCCACGACGCGCGGCGCCACGAGATTCTTGGTGACGCCGTAATAGAGCGGGATGATCGGTTGATCGTCGAGCGCCAGTTGCTCGGCTTGGCGCATGATGTCCGCCCGGCGCGCCGGATCGACCTCTTCTCCGGCCTGAGCCATCAGCTCATCGAAGACCGGATTGCGATAGCGCCCATAGTTCGAATTCACGGTGGTGGATTGCAGCACGTAGAGAAACGTGGACGCGTCGTTGAAGTCGGCCGACCAGCCGACAAATCCCGCCTCGAAGTCGCCGCCCTTGAGCGCCGCGAAGTGCACTTTGCCTTCGCGGTTGAGCAACTCGGTTTCCACGCCGACGCGCTTCCACATGCCCGCGATGGCCACGGCGATGCGCTTGAAGTCTTCGTTGCTGGTGTACGAGTAAGAGAATTTGAGCGGATTGGCCGGGCCGTATCCGGCGTCGGCCAGCAACTTCCGCGCTTCGGCCAAGCGCGCCTCGCTGGGGGCTTTGAGAAACGTCATCTCGGCGGGCGTGTAGTTGGCGATACTTGGCGGAACAAACGATGTGGCCGGCTGTTCGCCCAGCCTCGTCACGCGCGAGACCAATACGTCGCGGTCAATCGCCATGGACAAGGCGCGGCGCACGCGCCCATCGGCGAACTTGGGATTGGTGGTGTTGAGCGGCACATAGTAGGTCAGCATCGAGGGCGCGATGCGGGTTTCGGCCGCGAACTCCTGGCGCAGAAAGTCGACGCGCGAGGTGGGGAACTCGAACTGCATGTCGAGGCTGCCCGCGCGAAATTGCGCCAAGGCGGAGTTGAGGTCCGCCGTCGGGTAATAGATCACGCGGTCAAGCTTGACGCGGGCCGCATCGTGAAACTTGGCGTTGCGGACCAGTTCGATCTTGTTTTGCGGCTGCCAGTCCGCCAGCGTGAAGGCGCCGTTGGAGACCATGGCGCCCGGCTTGACCCAGTCCTTGCCGTGCTGGGCGAGGGCATGGCGCGGAACGATGGCGGCGAAAGGATTGGCGAGAATTTCTGGCAAGAAGGGCGCCGGGGCGTCGAGGTGCAGCACGACGGTGAATGCATCCGGCGCGCTCACGCCTAGTTTCTCGACCGGCATTTCGCCGGAATTGACCGCGCGGCCGTTCCGCACGCGGTACATCAGTTGGGCGTATTGCGCCGCCGTGGCGGGGTCGAGTAAGCGCCGGAATGAATAAACGACATCATCGGCACTGAGCGCCGCGCCGTCGGACCACCGCAGCTCGGGCCTTAGCTTAAATGTCCAGGTTTTGCCGTCGGCGCTGGCGGTCCAGGACTCGGCGATGCCGGGCACCAGCTTGGCCGCCGCGTCAAAGGCCGTGAGGCCCTCGAAGAGGTCGAGGATGATCGCGCCCTCGTATTGCGTTTGGTATTGATGCGGATCGAGCGAGGCCGGCTCGAAGCGATTGCCGCGGTGCAGAACGTTCTCGGCCGCCGCCGTGCCGATCCAAAGCAGCGCGCACAGAACGCCGCCGCAGAGCCGCTTAAGCACCGGATTGCACCTGGGCATCGATGACGGCCAGCGCCGCGAGATTGACCAACCCGCGTGCCGTCACGGACGGCGTGGTGATATGGGCAGGCTTGGCCACGCCCAACAGGATCGGCCCCACCGGCAGACCGCCGCCCAAAGTGCGAACCAGGTTGAAGGCGATGTTGGCGGCCTCGAGATTGGGCATGACCAGCAGATTGGCCGCACCCTTGAGCCGCGAGTTGGGGAAGATGCGCGAGCGCAGTTTTTCATCGAGCGCCACGTCGGCCTGCATCTCGCCTTCGACTTCGAGGTGGGGCGCTTCTTTCATGAGAATGCGCAGCGCTTTGCGCATCTTGCGCGCGGCGGGCGTGTTGCGCGCGCCGAAATTGGACGTGGCGATCAGCGCCACCTTGGGGTCCATGCCGAAGTCCCTGACCTTGCGCGCCGCCCATTGCGTGAGCTGGGCGATATCCTCGGCGTCGGGATCTTCCTCGACGAAGGCGTCGCACAAAAACACCGGCCCATCGTCGAGGATTAACAACGACAGCGCCTTGGGCCGCGCCGCGCCCACACCCAGGCCGAGAATGTCGACCAAGTAACGCAAGTGCCATTGATACTCGCCGTAGGTGCCGCAAATCATGGCGTCGGCATCGCCGCGGGCCACCATAAGTGTCGCGATCACGGTCGAATTGGTGCGGATGATGGTGCGCGCGGTCGCGGGCGACACACCCTTGCGCTCCATGAGGCCGTGATAATGCCGCCAATAGTCGCCGTAGCGCGCATCGTCCTCGGGGTTGACGACCTCGTAGTCTGTGCCGGCGAGGAGTCCTAACCCCAGTTTGCGCACGCGCTGGGCGATGACCATGGGCCGTCCGACCAGGATCGGCTTGGCGATGCCTTCGTCGATCAAGGCCTTGACCGCGAATAGCACGCGCTCGTCCTCGCCCTCGGCGAAGGAGACGCGCTTGGGGTTGGCGCGGGCCTGGTCGAAGATCGGCTTCATGACGAAGGCCGAGCGATAGACAAACTGCTGGAGTTTCTGGCGATAAGCTTCGACGTCGGCCAGGGGCCGCGTTGCCACGCCGGACTCCATGGCCGCCTTGGCGATGGCCGGCGCGATCTCCGAAATCAACCGAGGATCGAAGGGCTTTGGAATCAGGTAGTCCGGGCCAAAGCGCAATTGCTCGCCGCCGTAGGCCGCCGAGACGACATCGGAGGATGCGCCGCGCGCCAATTGCGCGATGGCGTGCACGCAGGCGAGTTTCATCTCTTCGTTGATGGTCGTGGCCCCGACATCGAGCGCGCCGCGGAAGATGTAGGGAAAGCACAACACGTTGTTGACCTGGTTGGCGTAATCCGATCGCCCGGTGGCGATGATGGCCTCGGGTGCGGCCTCGCGCGCGAGCTCGGGGCGGATTTCCGGTTCGGGGTTCGCGAGCGCCATGATGATGGGCCGCTTGGCCATGGTCTTGACCATCTCGGGCTTGAGAATGCGCGGCGCGGAAAGGCCTAGGAAAATGTCCGCCCCCGGCAAGGCCTCGGCCAAGGTGCGCGCCTTGGTATCGGACGCATATTCGGCCTTCTGATCGGTCATGTCCTTGGTGCGCCCCTTGTACACGACGCCGATGTGATCGGAGAGAATGACGTTCTCGCGCTTAAGACCTAGAGCTACGAGTTGATTCAAACACGCGATGCCGGCCGCGCCGCCGCCGGTGGAAACGACCTTCACATCGCCGATGTCCTTTTTCACGAGGCTCAAGGCATTGATGATGGCGGCGGCCACCACGATCGCGGTTCCATGCTGATCGTCATGGAACACGGGAATTTTCATGCGCTCCCGCAGTTTGCTTTCGACGATGAAGCACTCGGGCGCCTTGATGTCCTCGAGATTGATCGCGCCGAACGTGGGCTCCAGCGCCGCAATGATGTCGACCAATTTGTGCGGATCGTTCTCGGCGATCTCGATATCGAAGACATCGAGGCCCGCGAACTTCTTGAACAGCACCGCCTTGCCTTCCATCACCGGCTTGGCCGCCAGCGGACCGATGGGGCCGAGACCCAACACCGCCGTGCCGTTGGTCACCACCGCCACCAAATTGCCGCGCCCGGTCATGTTGGCGACTTCCGCGGGGTCGGCAACAATCGCCTCGCAGGCCGCGGCCACGCCCGGCGAGTAGGCCAAAGCGAGGTCACGCTGATTGGCAAGCGGTTTCTTGGCGACAACCTCCAGCTTTCCCGGCGTGGGATAGCGGTGATAGTCGAGCGCGGCTTCCTTCAGGTCAGCGGTGGAGGGCGTGGTAGCGGAGTTGGGCATGGAAACTCGCTGTGACTGATTGATGAGTGCAGGCTACACCGGCACGCCCCGCTTGTCAGGCGGGGTGCGCGGCCTTGCGGCGCGAGCTTTTAAGCAAGGTTCGCGCTGAAGTTTGCGCCAAGGCCTTCAGACCCACATGGTGAACCACCTTGCGCATGACGTTGGGCAGTGCGAACTCGCCCAAGCGGCCGATCGGCGCCCAGATGGCATCGGTCGCGCGCGGCATGGCCTTGTTGGCCTTCGCCAACCACACGTTCAGTTTGAGATGGAAGTGGGTGAAGGTGTGCTCAACGGTGCCATCGACCGCTTTCCACCGCGCCGCTCTTGGGGCTGATTTCTTTGCCGCCGGCGTCGACCACGTTTCGGCCCGCCAATCCGTCGTGGGAAACCCCATCATGCCGCCGAGCAACCCTTTCGGTGGGCGGCGCTGCAGCAGAACCTCGCCGCGATCATTGGTCAGACAAAAGACCACACCATGGCGGGTGGGTGTCGCTGTCTTGGCGATCTTTCGCGGCAGGGTCGCGGCGATGCCTTGCTTGCGGCCTTCACAGTCTTTCGCCCAGGGGCAGCGCTCGCAAGATGGCGACTTTGGCGTGCAGATTGTCGCGCCCAGATCCATCACGGCTTGGGCGTAGTCGCCGGCGCGCGCGGTCGGGGTCAGGGCGTCGGCCAATCGGTAAAGGTCTTTCTTCGCGGCGGGCAAGGGCCGGGTGACAGCATGCATCCGCGCCATGACACGCTCGACATTGCCGTCGACCACCACGGCGCGGCGATCAAAAGCAATGGCGGCGATGGCCGCAGCCGTGTAGGGGCCCACCCCCGGCAAAGCCAAGAGGGCTTCTTCTTGGTTGGGAAACCGGCCGCCGTGGAACGACGCCACGGTCTGCGCGCAGCGATGCAGATTGCGCGCCCGAGCGTAATAGCCGAGCCCCGCCCAGGCGGTCATGACATCGTCGGTCGGGGCCCGGGCCAGCGCCTCCACCGTGGGCCAGCGGCGCAAAAACGCCTCGAAGTAGGGCTTCACCGCCGCCACGGTGGTTTGCTGCAACATGATTTCACTCAGCCAGACGGCATAAGGGTCCGCCGCGACCCCGGGGCGAGCGCGCCACGGAAGTTCGCGGCGGTGGCGGCCGTACCAAGCCAGGAGGCGGCGGGCGAGATGGGGGCGGCGGACGGAGGGTTGGGGCACGGACAATGGACGCAAGCAATGGGATGGACCTTGCACCGATTTGGCCGGTGCTTCATGGTTCCCAGTGTACACCGTTTGCCCATGGCGGCGACCGATCACGAGCGGCAATCCGTGCCCAATGCACGATCCAGACCATTGACCGGCACGACCGCGCCCCCCCGCGTCGGGCGGCCCGTCAGCATCGGCGCCTTGACCGGCAAAGCGGCTGGGCCGGCGTTGGGCAAGCGCGGCCTGGCGGGGGGTCAGTTGATCACGCACTGGGGCTCCATCGTCGGCGAGGAGTTGGCGGCGCTCGCCTGCCCCCTGGAGCTGAAATTCCCGCGCCAGCGCAATGACGGGGCCAGCCTGATCCTGAGGGTCGCACATGGGTCGGCGGCGACCCTCATTCAAATGAAAACTCCCGTGATTTTAGAACGAGTTAACGCTTTTTTCGGCTATGCTGCGGTATGGCGTATCCAGGCGGTTCAGGGCCCGTTGCCGCAACCGACACAACGCCCCGCCCCGCCGCCGGCGCCGCTCGCGCCGCAAGCCGCCGCCGAAGTGGCGCGTTGCGTGGACGGCGTCAGGTCGGCGGAGGTGAAGTCCGCATTGTTGAAACTCGGCGAAACCTTGGCGCGCCGGCGCCAGGAGATCGAGTCAAAAAACTGATGTGAACTGCCGGTGGGCTGTTGGGGCCAAGACAGGGGAACAGACATGAAAGTCAGAGTCATTTTGGTCGCGGCCGCGTTGTCGGCCCTCGACAATCCAGCCCAGGCGCAAAGCCTGAAAGATCTTTTTGTCGATGATGTCTTCTCCGACGCCACCGAACTCGCCAGCGACCTGTTGGATACGTTGATGCCGGGCGTGACAAATATCCGGCTCGGACTCGGCCCCGTGGCCAGCCGGGAATATGAGGGCAGCGATCAGTACAACGTCAACTTGGCGCCCCTGATTTCCCTTCGCTACAAGGATCTCATTCAGGTCGACAACAATCAGCTGCGCGTCAACGTGTTCGGCGGCCGGGGATCATTGTGGCAATCGACCAATTTCCGCGCCGGTCCCATCGTCAAACTCGACTTTGGCCGCAGCGAAAGCGACTCGCCCGACCTCATGGGCCTCGGCAACGTCGGCAAGAGCCTCGAGCTCGGCCTCTTTGCCAGCTACACCAGCGGCCCCCTGCGTTATCGCGTGCGGGCCCGGCAGGATGTATTGAGCGGCCACAAAGGCGCGCTGGCGGATTTCGATGTCAGTCTAGCGGTTTACCGCGCCGAGGGCGTCAACGTCGGTGCCCGGCTCGGGACCACCTGGGCGACAAAGAAATACATGAATGCCTTCTTCGGGGTTTTGATCGATCAAGGCCGGACCTCGGGCCTCAATCTATTCACGGCCGACTCCGGTTTCAAGGACGTGTCCGTGTCGCTCGGCGGCGAGTTTGATATCACCCCGCGATGGTCGCTGGTCGCCAATCTCGGCGCCCAACGCCTGATTGGCGACGCCAGCAAAAGCTCCTTGGTCAAGCAACGCGGAAACCCCAATCAATTCAGTGCGGGAGCCTACGCTGTCTATTCCTTCTAACCGCATCGCGGCTGATAGCGGCGCAGGAGCATTGATGCACGCGGGCCACACAAGGCATGAATTGCTTGCAAGGGCCGGAATTGCCCTACAATTTCCATATTCCGGGCCATCATAAGCAGCATGAGATACCCATCGCCTCGCCGCCGTTTGAACCAACTCGCCCTGGGGTTAGCCCTGGGCTTGGGAGTCATTGCGGCGGCCGCGGCCCAGGACCGGCCCATGGGCATCGCGCCCAACCCGGGCGTCGAGGCCGGCCCTAACGACGCCAACGACCCGGGCTACATCCTCGAGCAATTCCCCGACCGGCTGCCCCAAACGACCAACCAGTGCATCTTCTTCCGCACGCTCTACGATTGGCGGCCGCTCAACAACACCAGCCTGATCGTGTGGGCCCCCAGCCGCAATCACCCCTATCACATTCAACTCGACCAGCCCTGCAACGGCCTGCGCTTTGCCCATAGCATCGGGTTCACCTCGCGGGATTCGCGTCTGTGCGGGTTTGGCGGCGATTCCGTGTTGGTGGAAAGCAGCGGCGGACGGCCCGACCGCTGCCCCATCGGCTCCATCACCAAGCTGACTGAAGAGTCCTTGGCCGCCCTTCTGGCCCAAGCTCCCGGCCGCAGCCTGCAGGACAAGCGCGCGGCGGAAGAGACGGCGCCGAAGTAACGACCCCCGCACGCTACCAAGGCAAAGCAAAACGCCCGAACCGGAGGTTCGGGCGTTTGTCGTTCATGTTCGACGGAATTCTAGAATTTATAGACCGCCGTCGCGCCGAATTCCCGCTTGCGCGGCGCGCCGACGCGGAAGTCGCGGAAGAAGGTGAATCGGAACGGCCGACCGGCGAATGTCAAGCGCGGGTCGGGGACCAGCAGGCCCCGGTTGAAGTTGAACAGGCGCGTGATCACCAACGGCGTCTTGTCCTTCAGGGCGTTGTTGACGAAGAAGGTCAGGGTCCAGTCTTCCTTGGTGAAGCCCGTGCGGAAGTTGAGCAGGTACGAATCCCCCGTCCGCGCCAGATTGTGCGTCTGGGCGAAACGGTTCGACTCGTAGGTCAAATCGCCGCGCAGGAACACCTCGACGTCGTTGCCCATGTCGTAATGGAGATTACCCGACACGATCAGGTTATGGGCCGGCGTCTGCGGAATCTTGTTGCCGCGCACCTGGCCGTTGCTGTCGCCTTGAGTGGCTTCGTTGCCGATGAGCCCGTCGGTATCCTTCAGGTCACGCTCGTTCTCGTCGATGTAATCGCGAATCTCGGCGTCGTTGTAGGAATACGCCACGCGGAAATCGAACCAATCGGTGGCGCGGTAATTAGTGTCGAGTTCCAGGCCGCGAACGCGCGACTTGCCCGCGTTGACGATGCGGATGAAGGTTGTCGGTGTCGGCGGCGTGATGCGCAAATACGGATAGCCGTTGGTCAAGCCCTGGTTGGTCCAGTCGTTCCAGAACACCGATCCCGTCAGGCTGGCGCGGTTGTCGAGGAAACTGCCCTTGTAGCCCAGCTCGTAGGTCCACAGCTTTTCTTCCTCGTAGCGCTCGGCGCCGTCGGCGAACGCGCGGTCGATATCGGCCTGGACCATGTTGAGCAACGGGATCGCGTTGAATCCGCCCGGCTTGTTGCCGCGCGCGACGGTGGCATAGACGTTGGAGTCGTCGTCGATGGCGTAACGCAGCGTGGCGCGCGGCAAGAAGGTCTTGTAAGTTGCCTTGAGCTCTCCCCGCCCGCCCGGAGCCACATCGACGATACCGTCGAGGTTGTTGTCGGCCTGCAGTTTATCGACCTGATAACGGGCCTCGAACGATCCAGTGAGGTCTTCGGTGAAATCGTAGTCAATCATGCCGAACACGGAACGGTTGGTCACGCCGGATGCGTCGTCGCGATAGGGATTCGTGACGGTCACACGACCAAGGCTCGCCGCCAACGAGCTGACAGTGCGCGTGAAGCCCGCGCCGTTGCCTTCCGAATAATAATAGACGCCCATCAGACTGCGGAGCTGTCCGTCCGCCGGCGATTGCAGTCGGAATTCCTGCGACCAGTCCTTTACCTCGCTCTGGCCGCCGGTCACGTTCGTGGCCAAGCGGATGCCGTCGGTGAAATTGTCGATCAGCTGGTTGTCCTCGGAATGGTTCTTGGCCGACACCGAGTGGACGCTCCAGCCGTTGTCGAGCTCGTAATCGACCTTGAAGTGGCTGCGGAGCGCGATGCGTTCCGTGCCCCAGAGTCCGGCGGCGCGAATGGCGTCGTTGAAATAGAAGAACTGATTCGGAATCTCGATCTCGCCGCAGAAATAGCCCTGCGAACGGATGGCGTTGATCGGCACGCCCGCGAAAGATCCCGTGATGCGCGGCAGGAAGCAGTTGTTCTTGGTGTCGCCGTGGAAGAAATCGGCGTAGCCCAAATCCTGGTCCTCGGCGTAGCCGTAATTCGCCTCGATGCTCAACTGATCGGTCGGCGTGAAATAAAGCTTGAAGCCGAAATTCTTGGTCTTTTGATCGCCGATGTCGCGTTTGCCGGTCACCGCGTTCATGTAGTCGCCGCCGAACGAGTAATAGCGGCCGCTGATTTCGCCGTAGAGCCGATCCTCGATCAAAGGGCCGCTCACATGGCCGTTGGTCTCGAAGTGGTCGTATTGGCCGTAGGTCACTTCCGCCTTGCCCGTGATTTCGTTGGTGGGCTTGCGCGTGACGAAATTGATCGCGCCGGCGAAGGTGCCGCGACCGAACAGCGCCGATTGTGGACCGCGAATGACCTCGATGCGCTCCAGGTTGTCGAGCTGATAACTGGATGGGTTGCCCGAGACGAACACGCCGTCGACAAAGAACGCCGCGTTGGGATTGCCGACGATGTTCGACATGCCGCGAATGGCCGGGCGATTGGACGACCCGCCGCCGCTGCCCGAGCCGATGCGTCCGAAACCCTGCTTGTAGCTGAAGCCGATGGTCTGGTTGGCGAGGTCGGCGACGCTGTCGATGCCTGACTGCTCGATGTCCGCGGCGGTGAAGGCCGTGATCGACAAGGGAACGTCGAACAGGCTCTCCGCGCGTTTGCGCGCGGTGACCACGATTTCCTCGAGGGCCAAACTGGGTTCGGCTTGTGCCTGCTGCTGCGCGAAGGCAATACGCGGCATAGTCCCCATGCTCACCGTCAATGCGGCAACGGCAACGCCCGCGAAAAGTCGATTGCGTGTCATATCAACCTCGATTTGATGTCGTTGAGAGACTGCCCCAACAGCTTTCCCCATGAACGCGCCATGGATATCACGAGATGACGTTGGACGTAGCCAGAAAATGGCTTTCTGAAGTCGGCAGATTCACCAGAAATTAGAATATTATTCCTTATTATGATATTATTAGGGTAAATATTCCTTCAATAACAGCGTAGAGGTGGCTTCCTAGTTCTTATGGCGCAGTTGCAAACGAAGCGCGCTGAAATTTTTTATATGGCGGTGTGCTCTTGCCGCAACATGGTGTTCACCACGTTAACTGGCGGCTCACCAACACCATCGCCAAAAGGAAACGCCCGGTCCGTTTTCGGGACCGGGCGTCGGAGCATCGTAACGTTGAACCGCGATCAGAACTTATAGTTGGCCGTCAGGCCGAACGTCCGCTTGCGCGGCAAGCCGAACTGGAAGTCGCGGAAGAAGGTCGTTTGCAGCACGGCCGGGTCGGCGCGGCTCGGTACTTGAATAAACCGGCCGAAGTTCAACAGACGCGTGATGGCCGCGGGCGTGCGGTCATCCAAGGCGTTGTTGACGAACAGCGTGACCGACATGTTGTCCGTCTCCATGCCGGTCCGGACGTTCAGGATATAGGAGTCGCCCGTGTGCGCCAAGTTATGCACCTGGTCGAAGCGGCGCGATTCATACGTCAGATCGCTGCGGATGAAGCCATTCCAATCGCCCGAGACCGGTTGCGTGTAGCCGCCGGAAACGATGATCTGGTGCTTGGGCGTTTGCGGCAAACGCTGGCCGCGGGTTTGACCGCTGGGATCGCCGGCGCGATCAAATGCGCCGACGCGGCCATCGGTGTCGTAGATGTCTTCCGTTTCCGGATCCAGGAAGTCGCGAATCTTGGCATCCGTCAAGCTATAGGCCAGGCGGAAGTCCAGCGACTCCGCCGGCTTGGCGTTCAAGTCCACTTCGAGGCCGCGAATACGCGTCCGGCCGGCATTGAGGATGGCCGTCGACGTGGTCGTCGGCGTCAAAGCGGGCGGGCTCGGGCGGGTATAGAGGAAAGTGGTGGTCAATTGCTGGTCGGACCACGCGATCCAATAGACCGAGGAATTGAGCGACAGAGTGCGATCTTCGTTGGCGCCCTTCACGCCCAGTTCATAGGTCCAGGCCGACTCTTCGCCGTAGGTTTGATAGTTTTGAATGAAGAACGCACGCGAGGCGACATCGGCGTCGTTGGCCAATGTATTGAAGCCGCCCGGCTTGTTGCCTTTCGCGACGTTCGCGAACAGATTCCAATCCTCGTTCATGCTGTACAACAAGGTGGCGCGAGGCAGGAATTTCTTGAAGGTTTCCTTGAGCAACACATTGGTCGGATCTTCGATCAGCGGGTCATTGATGATCTTGTCCGACTGATAACGACCTTCGGCGGTCAGCTTGAGGTCTTCCGAGACCTCGAATTCCAATAAGCCGAAGACCGACCAGTTACGCACGGCGGCATCGTTTTCCGTCGGGTTGATCGCCAACCGCACGTTTCCAGCCGCAACTGCCGGAAGCGTCGGGATCGGATCCCTGATCGAGTTCCGCACGGTCACGGTTTGCACGGTCGGGTTATTCGGGATCGCGCCGGCACCAAGGGTGTAGGCGCCGCGGAAGCCATTGCGGTCATCTTCGTTATAGGCGTAAAGGCCCAAGAGTCCGTGGATGGCGCTATCGCGCGGGCTGTCGATGCGCGCTTCGATGGACCAGTCCTTGCGGCGATCTTCCGTGGTCGACAAGCCTTGCGGACGACGCGAAACTTCTTCCTGTTCAAAGCTGCTGTCGAACGCATTCTGATTTCGGAACTTGTTGGCGGCGGCGATGGCGGTCAGAGTCCAATCGTTGACTTCATAGTTGGCCTTGGCGCTGGCGCGCCACGTGGTGCGATTGACGCCGTCGACACCGAGTTGGTCAAGAATGTCGGTGCGCGAGAAGAAGCTCTTGGGCGCTTCGATTTCACCGCAATAGTAACCGCGGCGGCGGTTCGAAGATCGCGGAAATGGGATTGTGCCGACGATATTGGGTAGATCGCAATTGATGCCGGAATAGGCGCCCGCGAAAAATCCATCGACGTCCTTGGACCAGCCGACGTTAACCTCGATATCGAAACTGTCGCTGGGGGTGAAGTAAAGTTTGCCGCCGCCGTTGCGCGAGCTTTCCTCGCCGCCGTCGCGTTTGCCCGAGACGCGGTTTACCCAATCGCCGCCGAAGGTGTAGTAGCGGGCATTAACTTCAGCCGAGAGCTTGCCGTCGACAATCGGACCGCCGACATAGCCAGTTGCCTCGTAGTGATCATCCTTGCCGGCCGTCACTTCGACCTTGCCTTGAATCTCATCGCTAGGCTTGCGCGTAATGAAATTGACGGCGCCAGCAAACGTACCACGGCCGAACAAGGCGGCCTGCGGACCACGGATGACTTCGATCCGCTCCACGTTGTCGAGCTGGTAACTGGTAATGTTACCCGACACGAAGACGCCGTCGACAAAAAAGCCGACGTTCGGGATTCCGACGATGTTGGACTGGCCGCGCATGGCCGGACGGTTGGAGGAGCCGCCGCCTTGGCCCGAGCCGACACGGCCAAAGGGTTGGCGGAACGACAGGCCTGGGGTCTGGTTGGCCAAATCCGTCATATTGTCGATGCCGGTCTTCTCGAGGAAATCGGCGCTGAGGGCTGAGATCGACAAGGGCACGTCGACCAAATTCTCCGCGCGCTTGCGCGCCGTGACCACGATTTCTTCCAGTGCCGCGCCGGTTTGCGCCGACTGTTGCTGCGCCACGGCGGGCGCCGGCGCGTGAACCGCGCTCAATAGCCCGATGGCGGCCGCACTCGCGAAAAGACGATTCCGAGTCATGTTGACCTCTGTGTTGGTGGTTTTGGACTGCCCCCGCAGTCACTCCCAAGAGCGGCGCATAGATAACATAGAATGGACTTGCGCCAATTTGAAAACGAGTTCTCAGAACAGTTTATAAATCAGGCTAAGTTGGAATTTTTTCCCAGGAAACAAATCTGAAACTGAGTAATCTTCCAATTGAGCGTCCAAATAAGAATTTCATACCGATTATGGCACTTCATACGTGGACGCTCGGGCTCGGTTTCTGCCGAGGTGTGTCGCTTCTGCAACATCCTCGCGGGCACGCCAAGGCATCATGAGCCAAGAAAAAAGGGCGGAGCGCTTTTGGCACCCCGCCCTCATCTAGCTCGGAAATTTATCGTGGGATCAGCTGCCGGGTTTTTTCTCGGCCTTGGCGGCGCGCTGCTTGTCGACAATGCCCTTCACCACCGTCCAGGTGGTTTCATTCTCGCGTGTGTCGTCGAGCGGCGGCGGTTTTTGATAGATCGGGTAGTTTTTCAGGATTTCGCTTTTCATCGGCTCGGGCAGTTCGTCAAAGCCCTTCTTCGCCCGAATTCCGGCGGTGTGATACATCACCACACCGTCGCGATCGCCCATCTTCATCCACGGCAACCACTTTGACACGCGGCCCCACGACAGCACGGAGTCGTCGACATCCGCCTTGGGATCGAGCACCTGGGCCATATTGGAGGCGTCGGTGCCGAACTCCATCGCATGGTAATCGCCGCCGATGTACTCCTGATACTCACCGGCCATGGGGTTCTTGTAGAACAACCGCGCCGCGCCGCCGCCCGAGAGGAAGAACGTGTCGTGCGGGAACATGCGGAATTGCGTCATGGTCGGTTTGCCGTTCTCATCACGTGCGTAGGTGGGGGCGCGCATGCTGACGGGGTCGTTGTGGACCTGGATGACGTCGACGGTTTCGCCGGTCCACGGATTCTTCCATGTCCGGAGGACTTCGTTGGTAACCGGATCGAGGTGAAACATCACCTCGCGCGATACCGAGCGGTAACCGACGCCGCGCTTGGGATCGTTGAAGAACTTGCAGGCGCGAATGTTCATGCCTTGCACGTTGAACAGGTGCCGGTCCTTCTCGCCGGGACGGCGGCCATAGGTCTTCCCCGTCCACCAATGCAGCACGGGCGTGCCCTCGACCGTGGTACAGGTGCGTTTCATCCCGGCCTTGAAGATGTCGTCGGGGTTGGTCAGGTCGTACTTGTCCTGGGCGATGGCCGAAGCGGCGAGGCCCAGCACGGCGGCGGTGGAGATCAAGATTTTGCGCAACATGGCGGTTACTCCCCGGCCTTGGGTTTGTTGCCCGCCGCAGCTCTGCGGGCGTCGATGACTTTCTTCATGTAGGTCCAACTGGTCTCGTTGGGCCGGTCATCGGTGATCGGCGGCGGCTCTCTGTAGATCGGGTAATTGGCCTCGATTTCCTTGCGGATTGAATCGGGCAGTTTGGCGAAGCTGTCGACGCGGCCGCCGACGGTGGTGAAGATCATCATGCCGGTACGGCCGCCCATTTCCATCCATGGCAGCCACTCAGAGAACCGTGCCCACGACAACGTGTAGGACGTCAGCTTGGCCTTGGAGGCATCGAGCAAGTCGTCGACGTAGACATAACTGTTGAGAGCTTCCATGGCGTGATAGTCGTTGCCGACATATTCCTGATAATCGCCGGCGAGCGGGTTCTTGTAGAACAGCGGCGCTTCGCCGCCGGTCCAGGCGCGATTGCCGACGATCGTCAGATCAACCTCGTGCGGTTTGCCGTCGGCGCTCATGGCGTACATGGGCCGACGCATGTTGACAGGGTCGTTCGCGACGTGGATCACCTCGACCTCTTTTTCGGTCCAGGGATTCTTCCACTTGCGCAGGATCTCGCCGGTTTGCGGATCCTTATAGAGCAAGATTTCGCGCGAGACGGAACGGAAGCCGTAGCCACGTTTTTCATCTTGGAAGTTCTGGCATTGGCGGATGTTCATGCCTTCCACATCGAACAAGTGCCGGTCGCGTTCGCCCGGAACGCGGCTCATGGCGCCGCCTTTCCACCAGTACACGATCACATCGCCTTGCTTGAGCGAGCAGTTCAGTTTCTGGTCGATCTTGATGGCGTCTTCCGGCTTCTTCGGATCGAGTTTGCCGGGCCGCGTCGCGTCCATGGGACCTTGCGTTCCCATGGGGGCTTTGTTTTGCGCCATGGCTGCGCCGCCAAAGATGGCGCTCGCCAAGGCCATCGCGCCAAGCGTGCGCGCGAAATGCCGATGATATGTCATTGGTGGGGTCCCTCTCCCGCTGTAAGAGCAAGACAAGGCTAGCAAGATTCGTATTCGCAGGAATAGGAGATTCTGTTTGTTACATTTCGCGCAAAATTATTCTAATTTCTAGGCGGTTTTTGTGTCACTAGATAAGTGCCGGTGACGGCGCCCTTGAGTTGCCCGCCAAGCGCCCAAATCTCTCCACAAATGGTGCGGATGTTGCTATGCAACCCCACCATTTGGTGGCGGGGAGTCGCCTGCGGCGGCGCTCATACAAGGAGATACATCGTGCACGTTGGAAGTCTGACTACGGCCTTGGCCGTTGCCGCGAGTTTGGCGTTCGGGATCGCCGCCGCATCGGCTCAGGATGCCGCCAAGCCTGCCGCAGCCCCGGCCGCAGCGGCAAATACCCCGCAGTATCGGGAGTACGTGATTGGCGATGCCAAGGCGCCCGTGACGATCATCGAGTACGCGTCGCTCACCTGCAGCCACTGCGCACACTTCCACCAAACCGCCTATCAGGACATCAAAAAGAACTACATCGAAACCGGCAAGGTGCGGTTCGTTTTCCGCGATTACCCGCTGGACGGATTGGCCATGGCCGGCGCGGTGTTGGCGCGCTGCGCGCCCGGCGACCGCGGCATCAAGATGATCGAGATGATGTTCAAGAACCAAGACACGTGGGTGCGCGCGGAGAAACCCATCGAGCCGCTCAAAGGTTATGCACAGCTCGCCGGCATGAGCGCGGCGGACGTGGAGGCCTGCCTCAAGAACGAGCAAATCTTGACCGCCGTGCGTGAGGTTCAGAATACGGCGACCAACCTCTACAAGATTCAATCCACACCCACGTTCTTTGTCGATGACGAAAAGGTTGAAGGCGGCCGCGACTACGCGTACATGGCCAAGCTGATCGACGAGAAGCTGGCGAAAAAGAAGTAGAAGAAACAAGAACGCGACGGAACCGCCGCCGGTTCACGATCGCGCCTAGACGTTCCTGCGGAGAGGGTCATTGGTAGAATTCACGAAGCTCCGGCTGTCCGGATTTAAGTCGTTTGTCGACGCCACAGAACTTTTGATCGAACCGGGCCTGACCGGCGTGGTCGGCCCCAACGGATGCGGTAAATCGAACTTGGTCGAAGCCTTGCGCTGGGTCATGGGGGAAACCTCGGCCAAGCAAATGCGTGGCGGCGACATGGACGAAGTGATCTTCGGCGGCACGCGCGACCGGCCCGCGCGCAACATCGCCGAGGTTTCGGTGTTCCTCGACAACAAGGCGCGCCGGGCCACGGCCCAGTTCAACGATTACGACGATCTCGATATCACGCGCCGTATCGAACGCGAGAAGGGCTCGCAGTACAAGGTGAATGGACGCGAAGTCCGTGCCCGCGACGTCCAGCTGCTGTTCGCCGACGTGTCCACGGGGGCCCGCTCCACCGCCCTGGTCAGCCAGGGCCGCATCAGCGGCATCATCAGCGCCAAGCCGCAGCAACGGCGCCATTTGCTGGAAGAAGCCGCCAACATCACCGGCCTTCACAGCCGGCGCCACGAGGCCGAATTGCGTTTGCAGGCCGCTGAAGGCAACCTCGCGCGCCTCAACGACGTCATCACGGCGTTGCAGACCCAACTGGAGGGCTTGCGCAAGCAGGCTCGCCAAGCGGCGCGCTACCGCACCATCAGCGAAAGCATTCGCGCCGCCGAGGCCTTGGTGCTGCTGATCAAGCGCACCGAGACCATGGCCGCGCTGGACGCGGCGCGCACGGCGCTGACAGAAATCGAAAGCGAAGTCGCCACCCGCACTACCGTCGCGGCAACGGCAGCGACAGAGCAGGCCAATGCCGCCACTGTCATGCCCGACTTGCGCAAGGCCGAAGCCGAGGCCGCCGCGCGGCGGCAAGTGCTCGTGGTCGCGCGAGATAAATTGGACGAAGAACTCGAGCGCGTGGCTCAGGCGCGGGCTGCCGCAGAGACCCGCCTTGCACAAATTAAAGATGACATGGCGCGCGAAGCCGAGCGCTTGTCCGACGCCGAATCGAATCTGAGCAGGGTCGTGAACGAACAGAACGCACTCAACGCCCAAGCGGAAGCCGAGGTCAGTGAGCGCGAGCGCGTCCGCGAAGCTCTCATGGCGGCGGCCAAGGCCGTCGAGGACGTGGAAGCGGAACTCACGTTGCTGGCCAAGCAACTCTCCGACAGCGAAGCCGCGCGCGCGGCGGCGCGGCAGCAGGCCAGCGAGGCCGACTTGCGCCGCCAGCGTGCCGAGCGCCGCCACGAGGACATTTTGCGCCAACTCGATATCGCCAAGCAGGCGGCTTTAGCGCCCGAGATCATTGCCGCCGAAGAAGCCCGCACGGCCGAAGCTGAAGCGATCATGGTCGCGGCTCGTCAAGCGTGGGAGCAAGCCGAACAAACGCGCCTCTCCGCGCAAGCCGCGGCGGACGCCGCGCGCAACGAATTGCAGATCAAGGCCGGGGAGCACACGCGCCTGCAAGCCGAGGCCGTGGCCTTGGAAGAGCTGCTGGCCGAAGCCAACACTATCGGCGGCTGGAGCCCCATCGTGGACGCGGTCTCCGTGGACTCAGGCTACGAAGCCGCGCTGGGCGCGGCGCTCGGCGACGACCTCACCGCCGCCGGCGACGACGATTCCCCCATGCGGTGGATGTTCTTGCCGCCGTTCACCGAGCCGCAACCCTTGCCCGAGGGCACGCGCCCCCTGAGCGATGTCGTTAAGGCACCGGACCGTTTGTCGCGCCGCCTGTCGCAAGTGGGCCTCGTCGGCGACGTTGCCTTGGGTGCGGCGCTGCAGCCGTCGTTGAAGCCGGGCCAGCGCTTGGTGACCGCCTCGGGCGACCTGTGGCGCTGGGATGGGTTCTTCGCCGCCGCCGGCGCCCCAACGGCGGCCGCGATCCGCTTGAAGCAGCGCAATCGCCTGCGCGAATTGCTGGCGGCCATGGAAACCTCGTCGGCCGCCGCGCGCGCCGCTGATGAATCTAACACCGGCGCCAAGCAAGCTTCGATCGCAGCCGCGGACGGCGAGCAAACAACGCGCACCGCCATGCGCGCCGCCGAAGAAGCCCGCAACAAGGCTCGCGACGCCCTGGGTGAGCTGCGCCAAAAGCAAGCCGCCGTGCAAATGCGCGTCGCCGGCCTTGACGACAATCGCGTGCAGCTCGAGACCGAGATCCAAGAATCGCGCGATCAGCTGGCCGCCGCCGAGGCGCGCCTCGCTGAACTTGGTGATGGACTGGCCTTGCGCCAGGACATCGAGAGCAAACAGGGCGGCCTGACGGCCCTGCGTCAGCACTTGATGGAAGCGCGCGCTCAGTACGATTCGCTGGCCCGTCAGGCAGAGGAACGCACCCGCCGCCTGCAGACACTGGCCACGGAAGAAACCTCGTGGCGCAGCCGCCGTGAATCTTCGCTCGCTCAAGACGCGGCCCTGCAGCAGCGCAAAGAGGGCGAAGAGGCGGAAATCGGCGTCCTGGCCACCAAGCCCGATGAAATCAACGCGCAGCGCGCGGGGATTCTCGAGCAACTTGATCTGGCCGAGGCCGAACGCCGCCGCGCGGCCGATACGCTGGCCGATGCGGAAGCCCGATTGGCGGCCGCCGACAAAGCGCTCAAAGACGCCGATCATGCCCTCGCCGAAGTTCGCGAGGAACGCATTCGCCGCGAGTCCGCCGTGGCGCAAGGCGACCAGGCGCTGGGCGTGGTCGAGAGCGCCATCCGCGAACGCCTGTCGTGCGAGCCGGCCGAGGTGCGCGCTCAAACCCGCCTCAAGGACGACGAGCCGACCATCGCGCTCGATCAAGCCGAGAAACGCTTGCAGCGTCTGCTAAGCGAGCGTGAAAATTTAGGCGCGGTGAACCTGCGGGCCGAGCAAGAGGCCGAGGAACTGACGCAACAAATCACCGGCATGACCGCCGAGCGCGACGACCTGATCGCCGCCATCGCGCGGCTGCGCGAGGGCATTCAAAAACTCAACAGCGAGGGCCGCGAGCGTTTGCTCAAGTCGTTCAATGAGGTCGACGGACATTTCCGCAGCTTGTTCTCGCGGCTGTTCGGCGGCGGGCGGGCGCATCTGGCGCTGACCGAAGCCGACGACCCGCTGGATGCGGGCCTTGAGATCATGGCGAGCCCTCCCGGCAAACGGCTGCAAAACCTGGGCCTGCTGTCGGGTGGCGAACAGGCGTTGACGGCGCTGGCACTATTGTTCGCCGTGTTCATGACCAACCCCGCGCCCATCTGCGTGCTGGACGAAGTGGATGCGCCCTTGGACGACGCCAACGTCGATCGCTTCTGCACGCTGCTGGCCGAGATCACCAAGCAAACCGGCACGCGCGCCCTAGTCGTCACCCACCACCGCATGACTATGGCCCGCATGGACCGACTGTTCGGCGTGACCATGGCCGAACGCGGGGTCTCGCGCCTGGTGTCGGTCGACCTCAAGGCCGCCGAACAGTTGCGCGACGTGGCCTAATCCCCGTTCCGCGCGCGGGGATCAAGTCGCTGGGATAAAAGACTTTTTTGCGTTTGTGCAGCGCGGGAATCATTCTTGACACCCCTACCCCTGCTGCCTATGGTGCGCGCGATTTTGAACCGGGCCGCGGCGGGCGACGATCTGTCGCCAAGCGTGGCGCGATCCCAAAAGCCGCCGAAGGTCATCGCCGAGGTCGCACGCCTTCATGACCGATCGCGACACTCCGCCGTCGCTTGAAGACGTCACCGCGCGCTTGAGCGCCGTGCACGCCGAGCAAGCCAAAAAGCGGGAACGGCAAGAGAGCCGTCGCGCTTCGGGCGTGGCGCAAGGGGTTGGGTTCAGGATCGCAGCCGAGCTGGTGGCCGCGATTTTGGTCGGCGCCGGCATCGGTTACGGCCTCGATCAATGGCTTGAGACCAAGCCGCTGTTCATGGTGGTGATGATTTTCTTGGGGTTTGCCGCGGCGCTGACGAACATCTTCCGCATCATCAAGGGACTGGATCAGGCCGTGGGCCTGGGCCGGGCGATGCGCGAAGCGGAGCGGGCCAAGGCGAAGACCGACGAGACGACAAAGGCATAAGGAACGGGCCAACCGTTCCGTGACGATCGAAGGAGTTGCGCAGTGGCTGGCGAATCTCATGGCCCGATGGAGCAGTTTATCGTTAAACCGCTCATCAATCTCGAGCTGGCCGGCGCCGACATCTCCTATTCCAATTCCGCGCTGTTCATGACGTTCGCCGTTTTGGCGACGTTCGCCCTGTTTTGGGCGGGCACGCGCCACCGCACCATGGTGCCCACGCGCTGGCAGTCCGTCACCGAGATCATGTACGAATTCGTCGGCGGCATGGTGAAGGACAACGTCGGCCTGGAAGGGATGCGCTACTTCCCCTTCATCTTCACGCTGTTCATGTTCATCCTGTTCGGCAACTTCCTGGGCCTGCTGCCTTACAGTTTCACCTTCACGTCGCACATCATCGTCAACGCCTGCTTGGCGCTGTTCATCTTCATCGCCGTGACCGTCATCGGCTTCGCCCGTCACGGGCTGCACTATTTCAGTCTGTTCTGTCCGCCCGGAACGCCGTTGCCGGTGGCCTTCATTCTGGTCCCGATCGAAGTCATGTCTTACTTCATCCGGCCCGTGTCGCTGAGCCTGCGCTTGTTCGCCAACATGCTGGCGGGCCACGTGTTGCTGAAGGTGCTGGCGGGCTTCATCATTTCGCTCGGCCTCATGTTCGGCATCGTGCCCTTCGCCGCCGTGTTCGCCGTCACCTTGCTCGAAATCATGGTCGCGGCCATTCAAGCCTACGTCTTCGCGTTGCTCACCTGCATCTACCTCAACGACGCGATCAATCTCCACTAACCACTCACTCAATCTCGAACGAAGGAAGGAACTTCACCATGGAAACAGAAGCAGCAAAGATGATCGGCGCCGGCCTCGCGGCCATCGGCGTCATCGGCGGCGGTGTCGGCGTGGGCACCGTGTGGGGCTATTACATGAGCGCGGTGGCGCGCAACCCGTCGATGGAAGACAAGCTGCGCACTCCGGCGTTCCTGGGCTTCGCCCTGTCGGAAGCCACCTCGCTGTTCGCGCTGGTGATCGCGCTGATCATCCTGTTCACCTGATCCTGGCGCGGCGGGCCATACCGCCCGGCACGACCCGAGGCGCAAGATGAATCCGCAAATAGGTACCACGAACATAGCGGCGCACATAATAGAGGTGGTGGTGTCCATACAGGGCC
>JANRJL010000029.1:0-15779 GCA_033763995.1 Rhodospirillaceae bacterium | reverse complement strand
CGAGTGGGTGTGGCCCACGGTCCAGTCGGTGTAGTGGCTGAGCGAGTTGACGGCCTTGATCGACATGACCGGGCCCTCGAAGGTGGCCATGCCGTAGAAGGCCACCGCCACCACCATCATGCGCAGCACCGGGTCGGTGCGCAGCTTGTCCCAGGCGCCCGACAGGGTCATGAGGCCGTTGATCATGCCGCCCCACGAGGGCATCCACAGCATCACCGAGAACGTCATGCCCAAGGTCTGCGCCCATTCCGGCAACGCCGTGTAGTGCAGGTGATGCGGGCCCGCCCAGATGTACATGAAGATCAGGGCCCAGAAGTGGATGATCGACAGTTGGTAGGAGTAAACCGGCCGCTCGGCGCGCTTGGGCACGAAGTAGTACATGATGCCGAGAAAGCCCGCGGTGAGGAAAAAGCCCACGGCGTTGTGGGCGTACCACCATTGCGTCAGCGCGTCCTGCACGCCCGAGAACAGGCTGTAGCTCTTCGAGCCCAGCAGCGAGACGGGCACCGAAAGATTGTTGATCAGGTGCAGCATCGCCACCGTGGCGATGAAGCCGAGATAGAACCAGTTGGCGACGTAAATATGCGGTTCCTGGCGCCGCGCGATGGTGACCAGGAACACCAGCAGGTAAACCACCCACACCGCCGTCAGCCACACATCGGCGTACCACTCGGGCTCGGCATATTCGCGCGATTCCGTCACGCCCAGCAGATAGCCCGTGGCCGCGACGACGATGAACAACTGGTAGCCCCAGAAGACGAACCACGGCGCGATCTCGCCCGCCAGCCGCGCGCGGCAGGTGCGCTGCACGACATAGAACGACGTGGCGATCAGCACGTTGCCGCCGAAGGCGAAGATCACCGCCGAGGTGTGCACCGGGCGCAGGCGGCCGAAGTTGATCCAGGGCAGATCGAAGTTGAGCGCCGGAAACGACAGTTGCAACGCGATGATCAGGCCCACCAGGAACCCGGCCACGCCCCAGAACACCGAGGCAATCACGCCGGCCTTGATGACCGCGTCGTTGTAGCCCGTGGGCGGGATGGCCAGCGCCGCATCGCCGCCGTTGCGCGCTACCACGCGGTCGCCCAGCACCACCGAAGCGGCCAGGAACGCCGTGGCAAAAACCCAGCCGTGGAAGGCCATAGAGGGGTCATGAGCCAAGCCGGCCCAAATGACCGCCATAAGGCACAGGCCTGCAAACAAGAAGGCCAGCCCGCCGTCGAAGGTGTTCGCGCGGCGCTGGTAGTCGCTCAAGGCGTACATGATGAACTGCCCCCAAGGATCGTGGTCGTGTGGTCCTATGATCGTGGGGGCAGATTTATCGGCTCGGAAACGCGGCAACCTTGACGTGGATCAGGTGCAAGGGCCAGGCGCGCGAGTCTTTGAATTTGTTCGGCAATACCCGCAAAAACGAAGTGGCTTCCGGGGGTTCCCGAAAGCCACTTCGCAATGGGCTAGGCTTTTTACTTTGGTCGGAGCGAGAGGATTCGAACCTCCGACCCCTGCCTCCCGAAAGCAGTGCTCTACCAGGCTGAGCTACGCTCCGGCACGGGGTCTCACCACCCTTGGGCAACCGCCCTTGGGGTTCGGGAGGGGCAGCTTATAGCGCCTGAAAGTCAGGCCCACAAGGCGGGCGGGGCCTTGGAAAGCCTTGGGTTCGAGAGCATTTTCCCGACAAGTGGGCACCGGTTGGCGTGGAAAATGCGACCAAAAAGAAGGTGTTGCTGAGCCGGTGTGATTCGGTTCGATCGAATTTGACTCTACCGCCCCTCGGGGCGCTTAAGATTGGGGTCCACCGAGGCCCAGGTCTTGTTGGCGCATGCGGCGTTGCCGATGCAGTTCACCGTGAGGCGGGCGAGATCGGCATATTTGATCATGCCCAGTACGCCGCGGTCCTCGGTGAGCGTGCCGTTGCCCGTGGGCGGCTCGCCATGCCAGCTCAAGCCCCCGGTGCGGATGATGACATAAGTGAGTCCGCTGGCCTTCAGGTCGTCCTCCGCGCGCTCGCGCTCGAGCATGGCCTCGCGGGCGCGGGCCAGGTCCTCGGGCGGATAGGCCTTGGCGCTGTCGCCCACCCCGACGGACGAGAAGAAGATGAGTTCTTTCACGCCCGCCTGCTTGGCCGCGGCGGTGATGTTTTTCTGCGTCGTGTCCCAGAAGCCGACCGTGTTGCCCCGCCCGCCGATGGCGTTGATGACCGCGCGCGGTTTCGCCTTCATCACGGCGGCCTCCACGTCGGCGGCCTTCATGGCATCGCCTTCGGTGACGTGGACAGCGAGCCCCGCGAGCTTGGCGCGGTCCGTTTCCGGGCGCACGAACACCGATACGGTTTCGCCCTTGGCCAGCAGCAGCTTGACGATATCCGAGCCGAGCAGGCCCGCGCCGCCCGCCACCATCACGCCGCCGGGCTTGATGTCTTGGGCGGGCGCCGGAGCCGCGAAGCCGAGCAGTGCGGCCATGGCGACCAGAGACAGTAGAGATTTTTTCATGAGCATTTCCTGATTGCGACGCAAAAGAAAGCGGTGATCAGCGGCCTTCCGGGCGCTTCACTGTGGGGTCCACCGAGGCCCAGGTCTTGTTGGCGCAGGTCGGATTGCCGATGCAGTCGACCGTGAGCTTGGCCAAGTCGACGTACTGAATCATGCCCAGCACGCTGCGATCCTCGGTGAGATAAGCCTTGCCCGTGGCGGGCTTGTCGAACCAGTTCACGCCACCGATGCGGATGATAACGTAGGTGAGCCCGCTCGCCTTGATGTTTTCCTCCGCGATCAGGCGTTCGGCGTGGACCACTTTGGTGCGTTCCCGCGCTTCGGGCGTATAGGCCTGCGCGCTGTCGCCCACGCCCACGGAACTGAGATAGATCAGTTCCTTCACGCCGGCCTTCTTGGCCGCCGCGGTGATGTTGATTTGGGTGACGGCCCAAAAGCCCCATTGGTCGCGCCCGCGGCCCAGCGCGTTGACGGCCACGCGCGGCTTGGCCTTCATCATCGCCGCCTCGACGTCGGCCGCGACCATGGCGTCGCCCGTGAGATAGTCGACCGTCACGCCGGCGAGGTATTTGCGGTCGGACGAGGCCCGCGCGAACACGCTGACCGTCTCGCCTTTCTCGGCCAGCATCTTGGCGATGTAGGAGCCCGCCTGGCCGGTGCCGCCGAAGACGATCACACCGCCGGGCTTGATGTCTTGGGCGGGGGCCGTGGCCGCGAAACCCAGCAGCGCGGCGACGGCGAACAACGACATTAAAGATTTCTTCATGATGGACCCCTCGTTAACGGCGCGAAACGGCTCGTTTCCGCCCGCCATCTTGCGCGAGGCCCAGCCTGGCCTCAAGTCCGCGTGACTTGACAAAGCCGTGAATAGAGCAGATATGTCCGCTCGCATTGATTAACTCGCGATTGCGCGAGCGGCCGCCCTTCCATCGTCGGCCTCTTTTTCCGAGATAATCCCCACACAACACACCGCGGCCCTTGACGCGCATTCGGGCCGCCTCAACGCCGAAGGGTTTTTCCCGTCGACGACGGACACCGTTCGTGCGCCATTAAGGACTTATTTTAAGTGAACACTCAAACCACCACTCAAACTACAAGCCAAACCTCTTTCGCTAACCTCGGTCTGAACGACTCGCTGTTGCGGGCTCTCACCGAGGCCAAATACCTCACGCCGACGCCGATCCAGGCCCAAGCGATTCCCGCCTTGCTGCAAGGCCGCGACATGCTGGGCATCGCCCAGACCGGCACCGGCAAGACGGCGGCCTTCGCGCTGCCCATGCTGCAGCGCCTGTCCGAGCCGCGCGAACGCCCGCAACCCAAGACCGCCCGCGCCCTGGTGCTGGCCCCCACGCGCGAACTCGCCGTGCAGATCGCCGACAGCGTCAAAATCTACGGCCGCAACGCCGGCCTCAAGCACACCGTCGTGTTCGGCGGCGTCAGCGAGAGCAACCAAATCCGCGCCATGACCAACGGCATCGATATCCTCATCGCCACGCCGGGCCGCTTGCTCGACCTGGTGAACCGCCGCTTCATCCGCCTTGATCAGGTGAAGTACCTGGTGCTCGACGAAGCCGACCGGATGCTGGACATGGGTTTCATCCGCGACGTCAACAAGATCGTCGCCATGGTGCCCGCCCAACGTCAGTCGCTGCTGTTCTCGGCCACCATGCCCCATGAAATCTCGCACCTTGCCGCGAAGCTGCTGCGCGACCCCGTGCGCGTCGAAGTGACGCCGCAAACCGTCGCGGTCGATCGCATCGAGCAGACGGTCTATCACGTCAGCGCCGGCGACAAACGATCCTTGCTGACCAAGCTGCTCGGCAATCCCGAGATGTCGCGCGTGATCGTGTTCACGCGCACCAAGCACGGCGCCAACAAGGTGACCGAGACTTTGCAAAAGGCGGGCGTGGTCTGCGATGCCATTCACGGCAACAAATCGCAAAACGCGCGCCAACGCGCCTTGAACGAGTTCAAGGCCGGCCGCATGCGCGTGTTGGTGGCCACCGACATCGCCGCGCGCGGCATCGACGTGCCCAACATCACCCATGTGGTGAACTTCGAGCTGCCCAACATCTCCGAGACCTACGTTCACCGCATCGGACGCACCGCGCGCGCCGGTGGGGCGGGGGCCGCGATCTCGTTCTGCGACGGAGCCGAGCGGCCCTACCTGAAAGATATCGAACGCCTCATCAAGCGCACGCTGAGCGTGGCCGCCGCCGGTCCGCTTCCGGCGCGCGAGGCGCGAGCCGAGTCCGATCGCGGCGAACGCCGCGACGAACGGCCCCGCCAACATCGCGGTCCCGGCCACCAGGGGCGGCCCAATCATCAGCACGGCAAGCCTAACGGTCACGGGCAGGGCAAGAAGAACGGCCAGCGGTCTCACCGCGGCAATAACCCCCACCAGGGCGACCGCAGCCAACCGGCGGCCGGCCAGCATCAGGCCCGCGCCCAAGGTCAACATCAGGGCCAACGCCAGGGCCAGAATCAGGGGCACGGCCAACGCTCCGGCGGCGGCCACGGCGAGCACCGGGGCCCAGGGCAGAACCAGGGGCAGCACCAGGCGCAGCACCAGCGTCGAGCCGCGTGACTTTTGGCTCGTAAATGTGTATCCGTGCCGCCCACAGGAGAGGTTGAATGGCGAAAGAAGAGCTATTGGAATTCGAGGGCACCGTGACCGAGGTGCTCCCGGACGGCAAGTTCCGGGTGAAGTTGGATAACGACCATGAGGTCATCGCCTACACGGCGGGCCGCATGAAAAAGAACCGCATTCGCACGCTGGCGGGCGACCGGGTGACGGTGGAAGTCTCGCCCTACGATCTCACCAAGGGCCGCGTGATCTTCCGCCACAAGGACGAACGCGCCATGCCCATGGCGCGGGCCTCCAACCGGCCGTTCAATCAACGCCGGTAATCGAGTTCTTCACCGGCAGCTTCGATCCCCCTCACCCAGCTCCGGCTAAACTCGCGGAGCCTGTCCTCGGGCCGCGCTTCGCGCGGACCCGGGGCTCGTTAAGCCTACGCATCCCTCTTCCCCATGTCGCGCCGGAGGCGCGCCAACATATTTGGCCGGCCTTCGGCCGGACATGGGGGCGAGGGTTTTTTATAATGAGGCGCAGGAAAATAATTCCCTCTCCACCCGCCCAACGCAGAGGCTCCCAAGAACCCTGGGCGGGGGGAGAGGCAAGGTGAGGGGGGTGTTGCTGCCTGCTCGGGCGGAGTCACCCGGCAAAAGCAAGCGGCATGGGAATCTCAATACGCCCGCTCGATGCAAAAATCGATGATGTCGAGCAGGGCGCTCTTCACCGTGCCGTCGGGGAAGATGCCCAGCGCATCACGCGCGATGGCGCCGTAGTGCCGCGCGCGGCCGACGGTGTCGGCTAGGCTGTGATGGGTTCTCATCAGCTCCATGGCGTGGGCCAAATCGCCGTCCTTTTGATCCAGATCCTGCAGCGTGCGCTTCCAGAACGCGCGCTCGTCGTCGCCCCCGCGCCGGAAGGCCAGGATCACGGGCAACGTGATCTTGCCCTCGCGGAAATCGTCGCCAATGGTTTTGCCCAGCTCGCTTTGGCGCGCGGAGTAATCGAGCACGTCGTCGATGAGCTGGAAGGCGATGCCCAGGTTCATGCCGTAAACGCGTAGCGCCTCTTCCTCGACCTCGGGCCGGCTCGCGACCACCGCGCCGATACGCGCGGCGGCGGCGAATAGCTCGGCCGTCTTGGACTGGATGACTTCCAGATACTGCGCTTCGCTGGTGGCGGTGTCGTTGGTGGTGATGAGCTGATGGACCTCGCCCTCGGCGATCACGGAGGAGGCGCGCGACAAAATTTGCAGTACCTTCAGCGAGCCGTCCTCGACCATCAGTTCGAAGGCGCGGCTGAACAGGAAATCGCCCACCAGCACGCTCGACTGGTTGCCCCAAATGGCGTTGGCGCTGGACTGGCCCCGGCGCAGATCGCTTTCGTCCACCACGTCGTCATGGAGCAAGGTGGCGGTGTGAATGAACTCCACGCATGTGGCCAGTTTGACCTGCCGGTCGCCCCCGTAGCCGCACAGCTTGGCCGCGGCCAGGGTCAGCACGGGCCGCAAGCGCTTGCCGCCGGCGGCCACCAAATGGCCGGCCAACTGCGGAATCAGCGCCACGGGGCTGTGCATGTGCTCGATGATGGTGCGGTTGACGGCCTTGAGCTCGTCCTCGACCAGGGCCGTCAGCGCGTCCAACGCGCTCGATTTCGTGCGCCGTTGCGCATCCAAGGAAACAACTGTCGCCACCGTATCCGCCCCGATTTTATGGTCTCATTGGTCCGCACATTAAAAGCCCGGGCGGTGTCTCGCAAGCCGCTCCGGCATTGCGAAATATCTGCCTCCAGGCCAGTGTGCGGCCATGAAAGAACTCATGCGCACGCCCAATGTGGTCTTGATTTCGGTCATGAAGGCCACCCTGGCCGCCGAGGGCATCGAGACGATCGAAATGGATGGCCCCATCGCCGATACCTTGGTCGGGTTCTCGGACTTTCCGCGCCGTTTGTTTGTCGACGAGGACGACTACGCCGCCGCGCGCGAGATCATGCGGCAATTGGCGCCGGAGGAAATCGACCCCGAGGCCGACGCATGAGCGAACCTTCGTTCAGCGACGACACCCTGCTCGATGGCCGGGTCAAGATTCGCCAGCCCACCGACGGCTATCGCGTGGCGGTCGATCCCGTCCTGCTGGCCGCCGCCGTCAGCGCCAAATCCGGCCAGCGCGTGTTGGACGTGGGCTGCGGCACGGGGGCGGCGATGTTCTGCCTCGCCGCGCGCGTGACCGGCGTGGATGTGACGGGCATCGAGATCCAGCCCGCGCTTGCCAAATTCGCCGAGGACGGTATTGCGCGCAATAATTTCGGCGCCCGGGCGCGCGTGGTCACGGGCGATCTCATGGCGTTGCCCGACATCGTTTGCGCCACTGCCTTCGATGTCGTCATGACTAACCCGCCGTATGGTGCTGAGGGTACGGTATCGCCGAAGGAGTCCGTGGCGCAGGCTCATCATGAACGCGAGGTGGAGTTGCAGGATTGGCTCACGGCCTGCCTCAAGCTCCTCAAACCAAATGGGCGGCTCGCGGTCATTCATCGCGCCGATCGTTTGTCCGACGTGCTGGCCGCCGTGCGGCCCCACTGCGGCGACATTCACATCATTCCGATCTATCCCAAGCCCGGCCAACCGGCGCGGCGTGTGATTGTCGAGGCCGGGAAGGGGCGCAAAACGGGTGATACGCTGACGCCCGGCTTGGTGCTCCACGCGCCTGACGGCAGTTTCACGCTCGAGGCCGCGCGCATCCTTCGCGATGGGCAGGGCCTATCCGAGGCGCTCTGAAAGCCGCGACTTCAGCTCATGCCTTGGGCGTCCCAAGTGTGGCATTTCAGCATCACTCGACGTGTTTTAGGCCAAGAATTAACAACCGAGTTTCCCAAGACGCCGCAAACCCGGTTAATAGTCATTATGTCCTTATGATATGTGCGGTTTCTCCGCATGTCGGTTGGTGGCTTAACAGGAGGCTTTCACATGACGCATGTTCCTTTTGCCCGGGTGTTCTCGACCGCGCTTCTGGTGACAACCGCTCTCTCGGTCCTGGCGACCGAAGCCGTCGCGCAAATCGAGGAAATCGTGGTCACCGCCCGTAAGCGGTCGGAAAATCTGCAAGACGTGCCCATCGTCATCACGGCCTTCACCTCGGCCAATATCGAGCGCAAGGGCATCGCGACGCTCAGCGACGTGGCGAAGTACACCTCGGGCCTTATGCTCGATGAAGGCGCCAACAAGCAAGACACGCGCATCGTCATCCGCGGCCTGTCGCCCACGCGCGGCCGCCAGAACGTCGCCGTTCTGCAGGACGACGTCGATATTTCGTCGCTGGCGCAAGGCACCGCCGGCGGGTCGTTCGTGATCAACCCGCGCTTGCTCGACATGGAGCGCATCGAGGTCATCAAGGGACCGCACTCGGCCCTGTTCGGCCGTTCGGCCTTCAACGGCGCCATCAACTACATCACCAGGAAGCCCGGCGACGAATTTTATGGCAACGCCCAAGTCGACGTGGGCACCCACGGCAAAGCCGAGGGCCGCGTCAGCGTCAGCGGGCCGGTGACCGACAAGCTCTCGCTGGGTTTCAACGCCGCCGGTTGGACGTTCAACGGCTACTATGACAACCCCATCGACAATGGCGACTTGGGCACTAATGACGGTTACGGCGGCGCATTCTCTTTCACGGCCAAGCCGTCCGAGACCTTCATGATGACCGGCCGCATCGAGTACATGGACGAGGAGTTCGGTCCCGACGCGCGCGCCATGTCCAATCCGGTCGGTGAATTCCCGTTGCCGGCCTCGGCGTTCACGACCAACGGCGGGCCCATCAATCCGGCCGTCGTGACCAACCGCTCGTTTCCCCAGGTGGTGGGCTCGCTCGGTCGCGCCAAGAATTTCCCGGCGGCGCGGCCGTCGCTCAATCCGCGCACGGGGCAGCCGTATCCCGGGTCGAACCGCGAGATTTTCCGCAACATCCTGCGCATGGAAGCCGACCTTGACCCCGTCAAGTTCACGTCCATCACGCACTACGGCGACAACAAGAGCTTCTTGTACAATGATTTCTTGAACGTGGGCGATTTCACCAACCCGCAGGTCAACGGCGCGCAGGAAACCTATTTCGACACCAGCGTCAAGCTGTTCACCCAGGAACTGCGCGTGCAGTCCACGAACGATGGGCCGTTGCAATGGACCTTGGGCGGTTTGTACTGGCACGAAAAACTCGAGCAAAACGGCCGGTCGCTGGTTTGCGTCGCGCCCGGCGGCGGCTGCGCCACCGTGCTGAGGGCGGTCGGCGACAACTTCTTTACGCCCCCCGCCCCGACGAACCGCAATACCAAGCACTGGTCGGGTTACGGCTTGGTGGAATATGCCGTCACTGAAACGCTGACCGGCTCCATCGAACTGCGCTATACCGCCGAAAGCGAAGATACTTCCGGGTTCGCCGTGCAGAACGCGGGCCCCAACGGAATTCTCGGTTGCCCGGGTTTGCAGCGCAACATCGTCAACGGTTTGGCGGTCTGCAATCCGATCTTCGGGCCCGTCGCGCCTTTGGTGAGCGGTCCCCTCACGACGGACCGAAACAGCTTCGTCACCGCCAACGTCGGCTCGGTGTTCTGGACGCCGCGCTTCACGGTCGACTACAAGGCCACGGATGATGCGTTGATTTACGCCTCGGCCGCCATGGGCAAGAAGCCGGGCGGCCTCAGCCCCCTGGGCGGCGTCGGCAGCACCGCCAGCAACATCAACAACACCTACGAACCGGAAGAAATGTGGGTCTATGAAATCGGCGCCAAGACCACGTGGCTGGACGGCAAGCTGCAGGTGAACGGCGCGATTTACTACCAAGACTACTCCAAGAAGCAGGTCTCGATCTCCTTCATCAATCCGAACAGCAACCCGCCGGGCCTGTTGAACACCCGCGTGGTCAACGCCAGTTCGGCCAGCGTGAAGGGCTTGGAATTGGAAGTGAACGCGGCCCCCACGGATCACCTGAGTCTCAACGCCAGCTACACGTACAACGACGGCGAGTACGATTCGTTCACGGACATCAGCTCGACCGTGTCGACCATTTCCCGCGCCGCGGTGCGCGGTGGGGCCAAGGCCTGCACCCCGATCACCGTGCAAATCTCTCCGACAGCCACGGCGATTCGGTGCTTGATCGATTACTCCGGCAACACATTGGAAGGCGCGCCGAAACATAGCCTGACCTTGAGCAGCGAAGTGCGCGGCGACGTGTCGGCCGAGCTGAGCTGGTTCCTCGGCGCCGATGCCCGCTACCAAACCACCCGCTTCACCAGCTTCGAAAACAGCTTGAAGATGGGCGTTTACTGGCTGGCGGATCTGCGCGCGGGCGTGCGGACCGATGCCTGGAGCGTGACGGCCTACGTCAACAATGTGTTCGACGACGATCATCTGAAGGCCTCGGCCGTGTATGTTCCGGATTGGAACATCAGCTTCATCACGCCGCGCACCTTCGGCGTGGTCAGCGGCGCCTCGGCCCTGCTGCCCGACAAGCGTCAGTTCGGCGTGCGCGGCACCATGAACTTCTAGGCGGGGCGAACCCATTCCCTTTATGACCGCGGGGGCCGCAAGGCCTCCGCCGTTGGCTTTTTGGGGCATGTTGGCCGCCGCGTTTTGAAATCCGCGATTGAGACCACGGCCACCTTGAAACCGCCGATCATCGGAAAGTGTGGCATTCCGGCATCACTTGTCATGTTTTGAGTCCGGATGGCGCGCCGGGGTTCCCACGGCCGCGCAAACCGGGTTTATAATCCGTTGACCAACTGTGGTTTGGCCCGCAGGGTTAACGGTTGCCTTTATTGGGGGATATCAAATGACTCGTGTTCGTTTCGGCCGGGTGCTCTCGGCCGCGCTGCTCGCGACGACCGGTTTGTCGGTTCTGGCGACCGAAGCGTTCGCTCAAATCGAGGAAATCGTCGTCACGACCCGCAAGCGTGCCGAGAACCTGCAGGACGTGCCGATCGTGGTCACGGCCTTCACGGCGGCCAATATCGAGCGCAAGGGCATCGCCGGCCTCGAGGACGTCGCGAAGTACACCTCGGGCCTGATGCTGGACGAGGGCTTCAACAAGCAGGACACGCGCGTCGTCATCCGCGGCCTGTCGCCGACGCGCGGCCGCCAGAACGTCGCCATCCTGCAGGACGATGTCGACATTTCGTCGCTCGCGTTCGGCACGGCCGGCGGTTCGTTCGTCATCAATCCGCGTCTGCTCGATATCGAGCGCATCGAAGTGATCAAGGGGCCGCACTCGGCGCTCTATGGGCGCTCGGCCTTCAACGGCGCCATCAACTACATCACGAAGAAGCCGGGCGATGAATTCACCGCCAACGCGCAGGTCGACATCGGCAGCCACGGCAAGCAGGAAGGCCGCATCAGTGCCAGCGGGCCCCTCGCCGACGACCGGGTCGCGATCGGCCTGAACGCCGCCGGCTGGCATTTCAAGGGCTTCTACGAAAGCCCGGTCACCGGCAAGGGACTTGGCGGCGGCGAAGGGTACGGCATCGCCAGCACCATCGTGGTGACGCCCAACGACAGCTTCCGTCTCAACTTCCGCGCCGAATATGCCAGCGACGATTTCGGACCCGAGGCTGGCTCGATGCTCAATCCGACCGACGCGCCGCTGCCGGCCTCGGTCTTGACCGTGCAGAACGGCCTGCCGCCGGTGGTGGGCGCGGCGGTGGCGGCCAATCCGCGCAACGCGACGTTCCCGCAGACGCTGGGCAGTCTCGGCAACGCCAAGAATTTCCCGCGCCCGGCTCCCAGCCGCAATCCGCGCACGGGCGAAGACTATCCCGGCTCGAGCCGCGACATCTTCCGCAACACGCTGAGGATGGAGGCCGACTTTGACGCGGTGACGCTAACCTCCATCACGCACTATGGCGACAACGAGACGTTCCAATTCAACGACGCTTTGGCGGTCGGCGATTTCGCCAATCCCGCCGTCAGCGGCGGGCAGGAGACCTACTTCGACACCGATATCAAGCTGTTCAGCGAGGAACTGCGCGTTCAATCCACCGGCGAGGGCCCGCTCACGTGGACGTTCGGCGGGCTGTACTGGAAAGAGCAGCTCGATCAAATCAACCGCGGCCTGCGCTGCGCGTCGTTCAGCGGCGGCTGCTTCGGCGTGTTCGCCGCGGTCGGCAACACGCTGTTCAATCCGCTCGACTTCACCGAGCGCGACACCACCCATTACTCCGGTTATGGCCTGGCCGAGTACAGCATTACCGACGCGCTTAAGGCGTCCGTCGAGCTGCGCTACACGGCGGAGAAGGAGGATACCTCGGGCGTCGCGGCGACCTCGCCGACGGTGCTCGGCTGCCCGGCGGTCACCGCCACCGGGCGCGCCACCAGCCCGACCGGCGTGATCTCGTGCGTCACGCCCGGCCCGCAGGTGAGCGGCCCGTTGACCACGCTGCCGGCGCTGCGTCTGGGCGGGCCCGATCCGGGCGATCCGAACATCAGCGTCGATACCTACTTCTGGACGCCGCGTTTCACCCTCGATTACAAGCTCAACGACGACGCGCTCGTGTTCGCCTCGGTTGCGCTCGGCAAGAAGCCCGGCGGCCTCGGCCTGTTCGGCTTGGCCAATATCCTCAACAACATCTACGAGCCAGAGGAGATGTGGGTCTATGAGGTCGGCGCCAAGACGACGCTGCTCGACGGCAAGCTGCTGCTCAATGGCGCTGTCTATTACCAGGACTTCGGCAAGAAGCAGGTCTCGATCACCTTCGTCGATCCCAACAGCATTCCCACGCCGAACCAATTGGCCACCCGCGTGGTCAACGCCGCCAAGGCCGAGGTGAAGGGCTTCGAACTCGAGGCCAACGCGGCCGTGTCGGACCAAGTCTCGCTCACCGCCAGCTACACGTACAATGACGGTAAGTACAAGGACTTCACCGACATCAACAGCGGCGTCGCGGCGATCTCGCGCGCGGTGTTCAACAATCCGAACGCCTGCGTGGTCACCGTGGTCAACGGCGCCAACCGCTGCGTGCTTGACTACTCGGGCAATCGTCTCGAGGGCGCGCCCAAGCACAGCCTCATCGTCGGCGGCGAGGTGCGCGGCGATCTGTCGGGCGATCTTGGCTGGTTCGTCGACGCCGACATGCGCTACCAGACCTCGCGCTTCACCAGTTTCGAGAACAGCCTGGTGATGGACTCGTACTTCCTCGCCGACTTCCGGGCCGGCGTGAAGTCCGAGACGTGGAGCGTCACCGCCTACCTCAACAACGCCTTCAACGACGACACGATGCGCGCGAGCGCGGTGTACATCCAGAACTGGAATATCGCCTACCTGACCGCGACCGGACGCACGCCGATCGCCACCCAAGCGCCCTCGGGTGCGCGCGCCGTGCTGCCCGACAAGCGCCAGGTCGGCGTGCGCGCCAGCGTCAATTTCTAGGCTTAAGACAACGCCATCACGAAAACGGCGGGGGCCCTGGGGTCCCCGCCGTTTGCATTTTGGCCCGGAATCCATTTTTGGTCGCATTTTCCACGCCAAGTGGTTCCCACTTCTCGGGAAAATGCTCTATATCTTCGCTCATGGCCATCATCGACCGTTTCAACGATTTCATCGCCCAACTGGACCTGCCGATCACGCGCGGCGAGCCGCCGCCCATCGTCGCGGTGGTGCGCCTCAAGGGCGTGATCGGGGCGGCCGGGCTGGGCGGGCGCGGCCTCAACGTGAGTGCCCTCGAAGGCCTGTTCCGCAAGGCCTTCTCGCGCCGGGTGCGGGCGGTGGCGCTGGTGATCAATTCGCCCGGCGGCTCGGCGGTGCAATCGGCGCAGATCGCGAGCCTGGTGCGCTTTCACGCCGAGGATAAAAAGGTTCCAGTGCTGGCCTTCACCGAGGACGTCGCGGCCTCGGGCGGTTACTGGCTGGCGCTGGCCGCCGACGAGATTTACGCCGATGCCATGTCCATCGTCGGCTCCGTGGGGGTGATCGCGGCCACCTTCGGCGCTCACGAGCTGCTGGCCAAGATCGGCGTGGAGCGGCGGGTTTACACGGCGGGCGAGAACAAAGGCATGCTCGACCCCTTCAAGCCCGAGAACCCCAGGGACGTCGAGCGTCTCAAGGAAATTCAGTCCGACATTCACAAGCAGTTCATCGCCTATGTGAAGGCGCGCCGGGGCTTGAAGCTCAACGGCGCGGATGCGGCCCTGTTCAATGGCGACATCTGGACTGGTGAGAAGGCGAAAGAGTTGGGCTTGGTCGACGGCTTGGGCGATCTGCGCACCGTCTGCCGGCGCAAATTCGGCGACAACGTGCGGTTCATGAACATCGACCGGCCCCTGAGTTGGCTCCAAAGAAGATTTGGCCGTTTCGTGCCCCCCGACGTGGACGAGGCGTCCACGGGCGGCTGGGCGGGCGACCTGCTCGCCGCCGTGGAGGAACGCGCCTGGTGGTCACGCTTCGGTTTGTAGCGCGAACCCTGGCCCACACGCATGTCCGCAGTCCTGAAATTCCTGCTGATCGCCGCCGTGATTTTCGTCGCCTTCTGGGTGGTGAAGTTTCGCGGCCGCGTGTCCTTCGCCCAGACGGTGAAAAACACCATGGCGGCGGCGAAGAAAAGCGCACAGGACATCAAGGCCGCCATCAAGGATCCGGCGTCGACCTCGACACCGACCTCGACGGTACCTACCAAACTGGTGGCCTGCCCCAAGTGCGGCACGTTTCTCGCCGAGGGCGCGACCTGTACCTGCGGTAAATCCTAGGGATTCGGCCCCGCGCGGCCCTTGATTCCCCGGGGGCTGGCCGGTAGTTTGCGCGGCCTTTCAAAGGTTTACGTGTCGCCATGGTCGCCGCCGCTCCCAGCTTCCAAAAGTTGATTCTGACGCTGCAGAACTTCTGGGCGGAGCAGGGCTGCGTCATCGTGCAGCCTTACGACATGGAAATGGGGGCAGGCACCTTTCATCCCGCCACCACATTGCGCGCGCTGGGGCCTAAGCCCTGGAACGCGGCCTACGTGCAGCCCTCGCGCCGGCCCACCGATGGGCGCTACGGCGAGAACCCCAACCGGCTGCAACACTACTATCAGTTCCAAGTCATCATGAAGCCCTCGCCGCCGGATCCGCAGGCGGTGTACCTCGAAAGCCTCAAGGCCATCGGCCTCGACCCCATGGCGCATGATATCCGCTTCGTCGAAGACGACTGGGAAAGCCCCACGCTCGGCGCCTGGGGTCTGGGCTGGGAAGTGTGGTGCGACGGCATGGAGGTGACGCAGTTCACCTATTTCCAACAGGTCGGCGGCATTGAGTGCGATCCGGTGGCGGTGGAACTCACCTACGGCCTCGAACGCCTAGCCATGTACGTGCAGGGCGTGGAGAACGTCTACAACCTCGACTTCAACGGACGTGGCGTCACCTACGGCGACGTCTTCAAGCGCGCCGAGATCGAATACAGCGCCCACAATTTCGAATACGCCAATACCGATATTCTGTTCCGCCGGTTCAAGGACTGTGAGGACGAGTGCCAAGCGTTGCTGGACAAGAAGCTGGCGCTGCCCGCCTACGACCAGTGCATCAAGGCCTCGCACACGTTCAACCTGCTGGATGCGCGCGGCGTGATCAGTGTCACGGAGCGCGCGGCCTACATCGGCCGCGTGCGCGCGCTGGCCAAGGCCTGCTGCGAAAGCTGGCTTGAAGACGGGTACAGGCGCACATGAGTCGTCAGCAATCATACTCCCTCCCCTATAAGGGGAGGGTTGGGGAG
>JANRJL010000019.1:0-3185 GCA_033763995.1 Rhodospirillaceae bacterium | reverse complement strand
CTGTGCCCGCCGGGGCCGCTGAGCGAGTTGGTCTGTACGGCGGCGCGGACGGTGGTTGGCCGGCGACCCGGGCTGAGCACCACCGGCGGCACTTCGGATGCGCGCTTCATCAAGGACTTTTGCCCGGTCGTGGAGCTCGGCCTTCTGAACGCCACCGCGCACAAGGTGGACGAGGCGGTGGCGGTGGCCGACCTGCGCGACCTGAGCGCCATTTACCGGGCCGTTCTGGAGGGCTATTTCCCGACTTGATCCCGAGCCTGCGCGAGATCGTCTACGGCGTCTTCGGAGCCTGGCGGCTGGCCCGGCTGGACCGCTCGGCGATGGTCCATTTCGACCGTACCGTCGAGGGATTCTGGAAGTCCTTCTTTGCCGCCGCCATCGTCGCCCCGGCATATCTGATCCTGGTCGCCACCGATCTCGCCGAGCGCGACTCCCAGGCTAGAGCATTTTCCGATCTGAAAGAATCGAAGGGGATTCCCAAGCGCTCGGGAATGTGATTCACCCTGTTTGCTGGAGGAGGAGGCCGGCATGCATGGGTACATGTCTCTCTGACGACCTTCGCAGGCGCGTTGTTGGGACGGTTGAGGCAGGGGCGTCGTGCCACGAGGCGGCGGCCCGGTTCGGGGTCGGTGTGTCGAGCGCAATCCGCTGGGTGCGCGCCTGGCGCAACACGGGCAGCGTGAGCGCCAAGCCGCAGGGCGGGGACCGGCGATCCGCGCGGATTGAGGTCCATGGAGCTTTTCTCCTGGCGGCAGTGGAGCGCACGGTGGACATCACGCTGGCCGAGCTCCAGGCGCTTCTGCGGGAGCAAGGCGTGTCAGTCGGAATCGGCACGCTGTGGCGGTTCTTCGACCGCCGTGGGATCAGCTTCAAAAAAAACCGCGCACGCCGCCGAGCAGGAGCGTCCTGACGTCGCCGCGCGCCGCCTCGCCTGGTGCGCACGCCAACCCGCCCTTGTTCCGGATAAGTTGGTCTTCATCGACGAGACCGGTGCCTCCACAAAGATGGCGCGCCTGCGCGGGCGCTCCAAGCGCGGCGCGCGCTGCCGGTCGGCTGTCCCACACGGGCATTGGAAAACCACGACCTTCACCGCCGGCCTCCGGCTGCGCGGTCTCACCGCGCCCATGCTGCTCGATGGCCCGATGAACGGCGCGGCCTTCCTCGCTTACGTCGAGCAGGTTCTCGTCCCAACCCTGGCGCCAGGCGATATCGTCGTCATGGACAATCTGCCAGCCCACAGAGCCGGCGGCGTCCGTCAGGCCATCGAACGCGCCGGCGCGCGGCGTCTCTTCCTGCCACCGTACTCCCCCGACTTCAATCCCATCGAGCAGGCATTTGCCAAGCTCAAGGCCCTGCTGCGCAAGGCCGCCGCCCGCACAAGCGACGACCTATGGGCCGCCATCGCCATCTTCATCAGCGTCTTCACGCCCGAAGAATGCGCAAACTACTTCACAAACTCAGGCTACGAACCAGATTGATTGGAAAATGCTCTAGCACTCACGCGCAGCTGCTGCAGGACCTCGTCTGCCTGTTGGTTCATAACAAGAAAAGAAACGGCTACTTCGTCGAGGTCGGTGTCGGTGATGGGACGGCACTTTCGAACACGTTGATTCTGGAACGTGATTTCGGTTGGACAGGCGTTCTCGCCGAACCCAATCGGGCATTCCATGACAAGATCGCCAAGACAAGGCGAGCGGTGCTTGACAAGAGGGCCGTGTACGACATCTCTGGAAAAAAGATGCGATTTGAGGAAGTCGCAGGGGTCGGCGAACTATCCGGTCTGGGCAGGCATCGTACCGAGCGCGGCAGTCCGATCTTGTCCGCCTACGACGTCGAAACGGTTGCACTCGATGATTTGTTGGCGGCGCATGGCGCTCCGTCGCAGATAGATTACATGTCGATCGATACAGAGGGATCGGAAGTCGATATACTCAAGGGCCTTTCTCTTAAGAATCGCCAAGTGGCCTTTTTTACCATTGAACACAATTTTGATCGGAAGCGGCTTAAGGCGTATCATTCAATTCTCCAACCAGCCGGCTACCGCGAAATTCTCCCCGAGATTTCAACCTTCGACGCTTGGTTCGTTCATCGAGATGTTCAATCCGATTACATTTGATGCAGCCCAGCGCATCTCGCGCGGCGGCCTAACCACCACGATCGCCTACATCGACACCGTTTACGAAAAGCGCGCTTGCCTGGGCGAGGCCGACGAGTATGTGCACACCATCCGCGCCGGAACGTGACCATCTGGCCTTATGCCGACTCGGCTGGCCTCGACTACGCCACCGTTGCCGGCTGTCTGCAGACTTTGGCGACCCGGTCGCGTGGAACTGATGGTCCGCATAGACGATCAAAGGTAGCGCACGATTGCTTGGCGCGTAGGCACGGTCGGCCATCCCATCAAATCACATTCTTACAAAAAAGAACGTCAGCCTGCAGTTGTTCCCCGCTCTGGGGATTGCAGTAGCCTTGATGTATTGAAATTGGCACGAAATTCTTGCCTCGAAGAAAGCTAATCATCTCTTCTATCAGCCACTCACCCTCGTACAGCGGGACCAACGAGAGTTCAAGATAGAGCAGAGAAATTCTATTGAGCGCATCCCCAGCGCCGACGAGAATCTCGTGCTCAAATCCCTGAGAATCTATCTTAAGTAGACTCCGGTCATTCGCGGCATTGCGTATATCTTCAACAGAATCAAGCCGCCTCACGCGCACGTCAATACTCGAGTTATACCTAATTTCTGGCGCAGATTCTAAAAGTTGATGGGTCATAGGCAAGAACGACGAGCTCTGTGAATTCGCAGCTACGTTGAACGAAAGTGTCGCTTCCGCAGCACCTAAGGCCAGGTTCATGGCGCTCCAACTGGGATCATCTCGAATCTGGCTTTCTAGCTTAGCAAATGCGTCCGGTAGTGGCTCGATAGATATGATTTTTCCTCTGTAGTGTAGCCTGCGGCGTAAGAACAAGCCAAACTGTCCTTCGTTTGCTCCGACGTCGATGACGGTTGTTATCATGTAATCTCTAAGAAATTTCGTCAGTCTATGCCTTGGATGAGAACTATTCCGTACTAAATCGTACCCAGATTTTGAAAGAATTGCGGAGACACAATCTCTAGGGGAGAGCAAATACATGACGACCACCTCATCCGTGTCTTGTTACAAAGATTGAACTTCCAGTCGCCCTC
>JANRJL010000006.1:0-8054 GCA_033763995.1 Rhodospirillaceae bacterium | reverse complement strand
TCGGCGGCATCCTCGATGTCCTCGATGATGGCCAGGCGCCGCGCGATATCGGCCAGGACGCCGGCGCTGATCTGAACGGGCGTATCCGGTTTCAGGTCGGCGGCATCGCGCAGCGAGCGGACCGTCGCCGTCGGCATCGATTTGGTCGTTCGGGCTAGTTTCGTCATGGCAGGTCGCTCCGAAGCGGTCATTCAATCCAAGCGCATCGCGGCCAGATCTTTGTACACTTGGCCGCGTTCCCCGATCAGCCAGACCGTCACGACCTCGTTGGCGATTTCCACCACCGCCCGGACCGATCCCAGGCGAACCCGGAAAAACCCGCGATGCCCGCGCAACGGCTTGATGTCGGTTGAACCCATCTCGCCGGTCGCGACGGACTCCAGTGCTTGCCGCAGAGCCAGGGCCTGGGGCCGCGGCATGCGCAGCAGCGGCTTGCGGGCCCTCGGCTTGTAGACCAGCGCGCGACCGACAGCGGACATCGGCGGATTATCGCATAATCCGATCTCGAGAGTCGACGTGTGTATCGCTAAAGACGATATTTCGACGCGTGTGGACCGTTGGGCGACAGGCCAGGCGAAAACCGTTGGTCCAGGCGCAACCGGCGTGGCCGCGTCCGGTTCAGGGGCGGCGAAAACCCCGCGTGACGCCGCGAAAACGCGCCCTTGCCGGGGGGGCCGGTTCCGTGTCATAAGCCCGCGCACCTTGAATTCCGGCGGTAACGCCGAACAGCGGCGCGAGGTGCCATGGAGATTGCCGAAGCCCTGACGTTCGACGACGTCCTGCTTGTGCCTGCGGCCTCCAGCGTTCTTCCGGCCACCGCCAGTACCGCCACCCGGCTGACCAAATCCATCTCTCTCAACATCCCGCTGATTTCCGCGGCGATGGACACCGTCACCGAATCGGGCCTGGCCATCGCCATGGCCCAGTTGGGCGGCATCGGCGTGTTGCACTACAACATGTCGATCGACCTGCAAGCCCAGGAAGTGCGCCGGGTGAAGAAGTTCGAGTCGGGCATGGTGGTGAACCCGATTACCATCCACCCCGATCAGACGCTGGCCGACGCGCTGCGCATCCGCGAGCAGTACAAGATCAGCGGCATCCCCGTGGTCGAGCGCGGCTCCAAGAAGCTTGTCGGCATCCTGACCAACCGCGACGTGCGCTTCGAGACCGACCTGACGCGCAAGGTCAGCGACCTGATGACCCGCGACAAGCTGGTGACGGCGCCCGAGAACATCGAGCGCGCGGCGGCCATCGAACTCCTGCACAAGCACCGCATCGAGAAGCTGCTGGTGGTCGACCAGGATTACCGTTGCGTCGGCCTGGTCACCGTGAAGGACATCGACAAGGCCCGCGCGCACCCGCTGGCGGCGAAGGACGAGCAGGGCCGCCTGCGCGTGGCCGCGGCCACCGGCGTCGGCGCCGACGGGCTCAAGCGCGCCGAGGCGCTGCTGGACGCCGGCGTGGACGTGGTGGTGGTCGACACCGCCCACGGCCATTCCCAGGGTGTCATCGACGCCGTGAGCCGGGTCAAGCGTCTGTCGAACTACACCCAGGTGATCGCCGGCAACATCGCCACGCCCGACGCGGCGCGGGCGCTGATCGATGTCGGCGCCGACGCGGTCAAGGTCGGCATCGGCCCGGGTTCGATCTGCACCACCCGCATCGTCGCCGGCGTCGGCGTGCCGCAGCTGTCGGCGGTGATGGAAGTGGCCGCGCTGGCGCGCAAGGCCGGCGTGCCGGTCATCGCCGACGGCGGCATCAAGGCGTCGGGCGACATCGCCAAGGCCATCGCCGCCGGCGCCGACACCTGCATGGTCGGCTCGCTGCTTGCCGGCACCGACGAAAGCCCGGGCGAAGTCGTGCTCTACCAGGGCCGCACATATAAAGACTACCGCGGCATGGGCTCGCTCGGCGCCATGGCGCGCGGTTCGGCCGACCGCTACTTCCAGAAGGAAGTGCGCGACAACATGAAGCTGGTGCCCGAAGGCGTCGAAGGCCGCGTGCCCTACAAGGGCCCGGTGGCGGGCGTGGTGCACCAGCTGATCGGCGGGCTGAAGGCGGCCATGGGCTACACCGGCAACGCCACCATCGCCGACCTGCAGGCCAACGCGAAATTCCGCCGCATCACCGGCGCGGGCATGCGCGAAAGCCATGTGCATGACGTGATGGTGACGCGCGAGCCGCCCAATTACCGGGTCAATAACGCCTGAAGGCGTCATTACCAAGTCCTGTTCCTCCCCCTGCACGGGGGAGGTGAAGTGATTGCCTTGATGTTCTCATGAACCCCGCCGCGCGCCTGCAGACCGCCATCGAACTGGTCGACCGGATCATCGGCAACGACCGTCCGGCCGACGGCACCGTGCTCGCGTTCTTCCGCGGCCGGCGCTTCGTCGGCGGCGGCGACCGGCGCGCGGTGTCCGACCAGGCCTGGCGCATCCAGCGCACCCGCGCCCGGCTGACGTGGCTGTTGGGCGCCGACGCGCCCGACGCGCGGCTGCTCGCGCTGGCCGACCTGATCGCCAACGAACGCAAGAACGTCGACGCCGCCGCCGGGCTGTTCTCGGGCGCCAAGTACGGCCCGCCGCCGCTGTCGATCAACGAGCGCCGCATGGCCGCGCGCGTGGCCGACTACGCCGGCCGCAACACCATGCCCCGTCATGCGCGGCTGGAATGCCCGGCCTGGCTGCTGCCGCGCCTGGACGCAGCGTTCGGCGATAAGGCCGACGCCGAGATCGCCGCGCTCAACGCCGAAGCCGCGCTCGACCTGCGCGTCAACACCCTGAAAGCCACGCGCGACGAGGTGCTGAAGCTGTTGCGCGAGGAAGGCCACGCGCCGCAGCTGACCGCCTGGTCGCCGTGGGGCCTGCGCGTGGCCGCGCGCCTCAACCTCGCCTCGCACAAGGGCTTCCGCGCCGGGCTGTTCGAGGTGCAGGACCAGGCCTCGCAGGTGTGCGCGGGACTGGTGGACGCGCGCCCCGGCCAGGCCGTGCTCGACCTGTGCGCCGGGGCCGGCGGCAAGACGCTGGCCATGGCCGCGACCATGGCCAACAAGGGCCGCATCGTCGCCTGCGACGTCGCCACCGGGCGGCTGATCCGCTCCAAGCAACGCCTGCGCCGCGCCGGCGCGCACAACGCCACCCTGCGCATCCTGGAAGGCGAACACGACAAGTGGCTCAAGCGCCAGAAGGCCGTGTTCGATCGCGTGCTGGTGGACGCGCCGTGCTCGGGCGTCGGCGCCTGGCGGCGCAATCCGGATGCGCGCTGGCGGCTGGCGGAATCCGACCTCGCCAACCTGGCCGCCACGCAGGACAAGGTGCTCGACCAGGCCGCGCCGCTGGTCAAGCCGGGCGGGCGGCTGATCTACGCCACGTGTTCCCTGCTGCCGGAAGAGAACCAGGACCGCGTCGCGGCTTTTCTTGCACGCGCCCCGCAGTTCAAGCCGCTGCCGTGGACGACGGTATGGCCGGCCGCGCTCGGCACACCGCCGCCGCCCGACGACGGGTCGCCGCACCTGACGCTCACCCCCGCGCGCCACGGCACCGACGGATTTTTCGTGGCGATCCTGGAGCGGATGGAATGACTCCAAGCCGAATTCTTCGTCCTCCCCTGAAAGGGGAGGATCGAGGAGGGGTCGTTCCCGCCACGGCCGACACCGCAAGCGACCCCCACCCGACCTCCCCCTTGCAGGGGGAGGCGAAGTAATCGGAAGCTCATTCAAATGGACCGCATCCTCATCATCGACTTCGGCTCGCAGGTCACGCAGCTCATTGCACGGCGGGTTCGCGAGGCGGGCGTCTATTGCGAGATCCACCCCTTCAACAAGGTGACCGACGCGTCGATTGCCGCGTTCGCGCCCAAGGGCATCATCCTGTCGGGCGGGCCGGCCTCGGTGACCGATATCGGCACGCCCACCGCGCCCATGGCGGTCTTCACCCGCGGCCTGCCGGTGCTCGGCATCTGTTACGGCCAGCAGACCATGGTGGCGCAGCTGGGCGGGCGGGTGGAAAGCTCCGACCACCGCGAGTTCGGCCGCGCATTCGTCGAGGTCACCAGCGCTTGCGCGCTGTTCGACGGGTTGTGGCCCAAGGGCGCGCGCGAACAGGTGTGGATGAGCCACGGCGACCGCGTCGTCGCCCTGCCGCCCGGCTTCAAGGTGTGCGCGGTGACCGACGGCGCGCCGTTCGCCGCCATCGCCGACGACGCGCGGCGCTTCTACGCCGTGCAGTTCCACCCCGAAGTGGTCCACACCCCGCACGGCGCGGCGCTGCTGAGAAAGTTCGCGCGCGACATCTGCGGCTGCGCCGGCGACTGGACCATGGCCGCCTTCCGCAGCCAGGCAATCGAAAGTGTGCAGAAGCAGGTCGGGGTCGGGAAAAAAGGGGGCCGCGTCATCTGCGGCCTGTCGGGCGGCGTGGATTCCTCGGTGGTGGCCGCGCTGATTCACGAGGCGATCGGCGATCAGTTGACGTGTGTGCTGGTCGACCACGGCCTGATGCGCGCCGGCGAGACCGATCAGGTTGTCCGCGTGTTCCGCGACCGCTTCAACATCAAGCTGGTGGCGCGCGACGCGAGCGATCTGTTCCTCGGCAAGCTGGCCGGCCAGACCGACCCGGAGCGAAAGCGCAAGATCATCGGCGCCACCTTCATCGACGTGTTCGAGGACGAAGCCAGGAAGATCGGCGGCGCGGATTTTCTCGCCCAGGGCACGCTGTACCCGGACGTGATCGAAAGCGTGTCGTTCCATGGCGGGCCCAGCGTCACCATCAAAAGCCACCACAACGTCGGTGGATTACCAGAGCGCATGAACATGAAGCTGGTGGAGCCGCTGCGCGAGCTGTTCAAGGACGAGGTGCGCGCCCTGGGCCGCGAGCTGGGCCTGCCCGAGGAGATGGTCGGCCGCCACCCGTTCCCGGGGCCGGGGCTCGCCATCCGCATTCCGGGCCAGGAGATCACGCGCGAACGCCTCGACATCCTGCGCAAGGCCGACACGATCTATCTGGAGGAAATCCGCGCCGCCGGCCTGTACGACGCCATCTGGCAGGCGTTCGCCGTGCTGCTGCCGGTGCGCACCGTGGGCGTGATGGGCGACGCGCGCAGCTACGACTACGCGCTGGCCCTGCGCGCCGTCACCTCGACCGACGGCATGACGGCCGACTTCTTCCCGTTCGACATGGCGTTCCTGGGCCGCGTCGCCAACCGGATCGTGAATGAGGTCAAGGGCGTCAACCGCGTGACCTACGACGTGACCAGCAAGCCGCCGGGGACGATTGAGTGGGAGTAAGGACAACCTATGCGCTTGAACGAAAACCGCAATAATTGTATGTAATATCAATGTGTTAGACAATTTACTTGATGTTTAGAGCTTCGGATGATTCTATGCCTAGTAGTAACCAGAGCGAGAACATGAGGGGCGGTCGGTGGAAACGAGGCTAATCGTGCTAAAGCTGTTTCTTGATGAACTCGGTCAGGACTCTAGCATCGCGTCTATGAAGGACAGAAAGCGCATTCAGAAAGCCATGTATTTTGGCAATTTAGCGGTCGATTTGGGCTACCGATACTCCTGGTATCTTATGGGTCCATATTCGACCAACTTGACGCGCGACTACTACGATCTATCCGAAGCCCTTGAAACCGATAAAATTGACAAATCGTTAAATGATAACGTTAAGGCGAAGCTCGCGCAAATAAAGCCGTTGCTTACCCCGCCCAGAGGGGTGGACGGTGTTGATTGGCTCGAAACTGTCGCGTCGGTACATTATCTCCAAAAGGTTAGTCGTCTAAGCGAAGCGGATGCTCGGGCGCGTTTCAAACAGTCTAAACCGCAGTTAGATCAGTATTACGACGCTGGAGTTCAGGCGCTAAGGAAGTTCAAACTGATCTAAAACGATGACTTTCCGATTCAAGTCCATTCACGACCCCGTACATGGCAGCATTGGATTAAGCGGGGTCGAGACTGGGATAATTTCAACGACGGTTTTTCAAAGGCTCCACAACGTGCGCCAGCTTGGACTGGCACACTTAGTATTCCCTGGCGCGGGTTATTCGCGATTTGCCCACTCAGTTGGCGCTTGTCACGTCGTCGGGATGATGATCGAAGCACTTCGTAGAAACACTAAAGAGCCGATTCAGGATGAGCAGATTCAACTTTACAGGTTAGCAGCGTTATTACATGACGTCGGGCATTATCCATTTTCTCACGCACTAGAAGAAGAAATCGACAACCATTACAAGGGGACTTCATTCCTCGCAGGAGGGGCGATAAGAAATAAAGAAGATACAGCGATAGATGGCGAGCCGCCCTCGTATAATCACGAGTTGCTCGGAAAAAGGATTATAGAAAACGATTCTGAAATTGCGACGGTACTCAAGGCCCACAATGTTAATCTGGAAGACTTGAAGGCAGTATTTTCTAAACAAGATCCTTTATCAATGACTGCTCTAATTAGTTCTGACCTAGACTGCGATAGGTTGGATTACTTGCGCAGGACAGCTTATCACGCTGGCACTCCATATGGAGATGTAGATATTGGCTATATTGTGTCACAAACAACTCTCGATAAGGATAGGCGGGTTTGCTTCAAAAATAAGGCCCTAAAGGCTGCCGACCATCTCCTGGTCTCGCGCTACTACGATTATTTGCAGCTACCCTTTCATAAAACAGTCGTCGCCCTTGAGATCGCACTGAAGGAAGTCTTCCGAGAACTTCTGAAGCTCGGCTACATAGACTGTTCGTCAGATGCGATTCTGAAGAGGATCAAAGAATCGCAATGGAAAGACTTTGACGATCAGCACGTCATTTCTTTGTTTCGCCAAGCGGTCACCGACCCAAAGGTGCAGCAAGTCAATGGCTTGCAGAAAAAAATACAGTCAATCCTTCTGCGAACGCCGCCAAAGCTTATCGTAGCAAGCGAGCGCATAGACGATACAATCCGCAAGAAGGATCATAAGGGATCAGTTCAGCAACTTAATGACAAGCTCGATAGCTGGGCTAAAGAGACAGGGATCGATCGGACCTTTTGGTATGTATGGCAGCGCAGTCTTCAATTGACGAAGATTGGCGCAAAAGTACCTTTCTCGGACGCGAAAGACCTGGGTGATGAAGAGCGCAGTCAGCTGGTGCATATTTTGGGGCACGATACACAAAACGGCGGTGTAACCAGCACGCCGCTAATCGAATGCCAAAATACTCTGATTAACTCTCTCTCTGAAAAGGCGTACTACGGGATTCGCCTTTACGTCCTACTGGAGGGTTCAGAACCGGAAAAAGCTGCAAAGAAGAAGGAAATTCAGCGGATCATATATAAAGAGCTACCCGACTTTCCGTTTGTCCAGCTATAGGCCCGCAGACGAAATTTCATCGTAAGCTTTCCATAGTGAGTACGCTCTCGGCCAAAATCTTTCGACTGGACGCGCGTCGTGCGAGTGCGTGCTCTTCTCAGCACCCGGAACAATTCCATTCCTTTGTTGAGCATTGAACCCGGTACCGACTCATGCTCCGTCTCGATTCCGTCAGCAAGCAGCACGGCCACCAGATTCTGTTCATCGACGCGTCGATGGCCGTGCAGAGGGGCGAAAAGGTCGGTCTGGTCGGGCCCAACGGCGCCGGCAAGTCGACCATCTTCCGCATGATCGCCGGCGCCGAGCAGCCCGACGACGGCCGGGTGCTGGTCGAGCCGGGCATGACCATCGGCTATTTCAGCCAGGATGTCGGCGAGATGTCGGGCCAGAGCGCGGTGTCGTCCGTGATGGACGGCGCGGGCCCGCTCAGCGCGCTGGCGGCCGAAATGCACGCGCTGGAAGCGGCCATGGTCGATCCGGAGCAATCCGGCGAGATGGAAGCGCTGGTCGCGCGCTACGGCGACGTGCAGGGCCGCTTTCAGGAACTGGGCGGCTACGCGCTCGAGGATCGCGCCCGCGAGGTGCTGGCGGGCCTCGGCTTCAGCGCCGAGCGGATGGACGCCGATGTCGGCTTGCTGTCGGGCGGCTGGAAGATGCGCGTGGCGCTGGCCCGCATCCTGCTCATGCAGCCCGACGGCATGCTGCTCGACGAGCCC
>JANRJL010000005.1:0-16889 GCA_033763995.1 Rhodospirillaceae bacterium | reverse complement strand
CCTGCCCAACGAAAACTACGCCCGCGAGATTCTGGAACTGCATACCCTGGGGCGCGGTGCGTACTTGGGTGTGGCGCCCACGACCTCGGTCGCGAAGCTTTACGGCGGCGTCACGCTGGGCTTCAGCGACCAAGACATTCTCCAAGCCTCGCGCGCCTTCTCCGGCTGGACGCTGGAGCAGGGCCAGATGGGCGCGATAGGCCCCATGCCCAACACCGGTCGCTTCGCCTACAACCGCGTGCAGCACAACACCCAGGCGGGCCAGTTCATGGGCATCGACCTGTCGCCCTTCAGGGGCGACATGGAACAGGGCAACGTGGTGCTCGATATCATTGCCTATCACCCGCTCACGGCGGATTTCGTCATCGCCAAGCTAGCGAGGCGCATCTTCGGTGACGCCCCGCCGCCCGACGTGATCGCCCGCGCCAAGACGGCGTGGATGGTCCATCGCAACGCGCCCGACCAGATCGGCCGCGTGCTGCGCGCCATCCTGCTGGACGGCCCCGAGATCGGCAACGCCTATACGGCCAACTCCAAACTGCGCCGTCCCTATGAGCGCATCATTGCCTTCTTCCGCCTGATCGACGCCACGGTGAACGCCTTCGATCTCGCCAGTTCCGCCGCCACGGCCTTGGGCGACGGCTTGTTCGTCTGGCCCACGCCCGAGGGCCGCCCCGACACCGACGCCCAATGGCTGTCGACCTCGGCCAACGTCTACAACTGGAATTTATTGCTACTACTGCTGTCGCAGCCGCAGTTCCGCACCACCTTGGCCCAGCAAACTCCTGCCGATGTCTCCCGCTCGCCCACGGCATTGGTGGAATACTGGGTGGGCCGCATGGTCGGCTATGCCTTGCGCCCGCCCGCCATGAACGCGCTCATCGTCGATGCCGCCAGCGCGACCGGCGCCATGGGCGCCTATGCCTCGGGCGGCATCACCAACATCGAGAACGCCTTGAAGCGCCTGGTGGCGCTCATCGGTTGCTCGGCCGAATTCGGGATCCGGTAACCATGACCCTGACACGGCGCACATTGCTGGCCACCGGATCCTCGGGCGCGATGCTGACAACGCTGGCGCCGGGCTTGCGCGCGGCTTTCGCCGCTGATGGTCTAGGCACTGACCGCGATATTTTCATCGTCGTGTTCCTGCGCTTCGGGGCCGACGGCCTCACGCTCATTCCGCCCGCCGACGATGGGCTCTATCGCGACAACCGCCCCACCATCGGCATTGCGTCTTCCGGCGTGGGCGCGGGACACCCCTTGGGCGCGCTCGACGGCGTGCCGTTCTTCGCCCATCCGCAAATGCCCGAGGTGAAGGCGCTGTTCGACGCCAAGGACCTGGCCATCGTCCATGCCGTGGGCCTGCCCACCGACAGCCGCAGCCATTTCGTGAGCCAGGAACTGATCGAACGCGGCATTGGCTTGGGCGAAAAGCAACTCACCGGCGGCTGGCTGGGCCGGCACATCGTCGCGCGCAAGCTGAATCTGGGCGGGCTCGGCGCCATCTCGACCCAGGCGGAAGTGGACGTGGCCCTGCAGGGCTATAACGGCGCCATCGCCGTGCCCGACATCACGCGTTTCGATGTCATCGGCGGCGAGTTGAACCTGCGCATCATCGAGGCCATGAATGTTGAGGCTGTGAATGGAGGCTCCGAGCCTCACATCGCCTCGGCGCGCACCACCATCGACACCATCCGCACCATCAAAACCAAGCTGCTCTCGCTGCCCACGGTGCCCGGCAATCCTGCGGGTTACACCAATGGGCAACTTTCCACCTCGCTCAGGGCGCTCGCCAACATGATCAAGGCCGACGTGGGCCTGGACGTGGCCACGGTGGATCTCGGCGGCTGGGACCATCACGCCAATCTCAATCAATTCTTCGGCGGCAACGCCCGGGAGCTGTCGCGTGCGCTCGCGGCCTTCTGGACCGACATGAAGGACTATCGCCACCGCATCACCCTCGTCACCATGACCGAGTTCGGACGCCGCGTGCAGGAAAACGCCAACGGCGGGCTCGATCATGGCGCGGCGAGCGTGATGATGGTGCTGGGCGGCAACGTCAACGGCGGGCGCGTGTACGGGCGCTGGCCTGGTCTCAGGCCCGCGGACTTGGATCAGGGCGATCTGCGCGTCAGCACCGACTATCGCCAAGTGTTGTTGGAACTGCTGGCCAAGCGGCGCGGCGAGATCACGTCGGCGGCGGTGTTCCCCACTGTGCCCTACCGCCCGCTGGGCGTTGCACGCGGCGATGACGGGGCCGTGCCGAGGGGGTAGGGGGCGGTCGGTCGCTCCGACAAGCGTCAAGCAATACTTGACGCTCATCCTATTTTGTTTCATCTTTCATCCGTGATCCGCAGTTTTCGCAGCAAGGCGCTTCGCGCTTATTTCGAGACCGGCAAGCCGCGAGGCCTAAGTGTGCAAAACGCGGCGCGCGTGCGGCGCATACTGCTGGTGCTCGACGCCGCGACGAGGCCCGAGGGCATGAATTTACCGGGTTATTGGTTTCACGCCTTGCACGGCGAAAGACGATGGTCAGTTCGTGTTACCGGCAATTGGCGGATCACGTTCGGATGGGACGGCGCCGACGCCGTCGATGTCGATCTGGAGGACTATCACTGATGCGCAAGCGGATCGTCAAACGAGGCCTTCAGCCGATGCACCCCGGAGAACTGCTCCGCGAGGATATTCTGCCGGCGTTGATGCGCCCGCGCGCCGAGATTGCGCGCCATCTCGGCGTATCGCGTCAAACCTTGCACGCGATCTTGACCGAACGCGCCCCGGTCACGCCCGAGATGGCGCTGCGGCTCGGCAAGTTGTGCGGCAACGGCCCCGACCTGTGGCTCAATCTCCAATCCCGCCATGACTTGGCCCGGCTGAGCAAGAGCAAGCGGGTCGAAATCGCGGCCATCCCCACGCTCGCGGCCGAGTGACGCCTCGAAACGAGGCTGGCGGCGGATGTGCGGGCGGGCGATCTCGCGCTTTAAGGCGTATTTCCAGCGTTAATAAACTGCCGCGCCGGTTCGCCATGCGAGCAGTTGTGCGTCGCCATCAATCACTGCGTCGCGCGGGGCGCTATGCTCTTGTCCAACTCAGTATCCGATCTCACGCTTATTGCATCACACAGGAGCTTCGCCCATGGCCGAAGTCACCAAGCCCGCGAAAACCATCAACGGCAAAGAAACTTTCGCGGCCGACTACTTCAAGTCCGATACCGGCAAGCAGGTGTGGCTCGACAATCCGCACATCGATAATTTGGTCTCAGTATCGGTCGCGCTGGGCGCCGAGATTTGGGCGCTGAAGCAACGCCAGATCATCTCGGAGAAATTGGCCGAGCAGAAAGTGTTCCCCACCACGGCGGCCATTGAGGGCTACAAGCCCAGCAAGCAGGAAGAAGAAGACTGGGACGCCGAGCGTCAGGGCTTGGCCAAGCGCGTCTATGGCTGGTTCGCGCGCGAGACCGTCGCGACGCCCTCCACGCAAGCCGACAAATAAACGGAGCGCCGCCATGAACCGCCGCGACACCCTCGCCATCGCCTCCATGCTGACGGGGCTAGCGCTCGCCTCTCGCGCCCACGCCGCCACGGGCGCGACCAAGGAAGTGAAGTTCGATCCCTACAACCAAACGCCCGAGCAAGAAGCGCGCCATGCCGTGCGCCTGCCCAAGCTCGATCAGCAAAGCGTGCAGGATTTCCTCAGCTCCTTCCGCGCCTCGATCGGCAAGGAATTCCGGCCCATGCGCGGCGTGCTGGAGAAGGCGCTGGCCCAGCAGGGCATCGCCATGGACGCCGACATGAGCCTGGAGCAGGCGTGGACCACGCTGATGCGCCATCCCATGTACGCCATGAACGCGCGGCTGTGGATGAGCACGCAGCAGCAGATGTGGTCGAACATCTATGCGGTCTTTCACGACAACGCGGATGAAATCCTGGCCGAGTTGGAGCAGGCCGACAAATCCGGCCCCGGCAAGCTGGAGCTCAATCCAGATTTGGAGATTCCCGACTACACGCGCCATGAAATCCACATTCAGCCCGGCGGCTACGTGGGCGATCCGTTTGCCGGCGCCATTTCGCACTACGGCTTCAAGCAGTTCGACCGCAACGTCTGGATCAACGATCGGATGGAGCATCACTTATCGATGGCGCTGGAGACGCCGGTCCCGGCCGACGGCCAGGTGCGCCGCATCCTCGACATGGGCACGGGCTTCGGTGCCTTCGCGACCTCGCTCAAGGAACGCTTCCCCGAGGCCGAGGTGTGGGGCATCGACGTGGGCGCGCCCATGGTGCGCTGGGCCCACTATCGCGCCGTGAAGATGGACCTCGATGTGAACTTCGCGCAACGCCTGGCCGAAGACACCAAGTTCCCCGACGGTCACTTCGATGTCGTGGTCAGCTACATCCTGCACCACGAGGTGCGCCCCGACATTCACGGGAAGATCGTGGCCGAGGCTTACCGCGTGCTGCGGCCGGGTGGCTCGTACTTCCCCGTCGACTTCGTCACCACGGGCAATCCGCGTTACGCCGGCGCGCCCGACCTCATGCGCAAAGCCTCCATCTGGCAGGATCACCGCTGGAACACGGAGGTGTGGTCGCCGGCGTACCGCGCCACGGATTTCCCCGGCATCATGCGCAAGGTCGGCTTCGTCGACATGAAGGTCTCGGCCAAGACCGGCACCTCGTTCCAGGATGTTCACGGATTTAAGCCGGTCTAAATTCGATCCAGCCCAGGCGGCGTGCCGCCAAAGGCAAAGCGAAGCACGTGTGGCGGATCAAGCCCAAGCGAGCGTGGCGGCCGCGATTTGCTGGGGCGGCATTCCACCGGGTGCCGCGCAGCTTCGGACTTTTATCGAGGTCCGTATAACGTCATATGGTTGGCCAAACGCCGGACCTCATCATTGACCGTGGGACATTGCCTTGACCGAACTTCGAGAACACTGGGAGCGGGCCTACAAAACGAAAGCCGAGACGGCTGTAAGCTGGTTTCAGCCGCGCCTCGTGAAATCGCTTCAATTGATCCGGGATGCCGCCCCCGACATCCGCGCGTCTGTGATTGATATCGGCGGCGGCGCCTCGACGTTGCCTGATAGTCTGCTCAAGGCCGGTTATGCCGATGTTACGGTATTGGACATATCGGAAGCATCCCTTGCACGATCTCAAGAACGGCTGGGCGCGGAAGCTGTTCGCGTGAATTGGCTGGTGGCGGACATCACCACATGGTCGCCGTCTCGTACTTGGGACGTGTGGCATGACCGCGCAGTTTTCCACTTTCTGACGGACGTTAAGGCGCAAGATCACTACATCGCCGCCTTGCGGCAAGGAACCCTTCCAGGCTCCACAGCAATCATGTCCACATTCGCGCTTGACGGGCCGGAGCGGTGTAGCGGCTTGCCCGTGCAAAGATACAGCCCAACCGCCTTAGCCGAGCGCATCGGCGCGCCGTTCGTATTGATGGGCCAGCACGCCGAACATCATGTGACGCCAAGCGGCACGATACAGAGCTTCATTTACGTTGTCCTGAAGCACCAATAGCACTCTCCCACCTTGGCGCGGCCGAGCATCTTGATCTGGCTCAATGCGATAGTCTCGGTTGCGTCCGATCATGAAAACCGACCGCCAGAGACGGACGGGGTATGAGGATCGTCTTCATTCTCAACGATGCGCCCTACGGAAGCGAGCGCTGCTATAACGCGCTGCGGCTTGCTGCGGCCATGCTCAAGGCGGCTGAGAACAACTCGGCCACGGTGTTTTTGCTGGCCGACGCGGTGGCGGCGGCGAAGCGGGGCCAGAAAGTCCCCGAAGGCTATTATAGCGTCGAGCGAATGCTGAAGCGCATCGTCGCGGGCAAAGGACAAGTTCTGCTATGCGGAACCTGCATGGAGGCACGCGGCATCGCAGAGACCGAGGTTATTGAGGGTGCTCGCCGCAGCACGATGGACGAGCTTGCCGCAGCGGTTGGCGCGGCCGACAAGGCTTTGGTGTTCTGAGCGTCCGCGCTAAAGGTTCTCTTTTTTGTCTCGCGCGCCCTCGAAGAAATAGCCGTATTTGATCGCTTTCGGGCGAAGACGTGGCGGGCACGGTTTGCGTCTCGCGGCCAAGTCCTCCAAATCCGCATGTGAATTGTGCGGATAACGTCGGGCTTTGCTTGGCGTTGATGCGCGCTGGGCGTAAGATTCAGTTTTGATCGGCGTTCGGCTGGCCGGCACCACGCATCGGGCGCGCAGCATGGGCCAGGGCGCGAAACGGTTGAAATTGCTCAGGAGTTTGCGCGGCGTGAATTCCCTGATATCAAAAAAGGGTCTTTCCGGTCTTGAGCCTTATCAAAGGCTTAGGGCACCCCTGACCTGTTCTTTTGTGATGGTTCCTGAAATAACAGGTGGAACAGGCGTTATGCGTGGGCAGCATGGCCGCGCGCGCCGACTCGATTTCCGCGCAGGGCTCAGCCTCGCTAGGTTAGCCGTCGCCATGCATTGGTCTCGGAGGGTCTCATGAACGCTAGTGTGGATCGTGGTTGGATCGGTCGTTTGAAGCGCGCCCCCGCGCTCGATGCCGACACTTACGCCGATTTCTGCGAGGGCATGCGCGGCTTCATCTTCGGCAAGATGAGCCAGGCCATGGCCCCGCAAACCGCCGCCGTGGTCGAGAAGGCCAAGGCTTCGGGCCGCGACTTGAGCCGCGTGAATGACATTCGCGCGGTATTCGACCCGCTGCCCATCGTGGCGTCGCGCAATCGACTGCTGCGCACGGCGCAGGAAATGATGTGGCGGCGCTACCGCGATGTGTTTCATGCCGACGAAGATGCTTATCTATCGGAACTCGCGAGCTTCGACCGCAAGGGCCCGGGCACGGTGGAGTATGACGCCACGTGGGATCCGCCGGCTTACGTCAAACACCCCATCCACATTCAGCCGGGCGGCTACGGCGGCGATCCCTTGGTGGGCTATTGGTATCACCATGCCTCCAACGTCTTCTTCGTCGGCGCCAACACCCAGGACGAATATCACCTGAGCCTCGCCGCCGCGATCCGCCCGCCCGCCGACGGCAAGGTGGCGCGCCTCATCGATTTGGGCTGCTCCATCGGCCAGTTGACCGTCACGGCCAAGGAACGCTTCAAGGACGCGCAGGTGTGGGGCCTCGACGTGGCGGCAGCGCAAGTGCGCTATGCCCACAAGCGCGCCGCCGAGCTGGGTGTCGAGTGCCACTTTGTGCAGCGATTGGCCGAGGACACCAAGTTCCCCGATAACCACTTCGACGTGGTCTCGGCGTTTCTGTTGTTCCACGAAGTGTCGCTGGAGGCGGGCGAGAAAATCGTGCGCGAGGCTTATCGCATCCTCCGGCCGGGCGGCGTGTTCAACGTGTTCGATTTCCCCACGGGCCATGCCATGAACGATCCGTTCTTCCACTATTTCATGGATGTGGACAGCAAGGACAACTGCGAGCCCTACTCGGTGGCCTTCACCGGCTCCGACTTCGACGGGCTGCTGGCGCGCACGGGCTTCACGCTCGAACGCGGCGAGCAAGACGTGATGCTGGCGCGCACCACGTACGCCACCAAACCGGCATGACGATCGAGACCTTGAGCCGACATGCCTGCTTCGGCGGCACTGTAGGGTTCTATCGCCACGAGGCGACGACGACGCGCTGCACCATGCGCTTTGCGGTGTTCACGCCGCCCCAGGCCGCGCGCGGCAAGGTGCCGGTGTTGACCTACTTGGCCGGGCTCACGTGCACGGAAGAAACTTTCATGATCAAGGCGGGCGCCCAGCGCCTCGCCGCCGAGTTGGGGCTCATGCTCGTGGCCCCCGACACCAGTCCGCGCGGCGAGGGCGTCGCTAGGGCGCCCGGCGGCAGTTGGGATTTCGGTCTCGGTGCAGGCTTTTATCTCGATGCCACTGAACCGCCCTATGCCGCCAACTACCGCATGTACTCTTACATCACGCAGGAACTGCCGGCGCTGATCGCGGCTCATTTTCCGGCCGACATGAACCGGCAGGGAATCTTCGGGCACTCCATGGGCGGGCATGGCGCGCTCACCATTGCCCTGAAAAATCCAAATGCCTATCGCACCGTCTCGGCCTTCGCGCCCATCGTCGCGCCGATGCAGGTGCCCTGGGGCCAGAAAGCCTTCGCCGGCTATCTGGGGTCTGATCGCGACACCTGGCGCGACTACGACGCGACGGAACTGGTGAAAGCAAAAGACGCGGCTTATCGCGGGCGCCGAATCTTGATCGACCAGGGCCTCGCCGATCAGTTTCTGGATCGCGAACTCAAGTCCGAACTCTTTGCCAACGCATGCCATGGCGCGGGCATCGATTTGAAACTGCGCCAACATGAGGGTTACGACCACGGCTACTATTTCATCTCGACGTTCATCGACGATCACCTTCGATGGCATGCGGATGGACTCAGAAAATGAAGCGCAGGCATCTTTTCCGATTCGGCGCAGGCGCCGCACTGATGTCTGTGGTGGGCGCGAGGCAGGCTCGCGCGGCAGACTCCGTGGATGTCATCGTCATCGGCGCGGGTATCTCGGGGCTTCATGCGGCCTCGCTGTTGGCCGAGCAAGGCGCGAAAGTGCGAGTGTTGGAAGCCCAATCGCGCGTCGGCGGCCGCCTCCTGAGTTATCGGCATCTTGAGGGCGCCCCCGAGGCCGGCGGCGACAGCATTCTCGGCGGCTACGGCCGCGTGCGCGATACCTGCGCCAAGCTGAGCCTCACGCTGAACGATTTCGAGAAACGCCGCGGCGCGGAGCGGCCCGAGATCGCCATTGGCGGCCAGGTGATCCCGCGCAGCGCATGGAAGGATCATCCGCTCAATCATCTGCCCGCCGACAGGAAGAATGAGTTTCCGGGCCGTCGCGTCTTCGAGAAAGTTGTCGACCAGTTCAACCCGCTCGCCTCGGCGGGCGACTGGATCGAACCAGAGAGCCGAAAATTCGATGAGTCCGTTTATTCGTTCCTGAAGAAACACGGCTGGAGCGACGCGGCCATCGCCCAGAACTACGAGACGAATATCGGGCGCGGAACCTCCGCTCACGATTGCTCGATCCTGACGTGGTACTTCCGCCGCGCCTGGGACAAGATCCAGACCGACATCGAAAGTGTGGCGCTCAAGATCAAGGGCGGCAATCAAACTCTTCCCGAGGCCATGGCCAAGCAGTTGGGCGACGCCGTGTCGCTAGCGAAGCCCGTCATCGGCGTTGCGACCAGCGCGAACGGCGTCGAGGTAAGGTGCGCCGATGGATCATCCTATCAGGCGAAGTTCCTCATCAGCGCCACGCCCATCGCGCCTTTGCGGTCGATCAAGTTCGAGCCAGGCTTGCCTCCGGTTCTGGCCAAAGCCGTGGCCCTGCTGCCCAGCATGCTGATCACAAAAATCTTTCTCACCGCCAAGAAGCCTTTCTGGGAAACGGACGGATTATCTCCGGCCATGTGGACCGACACCTTTGCCGGAGACGTGGGCGCACTGCGACAGGCCGACGACAGCGACCGCGTGACGGGATTGCTGGCGCGCGTGCGCGGCTTCCAAACGCAGCGCTTGGATGCCATGGGCGAACGCGACGCCGGGGCGCTGGTGATTTCAGAAATTGAAAAGCTTCGCCCTGCGGCCAAAGGCTTGCTGGAGGTTGCCGGTTTCAAATCCTGGGCCAAGGATCCTTACGCGCGCGGCACGTGGGCGGAGTGGGAGCCGGGCCAGGTTCACGAGTTTCTGCCGGAACTCGTCAAGCCGGCGGGGCGAATTCATTTCGCCGGCGAGCACGCCTCGCTCGCCAATCGCGGCATGGAGGCGGCGATGGAAGCGGGCGAGCGAGCCGCGTTCGAGGTGCTGGGGCGGCTATGACAACCGAGGATATTGGTATGAGTGTATTATCGACCAGGTTCTGTTTCATTCTTCTCGTTCTCGGCTTCGCGCATGTCAGTGCCGTTGCGGAAGCCGAGACCGTTCGGCCCGGGCAAGTCTTGAAGGATTGCCCTTCATGCCCCGAAGTTGTCGTGATCCCTCCGGGATCCTGCGTGATGGGCTCCAATGCGATCAATCAAATGCGCGGCGGCATTGCACGTCCCGAGGGCCCTGAGCGCAACGTGAAGATCGCGTACTCGTTTGCCGCCGGGCGCTATGAAGTCACCAACGCGGAGTTCGAGGCATTCGTGCAAGCCACGGGGCATAGGCCCGCGAACCAATGCGGCACGGGCATGGATACGCCCGTCATCAGCGACATCACGTTTCGCGGGCCGCTGTTTGGCCGCACCCCGGATCCACGCGCGCCCGTCGTCTGCGTCAGTTGGACCGACGCCAAGGCCTACGCCAAATGGCTCTCGGACGTCTCGGGGAAGCGCTATCGCCTGCTCACGGAAGCCGAGTGGGAGTACGCCGCCAAAGCCGGCAGCGCCGCGAAGTGGCCCTGGGGTGCGGGCGACGAACGCGCCTGCGAGTATGAAAACACCTACGACCTCGACAGCCAGGCCGCCCTTCCCAAGGGCTCGAAGCTATCATGGGAGCCGCTCGCCTGCCGCGACGGCCATGGCATGATTGCGCCGGTCGGTTCATATAAACCAAACGCCTTTGGCTTGTATGACATGCTCGGCAATGTATGGGAGTGGACGCAGGACTGCTCGCTGGAACTCTATCCTGCAACTCCCGTCGACGGCTCAGCCGTGGAGGTGAGCGGCTCCTGCGAGTTGCGCGCGGTGCGCGGTGGCAGTTGGTACACGCGCCAAGACCGCCATCGCCCCACGTTCCGAGGGCGTGATCCGGAACCCAAGGCCGGGCACCATTTCGGATTTCGGATCGCGCGCGATGTCGACTAGGGCCGCCTTCCTGCTCGGCTGGCTTGCGTGTGTCAGCGTTGGCGGCGTCGCCTCGGCGGCGGAGCTGCGTTTTCAAACGGTCCTTGCGCCGGATGGTATGCCGCTAAACGTCGTCGAGGCCGGGCCGACCGATGCACCGGGAATCTTGTTTATTCACGGCGTCGGCCAGAACTACGCCAGTTGGGATCGCCAGCTTCAGTCCGATCTTGCCGACTCGTTTCATCTTGTTGCGTTCGACCTGCGCGGTCATGGCGGTTCGGGCAAGCCGTGGCGGCCGGAGTCCTACAACCAAGCGTGCATCTGGGCCGATGATGTGGCCGCCGTGATGACCGCCACGGCGCTCAAACGCCCGGTCATGGTGGTGTGGTCCTACGGCGGCACCGTGGGCATGGATTATGTCCGCTGCCGCGGCACCGATAATCTGGCGGGCATTGTGTTTGCCGCCGCGCGCGGCGGGCTCTATCCCAATTCCGAGCTTGATCCGCGCATCCCCGCCGCCTCGGAAAAGCTCAGGTCACCTGACTTGGGCCAGAACATCCAAGGCGCCCAAGAGTTCACGTCGTTCCTCACCGCGTCGCCGCTGCCCCCGGAAATCGAAGCGATGGCACGGGTCACGAACCTGATGTATCCGCCCTATGCGCGCCAAGCGAATGATGGGCCCAAGTCTCTGCCCGACGGGTCGGTTTATAAGAACAACGAAGACTTGATCCCGCGCCTGACCTTGCCGCTGTTGTTCGCGCTGGGCGAGAAAGATGCGTTCTCCTCGGCGCGTGCGGCGGAGGCCGCTATTCGGGAAAGGCTTCCTAAAGCCGAACTCAAGACTTACCCGAATGCGGGGCACTGGATATTCTTTGACGCGGCGGAGCCATTCAATCGTGATCTTCGCGACTTCGCTACGCGAGCCATCTCCAACCCCTTGAAGCATTGAGTCCCATGACAAAACGGTTCTCTCGGCGAAACGTGATGGCGGCGGGCGTGGCGACAGCGGCGCTCCGTCCCGCGCGGGCCGCATCCGACGCCACGGATGTCATCGTCATCGGCGCCGGCTTGTCGGGCCTGAACGCGGCCCTGTTGATCAAGGATCAAGGGTTCAAGGTGACCGTGCTGGAAGGCCGCGGCCGCGTCGGGGGCCGCATGAATACGTTACGCACGGTCGAGGGCAATCCCGAAATGGGCGGCGACAGCATTCTGGGCGGCTATGGCCGGATGCAGGACATGGCGCAGCGCTTGAAAGTCGAGCTGATCGATTTCGAGGGGCGCCGCGATCTATCGCCCGAAGCGCATAAAGATCCGACGACGGTGGAATTGGCCCTGGGCGGCAAAGTGATTCCGCGGAGCGCCTGGCCGACCCATCCGCTCAATGTCATGCCGCAAGACGCCAAGAATCGGTTTCCCGGCCGCGGATACTTTCAAGGCGTCATCGACAAACACAACCCGCTGCGGTCCTTCGAGGACTGGATCGATCCCGCCAGCGCCAAATTCGACGGCTCCACCTACGACTTTTTCAAGAATCTCGGTTGGTCCGACGCCGCCATCGACCTCAACTACAACACCAACGTCCAATACGGCACGTCGGCCCACGATACGTCGATCCTCATGTGGTACTTCACGCAAGCGTGGTTCAAGCTCCAGTCCGACATTCAGCGCGTGGCCTACAAGGCCGTCGGCGGCAACGAAAGCATCCCCGAGGCCATGGCCCAAGCCGTGGGCAGCGTCCACCTCGGCAAGTCCGTCGCGGCCATTCGCCAAAGCGCGGATGGAGTGGAAGTTCTGTGCGAAGACGGCAGCACGTATTCGGCCAAACGTGTGATCTGCGCGCTGCCCGTGCCGACCATGCGCTGGATCAAGTTCGATCCCTTGTTGCCGCCGATGAAGGCGAAGGCCATCCGCACGGTGCCGGTGATGAAAATCACCAAGGTGGTGATGGTTCCGAAAAAACCCTTCTGGCGCGATGACGGCTTCAGTCCCGCCATGTGGACCGACACCGACGCGGGCGAGATCCGTGCACTGCGCGAGGGCGAGGACCCCAACAAGGTTACCTGTCTCATGGCTTGGGCGCGCGGTTTCTTGGCCGACCGGCTCGACATGATGGGCGAGGACGAGGCCATGGCGCACGTCATCTCGATCTATGAGAAGCTACGTCCCGCGGCGAAGGGCCAACTCGAGGCCGGCGGGTTCAAATCCTGGCAGTCCGATCGGTTCTCCGGCGGCGATTGGGTCGTCTGGAAGCCCGGTCAAATCAGCGACTGCTTGCCGGCGCTGAAAGAGCCTGCCGAGCGCCTGCACTTCTGCGGCGAACACACCGCGGTGTCCAATCGCGGCATGGAAGGCGCCATGGAATCGGGCGAGCGCGCGGCCTTGGAAGTGATGGCCTTGCTTTAGCCGCGGCTCTTGAACCCGTGGGCGTGAGATTCGATCCGCAACGCCGTGGGCGTCGGGAAGTGCGCCGGGATGATCCAAGCGCCCGTGTCGGCGGTTGATTCAAGCAGGCTTTTTCTGGCTTGCGTCGATTGTGTCCGATCCCAGCAGAACTTCGACGACCACTCGGGCCGTTCGATCTGCACCGGGTGATGCATGGTATCGCCGATCACGTAGGCCACTTGGCCCTTGTGCTCCAGGCGCACCATGACGTTACCAGGTGTATGGCCAGGCGCCGGCACCAGCCGCACGCCCGGCTCGAACTCGTGGTGCTCGTCAACCAGCACCGCCTGGCCGGCTGCGAAGATCGGTGCGACGCTGTCGTCCCACGAACGATGATTGACCTCGGGGTCGACCGCCACCGTCGCCTGCCAATGCTCGATCTCCTTGCGTGCGAACAGGTATTTGGCGCGGGGAAACGTCGGCACCCAGCGTCCGTCGACCAGCCGCGTGTTCCAGCCGACGTGGTCGCCGTGCAAATGCGTGCAAAACACGTAGTCGATGTCGGACAGCTTCACGCCCGACGCCGCCAAGTCCTGCACAAACGGCCCAGAGCGCATATGCCAGAGGGGATTGCGGGGGCGGTGCTTGTCGTTGCCCATGCAGGTATCGATCAGGATGCGCGATCGCTCGGTGGTGACCAGGATGCCGTGATAGGACAGCACCAGTTTGCCGCTTTCGCGATCGAAAAGGCGCGGGTCGCCGGCCGCGCGCGTGGCGCTGAAGCGTTCGGGCGTGGCGTCGGGAAAAATGAAGTCGGGCGCGTGATGCGGTCCTTCAAACTCCACCACCTTCTGAATCTTGAACGGCCCGGGCAGGGCGACAACGCGTTCGGACGTCATGCGGCGGTCGGCCGGTCGGTCCAGGCCAGCGCGAAGGGAATCTGCTGCGGGCCCCAGTACTGCTCCACCGTGCCGGTCGCGGCGTAGAAAATGTTCTGCACGTAGGTCCCGCTGCGCTGGCTGCGCACGATCACCGCCACGGTGCGATGCGGGCGGTTGTACTCGGCGTGGATTTCCCATGGCTTGATCAGATCGACGTACCCGGGGCCGACCGCGACCGTGTCGGTCTCGGCCACCGTCGCCGTCTTGGGCAGATCGCCCGGCTGACCGCCATCGGTGCGGGCAAAGCGCAGCACGTCCTCGCCACCGTCGACCACCCCGTACAGGGTCCACGACTTGCCATGGTCGTGGATAGTGGTCTTGGCGGTGGGCTTCTTGATCAGCCCGTTGATGACAAAACCGTAGTCGGGATCCTCGTAGAACAGCAGGTTGCCGTGCTTGCCTTCCAGACCCAGTTTGGCCGGACTGTCGGGCCAGGTTTCCGAATGCGCTTTCAGTTCGGGGTTCGCCAACAAGGTCTTGAGCAGGTCCGTGGCCCGCGACCAGCGCGCGTCCAGGTCGGGCGTCGATGCGCACAGAGCGCGCATCTCGGCGATGAAGGCGGCCACCGCCGGCAGCATATTGTTTTCGGACATGTAACCTCCGCGCGCTCCATGACTTCGGCGCGGACTCTAGGCTAACCCGGCGCGGCAGCGGGCGGCAACGAGGCCCTTGCCCGTTCAGCGATCAGCGCGTCCCTCAGGCGCTGCGGGCGGCACGCTTCGGCGGGGCGGGTGGGCGCAGCGGAACCGCGGTATGAACCCAATTCTTGGGCTCTTCGCGCCGGGCAGGCGAGGGAATGACGACGACGTGATCCTCGACCAGCTTCTGGTACGCCTCCCAGTCGATTTCCCAACCCCGCGCGGCCATGCCCCAAACCTTGCGGCGGAACGCCAGCTCCATGCCGTCGGTCTCGGTCAGAAACTCGTCGGACAATGTCGGCGGGGTCAGCGGCGGCTTGACCTTTTCCACCACGCGCAGGTCCTCGGCCACGGCCTGCTGGATGCCGGCCATGCGCTCGGGATTGTGCTGCTCGCCGGGCAGGTAGTTGCGCGCTTGCCAACCGATGGCGCGCGTGCGGAACCGGTCGATCGGCGTGCGGGCAGTGAAGTTGATCTGGCTCATCCCCGGCCTGAAGGTCGGGTGGATGCGATGGCACACGCCAATCACGCTGAACTCCAGCGTGACCGCCGTCTGCGCGCGATCTTCCGACAACAGCTTGGCGATCTCGCCGGATTTGGCCTCGCGCGCCGGCGCGGGCTTGGTGCGCGTCACGCGCGCACCCCACTCAGTAGGTTCGATCGGCGCGGCTGACAGTTTCGGATTGGCGCGCGCCCCGAAAGCCTTGTGCACAAAATTGGTGTGGGCGGTGTCGAGCGAGTTCTCCTCCATCCGCATCCAGTTGCACTTGGCCTCGAAACGGTAGGGAATCTTGGTCCAGGTTTCGTCGTCGTATTCCGGGAAAAGGTCGGGGATGTGCGGCCGCTCGGCCTCGGTCAGGTCGCCCAGGAACACCCAAATCCAACCGTATTTTTCGGCAGTGGGATAAGAATCGATTCGCGCCCGCTTGGGGATTTTCGCCTCATCGCCCAGGGCCGGAATCCGCACGCAGCGCCCACGCGCGTCGAACCGCCAGCCGTGGTAGGGGCAGGCGATGCAGCCTCCGCCATCGGCCAATTCGCCGTCCGATAGGGCCGCGCCGCGATGACAGCAGACGTCGGTCAGGCAGTGAACCTTTCCGGCGCCGTCGCGGAACAGCACGAAGTCGAATCCCAGCATGCGCACACCGACCGGCGCACCGGCGGGCACGTTCGGGGACTCCTCGGCCACGTACCAGTTATTGATGATCACGCTGCGGCCCCCTCGTTGCATCGGTCATGTGCAATCTAGCGGCGCCGGCCGGGCCGGCTTTGACCGGTATCAAGCCGCGCCCGGTTCCGGGTAGAGCAACGCCAGTTTGTCGAACACCGCGGCCGGGCGGGTTTGGCCGTCGACCTCGACGGTCGAGCCCAGGACCACGCGAATCGCGCCATCGGCACGTCGCTCGGCCTGCTTTACCATCAGTCTCAGGCGGATTCGGCTGTCGGCCGGCACCGGGGCGGTGAAGCGCAGCCCGTCCACGCCATAGTTGACCGCGCGCGCCACCCCGCCCACGGAAAACACTTCTCGCGCCAGCGCCACCGTCAGCGCCAGGGTCAGGAAGCCGTGCGCGATGGTCTTGCCGCCCGGGAGTTCACGCGCGGCGCGGGCCGTGTCGACGTGAATCCAGTTGTCATCGCCGGTGTCGCGGGCGAACGCGTCGATGGTTGCCTGGTTCACCGTGCGCCACGGGCTGACGCCCAGGTCCTGGCCGATATGCGACAGAAGGTCCTCGGGACTGGAAAAGTGCTTCATGGTCACCCTGTCGAACCCGGTTGCGACGCGGACATAGCGCGTTTCCGGCTTACTGCGATCCCGGTTGCGGGTCCATCATGCCCCGCGAAGGGGAGGCTCAGCATGATCCATTTTTCGCTCTCGCGCCGCGGTCTGATCGCGGTCGGTGCGGCTGCCGCCGCGGCTTCGGCGCGCGCGCAAACCAAGGCCGACCAGGAATTCCGCTATGTTTCGGGGCATGGCGGGGTGCCGCTGAACATGGTGCGCACCGGCAACCGCAACGGACCGCAAATCCTGTTCCTGCACGGTTTTGCCCACAGCTACCTGGCCTTCAAGCGCCAATTGCAGTCGGACCTCGCGCGTGAATTCGATCTGGTCGCCTGCGATCACCGCGGCCACGGCAACTCCGGCAAGCC
>JANRJL010000116.1:0-1993 GCA_033763995.1 Rhodospirillaceae bacterium | reverse complement strand
TTCGCCGATCAAGTCGCTCAAGGATACGAATGGCAAGACGATCGCCTATTCGACCAATGGCTCGTCGACCCACGGCGTCGTCAAGGCGCTCGTTGCGCAATACAACCTCACGGCCAAGCCGACAGCGATGGGGGGACCGGCTGCCAACATCACCGCCGTGATGTCGGGTCAGGTCGATGTCGGCTGGGCCGCGCCGCCGTTCGGGCTCGACCAACTCGACCAGAAGCAGATCCGCATCATCGCGACCGGCAACGACGCGCAGGTGTTCAAGGGGCAGACCGTGCGCCTGCTGATCGCCAACGCCAATGCGCTCAAGACGCGCAAGGCGGTGATCGAGCGCTACATGAAGGCCTATCGCGAGACGGTGAACTACATGTACACCGACCCGGCGGCGCTCAAGGTCTATTCGGAGTGGCTCAAGATCACCGAAGCAAAGGCCAAGCGCACGCGCGACGATTTCTTCCCGCGCGCCTCGATCGAGCCTGACACGATTGTTGGCCTCGACACCATCGTAAAGGACGCGGTGGCGCTCAAGTTCACCGAGAAAGAACTGACCAAAGAGCAGTTGGCGGAACTGATCCAGATTCCGGGGAAGTGAAATTCTGTGAGCGTGGTGGGCGTGCTTTGCGTGCGCCCACCACTCGCCGTGCGGTTCCTCTCGGTGAGTGCGTAGGGCAATGGCCCTCGGGTCCGGCCTTTGGCCGGCCCAAGGATAAACTCCGCGGACTGCGCCGCTCTGCCGGAGATTCCGGCGCATTACGCCTTCGGCTAATGCGGCCTATGGGCTAATTAAATATCGCCGTATCTTTTGTAGTACCTGCGGAGCTTTTCTCTCGGTCCTGCAATCGTCCAATCAAAGAACTTTGGGATCGATTGCTTTATCGCCCAGACGTCAAAATACATCTGCGCAAAGCAGTCTGGATCAGTGAACGGATTTCGGTCCCGATAACGGACTTGGTTGATGTCGCCGTGTGCGGCCGCGTTCCTCGTATCATTGATGGGCTTGATTGACTGCAAGTCGGGATAGGGCCAAGAATTCAGAATGGGTTGAAGCACGCGATACATGTCCATAAAGCCTAGCCTGTCGATCATCTTCCCGAACTTGGCCAGCGTCTTTTTGTTTTTAGTTTCGTCGGCGGTCAGAAACAGTAGGTCCTTAAACACGTGGTAATAAATTCTGCGCAACTCAATTTCCACCGCAGCATGCAAGTCGAAAATCGAGGAGCGGATTTGATGTTGGTCGTCTGTTAGCTCAGAGGCGAGCTGTTTTACCCGAAGATACGCTTCATCAGAATCTTTCAGGTTCAGCAGGTCCATGTAGCGCCGTGACCCTTCGGCCTGGTTGCCAGTCATTCAAATCTCCCTCACGATTCTCAGGGCAGGGCACGCCGCTACGTTGGGTTTCGCCTTCGACTCAACCGATCCTACATGCTCACCGCATCGTCACGGCCGGGCTTGTCCCGGCCGTCCACGTCTTTAGGTCTGGCGCGGGTCTCAAGACGTGGATGCCCGCACCGAGTGCGGGCATGACGGCTGAGAACTCTGGCGGCTGGCGGGAGCGTCTTGGCTTAGTGGCTGGGGGACCTGGATTCGAACCAAGATTAACGGAGTCAGAGTCCGCTGTTCTACCATTGAACTATCCCCCAACACACGGCGGCCGGGTGTGACGGCGGCGGCATTGGGTCTCGCGAGGTATTTACTGGTCCGCCCCTTCCGGTGCAAGGGGCGGACTTAACGCGTCGCGCCCGTCTACGCCGCCTTGGCCTTGCGCGCCGTCTGGATCGCGCGCCACACCGCTTCCGCCGTCGCCGGCATGTCGAGGTGGCGGATGCCGAGGTCCGACAATGCGTCGGCGATGGCGTTCATTACGCTGGTGAGCGCGCCCGCGCAGCCTGCCTCGCCGCAGCCCTTGACGCCGAGCGGGTTCGTCTTGGCCGGCACCGAATGATACTGCGTCACGAAGTCGGGCGCGTCCGACGCGCGCGGCAGCGCG
>JANRJL010000087.1:0-2351 GCA_033763995.1 Rhodospirillaceae bacterium | reverse complement strand
CAGGTCGCCGTGATCGATGCTGCGGTAGGGTTCCTTCCATCGCTTGGCGCAATCGCGGCCGATGGCGAGGATGCGTTCGGCCAACTCCTCCTGCGAGCGCGGTGCGCTGACCCGCTCCAGCCGCTCGCGGAGGGCCGTGTCCACCGCGGTCGTCATGCTTTCGCCGGTCAACTTGGCGAGTCGGCGGGCAAGCTTATGGGTCTCGGCCTTCTTGATGTTCAGGCTCATTTTATGGAACTCCTCTATTCTGCCATTCTACCATATCTATTCTGTATTCTACCATTTTATATAAAAATAAATCAGAGTTGATTTAATTCTATTAAATACAAAACAATAAATTAAGTCTGATTTATTTAATCCAGTAGGCTCTTGAAGTATTCAAGCGCTTCGGGATTGGCGAGGGCCTCGAGGTTTTTCACCGGGCGGCCGTGGATGACCTCGCGCACGGCGAGTTCGACGATCTTGCCCGACTTGGTGCGCGGCAGGGCCGGCACGGCGATGATGCGCGCGGGCACGTGGCGCGGCGTGCAGTGGCTGCGGATGCGCGCCTTGATGGCGTCCGTCAGCGCCGCGTCGAGCGCAACGCCGGGTTTCAGCACCACGAACAGGATCACGCGCACGTCGTGATCCCACTCCTGGCCCACGGCCATGGCCTCGACCACCGCGTCGATGCTTTCCACCTGGCGATAGATCTCCGCCGTGCCGATGCGCACCCCGCCGGGGTTGAGCGTGGCGTCGGAGCGGCCGTGGATGACGAACCCGCCCGAAGGCGTTTGCTCCGCCCAGTCGCCGTGGGTCCAGATGCCCGGAAATCGCTCGAAGTAGGCCGCGCGGTATTTGGCGCCGTCGGCGTCGTTCCAGAAACCCACGGGCATGGAGGGAAACGCGTTGCGGCACACCAGCTCGCCCTTCTCGGCCGTGATGGCTTGCCCCGCCTCGTCGAACACCGCCACGTCCATGCCCAGCGCCGCGCATTGGATCTCGCCCCGGCGCACGGGCAGCGTGGGCGAACCCGCCACGAAGCAGCCGATGATGTCGGTGCCGCCCGAGACCGAGGCCAAATGCACGTCGGCTTTGATCGCGTCATGGACGTAGTCGAAGGACTCCGGCGCCAAGGGCGAGCCGGTGCTGGCGATGGCGCGCACGGAGGAGAGGTCGTGGGTCGCGGCGGGGCGCAGGTTCGCTTTCTTGAGCGCGTCGATGTACTTGGCCGAGGTGCCGAAGAAGGCGGCGCGCTCCTGGGCGGCGAAATCGAACAACACGTTGCCATCGGGATGAAACGGCGAGCCATCGTAGAGCAGCAGCACGGCTTCGCTGGCCAGCGCGCTCACCAGCCAGTTCCACATCATCCAGCCGCAGGTGGTGAAGTAGAACACGCGATCGCCGGGTTTGATGTCGCCGTGGTAGCGGTGCTCCTTCAGGTGCTGCAACAAGGTGCCGCCGTGGCCGTGGACGATGCACTTGGGCACGCCGGTGGTGCCCGACGAATAGAGAATGAACAGCGGATGATCGAAGGCCACCTGGGCGAATTCGATTTTGCCCGGCGCATGGCTGAGCACGGCGTCGTCCCACCACAGGCACTTGGGAAATTTCTCCAGCGTCGCGGGGCCCGACTTGAGGAAGGGCGCCACGATGATTCTGCGGATACTGGGAATGGCCTTGCCGATCTCGGCGGCCTTCTCCAGCACGGGTATGGTTTTGCCGGCGTAAACGTAACCGTCCACCGTGAACAGCACCTTGGGCGCGATCTGGCCGAAGCGGTCGACCGCGCCGGCCACGCCGAAATCCGGCGAGGCCGAGGAAAACACCGCGCCCAGGGACACGGCCGCCAGCATGGCGATCACCGTGTCGGGACAGTTGGGCATGTAGGCGGCCACCCGGTCGCCGGGCCCCACGCCTATAACTTTCAGCGCTTGGGCGAGGCGCGAGACCGCATCGTAAGTGCGCTTATAGGTCCAGCGTTGCGTGCGCCCGTCCTCGCCCCGGAAGACCATCATTTCGGCATCGGGTGTGCGGGAGCGCAGCAAGTTCTCGGCGTAGTTCAACCGCGCCTCGAGAAACCATTTTGCTCCTGGCATTTTGTCGCCATCAGCCAGAACGACGTCGCCCGATTCGCCGCGCACGCCGCAGGCATCCCACACGTGCAGCCAGAATTTCTCGGGCTCGCGTACCGTCCAGCGATGAAACGCGGCATAGTCGGGAAATGTTTGGCCGTATTCCGCGCCCAGGTCGGCCATGAGCTTGGTCATGGCGGCGGCGGCCACGCGGGCCGGGCTCGGCGTCCACAGGATATCTGACATGCTGAAACGCACGTTGCGGGATACGGGTGCGTCCTGTAACCCGAAGCTGAC
>JANRJL010000108.1:0-54214 GCA_033763995.1 Rhodospirillaceae bacterium | reverse complement strand
CGAGATGGTGATGCCGGGCGATAACATCTCGATGCAGGTGAACCTGATCGCGCCGATCGCCATGGACGAAGGCCTGCGCTTCGCCATCCGCGAGGGCGGCCGCACCGTCGGCTCGGGCGTCGTCGCCAAGATCGTGGAGTAGGTACCCGTTTACGGCATCCCCGCACCCGCGGGGATGCCGCTCGTTTCTCGTAAGGCCCGGTTTGGAAATAGACCATGATCGACAGTCAAAACATCCGCATCCGCCTCAAGGCGTTTGACCATCGCGTGCTGGATCAATCCACCAAGGAGATCGTCAGCACCGCGAAGCGCACCGGCGCGCAAGTGCGGGGTCCGATTCCGTTGCCGACCCGCATCGAGAAGTTCACGGTTAACCGCTCGCCGCACGTCGACAAGAAGTCGCGCGAGCAATTCGAAATCCGCACCCACCGCCGCCTGCTCGACATCGTCGATCCGACGCCGCAAACGGTGGATGCCCTCATGAAACTCGACCTCGCCGCCGGCGTAGATGTCGAGATCAAGCTTTAAGGTGTTTGCCATGCGCACGGGTCTCGTCGCAAAGAAGGTGGGTATGACCCGCCTGTTCAATCCGGAGGGCAACGACGTGCCCGTGACCGTTCTTGACGTGAACGGCGTGCAGGTCGTCGCTCAACGCACCATCGAGAAGGACGGCTACACCGCCGTTCAGCTCGGCATCGGCGCGCGCAAGGTCAAGAACGTGACCAAGCCTCTGCGCGGCCAATACGCCAAGGCGAGAGTCGAGCCCAAGGCCAAGCTGGTCGAGTTCCGCGTCGATGAAAAAAATCTGGTCGAAGTCGGCGCCGAATTGGCCGCCTCGCATTTCGTGCCCGGTCAATTCGTCGACGTCACCGGCACCACCATCGGCAAGGGTTTCGCAGGCGCCATGAAGCGCTGGAATTTCGCCGGCCTGGAAGCCACCCACGGCGTGTCGGTCTCGCACCGCTCGCACGGCTCGGTCGGTCAGCGCCAAGATCCCGGCAAGGTGTTCAAGGGCAAGAAGATGGCCGGCCACCTGGGCGTGGAGCGCGTCACCATTCAGAACCTCAAGGTCGTCTCGGTCGACGACGCCAAGGGCTTCGTGTTCCTGCAGGGCGCTGTGCCCGGTTTCGAAGGCGGCTACGTCATGGTGTCGGATGCCGTGAAGCGCAAGCTGCCCGAAAAGTTGCCTCTGCCGGCGGGCCTCAAGGCCAAAGCCGCGGCCGAGAAGAAGGACTAAGCCGCCATGAAGTGCGACGTCATCAACCTCGATAAAAAGAGCGTCGGCTCGATCACGCTGCCCGACGCGATCTTCGGCGCCGACGTGCGCCAGGACATCCTGCAGCGCGTCGTGCGCTGGCAGTTGGCCAAGCGCCGCGCCGGCACGCACAAGACCAAGGTGATCAGCGAAGTCAGCGGCACCACCAAGAAGCCCTTCGCCCAGAAGGGCGGCGGCCGTGCCCGTCAAGGCTCGCTGCGTTCGCCGCAGTTCCGCGGCGGCGGCATCATTTTCGGACCCGTCGTGCGCAGCCACGCTCACTCGCTGCCCAAGGCGATCCGTCGCTTGGGCCTGATGGCCGCCCTGTCGGCCAAGGCCAAGGACGGCAAGTTGTTCGTGATCGACGACGCCAAGCTCGCCAAGGGCAAGACCAAGGACCTGGCCGGCAGCTTCAAGAAGCTGGGCTGGACCTCGACCTTGATCATCGACGGCGCCGCGGTCGACGAAGGCTTCGTGCGCGCCGCGCGCAACATCAAGGGCATCGACGTGCTGCCATCGCAAGGCGCCAACGTTTACGACATTCTGCGCCGTGACACGCTGGTGCTGACCAAGGCGGCCGTGGCGAAGCTCGAGGAGCGCTTGTCATGAGCAAGAAAACCAAGAAGGCCGCGACGCCGGTGGATCCGGCGAAGCATCCGGAACTTTATGATTTGCTGAGCGCGCCGATGATCACGGAAAAGGCCACGCTGGCCTCGCAGCACAACCAGGTCATGTTCCGCGTGCCGCTCTCGGCCACCAAGCCGCAGATCAAGCTCGCGGTGGAAAGCCTGTTCAAGGTCAGCGTCACGGCCGTGAACACCTCCATCACCAAGGGCAAGATCAAGCGCTTCCGGGGCATGCCCGGCCGGCGCAGCGATGTGAAAAAAGCGATCGTGACCCTGGCCGAAGGCCAGTCGATCGACGTGACGACGGGACTCTAAGCCATGGCATTACGTTCCTATAAGCCGGTCACGCCGTCGCTGCGCGGCACGGTGCTGATCGACAAGAGCGACCTCTACAAGGGCAAGGCCGTCAAGGCGTTGACCGAAGGTCAAAGCGCGACCGGCGGCCGCAACAACGCGGGTCGCATCACCTCGCGCTTTCGCGGCGGCGGTCACAAGCAGAAGTACCGCATCATCGACTTCAAGCGCGCCAAGCGCGACATGACCGCCACCGTCGAGCGTTTGGAATACGATCCCAACCGCACCGCGTTCATCGCCCTGGTCAAATACGAAGACGGCACGTTGTCCTATGTGCTGGCTCCGCAACGCCTCAAGGCCGGCGACAAAATCGTGGCTGGCGACCAAGCCGACATCAAGCCCGGCAACGCCATGCCGCTGCGCAACATGCCGGTGGGCACCATCGTGCACAACATCGAGATCAAGCTGGGCCGCGGCGGCCAGCTGGCCCGTTCGGCCGGCTGCTACGCGCAATTGATCGGCAAGGACTCGGGCTACGCGCAGCTGCGCCTGTCCTCGGGCGAACTGCGCATCGTGCGCGCGGAATGCATGGCCACGGTGGGCGCCGTGTCCAACCCCGACAACCAAAACATCAGCTTCGGCAAGGCCGGGCGCATGCGCTGGCTGGGCTTCAAGCCCCACAACCGCGGCGTCTCCATGAACCCGGTCGACCACCCGTTGGGCGGCGGCGAAGGCAAGAGCTCGGGCGGTCGCCATCCGGTGACCCCGTGGGGCAAGCCGACCAAGGGCAAACGCACTCGTAACAATAAACGCACGCAAAGGCTGATTATGCGCAGCCGTCACGTCGCGAAGAAAGCTTAAGGAACGGAGGACGCACGTGGCACGTTCTGTTTGGAAAGGTCCTTTCGTCGACGGCTATCTGCTGAAGAAAGCGGAAACCGTTCGCGGATCGGGACGCAACGAAGTGATCAAGACCTGGTCGCGCCGCTCGACGATTCTGCCGCAATTCGTGGGGCTGACGTTCGGCGTGCACAACGGCCACAAGCATGTGCCCGTCATGGTCACCGAGAACATGATCGGCCACAAGTTCGGCGAGTTCGCGCCGACGCGCACCTTCCACGGCCACACGCCCGCCGACAAGAAGGCGGCCCCGGCCTCCGCCGTGCCGGCGAAGAAGGACTAAACCATGTCCAAGAAATCCGCACCCCGCCGCGTCGGCGACACCGAGGCCCGCGCCTTCGGCCGCTCGATCCGCACCAGCCCGCGCAAGCTCAACCTGGTGGCCGAGAGCATTCGCGGCAAGTCGGCCGAGAAGGCCCTGGCCGAGCTCGAATTCTCCAAGCGCCGCATCGCGCGACGTGAAGCGCGTGCTGGAATCGGCCATCGCCAACGCCGAGAACAATCACCGTCTCGAGGTCGATCAGTTGATCGTGTCCGAGGCTTACGTCGGCAAGTCGCTGATCATGAAGCGCTTCAGCCCGCGCGCGCGCGGCCGCGCCGGCAAGATCATCAAGCCGTTTTCGAACCTGACCATCGTCGTTCGCGAGAAATCCGAGTCCGCGACCAAGGAGACCGCATAATGGGCCAAAAGGTCAATCCGATCGGGCTGCGCCTCGGCATCAATCGCACGTGGGACTCGCGCTGGTACGCGGGCCGCAACGAGTATTCGAAGCTGTTGCACGAGGACCTCAAGATCCGCGATTACCTGCGTGAACGTCTGGCTCAGGCCGGCGTGGCGCGCATCGTGATCGAACGCCCCGCCAAGAAAGCGCGCGTGACCATTCACACCGCACGCCCGGGCGTGGTGATCGGCAAGAAGGGCGCCGACATCGAGTTGATCCGCAAGGATCTGCAAAAGATGACCGGCAACGAAGTGGCGCTGAACATCATCGAAATCCGCAAGCCGGAAATCGACGCGCAGCTGGTGGCCGAGAACATCGCCCAGCAGCTCGAGCGCCGCGTGGCCTTCCGCCGCGCCATGAAGCGCGCGGTGCAAGCCGCCATGCGCCTGGGCGCCGAGGGCATCCGCATCAACTGCTCGGGCCGTTTGGGGGGCGCTGAAATCGCGCGCATCGAATGGTACCGCGAAGGCCGCGTGCCGTTGCACACGTTGCGCGCCGACATCGACTACGGCGAGGGCACCGCCAAGACCACCTACGGCACCTGCGGTGTCAAGGTGTGGGTGTTCAAGGGCGAGGTCATGGAGCACGACCCCATGGCGCAGGATAAGCGCATGGCTGAAAACACCGCGCCGGCCAGAACCTAAGGAAACCATCGGCGTCAAGCCGACGTTGCGAGCACGATCATGCAGTCACCGAAACGAACCAAATACCGCAAGGCCTTCAAGGGCCGGATCAAGGGCGTCGCCAAGGGCGGCTTCGCCTTGAACTTCGGCACCTACGGCCTCAAGGCCCTGGAACCCGACCGCGTCACCGCGCGCCAGATCGAGGCCGCGCGCCGCGCGCTGACCCGCGCGCTCAAGCGCCAGGGCCGCGTGTGGGTGCGCGTGTTCCCCGACGTGCCGGTGTCGCGCAAGCCCGCCGAGGTGCGCATGGGCTCGGGCAAGGGCACGCCGGAGTACTGGGTGTGCCGCGTGAAGCCGGGTCGCATGATGTTCGAAGTGGACGGTGTGCCCGAAGCGATCGCGCGCGAGGGTTTTGCGCTGGCGGCCGCCAAGCTGCCGATCAAGACCAAGTTCGTCGCGCGTATCGGCGGTTAATCGGTTCAACAAGGTGATCGCCATGGCGAAAGCAGCAGATCTTAAAGTCAAGACGCCGGACGAGCTCAACGCGCGTCTGGCGGAACTCAAGAAGACGCAGTTCAACCTGCGTTTCCAGAAAGCCTCGGGCCAGTTGACCAACACGGCCCAAGTCAGCGAGGCGCGTCGCGAGATCGCGCAGATCAAGACCGTGCTGCACGAACGCAGCCGGGCCGCCAAGTGACGGCCGTGAAAGGGTAAGACGATGCCGAAGCGTATTCTTCAGGGCGTGGTGGTGAGCGACAAGCAGGACAAGACGATCGTTGTCCGCGTCGAACGCCGCATCATGCACCCGATCTACAAGAAGTTCATCCGCCGCAGCAAGAAGTACGCGGCGCATGACCCCGCCAACGTGTGCAAGACGGGCGACGTGGTGCGCATCCGCGAGTGCCGCCCGATCTCGAAGTCCAAGCGCTGGGAACTGGTGCAGGAGCAGGGCGAATAAATCGCCTTGGCTCGAAGGATCCAAACATGATTCAACAACAATCCAATCTCGACGTGGCCGATAACTCCGGCGCCAAGCGCGTGATGTGCATCAAGGTGCTGGGCGGTTCCAAGCGCAAGTACGCCACCGTCGGCGACGTCATCGTCGTCTCGGTGAAGGACGCCATTCCGCGCGGCCGCGTGAAGAAGGGCGACGTGCATCGCGCCGTCATCGTGCGCACGGCCAAGGCCCTGCGCCGCGCCGACGGCACCGCCATCCGCTTCGACCGCAACGCCGCGGTCTTGATCAGCAAGCAGGGCGAGCCCATCGGCACGCGCATTTTCGGGCCCGTGACCCGCGAACTGCGCGGCAAGAACTTCATGAAAATTATTTCTTTGGCCCCCGAGGTGCTGTGATGGCCAAGCTCAAAGTGAAAAAAGGCGACAAGGTCGTCGTGCTGACCGGTCGCGACAAGGGCAAGACCGGCGAAGTGCTGAAGGCGTTTCCGCGCGAGAACAAGGTGATCGTGCAGGGCGTGAACATGGTCAAGCGCCATCAGCGCCCGAGCCAAACCGTCCAAGGCGGCATCATCGAGAAGGAAGCGAAGATTCACGCCTCCAACGTCTCGCACCTCGACCCCAAGGACAACAAGCCGACCCGTGTCGGCTTCAAGACGCTTGAAGACGGCACCAAGGTCCGCTTTGCGCGGCGGTCCGGCGAAGTCATCGGCTAGAGCAAGGACGAACGACAATGGCGCGTTTGCGTGAACACTACGAAAAGGTCGTGAAGCCGGCCCTGGTTGCCAAGTTCGGCTACAAGAACGTCATGGCCGTGCCCAAGCTGACCAAGATCGTCATCAACATGGGCGTGGGCGAGGCGTCGCAGGACCGCAAGAAGATCGAGGGCGCGGTGGACAACCTGGCCGCCATCGCCGGCCAGAAGCCGATCATCACGCGGGCCCGCAAGGCCATCGCCAACTTCAAGCTGCGCGAGAACCAGCCGGTGGGCTGCACCGTGACGCTGCGCAAGGCGCGCATGTACGAATTCCTCGACCGCCTGGTCAACATCGCGCTGCCGCGCGTGCGCGACTTCCGCGGGCTGCCGCCCAAGGCCTTCGACGGCGCGGGCAACTACAACGTCGGCCTCAAGGAACAAATCGTGTTCCCCGAGATCAACTACGACAAGGTCGACAAGGTTCGCGGCATGAACATCACCATCTGCACGACGGCACGGACCGACGACGAGGCGCGCGCGCTTCTCGAGGCGTTCCAGATGCCGTTCCAGAAAAACTAACGGGCGGAGCTTCCCATGGCGAAAACCAGCACAGTCGAGCGCAACAAGAAGCGCGTGAGGATGACGAAGAAATTCGCCGCACGCCGCGCGAAACTGAAGGCGTTGATCATGGACCGGGACACCACCCCCGAGGATCGTTTCACGGCCGTGAACAAGCTGGCGCAACTGCCGCGCAACAGCTCGTCCATCCGCCGCCAGAACCGCTGCGAGCTGACGGGTCGTCCGCGCGCGGTTTACCGCAAATTCAAGATGGCTCGTAACAAGCTGCGGGAATTGGCCAACAAAGGCCAGATCCCCGGCATGGTCAAATCGAGCTGGTAAGGAGGATCACACGTGTCTCTCACCGATCCGATCGGCGACTTGCTCACCCGTATTCGTAACGGGCAGCAGGCCGGCAAATCCAGCATCGTGGCGCCGGCCTCGAAGTTGCGCGAGAACGTGCTCGGCGTGCTCGAACGCGAGGGCTACATCCGCGGCTTCGCGCGCGTGAACGACCGCGAGGGCATCGACTCCCTCAAGATCGAGTTGAAGTACAACGAAGGCGAGCCCGTGATTAACCAGATCATGCGCGTCTCCAAGCCGGGCCGTCGCGTCTATGCCAAGATCAAGGACCTGCCGAAAGTTTACAACGGCCTGGGCATCTCGATCTTGTCGACGCCGCGCGGCGTGATGTCCGACCACGAGGCCCGCCAAGCCAATGTCGGCGGCGAAGTGCTCTGCCAAGTGTTCTAAGGCGGGGCGAGCAGGAACAATCAGGAAGAACGACGATGTCGCGCGTAGGAAAAAACCCGGTCCCCATCCCCGCTGGCGTCACCGTGACGCTCAACGGCGCGGTCTTGGCCGTCAAGGGCAAGCTCGGCGAGCTCAAGCTGAACGTCAGCAATGACGTCACCACCGAGGTCAAGGACGGCAAGGTGTGGGTGAAGAACGCCAACGCCGGCAAGCGCTCGCGCATGCAGTGGGGTACCACGCGCGCCTTGGTCAACAACATGGTCAAGGGCGTCAGCCAAGGCTTCAAGAAGGTGCTCGACATCAACGGCGTCGGCTTGAAGGCCCAGGCCCAGGGCAAGAAGCTCAACCTCAATCTGGGCTTCTCGCACGACGTCGTGTTCCCGGTGCCCGACGGGATCGAGGTGAAAACCCCGACCCCGACGCAAATCGAGATCACCGGTGCCGACCGCCAGCGCGTCGGCCAAGTGGCCGCCGTGATTCGCGCCCACAAGGGCCCCGAACCCTACAAGGGCAAGGGCATCAAGTATTCGACCGAGACCATCCTGCGCAAGGAAGGCAAGAAGAAGTAAAGGCCAAGGGGCCCAGTGGCCCAGGGACAAGTACGATGACTCACAGAAACGCCAAATTCGTGCGCCGCCAAAAGCGGGCGCGCTACAAGCTGAAGAGCTCCAACAACGGCCGTCCGCGCATGTCGGTGTTCCGTTCGGGACGCCACATCTACGCGCAGATCATCCAGGACACCGACGGCAAGACGCTGGTCGCGGCCTCATCGGTCGAGAAAGAAGTGCTCGCCGAAGTGAAGAAGGGCACCACCAAGGACGCCGCCGTGGCGGTGGGCAAGGTGTTGGCCGGGCGCGCGGTGAAGGCCGGCGTCAAGCAAGTGATGTTCGATCGCGGCGGCTACATCTATCACGGCCGGGTGAAAGCCCTGGCTGACGCCGCGCGCGAAGCGGGCTTGGCGTTCTAACGCCGCACACGAACGAGAAGAGAAGGGATCATTTCGATGGCACGGGCACCTGAAGGCGCCGAACAACCACGTCGCGGCCGCGGCGGCGAACGCGGCGAGCGCTCCGAACGCGGGCGCGGCGGCGAACGCGGCGAGCGCGGCGGAGAGCGCGGCGGCCGTGATCGCGACCGCGAAGATGATTTGATCGACAAGCTGGTCCACATCAACCGCGTCGCCAAGGTGGTCAAGGGCGGACGCCGCTTCGCGTTTGCCGCCCTGGTCGTCGTCGGCGACGGCAAGGGCCGCGTCGGCTACGGCTCCGGCAAGGCGCGCGAAGTGCCCGAAGCCATCCGCAAGGCCACCGATCAGGCCAAGCGCAACATGATCCGCATCGCCCTGCGCGAGGGCCGCACGTTGCACCATGACCTGCGCGGCCGGTTCGGCGCTGGCAAGGTGGTGATGCGCGCCGCCGCGGCGGGCACCGGCATCATCGCCGGCGGCCCCATGCGCGCCGTGTTCGAAACCATGGGCGTGCAGGACATCGTGGCCAAGAGCGTGGGTTCCAACAACCCGCACAACATGGTCAAGGCGACGTTCGCGGCGCTGAAGTCCATGGCCTCGCCCCGCTCGATCGCGGGCAAACGCGGCAAGAAAGTGGCCGATATCGTCGGTCGTCGTGAGGACGCCGGCAAAGAGGCGTCCAAGGAATCCAAGGAGGCCTAAGCCATGGCAACCAAGAAAGCGGCCAAGGCCGCGGCGGGAAAAAAGGTGACCGTGCGCCAGGTGCATTCCGGCGCGGGCCGTTACCAGAATCAGCGCGAGACCTTGGTGGGGCTGGGCCTCAACAAGATCGGGCGCGTGCGCACCCTGGAAGACACTCCCGCCGTGCGCGGAATGATCAACCGGGTCAGGCACTTGGTCGAGGTTGTGCAAGACGCGTAATGGTGGGCTGCCCCGGGGCCGTGACAAAGCGGACGGGGCACCCTAGATGAGCGAACCGACGGGCGAGATCCGCCGCTTCGCGATGGAACAGGGATGAGACGGCGATGAAGCTTAATCAGTTGCGCAATCGCGCGGGCGCCACGCACCGCCCCAAGGTGTTGGGTCGCGGGATCGGGTCGGGCCTGGGCAAGACCTCGGGCCGCGGCGTCAAGGGCCAGAAGGCGCGCACCGGCGTGTCGATCAACGGCTTCGAAGGCGGCCAGATGCCGATGTACCGCCGCATTCCCAAGCGCGGCTTTACCTCGCTCGCGCGCAAGGACTATGCCGTGGTCAACGTCGGCCGCATCCAAGCCGCCATCGACGCCGGCGAGATCAAGGGCGACAAGATCAACGCCGAAACGTTGATGGGCGCGGGTCTCGTGCGCCGCGAGTTGGACGGCGTGCGGCTGTTGGGCACGGGCGAGCTGAAGGCCAAGTTGTCGGTCGAGGTCGACGGAGCGTCGAAGTCGGCGGTGGCGGCGGTCGAAAAGGCCGGCGGCAGCGTGTCGATCATTCCCGCCCGCCTGCCGCAGCCGGGCCCGAAAGAACGCAAGAAAAAGGCCGCGAAATAATCGCGACTCTTCGCTCGGCACGGGCCGGGCGAAGGCGCGATCTGGACCGCACTCATGGCATCAGCCGCTGACCAAATTGCCGCCAATATCAACTTCGGCGTCTTCTCGAAGGCCGAAGAGCTGAAAAAGCGCATCTGGTTCGTGCTGGGCGCTCTCATTGTTTACCGCGCGGGCACGTTCATCACGCTGCCGGGCATCGACCCGGTGGTGATGGCCGAGATCATCCAAACCCAAAGCCAGGGCGTGCTGGGCCTGTTCGACGTGTTCGCGGGCGGCGCCCTGTCGCGCATGAGCATCTTCGCGCTCAATATCATGCCTTATATTTCTGCCTCGATCATCGTGCAGCTGATGTCCTCCGTCAGTCCGCAGCTCGAGGCCATGAAGAAAGAAGGCATCTCGGGCCGCATCAAGCTCAATCAATACACGCGCTATCTCACGGTCGCGATCACCGCCCTGCAGGCGCTCGGCATCGCCAGCGGGCTCGAATCGGCCACCGCCGCCAACGGCGCGCCGGCGGTGATGAACCCGGGGTTCTTCTTCAAGATGACGACGGTCATCACGCTGGTCGGCGGCACGATGTTCCTGATGTGGCTCGGCGAGCAAATGACCGAGCGCGGCATCGGCCAGGGTATTTCACTGTTGATCTTCGCGGGCATCGTCGCGGGCTTGCCCGGCGCCTTGGCCGGGACCCTGGAGTTGGGCCGCACCGGCGCCCTGTCGCCGTTCATCATCGTCGCCATCGGCATCGGCGCGATCTTGCTCACGGGCTTGATCATCTACGTCGAGTTGGGCCAGCGGCGCATCCTGGTGCAGTATCCCAAGCGCCAAGTGGGCGCGCGCATGGTCGACGGCCAAAGCTCGCACATTCCGCTCAAGGTCAACACCGCGGGCGTCATTCCGCCGATCTTCGCCAGTTCCTTGCTGCTACTGCCGCTGACGGTCGCGGGCTTCCAGGGCGCCGGCGATCCCACGGCCGAGGGCGGCATCTTGAACACCGTCGGCGCGCTGCTGGGCCGCGGTCAGCCGCTTTATCTCATTCTCTACTCGCTGATGATCGTGTTCTTCGCGTTCTTCTACACCGCCGTGGTGTTCAACCCGTCCGAGACGGCGGAGAATCTGCGCAAGTACGGCGGCTTCGTGCCCGGCATCCGTCCCGGCAAGAACACGGCCGAGTATCTGGACTACGTGCTCACGCGCCTGACGGTGGTCGGCGGCATTTACTTGATCGTCGTGTGCCTGGTGCCCGAGTTCCTGATCTCGCGGCTCAGCGTGCCGTTCTATCTGGGCGGCACCAGCTTGATGATCGTGGTCAACGTGACGCTGAATACGGTGCAGCAGGTCCAGGCGCATCTTCTCGCGCATCAGTACGAGGGCCTGCTGAAGAAATCGCGGTTGCGGGGCAAGAAGTAATGGCCGGCAAGCGCCTCATCATGATGGGCCCGCCCGGCGGCGGGAAGGGCACCCAGGCCAAGCGCCTGCAGGAGAAGCACCATTTGGTGCAGCTCTCCACCGGCGACATGCTGCGCGCGGCCATCGCCGCCGGCTCGCCCTTGGGCCAGCATGCCAAGGCCGTGATGGACGCGGGCAAGCTGGTGTCCGACGAGATCATTGTCGCCATGATCGAGGAACGCATCGCCCAGCCCGATTGCGCCCAGGGTTTCATTCTCGACGGCTTTCCGCGCACGATTCCGCAGGCCGAAGCGCTCGACAAGCTGCTGGCCAAGAAGGGCCTCAAGCTCGATGCGGCCGTCGAAGTTCGCGTGCCGGACGCGCGGTTGCTGGAGCGCCTGACGGGTCGCTTCACCTGTTCAAAATGTGGCGAGGGCTACCACGACAAATTCAAGCTGCCGAAAAAGGCGGGCGTGTGCGACGTCTGCGGCGGGACCGAGTTCAGCCGCCGTTCCGACGACAACGCCGAGACCGTGAAAACGCGCCTGGCGGCTTACCATGCACAGACGGCTCCCCTGCTGCCCTTTTACGAGGGCAAGGGGGTGCTGAAAGTGGTCGATGGCGACCGGGATATGAACCTGATCGCCGCTGATCTGGAACGTGTTTTAGGGTTGTGAGCGTCGATTGACTCGAAGGGCTAAGTGCCTATAATGGCGCGCTTTTTCGGGTTCGCTTCGGCGCTCACCAAACAAATTGAACGGATGAAGGAGTACGGGCTTTGGCACGTATCGCTGGCGTCAACTTACCGACGAACAAGCGGGTGGTGATTGCGCTCCGCTACATTTTCGGAATCGGCCCGACCAACGCGCGGGTGATTTGCTCGAAATTGGGCATCGAAGAGTCGCGTCGGGTCAACAAGCTGACCGAAGACGAGATCATTCGGATCCGCGACATGATCGACAAGGATTACACGGTCGAGGGCGACCTGCGCCGCGAAGTGGCGATGAACATCAAGCGCTTGATGGATCTCGGCACCTACCGGGGCTTGCGCCACCGCAAGGGTCTGCCGGTGCGCGGTCAGCGCACGCACACCAACGCGCGCACCCGCAAGGGTCCCTCGAAGCACATCGCGGGCAAGAAGAAAGTGACGAAGTAATCCACCCGGATATTTCGCGCTCGACGCATTTTAGACGAAGACGGAACGGACACGACCATGGCCAAACCAGCCCCCTCGGCAGAAGCGACCAGCGCCCCGGCAGCCGCCGGCGCCGCCGCACCCCGCGCGCGCAAGAAGGAAAAGAAGAACATCAGTTCGGGCATCGCGCACGTGAATGCCACCTTCAACAACACGATGATCACCATCAGCGACGTGCAGGGCAACACCATCGCCTGGTCGTCGGCGGGCACGATGGGCTTCAAGGGCTCGCGCAAGTCGACTCCTTATGCCGCCCAGGTCGCCGCCGAAAGCGCCGGCAAGAAGGCCATGGAACACGGCATGCGCACGGTCTCGGTGCTGGTGAAGGGCCCGGGCACGGGCCGCGAGTCGGCACTGCGCGCCTTGCAGGCGGTGGGCTTCACCGTCACGTCCATCCAGGACGTCTCGCCGGTGCCGCATAACGGGTGCCGCCCGCGCAAGCGTCGGCGCGTTTAATTTTTTCTTGTTAGGTCGCCGCGTCCCGAACGGCGCGGCGGGTTGCCTCTTCGATGGGAAGAGGATGTCGTAAACTGTCGGATTGGAATACGCCCGTGATCCAGAAAAATTGGCAAGAGCTCATTAAGCCCTCGAAACTCAACATCGAGGCGGGCGACGATCAACGTCGCGTGGCCACCGTCGTGGCCGAACCGCTCGAGCGCGGCTTCGGCGTGACGCTGGGCAACGCGCTGCGCCGCGTGTTGCTGTCCTCGCTGCAGGGTGCCGCCGTCACCTCGATCCGCATCGATGGCGTGCTGCATGAGTTCTCGTCCATCCCGGGCGTGCGCGAGGACGTGACCGACTTGATCCTCAACATCAAGCAGTTGGCGCTGTCCATGCATGCCGAAGGCCCCAAGCGCATGACGCTGAAGGCCAAGGGTCCGGGCGAAGTCACCGCCGCGCAAATCCAGACGCCGGCCGACATCGAGATCATGAACCCCGGCCTGGTGATCTGCCACCTCGACGACGGCGCCGCGCTATCGATCGAACTGGAAGTCAACAATGGCAAGGGCTACGTCGCCGCGTCGTCCAACCGCAAGGAAGACGATCCGATTGGTTTAATCCCGGTGGACTCGATCTTCTCGCCGGTGCGCCGCGTGTCCTACAAGGTCGAGAACACCCGCGTCGGTCAGCAGACCGACTACGACAAGCTCTCCATGTCGGTGGAAACCAACGGCGCGGTCACGCCCGACGACGCCGTGGCCTTGGCCGCCCGCATCCTGCAGGACCAACTCAAGCTGTTCGTCAACTTCGAGGAGCCGCAACAGCAGATCGCCGAGCGCATCGAGGACGAACTGCCCTTCAACAAGAACCTGCTGCGCAAGGTCGACGAGTTGGAGTTGTCGGTGCGGTCCGCCAACTGCCTCAAGAACGACAACATCATCTACATCGGCGACTTGGTGCAAAAGTCCGAGGCCGAGATGCTGCGCACGCCGAACTTCGGCCGCAAGTCGCTCAACGAGATCAAGGAAGTCCTGGCGCAGATGGGCTTGCATCTGGGCATGGAAGTCACCGGTTGGCCGCCCGAGAACATCGAGGACATGGCCAAGAAGCTCGAGGAGCCGTTTTGAGTCGATAGCCGAGTCCTTCACCCTCCCCTAGAAGGGGAGGGTTAGGGGAGGGGTCGTTTTCCGGGCTAATAGGAAACAAACGACCCCCACCCGTCCTCCCCCTTGCAGGGGGAGGTGAAGAAACCGGCCAAAAGTAATCTGGGCCATTCCGGCCCGCCCCGTTTGTTCCCGTCCTACGTGTTTGCAAAACAGGACGCGGCAGACGGACGATGCAATCGGTTTCGCGCGGCGAAGCCAAAGTGAAAAGAGGGACGTATCATGAGACACGGCATGGCGACGCGGAAACTCAACCGCACCAAATCGCACCGCAAGGCGTTGTTTGCCAACCTGGCCAACGCCTTGATCAAGCATGAGCAGATCAAGACCACGCTGCCCAAGGCCAAGGAATTGCGCCCCTACGCCGAGAAGCTGATCACTTTGGCCAAGAAGGGCACGCTCCATGCCCGCCGCCAGGCCGCCTCGCAATTGCGCGACGACAAGGTCGTCCAGAAGCTCTTTTCGGTGCTGGCCGAGCGCTACAAGGACCGCAAGGGCGGCTACACCCGCGTGCTCAAGGCCGGCGTGCGCTACGGCGACGCGGCACCCATGGCGATGATCGAACTGGTCGACCGCGACACCGCGGCCAAGGGCCTCGACTCAGGCCCCAAGCCCGAAGTGGCCCAGGCCGACGAAGGCGCCGCAGCCTAGCCGGCACGCAAACTTGAAAAGTCCGAATCAGGCGGGTCGCAAGGCCCGCCTTTTTCATCACTGGCCGTTGTGTCCGAGACCAAAGAAGCATCCATGAAAGCCCCATTCATCGTTGCTGTAGCTCTCATTTTCGTTCAAGCCGCTCCGACGGCGGCCGCAACAATTCTCATCACCGGGGCCAGTCGCGGACTTGGACTCGAATTTGTACGCCAGTACGCGGAACGCGGCGATGAGGTGATCGCAACTGCGCGCAACCCCGACGAAGCGCCGGAACTGAGAGTTCTCGCCGCGCAGAATGCCCGCATCACGATTGAACAACTCGATGTGGCCGCCCCAACCAGCATCGCTGCCCTGGCCGCGCGTTACCGGGGCCGTGCGATCGACGTGCTGATCAACAACGCAGGATTGCTTGGCGACGTGGAGGCGCAGCAACTTGGCAGCTTGGATGTGCAAGAATTTCAAACCCTCATGATGGTGAACGCCTATGGGCCCTTGGCGGTCAGCGATGCGTTCCGCGATCACGTCGCCTCCAGCCGGCAAAAGAAAATCATCGCGATCTCCAGCGGCAACGGGTCGGTCTCGGCCGAACGGGTGCCGGGTGGGCTCTATTTCTACCGCTCCAGCAAAGCGGCTCTGAACATCCTGATGCGTGGGCTGTACAGCGATCTCGAAGGGCAGGGCATCGTCGTGGGTGTGATCTCGCCCGGGGCCGTGGATACCGACATGGGTCGGGCTGCGGGCGGCGGCGACCGCTTGTCGCCCGCGGTCAGCGTTGAGCGGATGATTAATGTCATCGACGGCCTCAGCCGCGAAACTAATGACAAGTTTTACCGTTACGATGGCGCAACGCGCCCTTGGTAACGCAGGTAGCCGCTATTTTCGCCCACGGACCTGTGGCACATCACCGCCCAGCGGTCGACCGTCAACTGATCTTGTGACCGCGCCGCTGCGTACCCATAACAATCGTGAGGGTTCGGGTCTGGGGAGGCTCCAAATGATCACCGCGGGATACGCCATCATCGCCGTCATGTGCCTGGTGGCGTTGTACTATTCGTACAAGTTAATGCGCCAGCACCTCAATGCCATCACGGTGCTGATCTTCATCCCGTTGATCTTTCTGTGGCTCGACAACTTCGCCATCGCGGCGGGCAAGTACGTGGGCGAGGGTCCGTTACTCACGGGCATGACCTACCTGCGTTTTTACTGGCACTGGCAGATGCTGCCGCTGCTCATCATCGTCGCGGGTGCGCTCGCGCGGCGCGCGGGGTTTGCCTGGGCCCAGCCGAAATGGGTCATGGCGCTGTTCTGCATTCTTGCCGTGTTCTTCATGATCGAGGACGTGCCCTACATCTGGAAGGTGACGTTCCAACAGACCTGCTACGGCGATACGATACGCTACACGATCAACGTGGCCGCCGACCAAATCTGCGCAGGGACAACGCCGCTGCCCAAGCAAGCGAGCCCGTCGCCGCTGCCGGCGATCTCGGTCAACGTCATTCTCATGATCATCGGCTTCATGATGTGGGCGAAAGACAAGTTCCCATGGCTGGCGCTCGCCTGCGTGTTCATGTTCGTCTGCGCGGCCTCGGGCGCCATTCCCGGCTTCTACTGGGGCCAGATTCTCGGCAACCTGGGCGAGCCGATCTTCAACGCCGGGCTGATCGCGGCGGGCTTCAAGTACGCCGGCCTGCCCAAGCCGGGGGCTGTCACCGCACCCGCTCCGGCATAGACTCCCCCAGTCCAATCGGGGGAGGGGAGCCATGTTTTCATACGCCCTGCTGGCCTTGGCCGCGGTCGATGCGGCGTTGCTGGTGTTCGCCCTGCGCGCGTGGCTCAAGGACCGGCGCAACACCGCCCTGATGCTGCAAACCACGCTGCTCTTGCTGCTGTGGTTCGACGTGCTCACGGTGGCCGTCGGCGGCTGGCTGGGCGACGGGCCGACGCTGCAGCTCATGAGCCGCATCCGCTACACGTGGTTCTATCTCACCATGCCCTTGCTGCTCATCGCCGTGGGCGCGCTCGCCCGCCAGGCCGATTTCGCCTGGGCCAAGCCCAAGTGGGTGATGGGCCTGATGTGCCTGGTGGCCACGGCCTTCATCGTCACCGACGTGCCGCGCATGCTGACGGCCGAGTTCCAGGTGGCGTGCTACGCCGACACGGTGCGCCATGTCGGCCGCGTGGCCGCCGGCGAGGCCTGCCCCGGCGGCGTCGAGGGGGCCGGCGGCTGGTTCACCTCGTACTCGATCCCCGTGGTGTTTCTGTCCGTGACCGCCATGGGCGTTCTGTTGTGGATTCGGCGCGGCTGGCCGTGGCTCGGCGTCAGCGCGCTGGCGTTCATGGGCGGCACGGCCATCCCGACCGCCATCATCACGCCGTTTCTGACCTATCCGCTCGATACCCTCATGACGGCGGCGTTTTTGTTCGCGGCGCTGAAGTTCCCGCCGCGCACGGCGTGACGACGCGAACTTAAAAATCCGTCGCGGGATTGAAGGTCGCGGTCGGGAACGTGGCGGCCACCGCGGGTGGCGTGAAGGCGGCGCTGGTGCGGCCGGCGGCGTTGGGATCGAAGACCACGAAACCCGACCCGGGCGAGCCGCTGGGCAGCGAAAAGTCGTCGGCCGGATAGGCGGGGTTGGCGAAGCCCGGGTTCTTGACCTGGCTGCCCAAGTCTTGGCCGAAAGCCTGCCAGGCGGCAAACGTCATGGACGTCGCCAATTGCGGAGTCAGGGCGAGATTTGCGCAGAAGAACGGCGCCGCGATCGGCGTGTTCTGAACACGGAACGCATTGGCATCGCTGGCGAAGGCCCCGTCCGCCCGCCAATAGAGATTGCTCTGGCGATGCTGGAACGAGGCGAAGGGAAACCCTCCGCTGTAATGGCAGCCGCTTTGAACGTAAAAGGCGGGCGTCGAGGTGCTTCTTCGACTGAAGTAGAAGAGGTTGTTCGTCGCGGTAAAGATTCGAATCGCCTGCGCCGGAATCGCGCCCGTCGGATAGGGCCCGTTGTTCTGAATCATCGCCAGGCGCGCGAAGGCGAAGATGTTGTTCTTGATGGTGTTGGCCAAGTTGGGCGCATAGGGCGCTTGGGTAATGTTCACAGCCGCGCGCGAGACGCGATAGATCAAGTTGTTCTGGATATCGATGTCCCCGGTCACGTCATCGACGTAGATTCCGTCCCCGCCGTAGCCGTCGGCATCCAGCGCGGAGGCGTCACTGACGTCGTGCACCTTGTTACTGTAGATTCTGTTGCCTGGCGCCGAATAGTCGGGTCCGCCGGACAGAATGCGGATACCTCCGGCGTCGTTCATAATGCCCTGCATCAGGTTGTACGCGTGATTGAAGGAAATCACGTTGTTGAACGCACCGTTCGAATTGGGCCCCTTGAAAGCGTGGTTGCACGGGCAGATGTGAATGGCGGCGCGATAGCCGTCGTAAATGTCGTTGTGGGTATACAGGATGCTATGCGCTGTGCCTTGGAATGTACCGAAGGCGTTGGGCAGCACGCGGCCGTAGCCGGCGATGACATTGTTGCGGATCGTCATGTGTTGCGGGACGTTGGCGTCGGTATCGGCGGTGCGTTGCTGGAAGCCCACGCCGATGGCTGATGCGCCGAGATCGTAGAAGGTGCTGTTTTGCACCGTGTTGTCGGCGATCACCGGATTGGCGGCTCCCGCAGCGCACCAAGTCGCGTTCAGGATCGCGTTCGAAATGCAGTTGGTGAAGCTCAATCCCATTCCAGTGGTGCGTGCGATGGTGACGCGGTCGAACGTCATGTTCTGCGAGTTCTGAATCGAGACGATCGGCGTGACGAAGCGGAACACCTCGTTGCCGCCGAGCCCCGCCGTGGGAATCGTGAAGTTGTCATGCTCGAACGACAGTCCCTGGAACGAGATGTGCTGCACGCCCGACGCGATCATGACATGCGTGAGTTGTGGCACGATCACGGTGTCGGTATTGGGGTTCTCGCCGGGATTGGCGAGGTACGTCAGAGTCCACGGCGTTGCCGAGCGATCCAAGAACCACTGGCCCGGCTGGCTGAGCTGATCGCGGACGTTTTCAATCAAATAGCGGTGCTCGGGGATGAAACCGCTGACGAGCGACTGAAATTGCGTCGCTCCGGTCGGCCCCGTCAGGTAGACGATGCGATTGGCGGTGTCGACGCAACTGACGCGCAACTTGGCTGCCGAGTATTTCTCGAACAGGATGAGTTCGACGTCACCCACAAGCGCGGTATTGCCGGCCGTTTGACCGCAGGCATTGCCCGCCGGCGGCGCCAGGTTCTGCCAGGTGGCGGAGATGGGGTCGCCGGACTTGTACTTGAAGCGGTCGAAACACTCCCAACCCCTGCCGGTGACGAAGGTCGGGCAATTGGCGTTGGGGGCTGCAGCCGGGGGGGCCGCGCCGTCGAGATAGACCGTTTCACCCACGCGATAATAGGTGCCGAGGGACGAGGAGCCCAAGCGCGGCCGCAGCCGGCGCACGCCGTTGTAAAACAGGCTTTCGAAGTTGACCGTGGTGGTCGGCAGCGTCGCCCGCCAGGTGTTGCCGCTCACGTTGGTCCAGTTCTGCACGCGCACGCCGCCGCTGATGACGGGCGTCTCGCCGGGAAAGTTCTGATAGACGATCTCGGTGGCGGCGCTGCCGGAATCGGCCGGGATCAGCGTCAGCGTCGCGGGCAGGTGGTAGGTGCCGCCGCGGAACTGGACGACGACCTGGTTGCGCCCGGTCTTGTTGAACGATCGCACGGCGTTCCGGGCGCGCTCGAACGTGGCGAACGGTGCGGCGAGCGTGCCGGCCGCGGCATCGCTGCCGGTGGGCGAGACGTAGAAGTTCGCCGTGGCCGCGATGGGCATTCCGCCGAGCGCGCAGACGGCGGTCATGTCGGTGATGACGCCCGCCTGCATGTTGTTGACGAGGTGCTGCAGGTAGCCGGTGAAGGCGCTCTCGGCCTTGATGACGTAGTGATAGAGATCGGAACTGGGCAGGCCGGTGGTCGCCTCGATGGTCGGGATCGCCACCAATGCTTGGCCGCCCGCCGGGATCGAGGGCGTGACGTAGTTGCCGCGCTTGACGCCGGTGTTGGCGTTGTAGACGCCGAGCGTCACGGTCGTTGCCGCCGTGCCGGTGTTGCTGACCACGACGCTGCTGGGATAGCCCGATTGCAGCAGCGATGTGTGCACGCCGCTGAGCTTGACGGAATCGGCCGTGACCCCGGCGGCGCAGGTGCTGAGGTTGGTCAGGGTGCCGTCGGCGGGGCGCCACAGCACGTGCTGAAAGTATCCGTTGATGCTCGACTGCATCGACACCGCGTAATAGGCGGGCTTGTTGGCCCCGAGGCCGAGCGTGTTCTCGATGTCGGCGATGGCGAACTGCAGTTCGCCGTCCACGGGCACGCTGGTGCTGGTCCAGGTCCCCACCGACTGGCCGGTGGCGAAGTCGCGGAAGGTCACCGTCACCGTGCCGGGGCCGGCCCCGGTGTTGTGGAAACGCAGGAACGAGCGCGAGCTCGGCTGCGCCGAGGAGAAGATCGTCCCGGCCGGGAGCGGCGCGGGCACGGCGGTGGACGCCGCGCCGCCGAGCGCGCAGACGCCGGTCATGTCGGTGTTCACGCCGGCCTGCATGTTGTTGACCAAGTGCTGCAGGTAGCCGGTGAAGGCGCCCTCGGTCTTGATGACGTAGTGGTAGAGGTCGGACGCGGGCAGGCCGGTCGACGCCTCGATGGCGGGGATCGATACCAGAACCTGGCCGCCCGCCGGGATCGACGCGGTGGTGTAGGTGCCGCGCTTGGCGCCGGTGTTGGCGTTGTAGACGCCCAGCGTCGCCGTCGTCGGCACCGTGCCGGTATTGCTGACCACCACGGTGCTGGGATAGCCCGATTGCAGCAATGACGAATGCACCCCGCTGAGCTGGCGGGCGTCGGCGGTGACCCCCGAGGCGCAAGTGCTGAGGTTGGTCAAGGTGCCGTCGGCGGGCCGCCAGAGCACGTGCTGATAATACCCGGCGATGCCGGGCTGCATCGTGATCGAATAATAGTCGGGCTTGGTCGCGCCCAGGCCCAACGCCGTCTCGATGGCGGCGATGGCGAACTGCAATTCGCCGTCCACGGGCACGCTGGTGCTGGTCCACGTGCCCAGCGACTGTCCGGTGGCGAAATCGCGGAACGTCACCGCGACCGTGCCGGCAGCGGCGCCGGTGTTATGGAAGCGCAGGAACGAACGTGAACTCGGCTGCGCGGACGAGAACACGGTCCCGGCCGGAACCTGTGCGAACGCGCCGCCCGACAAGGCGATTGCTATGCAGCAGAGAATCAGAACGAACCGCAGCATGAACTCCACCCCGCGGCCAACGCCGGTGTCACGAGCCAATCCGCTAATCTTCACGATCTCCTAGGCCCGGTAAGACTACCCCTTCGCGTCGCGCGGTGAAAGGGTGCCGCCACGCCGCGCGGCCGTGCCCGCAGCCTAGGTTTTGCGCCGATTCTAGGGCGTACACCGGCACGTCCACTAGCGCTATAAGCGGGGCTGGCGTGGCCCGGGGCGCGACCCCATCTTCATGGGCCTGGCTCAACTAAACTTATGAAGGTTGCGATGTCGGTGTTTCGTTCGTTGATGCTCGCGTTGGCGGGCGTTTTGTCGGTCGTTGTGGTGGCGCGTGCGCAGGAACCGCTGGTCCCGCGCACGCGGGAACAGGTCACGCACACCATCGCGCCGGTGGTCAAGCGCGCCGGTCCGTCGGTGGTGAACATCTACACGAAAAAGGTCGTGCGCAGCCGCGTCTCGCCGTTTTTCGACGATCCCTTTTTCCGCCAGTTCTTCGGCGATAATTTCGACCGGTCCCTCGGCGGGCTGACCCGCGAGCAAATCCAGAACTCTCTCGGCTCGGGCGTGATCGTGCGCGCGAACGGCATCGTGCTCACCAACAACCACGTCATCGCCGACGCCGACCAGATCACGGTCGTGCTGTCGGACCGCCGCGAGTTCGACGCCACCGTCGTCGGCAAGGACGAGCGCACCGACCTGGCCGTGCTGCGCATGAACATCGACAAGGAAACGCTGCCGGCGCTGGAGCTGGCCAACTCCGACGACCTCGAGGTGGGCGACATGGTGCTGGCCATCGGCAATCCCTTCGGCGTCGGCCAGACCGTCACCTCGGGCATCGTCTCGGCGCTGGCGCGCACCAACGTCGGCGTCGCCGACGTGCAGTCGTTCATCCAGACCGACGCCGCCATCAACCCCGGCAACTCCGGCGGCGCGCTGATCACCTCCGACGGGCGGCTGGTGGGCATCAACACCGCCATCTTCTCGCAAAGCGGCGGCAGCATCGGCATCGGTTTCGCCATTCCGGCCAACCTCGCGCGCAACGTGGTGGCCTCGATCCTGTCCGAGGGCAAGGTGGTGCGGCCCTGGCTGGGCGCGACCGGTGCCACGGTCGACAAGGACCTCGCCAAGACCTTGGGCCTGCCGCGCTCGGGCGGCATCGCCGTGCAGCGCGTCGTGCCGGGCAGCCCCGCCGCGCGCGCCGGCCTCAAGGTGGGCGACGTGATCCTCACCATCAACGGCAAGGACGTCTTCGACCAGGAGGAATTCCGCTTTCTCCTGGCCGTGGTGCCCTTGGGCGACACCGCCGACTTCGTCATCAACCGCAACGGCGAGGAAAAGCGCATCGCCATCAAGCTGGTCGCGGCCCCCGACACGCCCGCGCGCCAGAAGACGACGCTGGCGGGCCGTCAGCCCTTCAGCGGCGCCACGGTGGCCAACCTCAACCCGGCGCTGGCCGACGAGTTGCGCCAGGTTTACGACGAGCCCAGCGTGATCGTGCTGGAGGTGGCGGCGGGCAGCATCGCCGCGCGGGTCGGCGTGCAGCCCGGCGACCGCATCGTCGCCATGAACGAGGAGCGCATCAGATCGGTCGATGAATTGACCGCCGCCGTGGAAAAACCCGCGGGGTCGTGGAGCATCGTGCTCAACCGCAACGGCCAACTGCTCAAGACCACGGTCGGCGAGTAGCCTTTCGTGGCCGATCTGTTCGCCGAGATCGACCCCCCGTTGCCGACTGGCGTGCCGGACTCCGCGCGCCCGCTGCCGGACCGCCTGCGCCCGAAAACGCTGGCCGACGTGGTGGGCCAGGACCATGTGCTGGGCCCCGAGGCGCCCTTGGGGCGTATGGTCGCGGGCAAGCGGATTCCGTCCATGGTGTTGTGGGGTCCGCCCGGCTGCGGCAAGACCACGATCGCGCGGTTGCTGGCGCAAGGCACCAATCTCGCGTTTCATCCGCTCTCGGCGGTGTTCTCGGGCGTGGCGGATCTGCGCAAGGCCTTCGACGCCGCCGCCCAGCGCCGCCGCAAGGGGCAGGGCACGCTGCTGTTCGTGGACGAAATCCACCGCTTCAACCGCTCGCAGCAGGACGGCTTCCTGCCCTTCGTCGAGGACGGCACCGTCATCCTGGTGGGGGCCACCACCGAAAATCCCTCCTTCGAGCTGAACGCCGCCTTGCTGTCGCGCTGCCAGGTGTTCGTGCTGCGCCGTCTCGACGATGCGGCGCTGGAAAGCCTGCTGGTGCGCGCCGAGGCCGACTTGGGCCGCCCGCTGCCGGTCACTCCCAATGCGCGCGCGGCCTTGCGTGCCATGGCCGACGGCGACGGCCGCCACGTGCTCACGCTGGCCGAGGACATCTTCGCCCTGCCGCCGCCCGCCAAGCCGCTCGACACGGCCGATCTGCCGGGCGTGGTGCAGCGCCGCGCGCCGGTCTATGACAAGGACCGCGAGGAGCACTACAACCTCATCAGCGCCGTGCATAAGTCGCTGCGCGGCTCCGACCCCGACGCGGCGCTCTATTGGGTCAGCCGCATGTTGGATGCGGGCGAGGACCCGGCCTACATTCTGCGGCGCCTCACGCGCTTTGCCGCCGAGGACATCGGGCTCGCCGATCCGCAAGCGCTGCAAACCGCCATCGCCTGCTGGGAGACTTACGACCGCCTGGGCTCACCCGAAGGCGACCTGGCCATCGCCATGCTGGTGATCTATTTGGGCACCGCGCCCAAGTCCAACGCCACCTACGAGGCTTACGGCGAGGCGCTGCGTGCGGCGCGCGCCACCGGCTCGCTGATGCCGCCCAAGCACATTCTCAACGCGCCGACCAAGCTGATGAAAGAGATCGGCTACGGCAAGGATTACCAGTACGATCACGCCGTCGAGGATGCCTTCTCGGGCCAGAACTACTTCCCAGACGGCCTGCCGCGGGCCCAGTTCTATCGCCCGCCGCAGCGCGGCTTCGAACGCGAGATCAACAAGCGCCTCGAATACTGGCAGAAACTGCGCGCCGAGAAGGGCGGGGCGAGCAAAGGCTAGAGTCGAGATCGCGCCCCCGCGGCGCTACCTCCCGTATGTCATACCCCGCGAAAGCGGGGTATCCAGAGTTTTGTCGTTATGAGAAACGAAAAACCCCTGGATCGCGCGGCTAAACCGCGCGATGACAAGTGAGAATAGGGTCCAATTCCGTGCGACAATTCCAATCATGACCGGCGTGCAGCAAATCACAATCGGCGCGCAAGAAAGCGAACAGCGGCTCGACCGCTGGTTCAAGCGCCGTTTTCCGGCGCTGACTCACGGCCGCCTCGAAAAGCTGCTGCGCACCGGCCAAATCCGCGTCGATGGCGGCCGCGCCAAGGCCAATCAGCGCCTGAGCACCGGCCAAGTGGTGCGCGTGCCGCCCTTGCCCGACAGCGACGCGGTGAAATCGAAACCCGCCAAGCGCATGGGCATGTCGGAGAAAGACGAAGCCTTCGTGCAATCGCTCGTCATCTACAAGGACGACGACATGATCGCCATCAACAAGCCCGCCGGGTTGGCGGTGCAGGGCGGCACCAAGACTTCGCGCCATCTCGACGGCATGTTGGACGCGCTGCAGTTCGGCGCCGCCGAGCGCCCACGCCTGGTGCACCGGCTCGACCGCGATACTTCGGGCGTGTTGCTGCTGGCGCGCAGTGCAAAATCAGCATCTCGGCTGGCCAAGGCGTTCCAGGAAGCGGAGATGCACAAGGTGTACTGGGCGCTGGTGCACAATCGACCGCAATATCCGGCGGGCACGGTGGACGCGGCGCTGATGAAGTCCGGGCCCACCGGCGAGGAGCGCATGACCTGGGACGACGAGGGCGGGCGCGACGCCGTGACCGATTACATGACGGCGGGCAGTGCGGCCGACAAGTTCACCTGGCTGGTGCTCCTGCCGCGCACCGGGCGCACGCACCAGATTCGCGCCCACTGCGCGATCATGAACACGCCGATCGTGGGCGATACCAAATACGGTGCGCCGCACATGCGCGACGAGGGCGAGCTGAAGGGCCTGGGCCAGCAACTGTGTTTGCACGCGCGCTCATTGACGGTGCCGGGCCCCGGCCGCAAGAGCGTGACCATCAAGGCGCCCTTGCCGCAGCACATGAAGGACATTTTCGACGCGCTCGAGTTCGACGAACGCGACGGGGATGATCTCGGGAAGCCTTGAGCCCACTCATATGCGGGGCATCACTGCCCGTTGTCCGTCCAACTGAGGCGCTCGAAGTAAACGCCCTCGAACGCGAGGTCGAGACCGCGCAGGTTGGCGGCGCGCCCGACGATGCTGGCGTGCTGCACCAGCCAAATCGCCGGCGCCAGCTCGTGGGTGCGCGCGACCGCCGCCTTCAAACGTTGCTCGCGTTCGCCGGGATCGACCGCGGCGCTCACGGCTTCCAGCAACGGCATGACGCTCGGCTCGCAAAAGTAAGGCGCCGGGCTGCGGCACGAATGACGATCGAGATTGCGCGACGCGTCGGCATAGGTCGCGGCCCCCCACAGCAGGGAGAACGCATCGAAGTCTTGCCAACGCGCGGTGTTCAAACGCTCGATGAAATCCGGGAACGTCAGGCTGCGCAACTCCAGCGTCACGCCGACGCGGCGCAAGTCCTGCGCGACGGCTTGAAACAGCAGGGAATCGCTCGGCACCTGGCCGCTCACGACGCCGGCCGTGATGGTAAAGCCGTCCGGATAGCCGGCCTCCGCCAACAGGCGGCGCGCGCGGTCCGGATCAAAGTCGTAAGCGGTCAGTCCTTCGCTGTAACCCGTGACGCCTTCGGTAAAGGCCGCCCGTGCGGCGGGAAGGGCGCCGGCCATGATCTCGCGCGAGATCGCCTGCTTATCGACGGCATGGTTCAACGCGCGGCGCACGCGGGCGTCGCGCAGGGCGGGGTGGGAATCTGCCATGTTGCGCAGCGTCAGGCCCATGACCATCGGCGCCGGAAAGATCTCGGCATCCTGGCCGGCGGCTTTCAAGGTCGCGATGTCCTCCGGGGCGATGCTGAACGCCAGATCGACCTTGCCCGACAGCAAGGCCTGAACCCTGGCGGTGGCGTCGGGGACGTCGCGAATTTCTAGCTGCGTGATCTCGCCCGAGCCGCGCCAGGACTTCGGCACCGCCGCGAGCGTCGTCAGGCCGGCCCCGTCGCCCCAACTCGTGACGCGGTAAGGCCCCGTGCCGACGGGTGCCTTGGCATATTCGGTCGCGCCCATGGCCGCCCAGGCCACAGGTTCGACGATCCGGATGAGCGCCAGGCGCCGCGGCAAGATCAGATCGGGGACACGGGTGTGAATCAGCAGCGTCGTCGCATCGACGACCTCGAGGCGTTCGATGCTGGCCACTTCGGGCGCGAGGTCGTGGGTCGCGTCTTTCGTCGTCGTCAAAACCGCCAGGCTGTCGGCGACGACGCGCGCGGTCAACGGCACGCCGTTGTGGAACGTCACGTCCGGCCGCAATTCGAAACGCCAGAGGGTCGGCGATTCAAGCTTCCAGGACGTCGCCAGGCTTGGGCCGAGGCGCCCGGTCGAGTCCTCGCGCGTGAGCGTGTCGTAAACCGAAAACCGCACGCTGGGGTTGCCCGATCGCTGGAACGGCTGGGCGAAGTTCCGAATGACCGGGGGCACCGCCACCCGGACCGTCTTGGCGTGGCTCTCGCCGCCGCTCCACGCAAACGTCACGACTCCAAGCGCCAGCGCCGCCACCCACCGCATCATTTCCCCCATCATCACAGGCCATATTGCTCCAGCGGCGATGGCGAATCCAATGCAAGCGACCGGGGTGACCATAATAATAATCAATGGGCATCCATTGTGCGGCGCCGTGTCTTTCCCGCTAGTGTGGTGGATTTGAAGTTCCTAGGATCTCGCCGCGCGTGCCCTGAGGAACTTCAAATCCAAAAACCACACTAGATTCATAATGTTCTAGTGTCGCTTTGATCCCGAAGTTCGTTAAAGTGCTTGCCGCGAGATCGAACGAACTTCGGAATCGCGACACTAGTTGTGGCGTAAGATTTGCGTGAATAACCATCGCAACGGGAGGTCGATTGTGACGAAACGCGGCGCTTCTCCCATCTCGCTCAGTCGCCGCGGTTTCGGCGGTTCCGTTCCGCTCGTGCTGGCATCCTCCGCCCTGGGCCGCCGGGCGCGGGCGCGGGACTCCGCCGATGTCGTCGTCATCGGCGCCGGTTTGGCGGGCCTCAATGCGGCCATGATCCTCGAGGCGGAGGGCATGACCGTCATCGTCCTGGAGGCGGCGGACTATATCGGCGGCCGGACCAAGACGCTCGACTTGCCGATTGGCCCGACCAACGCCGGCGCGGAGACGGTGGGGCCCTACTATGGCCGTGTGCGTGATTTGGTCGGCCGGCTCGGCGTTGCGTTCATCCCGGTCCCGCCGCGCGTCGCCATGGGAAATTATGTCAACGGCGCGCTGGTCTCGTCGGCGGACTGGTCGAAAGCGAAGGCCAACCGCACCGTCGGCGCCGAGCGCGACGTGCAACCGGAGGCCTTGGAGTTCTATTACTTGTCCAAGAGCAATCCGTTGCCGGATCCCGAGAGTTGGACCGATGCCAAATATGCGGGGTACGACATCCCGCTCGAGACCTATTTGCGCAATGCGGGTGCGTCGGATGAGGCGATTCGACTCGTCAACGTGAGCATCAACACGGTCGATCTCGCGACGGGGTCCGCGCTTGCTTACCTGCGCGACATTCGCCGTTTGCAATGGGACATGGCCAACACCAACGACAAGACACGGTCCACCTACGGCGCCAGTGCCGCGGACGGGTTTGAATCGAACTTGATCAAGGGCGGCACGCAGCGCCTCGCCGAAGCCATGGCGGGCGGGCTGAAAGGCGAGGTGCGCCTCCATCAGACGGTGCGCTCGATCGAGATGACGAGCAGCGGGGTCGACGTCAGGACCATCGACGGCAGCCGCTTCACCGCGAAGTACGTCGTTTCGGCGGTGCCCTTTTCGGCGTTGCGCAATGTCGAGGTGTTCCCGAATTTTCCCGGCCCGCAATTGGCGGCGATTCACGGCTCGACCCACGGCCATACCCTGCGCGTGTTCCTGGAGTTCACGGCGCCGTTTTGGGAAGCCGATATCGGCGAGCCGGGGCTGTTCACCGATACCGCCATCGAGCGCGTGTTCGCGCGCCGGAATGAAGCCGGCGAAATTTATGCGCTCGACTGCTGGGTCAACGGCAGTGCCGCGACTCGGCTGGATCAGTTGCCCTCCGACGCCGTGACGGACTTTGTCGTCAAGACCGTCAACAGAATTCGGCCGTCGACCCAGGGCAAGCTCAAGGCCGTGAAAATGCATTCCTGGGCCAAGCACTCGGCCTCGGCGTGCTGCCGCCATGTCTTCAATGCCGGGCAAGTGGGCAAATGGGCCGGCCTGATGGCGACCCCACATCTGCGACTTCATCTCGCCGGCGAGCAAACCCGCAGCATTGAAAACGGCATGGAAGCCGCCGCCGAATCCGGTGAACGCGCGGCCTACGAGATCCTGGCCCGCGAGGGCTAGAGCGGGCTGGGGCGGGTCAAATCGGACCGCTTTGCGAACTTTAAAGGCCTTGCCCCGTGCGCGCACATCGCGGATGTGATGAAATACGATCTCGGATGTCTGGGAGATGGCAATGAGCTCACCGCCGCGCCGCGATGTCATGGTTGGCGGCAGCCTGACCGCCGCCTTGCCCCTGGTGGGCAGCGCCGGGGCCGCCGAACCCTACAACCCCTCCCTGTCGGTCAGCCTCAGCCCGGCGGAGCTGGCGGCCTACCGCGATCCGTCGCGCCTGGCCCACATCACCGCCGCGCAGCCCTTGGTCAACCGCGCGCGGGCCGAGGAGATCATGGATAAGCATGGGCTTGACGCGCTGGTCGCGAGCACGCCCAAGAACGTCTATTACCTTTCCAGCCACGACAACGCCTTCTACCACACCGGCATCGAGCACATGCTGTTCGCGATTTTGCCGCGGCGCGCCGACGCCGCGCCGTCGCTGATCATGTGGGGCCCGCTGCTCTATCACCTCGATTACCGGCCCACGTGGATGCCCCAGGTTCAGGTTTACACCGCGCCCGCCGCGCTGGAGCGGGGCCTCGCGCTCACGGCCGAGGAAATGCGCGGCGATCCGCCGGCGATGAAGTACAACCGCAATCTGGTGCGCAAGGGCGCTGAACTGTCCGAGCGCGACAAGTTCCAGTTGGCGCTGGCCGCCGAATACGTCGACAAGACCAGCGCCTCGGGCCTGCACGCGCTCAAGCGCGCCATCGTCGGCGCCGGGCTGGCCAAGGGCCGGGTCGGCTTCGACGATCCGCGCATGATCCCGTGGATGGCCGACGTGGGCCTTGGGGGACTCACGGGCGTGGATGCGGGCAACATCTTCCGCGAAGTGCGCATGGTGAAGTCCGTCCACGAGGTCGCCCTGCTCGGCGAAGTGAGCAAGCGCTGCGAACGCGCGCTGGACGCCGCCATCGCCTCGCTGCATGTCGGCCAGACCATCGCCGACGTCGAGGATCAATACCGCAAGACCATGGGGGCCGAGGGCGGCAACACGCGCTGGCTGATCATCAACCAGGACGGCCTCAACTCGGGCCGCATCGAGCGCGACAAGGTGATCAAGATCGACAGCGTCGGCGACTACAAAGGCTACGTCGGCGATATCGGCCGCTCGATCGTGGTGGGCACGCCCACCGACGAGACCGCGCGGCGCAACGAGGCCAATCAAAAAGCATTGAGCGCGGCCTACGCCGCCATCCGCCCCGGCACGCCCTTCGCCGCCGCCGCCAAGATCGTCGCCGACGTCATGGCCCAGGAGGGTTACAACGGTTTCGGCAGCCCCCACGCGGTGGGCCTCGATCATACCGACATGCCCTATGCGGCCGGCAATCCGCTGATGAAGATCGAGCCGCCGGTGTTCGCCGAGAACACCGTGTTCACGCTCGACGTTCCTTATCTCGAGGTCGGCTACGGTTCGTCCCACGTCGAGGACATGATGGTGGTGACCAAGTCGGGCGCCGTGCCGCTGTCGAGCGGCGACGTGAGCTTGCGCGTTCGACCCGCTTAAACCGCCGCGCGTTTAGGCCTGCAGGATTTTCATCCCCAGCAGGCGGCCGAGCGCCAGGGCCGGCGTCACCGACATGCCGCCGCACACGGACTTGCCCATCATCTGGCCCATGCCGAGCAGTTCGCCCGCCGCGTAGAGGCCCTTGATGGGCGTGCCGTCCTGCTTGATCACGCGCAGGCTTCCGTCCACCGCCACGCCCGCGTAGCTGGTGAGGCCCCAGCTGTGGATCGTCACCGCCAGGAACGGCGCCTTGGCGATGGGCAACGGCATGTATTCGCGCCCCAGCGCGTCTTTTGCCTTGCCCGCTTGGGCCTTGTTGTAGGCGGCCACCGTCTCGGCCAGGCCCTTGGCGTCGATGCCCGCTTTCTTCGCGAGTTCGGCCAGCGTCGGCGCGCTGTAGAAGTAGGGTGTGTCCCCCGACTGGAAGGCCTCGGCGGTGTCCTCGGCCGTCCACGGCCCAGTAAAGCCGCCACGGATCAGCCTTGGCGCCTTGGCGAGGATTTCGCTGTCGAACACCATCCAGCAGGCTTCGTCGGGTTGCGCCGCCAGGGCTTGCTCGTAGGCGTCGTGGCTGAGGATATCCTCGCGCAGGAAGCGTTTTCCCTTCGCGTCGACGATGATCTCCCACGGCGGCCGGTCGCCGGGAAAATGCCGCGCCATGGCGCGCGGCGGCGTCGGCCGGTCGGTATCGGCCAGGATCGCGCCGAACAGCGGCGTGTGGTTCTGCCCGCCGCGCACGTAGCCGCCGGCCTTCACCGCCAGCGTGATGCCGGCCCCCATGCTGAAGGGGTAGGTCATGTTGGTGTGGATCGGCGCGTTCTCAAGTTCCCGAAACATCTTGGGATTAAAGGTATAGCCGCCCACCGTCAGCACCACGTTCTTGCCCATGACGCGCACCGGTTGGCGCTCGTCATCCACGCCCGCCACGCCGATCACCGCGCCCGACGCATCCTTGATCAGTTCGGTGGCCTCGGTGGCGAAAAACACCTTCACCTTGCCGCTTTTCAGATGCGGGTCGAGCTGTTCCTCCAGAATCGCCAAGATCGCCCGTCCGCCGTCCTTGGACCACGCATAGCGTTCGCGCGAGTAGGGCTCGTGGGTGGTGCCCGTCACCGGATGCTTGGGATCCACCGTCAGGCCGTGATCCATCAGCCAATCGAACACCGGAGCCGCGTTGTCGGTGGCGAGTTTCACCAGCACCTTGTCCGCAGTGCCCTTGCTGATGCGCATGATGTCGTCGAAGTGAATTTGCGGCGTGTCGTCGATGCCCTTGGACTTCTGCAGCTTGGTGCCCGCGGCGCTCATTTGCCCGCTGGAGAGATGCAACGTGCCGCCCAGCACGCCCGAGGCCTCGACCAGGGCGACTTTCAGCCCGCGCTCGGCGGCGAAGAACGCCGCCGGCAAGCCTGCGTTGCCCGCACCCACGATCACCACGTCGAAGCCGCCGCTCTCGGCGGCGTGGGTTTTGGTGCCCGCGACCATGGCCGCGACGGCGGCGCCCTTCAGCAGCGTGCGTTTGGAACTCGAAAATTTGGTCATGGCGGGCCTCCCCAAGGTCTTGATCGGCCAAGAGTGCACCGGATTGCGAAAACAAAACAGGCCCCGGAGCGATCCGGGGCCTGCGGTGTTCGTAGAGCGATATAGCTGCCTACACCATGACCAATTCAACTTGAAGGGAAGTTCCCTTCACCGCCTCGCTTGCGCTCGGCACCCTCTCCCGTCCGGCCGAAGGCCGGCCAAACTATCTGCGCGCCTCCGGTGCGACGGGGAGAGGGTTGACTTAACATTACCTCTCCCCTCGTGGGAGAGGTCGACGCGTCAGCGTCGGGTGAGGGGGCCGATCAAGGCGTCCGGCGTCTCGTTACACCCGCACGAAGTGGCGGTTGCCGAACTGCGGCGCCAGGGGCTTGGCGCCTTTTTCCTGCTTGAAGCCGGCCTTGGCGATTTCGGCGCTGAAGTTCATGGATTGGTACGACAGGCTCCACACCTCGTTGTTCCAGCGGTGGTCCCACCAGCGCGAGTGCAGCGCCGAGGCGGGCCCGGTCAGGCCGCCGGTGTTGAAGTCGAGCGGCGAGTACACGCCGCCGGCCCGCGTGATGCGCTGGGTCTCCTTGATGACCTCGATGGTTTTTTCCGCCGGCAGCTCGTGGTGCATGATGTAGCTGGTGACGATGTCGAAATAGCCGTCGGGGAACTTGGTGTCCTCGGCCAGCGCGTGGCGGAAGTTGGCGCCGAGGCCGATGTCGTTGGCGCGCATGTGGGCGTAGCGCACCATGGGGCCGCCGATGTCCAGCCCCCACACCTCGGCGTCGGGGAAGCGTTCCTTCAGCGCCAGCGTCATCTGGCCGATGCCGCAGCCGGCGTCGAGAATGCGCTTGACCTTGCCGTCGGCGGGCAGGGGCATCATGGCCGCGACGGCCTTGTGAATCTGGTCCTGCTCGTTGTGGCCCAGCACCGCGATGTAAAAGCTGTTGGTGCCGTAGTGATAGATGTGCCCCGCGAAGGGGTCGCCGACGTAACCGCCCGGCTGGATGTGGATTTCGTGGCGCGTGTATTCGGGCTCGATGCCCGAATTCAGTTCCAGCGTGCCGGGGCCGGTCTTGTCGTTGGCTTCCATCTCGCTCAGGTACATGTCGGCGTTCTGGTGGAAGTAATCCTGCAGCGTCTTCCAGGTGACCTGCTGATTGGCCAGCCACGTCTTGGAGGCCAAGTTCACCTGCGGGTTGGCGTCGGCGATTTTCAGCATCTCGGCGTAGGTCATGGGCTGCTTGGGATCCGCGCCCGCCGCGATCAGCGCCTTGTTGAGCAACTGCGCCGAGGCGCGGCGCATGTCCTTGGCTTGCCACACGCGGAAGCCCAAGGTGAAATCCTGCTGGCTTTCGAGGTCCAGCGTGCCCAGGCGCTCCAGGCGGCCGTTGGTGCCGCGCAGTTCCACGTCGCCCGGCATCTTGGCGTGGGCCGTCCGCTCGCGGAAGAAGGTGGACACGGCCGCGGCGCCGGCGGCGGTGCCAAACAGGGCTCGACGATTCATCATGGTGGTTCTCCTGTGACTAAATTTCTAGCGCGGAACGAAATCATCTTAGGTCGTTCCCCCCTCACCGCCTCGTTCCACTCGGCACCCTCTCCCACGCGGGGAGAGGGTTGGTTTGGAGCGAAACGCAATAACCTCTCCCCTTGTGGGAGAGGTCGGACCGCAGGTCCGGGTGAGGGGGACACGATGGTTCCTCTTACAAATCCACCCTAACTCCCGCTCCCATTCCGCTTCGGGAAGTCGGCGGCGATGCCGGTGGTGTTCTGGTTGGCGAGCGGGCCGAAGGCCAAGTCGATGAAGCGGTCGCGGTCGGCCTCCCACGCGGCGGTCTCGGCCTCGCTCGGCGCGTACTGCTCGATCATCTCGTTGGTGATGCCCTTTTTCGCCATCACCGCCTCGACCACCTTCAAGCGGCGCTTGGTGGCCCACATCTCGGTGCCCATGGCGATCAGGCAACTGACGACGTTGTCGAGCATGGGGTTGCCGAGGAACACGGAATTCTTGATGTCCGACGGAATCGCCTCGACGGCGTAGGTCGGCCGATCGGTCTTGACGGTCATGGAACTTGCCTCCCGGATGGTGAACTGCGGGCGCGGGCGGCGCCTCACGTCAATCGATAGAGCAATTGTACCAAAGCCCCATGACATGGATCAAACGGCCCCACGCCCCCGAACGCCTGCCGAGCGCGGAGGAAGCTAAGCGTCGAGCACTGAGAGCCCATAGTTTTTCAAGTGCTTGTCGCGCGTGACCAAGGTCAGGGCGTGCGATTTGGCTTGGACGACCAACATCCGGTCAAAGGGATCGCGATGGAGCAGCGGAAGCTCCGATACGTCCGCGACATGCGACGGTTCAATCCCGAGCAGGTCGAAGCGCAACTCCGACAGCACCGGCAACAGCCATGACGTGATGCCGCCTTTCAGCCTCAGCTTACCGATGCTCTGTTTAATCGCGATTTCCCATAGGCTTGCAGTGCTGACGTACACGCGATTCTCGGCCGCGCGGATAATCTCACGCGCCTCGGGCCTCAGTTGATCCGGGTCGGTTGCCGACCACAGCAGTGCATTGGTGTCGAGCAGGAGCCTCAAATGTCCTCGCCCTCGAAGGCGCGCTGGATGTCTTCGGGCAGCTCGTCAAAGTCCGGCGCCATCCAGATTTGCCCGCGCGCGATCCCGAGGGGGCGCGGCGCCAAAGTCGCGGCTGGCTTTTCCACCGGAACCATGCGCACCATGGGTTTTCCAGCGCGGGAAATGACGATCTCCTCGCCGGCCGCGGCGCGGTCCACCAGCTTCGAGAGATGTGTCTTGGCTTCGTAGATATTGATCGGCTTGTTCATTGGTCTAGTCTAGTCTGGTCTAGTTAGGCTGTAAATCCGTCAGCCAAACTCAACACAAGAGATACCGAAAGGTCTCCATAAAAACCCGGCTTGAGTCCATAAAATGACAATAAAGACGATATAATTCAATGCATTGTGAGATATTTCGGCGAGCAACCACCGGCCCTTGGCATTCGTTAATAAGGTGGGTCGGGACACGAAAACCCAGCCGCACGGCGGCTCTTACAGGAGGTTTATCATGTCAAAGTCAATGTTCTCGTCGCGATCTCGCTTCGGACAGGCGTCCGCTGTCGCGCTGTTTTGCGCGACGTCCCTGGCCGTCTTGCCCGCCCTTGGCGCAGGAACGGCCTGGGCCAAGGGCCCGCCCGATTTCGCCGGCAAGCCCACAAATCCCGGCAAACCCGACGATCCGGGCAGGTCGGGCAGCGGCGGTTCGGGCAATGCCGGAAGCGGCAATTCAGGCGGCGGCAATGCCGGGAACGGTAATGCAGGCGGCGGAAACGCCGGGAACGGCAATTCAGGCGGCGGCAACGCGGGCGGCGGCAACACCGGTTCGGGCACGGCCCTGGGCAGGACCGTCATCCTGCCGGTTTACGCCGGCGCGATGCAGTCGCATTTCCGATTTGCCAATCTCGGCCGGCACGAAGGCCGCGTGACCGTCGTCATTCATGACGCCCAAAGCGGCCGGTCGCTCGCGACTTGGCGCGGCGCGAAAATTCCGGGCCGCGGCGCGCTCGAAGTCTCGCTCGCCGACGTCGCGCGCGCTGCCGAGCCGCCGCTGGCGACGGTTCCCATCAGGGCCACCGCGCGCATCGACGCGGCCTTCAACGGCCAGGTGCAACACCTCGGCTTCGCGCAAGGCGCGACGGTGCCGCTCACGGCCTGCGCCGGCCTCGCGATCCCCAAGCGTGGCTTGGGCTACGTCGCCGGACCCGGCCGCGCGGACGTGGCGGGCACGTTGCAACTCATCAACGCCGGTCCGCAGCCGCGCGCCGTGAAACTCGACCTCCACGACGCCGCGACCGGCGCCAAGCTGGCCACCTGGGAGTCCCCGTCGATTCCCGCCAACGCGGTCCATGGCCAAAGCATCGGCGCGATCGCGGACGAGGCGGGCATCGCGGCCGATGTCGCGGCGTTGGTGGTGCGCCAAGTGGCCGCCGCGCCGCACGTGGCGCTGTCGTATCTCGAGGCCGTGTCCGGCGGCGCGCCCGCCGATTTCTCGGCCGGATGCCCGCTCAAGGGCGGCGGCGCGGATGACGAGGATGACGACACCGACGATGAAGACGATGACGACGACGACGATGATGATTCCGACGACGACGATGACGAGTCCGACGATGACGACGGATCGGCCGGCTAAGGCGCTCGCCCAGGGGCCGGGTCCGCGCGAGGCCGGCCCGGTCGCCATGGACACGAAATAAAAGTGAAACCGGAGCGGGTCATTGATCCGCTCCGGTTCTTTTTCGTCATTCCCCTCGAATCCCGTGGATATCGCGCGGCTTTGCCTTGGCTTGGCCATCTCTGGGGGTTAGCCTTTTCCCGTCGGCGCGTCGCCAAGCGGGCCCCAAGCGGGCAAAAGGGTCCGCCTGTTCCGCCGCACCCGACCGCCCTGTTATTTGCTGCGGCGCAGCACAGCAGGTCGAGGCTAAGTCATTGAAATCACTGAGGAGTGTGCGCGGCGTGAATTCCCTGATATCAAAAAAGGGTCTTTCGCTTTTTGAATTTTTTCAAGGGCTTAGCTGGGCCTTGCCCTGTTCTTTTTTGATACTTCCAGAAATAACAGGGATAACAGGTGTAATGAACAACCGTTACGCGCAGCACATCGGCTTTGGAGTGGCGACTCGCGCGGTTGGAGCCCTCATATGAGTGACCCCGTCCGCCTCGTTGTCTTCGACCTCGACGGCACCATCGTGGACAGCCTCGCCCACATTTCCCGCGCCGTCGTCGAGACCGCCAAGCTGATCGGCATTCCGGCGCCGCTGCCCAGCGCCGTGCCGCGCGTCATCGGCCTGTCGCTGGACGAGGCCATCGCGCGGCTGTTCCCCGACCACGACGCCGAGGTCCATGCCGAAGTGGACCGCGTTTACCGCAAGATCTTTGCCGCGTGGCGCGCCGAGCCCGGCCAGCACGAGCCCTTGTTCGACGGCACTCACGCCGCGCTGGAGGCCCTGGACGCGCGCGGCATTCTGCTGGGCATCGCCACGGGCAAGCATCGGCGCGGCGTCGACTTCATTCTCGACAAGCACGGCCTGACGGATCGCTTCGTCACCATCCAGACGCCCGACACCGCGCCCGGCAAGCCCCATCCCGGCATGCTGCCGCAGGCCATGAGCGAAACCGGCGCCGCGCCCGAACGCACCGTCATGGTCGGCGACACGATTTATGACATCGCCATGGCGCGCGCCGCCGGCACCCATGCCGTCGGCGTGAGCTGGGGCAATCATGCCGCCGATGAATTGCACGGCGCCGGGGCCCACCGCATGATCGACCGCCTGGCCCATCTGACGCCCGCCGTGGACGAGCTGTTGAGCGCACCCGCAATCCCCGTGCCCGCAATCCCCGTGCCCCCAATCCCCGTGATGGAGAACTCGCGATGAAAGCCTTGAAGATTATCGGCATCGGTTTGGTGGTCATCGTCGCCGCGATCGTCGGCGTGCTGCTGACGGTCGATGTGGGCGCCTACAAGGGCATCATTCAAGATCAGGCCAAGGCCGCCACCGGGCGCGAGGTGAAGATCGGCGAGGTGAGCCTGGCCATCTCGCTCACGCCGGCCATCGTCGTGACGGATCTGTCCTTCGCCAATGCCCCTTGGGGCAGCCGCCCCGAGATGGCGACGATCAAGCGCATCGAGGCGGGCACGCAGTTGATCCCGCTGCTGCTGGGCACCGTCAACATCAGTGGCCTCAAGGTCATCGACGCCGATGTGCTGCTGGAAGTGAACGCGGCCGGAAAATCGAATTGGACCTTCGACGTGCCCGCCGACCCCAACGCCAAGCCGATCCCGCTCAACATTAGCGGCGTCGACGCCCAAGGCCTCAAGCTCGCCTACCGCGACGCCAAGACCGGGCAGGACGTGGCGGTGGCCTTGGACAGTGCCGCGGTGAAGATCGCGGGCGCCATCGCCAACCTCGAAATCACCGACGTGGACCTGGGCGGGGCGAAGATTTCGTTCAAGGACAAGACGCAATCGGCCGACGTGACGGCGGCAAAACTGTCGTTGGACGCCAAGGGGCCCATCACGGCGCTGGGTATCGCCAATCTCGGTCTGGCCGACGCCACCGTTGCCTACAAGGGGGCCGGCGCGCCGGTGAACGCAACCTTCGCCACGGCCAAGATCGGCGGCGACGGCGCGGTGAGCATCGACGGCACGCTGGACGGGCAGGCGGTGAAGGCCTCGGGCACGCTGGCGCCCATCGCCGATTTGATGGCCATGAAAAAGCCCATTCCGGCCAAGCTGAGCCTGGAGGCCCTGGGGCTCAAGGCCGACACGGACATCACCGTGGATTTGTCCAAGAAAACGCCCTCGGCCAAGGGCAGCGTGACGATTCCCGAGTTGAACCTCGCCAGCGCCGCACCCGCATCGTCCACGCCCGCGCCTGCAGCAAAACCGGCTGAGAAAATTTTCCCCGCCGATCCGCTGCCGTGGGGCGCGCTATCGTCGGCCGAGGCCGACGTGAAGCTGAGCGTGGGCAAGCTCACGCTGCCCAATGGCCTCACGCTGTCGGAGATCGCCGTGCCGGTGACGCTGGCGGGCGGCAAGCTCACGGCCAACGGCCTCGCGGCCACCATCGCGGGCGGACAGCTCAAGGCCGACCTTGGGCTGAACCAGGCCGACAAATCGCTCACGCTCAAGGCCGAGGCGCGCGACTTCACGGCGGAAAATCTCGCCAAGGAATTCAAGGTCACCGACCTCGTCACCCAGGGCCCGGTGGATGTGGCGCTGGACGTGCGCGGATCGGGCGATTCCGTGCGCGCCATCATGGCCGGGCTCGACGGCTCGGTCGTGGGCGGCATGGGCGAAAGCCGCATCCGCAACGACGCGCTCAACATCATCGGCGCCGACGTGCTGATGCAGCTCATCAGCGCCCTCAATCCCGTCGGCAACAAGGACCCCTACACCGTGGCGCGCTGCGGCGTGGTCAATTTCCAGATCGCGAACGGCATCGCCAACACCGATAAAGGCATCGCTTTCGTCACCGACAAAATGGAAGTCGTCTCCACCGGCAAGATCGACCTGGCCCAGGAGCAACTGAACTTGGCGATCCGGCCCAAGTCCACCTCGGGCATCAGCGTCGGCATGGGCAATCTGACCCAGGCCGTGAAACTGGCCGGGCCCCTATCGAACCCCCGCGTCGCGGTGGACGCCAAGGGCGCGGTGAAGGCGCTGGGCACCCTGGGCGCGGCCTTCGCCACCGGCGGGGCGTCGCTGCTCGCGCAAAGTGCCGCCGAGAAAGTCGACGGCGGCGGCGATGCCTGCGCGGCCGCGCGCGTCTGGCACACGGCGAAGAAATAGCGCGGAGGGCAGGGCACAATCCCATGGCCGGCGTGGACCTCTCCAAGATCGCGGTGCGCGAAGCACCGCGGCCCAAGCCCAAGCGGTTCTACAAGACCGCGACGGTGGGCCCATCGGGACATGGCGGGCCGCCTTATCGCGTGCTGCTCGACGGCAAGCCGGTGCTAACCCCGGCCAAGAAAACCCTCGAGACCGACAACCGCGCGCTGGCCGAGAACATCGCCATCGAGTGGGACGCGCAAGTTTCGCACATCGATCCCGAGACCATGCCGCTGACGCGCTTGCTCTCGACGCTGATCGACCGTGTGGGTCCCGACCGCGCGGCCATCATCGCCGAACTGCTGAAGTTCGTGGACGCCGACTTGCTGTGTTACCGCGCCGCCCATCCGGCGGACCTGGTGCACCGTCAAACCATGGTGTGGCAGCCGGTGCTCGATTGGGTCGATGCCATGTGCGGCGCGGCCCACGTCACCGTGACCGGGATCTTGCCGCGCGAACAGCCGCCCGAGGTTCACCGCGCCATGCGCGCTGCGATCGAGAGCCTCACGGCTCCGGCGCTCACCGCATTTCAGGCGGCGGCCGGGCTGACGAGTTCGCTGGTGCTGTCACTCGCCTTGGTGCGCGGGCGGCTCTCGGCCGAGGAGGTCTTCGCCGCCGCCGTGCTCGACGAGACCTATCAAATGGAGCGCTGGGGCGACGACGCGGAGGCCGCCGCGCGCCGCGCGCACATCTCGAATGACCTCAAAGGAATCGGGAGGTTTATCGCCCTGACGAAAGGGGCTTCGACATGACTAACGACCGCCGCGCGAGGGCGGGCGTGCCGCCGCGGGAGGCCGCGCGCGGAAGGCCCCGGCGTTGCGCGCGCTCGACTGCGACGGACTGGCCTTGGCCAAACCGTTGGATTTTTTCTTGGGCTTCTTGCCGGGCTCCTGCCCGAAGGATTTTCGCATCGGCATCGGATTCACCAAGGTCTTGTTCGGGGCTCGCGGGACGCCGGGTTTGCCCGGCGGAGCGGCGTCATACACCCGGGCTTAGGACCTGTCCACCGCGTCGCTACGACGCCGCCGGCGGGTCGTCCCCTGATGGAGGATGGATTTGATGCTTCATGATGATCGGGATCAGCGCGAAGCTGAACACCAGGGTCAGCGGCATGATGCCGAAAACCTTGAAGCTCACCCACGTATCGGTGGCGAAGTTGCGCCACACGATCTCGTTGACGGCGGCGAGCACCACGAAAAACGCGATCCACGCCCGCGTCAGGATCAGCCAGCCGGCGTCGGTCAGTTGAATGGCTGCTTCCAGCACGATCTTGATGAACATGCGACGCATGGCGAGGCCCGCGAACAGGATCGCCGCGAACAGCAGATTGACGATGGTGGGTTTCAGTTTGATGAACAGGTCGTCTTCCAGCCAGATCGTCAGGCCGCCGAAGATCAGCACGAAGGCCCCGCCCACCAAGGGCATGATCGGGACCTTGCGCACGAGCGTGTAGGACACCGCCAAGGCCGCCACCGTCGCCACCATGAACACCATGGTCGCGGTGAAAATACCGAAGCGCGCGTTGCAGAAGAAAAACACCAGCAGCGGGCCCATTTCGAGGGCCAGCTTCAGCCATTGGTTCATGGGGGCTTTGGCGGACATGGCGACCTTATAGGCGAGGGCCTTGGCGCGCGCCTAGTCCTTTTGCCGCGTTCTCTGGCGCCCGGTCCGTGGTCGCGTTGCGCGCGGGCAATGGAGCCCGGCGATCCAAGTCCCTAAACAGTCACCCATGCGCAAATCCTTACTCCATGTCCTGACTTTCCTCGCCGCCATGCTCGCGTTCATGGGGGCGGGTGTCGCCGTCGCGGCGGACGAGAAGCTCGGGCCCATCGGGTTCTTCGCCGACCTCTCGGCCGACGAACAGGCCGAGACCACGGAAAGCCCGGGCGTGGGTCGCGCCGATTTTCTATTGGACCGCGATACGGTCCGCCTCTCGTGGAAGGTCACCTACGAGAAGCTCACCTCGGCCGCCACGGGCGCCCATATTCATGGGCCGCAGCGGCCCGGAACCAACGCCGGCGTCCAGGTGGACCTGGCCCCGAACGGCCTGAAGCCGCCCCTGGAGGGCTCGGTGGTCCTGACGGACGCGCAATTGGAGTATCTGCTGGCGGGACGAATGTATGTTAATATTCATTCCCAGCAGTACCCCAAGGGCGAACTGCGGGGGCAGATCCAACGGGTCCCCCCCAAGCCGCAGGTGACCAATTGAGCCGCGGGCCTGCGTGGTCCGGCGCACGGCGTCCAGTGGGCGTCCACTGCATGCGCGCGTTTGAAAATGCGCCTTCAGGGAGGTCCGTGGTTTTGAGATGGTGTGGCGCTTTTGGCGAGAGGCTTGGCAGGCGATAGCAATGCAAGAGCTTGGCATACAGCGGCGGGGCGGGAAAGGCTGGCGGCGGATCGGCGTCGGCGCGGCCTTGATGTGCGCCCTGATGGCCACGGCCTCGGCGCAACAGCCTCAGCAGAGCCTGGGCTTCGTGGTCGCCAACTGGGATACCGCCATTTACGAAACCAAGTTCATGGACGAGTGCCCCGAGGGCCCGGCCATCGGCAACGACGAGATTTGGTGGCGCGGTCTGTCGCGCGCCGACAAGGATAAGTTCACCGACAAGGGACTGATTCAGCCGGTGGATCGGCGGCCCATCGCGGTGCTGCGCGGGCCCGAGGGCAAGGACGTGTGCTGGAACCCAACATTGGTGAAAGATCCGCCCTTGCGCACCGTCAAGGGCAAGACCTCGTACGGGTTCAATCTCGACGGCAACGTCGACGGCAGCGCCACGCCCAAGTCGTGCAAGCACGAGAACTTTACCGGCGCGAGCGGCGAGGCGGGCGTCGATAACCAGCTCTACCGTTTGCTCGGGTGTCACTACGGCTGGCGGCGCAACGGCGTGCTCGACACCTTCGGCAACGAGGAGCGCCGCAACAGCGGGCGCGGCGTGATCCTGATCGAAGTCACGGGCGTCGACGACACGCAAAATGACGACAATGTCGACGTCGCGTTTTACCGCGCCATCGATCCGTTCCCCATCGACAGTTCCGGGCGCATTTTGCCCTATGCCAGCTACCGCGTGGACATGAACAACGGCAAGCCGCGTTACGGCACCGTCGCCAAGGGCAAGCTCGCGGGCGGCGTGCTGACGACCGAACCGGTCGACATCAAGTTGCCGTTCTACGGCAACAGCGCCTACGCCGAGGTCGATCTGCGCGACATGAAAATGGAACTCAACACCGCGCTCAACGCCGACAGCAAGGTCAAGGGCCTGGTCGGCGGCTACTACGATTTCGACAAGTGGTGGGAATACATGCTCAAGCTCGAGTTCCTGATCGCCACCGGCGATTGGAGCTGCCCGGCTTTATATACCGCCGCCAAGGAACTGGCTGACGGTTACCCCGACCCGGCCACGGGCGAGTGCACGGCGATTTCCTCGGCGTTCCGCTTCGACGCCTTGCCCGCCTTCGTGGTGCACACCACGAACACCGCCGCGGACTCAGCGAAGGCAGGCGGACGATGATCGCACGGATTGCTCTCCTATTTGCGTTGATGCTGGGGCTCGCGGCCTGCGAGCAAGCCGAGCCCGTCACCGACGGCGGGCCCGCGACGCTGCGCCGCCTGACGGAATCCCAATACCGCAACATCATCGCCGACGTGTTCGGCTCGCACATCGTCGTGGCCGGTCGGTTCGATCCATTGTTGCGCACCGAAGGTCTGCTGACGGTGGGTGCAAGCCGGGCCAGCATCACGCCCTCGGGCGTGGAGCGATATGCCGCCATGGCGCGCGCCATCGCCGCGCAAGTGGTTGCCCCGGGGAACCGGGCGTTGGCCATGCCCTGTGCTCCGGCTGACGCGAAGGCCGCCGACGAGGCCTGCGCGCGGACGTTCTATGCCAAGGTCGGACGCCACCTCTATCGCCGCCCGCTGACGGACGACGAGGTGTCGGGCTTCGTCAAAATCGCCGGTGCCGCGGCGAGCACGCGCGGCGATTTCTATGCGGGCCTGAGTTACGGACTGCAGGGCATGCTGCAGTCGCCGGATTTTCTGTTCATCGCCGAGAATACGGAGCCTGATCCCGCTGACACCAAGCGCGTGCGTTTGGATGCCTTTGGCAAGGCCACTCGCCTGAGTTTCCTGCTGTGGAACTCCAGCCCCGACGACGTGCTGCTGACCGCCGCCGAAAAGGGCGAGTTGCATTCGGACGAGGGCATCGAGCGCCAAGTGGAACGCATGATGGCTTCGCCGCGCATGAAAACCGGCGTGCGTGCCTTCTTCTCCGACATGCTCAGCCTCGATGACTTCGCGACCCTGGAAAAAGACACGCTGCTCTATCCGGCCTTTGGTCTTGCGACGGCCATCGACGCCAAGGAACAGGTGCTGCGCACGCTCTATGATCTATTGATCGTGCGTAACGGCGACTACCGCGATCTGTTCACGGTGCGCGACACTCACATGAGCGCGCCCCTGGGGCTGGTGTACCGCGTGCCCGCGGTCAACCCGGGCGGCTGGACGCCGTTCACGTTCCCCGAAGGCGATCCGCGCGCGGGGATTCAAACGCAACTCAGCTTCGTCGCGCTGCACTCCCATCCCGGCAAGAGTTCGCCCACCCTGCGCGGCAAGGCCATCCGCGAATTGCTGCTGTGCCAGAAGATTCCCGATCCGCCCAGCACCGTGAACTTCGATCAGTTCAACGATCCCAATTCGCCCAACAAGACGGCGCGCGCCAGGCTGGATGCCCATTCCACCGATCCCGCTTGTGCGGGCTGTCATAAGCTGATGGATCCGATTGGTTTGGCCCTGGAAAACTTCGACGGCGCCGGCCAACTGCGCCAAACCGAGAACGGCGAACCCATCGACACCAGCGGTGAACTCAACGGCATGCCGTTCAAGGACGGCTTGGGTCTGGCCCAGGCCTTGCGCGCCGACCCGGCCGCGCCCTCGTGCGTCGTGAACCGCCTGTACGCCTATGCCGTGGGCCGGGCCGTGGAGAAGACCGAACGGCCCCTGATCACCTACCTTGAGAAAAGCTTCGAAGCGGACGAATATCGGTTCCCGGAACTGGTCCGCCGGGTCGCCACGAGCCGGGCGTTTATGTCGGTCGCGCCGCCATCCGTGCGCGCGGCCGATGCCAAGAACGAGGAGACCAAGTCATGAGCGTGCTGTTGAAAAAAGCCTTCGGTCGCCGCGAGCTGCTGCGCGGCACGATGGGCGGTGCCGCCATCACCGTGGCATTGCCGTTCCTCGACTGCTTCCTCGACAACCACGGCACCGCGCTGGCCTCGGGCGCGCCGATCCCGGTGCGTTTCGGCACCTGGTTCTGGGCCATGGGCCACACGCCCGGCCATGCGGTCGCCGAGCGCACCGACAAGCTTGAGTTCCTCGAGGAATGTCAGGCGCTGACGAAACACATCCCGCACCTCAATTATTTCGGCCATTTCAATTCGCCGCTCGATGGCCGCCCCAATCACGTGCACCACTCGGGCTGGGTGACCGCCCGCACGGGCGTGGCGCCCGCGCTGCCGGGCGACATTCCGGCGCCGACGCTGGATGTGCTGGTCAGCGACGCCATCGGCGGCTCGACCCGCTTCCGTTCCGTCGACGTCACCTGCACCGGCAATCCGCGCGACAGTTTCACCGCGCGCAACACCCACAGCCGCAATGCCGGCGAGGCCTCGCCGCTGGCGCTCTATCAGCGCCTGTTCGGACCCGAGTTCGCCGATCCCAACAGCGCCGAGTTCAAGCCCGATCCGGACATCATGCTGCAGCAAAGCGTGCTCACGGGCATCAACGACCAGCGCAAGGCCTTCGAGAAGCGCCTGGGTGCCGCCGACAAGGCGCGCGTCGACGAGTATTTCACCTCCATCCGCCAGCTCGAGAACCAACTGGCGCTGCAGCTGCAAAAGCCCGCGGCGGCCGAGGCCTGCACCCTGCCCAAAACGCCGGACGACCTGCCGGTGGGCTACGAACTGCCCATGGTCATGGCCGCGCACGACGCCCACGCCAAGCTGCTGGCCTTGGCCTTGGCCTGCAACCAAACCCGGGTGTTCAACTTGGCGATGTCCAACCCGCTCTCGAGCATCCGCCGCCCGGGCACGGCCTATACGCACCACACCCTCACGCACGAGGAAGCGGTCGACAAGGTGAAGGGCTATCAGCCCGAGGCGTTCTGGTTCCAATGCCGCATGATGGAGGCGCTGTCGCGGTTCATCGACACGTTCGCCGCCGTGCGCGAGGGCAGCGGCACGCTGCTCGACCACACGCTGATCTTCGCCCATGCGGAAACCAGCTACGCCAAGATTCACGCGGTGGACAACATTCCGATCTTCGCCATCGGCACCGCGGGCGGGCGCCTGAAAACCGGCCGGCACGTCGTCGGCAACGGCGATCCGATCAGCCGCGTCGGCCTGACCATGATGCAGGTGATGGGGCTGCCGATCGAGAAGTGGGGCACGGGCTCGCTCCAGACCTCGAAGCCGATCACCGAGATTCTCGCTTAACCGCCGTGCGAACCATTCTTGCTGTTTTCGCTCTGGTGGCCGCCGGAGCGGCCCAGGCCGCCAGTCCGCTGGCAGTCCCCGCCGACGTCGCCACGCGCGTGACCGGCGCGGGGGTGTATCTCACCGACGCCAAGGGCATGGCGCTTTACACCTACGAGCGCGACACCACGCCGGGCGTGTCGGCGTGCATCGACGATTGCGCCAAGGCCTGGCCGCCCTTGGCGGCCTCCACGACCGCCGCGCCCAACGCCGACTGGTCCACGCTGACGCGCGAGGACGGCCCGGTGCAATGGGCCTACAAGGGCAAGCCGCTCTACACCTATATCCGCGACAGTTACCCGGGCGGCGCCTTGGGCGATTTCGTCGGCAACGCCTGGCGCGTGGCTTTCGTGCCCATCGCCATGCCGCCGGGGGTGGCCATTCGCGCGCTTGGCGTGGGCCGAACGCTCGTCGATGGGCGCGGCATGACCTTATACACGCACCAGGCCGATACCGAGGCCAAGTCCGCCTGCGACCGCGCGTGCCTCGAAACATGGTTGCCGCTGCCGGCACCGTTGCTCGCCCATGCCATCGGCGATTGGCGCCCGGTGCCGCTGGCCGACGGCACGCTGCAATGGGCTTACAAGGGCCAGCGGCTGTACACCAACGCCGACGACATCAAGCCGGGTGACCGGCGCGGCGAGGACGCGGCCAAGACCTGGCGCGCCGCCGTGCTCGATCCCACGCCGCCGCTGCCCGCGTGGGTGACGCTGCAAAACTCCGACATGGGCACGATCTATGCCGACGCCAAGGGCCTGACCCTTTACACGGTCGTGGGCGACCTCGAAAAGATGAAGCTCATCACCTGCGACGAACAGTGCGTGCGCACCTATTGGCGCACGATCCCGGCGCCCGACGACGCGCGGCCCTCGGGCGAGTGGACCACCGTCAAGGGGCCCGACGGTTCGCGGCTGTGGGCCTTCAAGGGCAACATCGTTTACACCCATACCCGTGACAAGGCGCCAGGCGCCATCGGCGGCGACAAGTGGGCCACCGGCGCCGGCGGCGGGGGCGGCGCCAGCTGGCAGCCGATCATCTATCGGCGCGATTACGAGGAATAATCGCCGCTATTGCTTCGGCGCCGCGCGTTGACGGCGCAACTGCCCGCGCAGTTCTCCTTCTTTGTACTTGGTCGTCATGAGGTTGACGTACATGCGCCCGGTGATGAGGTACTGAAACACGCCGTCGGACAGCACCTGCGAGCCCTCGATGGGGCTCTTGAAGTCGCCGTCCGGCGCCAGGTCGACCACCTGGCCGGCGTTGGCCCCGGCGTTTTCCGGTCCGTGCAGACCGGCGGCAATCACCGGCGTGGTGGCGTCCTTGTAGGTTACCTTCCAGGTGATCTTGAGCGTTTCACGCTCGAGCCGTACCTCGGCGAAGCCGGTGGCCGGGCTGTAAGTAGGGATGCTCTGCTCGTCCGGCGACAGCGCGGCGGTGAAAATGATGTCGTCGTCGGCGGCCATGGCCGGCACGGTCCAATGTTGGCCGTTCAGCAGGCCGGCCGCGACGATGGCCGTTGTCAGGAAAAGGTTTCGCATCGCTGGTGGCACCCCCACAATCGGGTTCTCATTGGCTCAATTCCGCCTGCCCGGCAAGCGGTCCTCCGTCGCCGGAGCCATAGACCGGTCGCCGCGGTCCGGCTGGCTTGGGCGGCTATCCGTTGGGTGATCTTGATCGGAATTTGTTGTTTATCGGGGCCCTTGTCTGGGTCAGAGTCTTAAATGAAATCAGCAACCTATTCCCCCGGAGATGGGCTGGCCGCAGGGCCGGGCCGCTCCGGCAACATCGTAAGGCTCGAATGCTGCGATTCTTGACGAGACACGCGACCTGGATGGGGGTTGCCGGCCTGCTGGCGGCGGCGGCGATGCCGTCGTCGGCGCGCGCCAATTCGCTCGGCTTCGTGATCACGATTTGGAACACGGCGATCTACGAGTCCAAGTTCATCGACGAGTGTCCGGCCGGGTTCAACGTCGGCTACGACGAGATATGGTGGCGCGGGCTGTCGAAAGAAGATCGCGCCAAATACACCGACAACGGCCTCAAGAGCCGCCTGGACCGATACTTCAACGCCATCCGCCGCGGACCCAACGGCGAGGACGTCTGCATGTATCCGACCTCGGTCCAGGACCCGCCGTTGCTGACGGTGGAAGGCCAGCAGTCTTACGGCGTCAATCTCGACGGCAATGTCGACGGCAGCCCGACCGAGAAGACCTGCAAGCACGAGAACTTCGTCGGGCTGGACGGCACGCCGGGCGTGGACAACCAAATTTATCGCCTGCTGGGCTGCGTCTATGGGTTCCGCTCCTACGGCCAGTTCGAGGTCAACGCCAACGAGAACCGCAAGTCCAATGGCAACGGCATGACCTTGATCGAGGTCACCGGCGTGGACGATCCGCGCAACGATCCCGAGGTGACGGTCAGCTTCTACCGCGCCATCGACCAGTACACGCTGGATGGCAGCGGCGCCTTCCTGCCCTTCGGCAGTTACCGCATCGACGCGCCGGGCGGCAAGCCGCGCTACGCCAGCTCCGTCAAGGGCCGCATCGACAACGGCGTGCTGACCACGGAACCCGGCGACGTGAATTTGCCCTTCTACGGCAACTACACCTACATGAACCAACTCATCCAAGACATGCGCTTGAAGATGGAACTGTCGGAAGACGGCAAATCGGCGCGGGGCATGGTGGCGGGCTATTACGGCGTCGATCAACTGATGTTCTATATCGGCGGCCTGGGCCCGATTTCGTCGACGGCGATTTCCAATTGCCCGTCGATCTACGTCGCCGCCCATGAACTGGCGGACGGCCATCCCGATCCGCAAACGGGCAAGTGCACGTCGCTGTCCTCGGCCTTCAACTTCACCGCCGTGGCGGCCTATATCATTCATCCCAAGACCACGGCCGACGCCGCAGCCACGGGCCGCAACTGATGACCCCGCACCGCATCTTGCACCGCTGCGCGATTGTCGCCGTCGTGGGCCTTGGCCTCGCGGCCTGCGAAGACCCCGCGCCGCCGATCCCCGGGTACGAACCCAGCTTCCGCGTGCTCACGGAATCGCAGTACCGCAACACCATCGCCGACGTGTTCGGCGCGCAAATCGTGGTGGGTGGCAGTTTCGATCCGCTGGTGCGCACCAACGGCCTGCTGGCGGTGGGCGCCACCAGCGCGCACGTGACCCCGAGCGGACTGGAGCAGTTCGACCGGCGCGCGCGCTCCATCGCCGCCCAGGTGATCGACGACACCAACCGCCGCATCCTGATTCCGTGCACGCCTGCGTCCGAGACCGCCGCCGACGACGCCTGCGCGACGCAGTTTTTCTCCCAGGTCGGCCGCTTGCTCTATCGCCGCGCCGTGACGCCGGACGAAGTGACCATTCCCGTGGCCGTGGCCCATGCCGCGGCCAAGGATTTGGGGAGCTTCTATGAAGGCATCGCCGCCGGGCTGCACGGCATGCTGGTCTCGCCCGCGTTCCTGTTTGCCATCGACGTGACCGAGCCCGATCCGGCCGCCGCCGGCAAGCCGCGCCTCGACGGATTCACCAAGGCCTCGCGCTTGAGTTTCTTCCTGTGGAACTCCTCGCCCGATGAACCGCTGCTGGCCGCCGCCGAGAAGGGCGAACTGCATGATCCCAAGGGCCTGACGCGGCAAGTGGAGCGCATGCTGGCCTCGCCCAAGCTCGAAGCGGGCATGCGCGCCTTCTTCAACGACATGCTGGCCTTCGACGACTTCGCCAAGATCGAGAAGGACACGATCATTTATCCGGCCTTCAGCGCCGCCGTGGCCGAGAGCGCGCGCGAGCAGACCTTGCGCACCATCATCGACGTTGCCATCGCGGGCGAGGGCGACTACCGCGACCTGTTCACCACGCGCAAGACCGTCATGAACGGGCCCCTGGGGCGCATCTACCAGGTTCCGGTGGAGCGCCCCGACGGCGGCTGGATGCCCTACGAATTCCCCGAAACCGGTCCGCGCGCCGGGATCGTGTCGCACGTCAGCTTCGCCGCACTCTATTCGCATCCGGGGCGCAGCTCGCCGACGTTGCGCGGCCGCGCCATTCGCGAATCCTTGCTATGCCAGAAAGTGCCCGATCCGCCGGGCGACGTGGACTTCTCGCTGTTCAACGATCCCAACTCGCCCAACAAGACCGCCCGCGAACGGCTGACCGCGCACTCGACCGTGGCCACGTGCGCGGGCTGCCATAAGCTCACCGATCCCATCGGCTTGGCGCTGGAAAAGATCGACGGGGCGGGGCAGATGCGCACCACCGAGAACGGCGCGCCCATCGACACGGCGGGCGACCTCGACGGCGTGCCCTATGCCGACGCCGCCGGCCTGGGCCGCGCCATGCGCGATAACCCGGCCGCGCCCTCGTGCCTGGTCAACCGCATGTATTCCTACGCCAGCGGTCAGGCTCCGACCAAGGCGGAGAGGGATTACCTGGCCTTTCTGGAAAAGTCTTTTGCATCGGACGGCTACCGCATACCCCGGCTTTTGCGTAAAATAGCCCTCAGCGATGCTCTGTTTGCCGTGTCCGACCAGCCCGTGCGGTCGGCCGGCGTTGCTTCATCGAAGGATGACAAGTCATGAGCATTTTGTTGCCCAAGCCCACCACGCGCCGCGGCGCCCTGCGCGGCCTGCTCGGCGGCACCGCCGTGGCGGTGAGCCTGCCGTTCCTGGACTCGTTCCTGACCGACAACGGAAAGGCCCTGGCCGCCACCGGCGCGCCGCTGCCGCTTCGGTTCGGCACTTGGTACTGGGGCCTGGGCCACACGCCCGGCCACGCCATCGTGCCCAAGCGCCAAACCTCGGAAGGCATCGAGTTCCTGCAGGAGTGCAAGCCGCTGGAGCGGGTGCGCGAGCACCTCAATTTCTACGGCGGCTTCAACATGCCCTTGGACGGGCGGTCGAACTACACGCACTTCACGGGCTGGGTCGCCTCGCGCACCGGCACCGCGCCCTCGGGCAACAACGACATTCCCGCGCCGACGCTGGATTTGTTGATCTCCGACGTCATCGGCAACAACACCCGCTTCCGCACCCTCGACATGACGGCGGCGGGAATCCCGCGCGAAAACTACAGCGCGCGCAGCACCAACAGCCGTGCGGCCGCCGAAGCCTCGCCGATGTCGCTCTATGCGCGCGTGTTCGGCTCCGAGTTCGTGGACCCCAATAAGGCCGACTTCAAGCCCGATGCGCGCGTGATGGTGCGCAAGAGCGTGCTCTCGGCCGTGGGCGAGCAAAGCAAGTCGCTGATGACCAAGATCAGCGCCGCCGACCGCGTGCGCCTGGATGAATACTTCACGTCCATCCGCTCGCTCGAGAATCAGCTCGACCTGCAACTGCAGAAGCCGCAGCCCAACCTGGCATGCTCGATCCCGAAGTCGCCCGCGCCCGACGGCGACGAGCAGAACATGCCGCAAGGCCTCGAGGTCGAGACGGTGATCTCCAACCACCGCATCATGACCCAACTCGCCGCCATGGCCGTGGCCTGCAACCAGACCAACGTCTTCAACATGGTGTTCAGCGACAACTTCTCGCACATGCGCATGCCGGGCGAGACCTACACGCACCACCTGTTGACCCACGAGGAAACGGTGGACAAGACGCTGGGCTATCAGCCCAAGGCGTTCTGGTTCAACTGCCGCACCATGGAAGCCTTCGCGACCTTCGTGGAGACGTTCGCCAATATCCGCGAGGGCGACGGCAACTTGCTCGACAACACGCTGATCTTCGCCGCCACCGAAACCAACTACGCGCGCGTGCACTCCATCGACGGCGTGCCGATTTTCACGGCCGGCCGGGCCGGCGGGCGCGTCAAGACCGGCCTGCACGTGGTCGGCAACGGCGATCCCATCACGCGCGTCGGCCTCACGGCCATGCAGGCCATGGGCCTGTCGCTCGACAAGTGGGGCACCAAGTCGCTGCAAACGTCCAAGACCATCACCGAGATCTTGGCTTAGATCGTCCGGTCACGCCCATGCGCAAATCGTATCTCGCCGCGTTCGTGGCCGTGGCGCTGGGCTCGTGGCCGGTGCTGGCGGTCGATGCCGTTCCGGCCGGCGTGACCACCAAGACGCTCGGCAGCGGTTGGCAATTCGCCGACGACAAGGGCATGACGCTCTACACCTTCGACCGCGACGAGGGTGCGCCCGGCAAGTCCACCTGCAACGACGACTGCGTGCTCACGTGGCCGCCACTGCTGGCCGCCGTTGACGCCAAGGCCCCGCCCAACTGGTCCGTGATCACCCGCGATGACGGCACGGCGCAGTGGGCCTACAAGGGTAAGCCGCTCTATCGCTACGCCTCTGATGCGTTCCCCGGAGGCACCTTCGGCGACGGCGTCGGCGAGGTCTGGCGCGTCGCCTTCCAACCTATCGCCATGCCGAACGAGGCACGGCTCGGGCCCACGCGCCTGGGCCAGGTGCTGACCGACGCAAAGGGCCTGACGCTCTATGCCATGAAGGACGGCGCCGGTGATCCGTCGCGCTGCGACAAGACGTGCATGGCGTCGTGGCGGCCGCTGATCGCGCCGGCCATGGCGCGGAATTTCGAGGATTGGTCCGTGCTGACCCACGCCAGCGGCTTGCGCCAGTGGGCCTACCAGGGCCGCGCGCTCTACCGCGCCGGCAGCGATGTGAACCCCGGCGAGACCACCGGCCACGGCGTGTCCAATTGGGAGGCCGTCGTGCTGGAGCCGGCGCCGCCCTTGCCGCCCTGGGCGACGGTTCAAGCGTCCGATGCGGGCGAGTTGATCGCCAATCAGGAGGGGCTGACGGTCTATTCTCACGCCTACAATCCGCGCAACCGCCGTGCTTTCCGCACGCCCGGCTGCGAAGGCGAGTGCGTCGATTTGGTGCAGTGGGTTCCGTTCCTCGCCGACGCCGATGCCAAGCCGGTCGGAAGCTGGTCGTTCTTCGACTTGCCCGACGGGCGGCGGCAATGGACCTACAAGGGCATGAAACTCTACACCAACAAGCTCGACAAGGCGCCGGGCGACTTCCGGGGCATCCGCTTCGGCGGCGACCGCGCGTTCTCGGCCATCATGCGCAACGGCCAGCCCATGCAGGGCGTGACCGTCGGGGGCTAGAGCATTTTCCCGAGAAGTGGTCTTCCACTTGGCGTGGAAAATGCGACCAACAAGAATCAGCTAGTGTCCCTTGCGGTCGTATTCCGGCGGGATCTTGACCGACCCGATCACGAAGGCGCCCACCAGCAACGCGACCGCGGAAACGTAAAGCGCCTCCACGTACCCCTGGAAGGCGTCGTACATCATTCCCACGATCAGCGGCCCCACGGCCGCGCCGATGTAGAAGGGGGTCAGCTGCCAGCCGTAGATCTTGCCGTAGGACTTCATGCCGAAGCAGCGGCTGACCAGATAGGCCACGAGGTCGATTTCGGCGGCGGCCGCGAAGCCCAGCGACATCACGCTGATCAACACCATCCAGGTCGGCGCGCCGTCGATGGACAGCAACAGGCATCCCAGGCCGGGCAGGCCCAAGAGCACGCGGGAGACGATATTGGCCGGCACCAGATCGAGCAGGTAGCCCACGCCGATGCGCCCCGCCAACACCGCGAAGCCCATGACGCCTGCGATCTCGGCGGCGGCCATTTGCGACAAGCCCCGGTCGATCAGCAGCGGCACCAAGTTTATGATCAGGCCCGCCACCATGGCCGCGACGAAGAAAAAACCGCCGCAGATTTTCCAGAACGAGACCGTGTACAGACTTTCTTGCAGCGTCAGGCCCGGCACGTCGGCCGCGGACGTCGGGGCGGCTGACTTGCTCGTTCCCGTCTCGGTGGTCGGTGCACCCGATGTCGCAGGTCGTCGTTCGGCCAGGTTGAAGGCGATCACCGGAATGGCGATAAGGGCGATAAAAGCAGCGATGCCGAGATAGCCCGCCTGCCAGCCATACGTCGTGATGAGCTTGGTGGCCGCCGGCGGGCCCAGCACACCCGCAATGCCCGAGCCCGCGAGCGTCAGGCCCAGGGCCAAGCCGCGGCCCTTGTCGAACCACATGTTGACCGCGCGCGTCCACACCACCGGCGTGGTGCCGCCGCCGATCAGCGCCATGGCCAGCCACGCCGCGTAAAAAGCCGTGATGGAGCCGCCCAGTTGCGTGAGCAGGCAATAGCCCACGACCAAGCCCGCCATGGACGCCACGGCGACGCGCCGCGTGCCGAGCCGGTCGATCAGGCTGCCGATGATGGGCGCGGTGATGGCCGTGCCGATCAGGAGGAAACTCGCGGCCACCGAGACTTGTCCGCGCGACCATCCGAAGGCGCCCACCAGGGGCACGATGAACACGCCGAAGGTGTAAAAGGCGAGTCCGCTGAGCCCGGAGCCGTTGCCCGTGCTGGAGGCCAACACCACGCGCCAGCCGTGGCGGAATTCCGTTGCCGATGTCATGAAAAATCCTTGCTTAATCAGGTAACGCAAACGCCATGAGTGCGTCGGAGATATCGTCGGTGACGCGCGAATTGCCGCCGGCCGCGATGACGACGTACTGCTTGCCGCCCGCGGCATAGGTCATGGGCACGCTCATGCCCGGCGCCGCCAGGCCGTGCTGCCAAAGTTCTTCGCCGGTCTGGACATCAAGCGCGCGCAGTTTCGCGTCCAGGCTCGCGGCGATGAACACCAGCCCGCCGCCCGTGACCATGGGCCCG
>JANRJL010000101.1:0-3650 GCA_033763995.1 Rhodospirillaceae bacterium | reverse complement strand
CATGACGCTGGAAGGCGCGCCGCACCTCAAGCCCGAGCACCTGGCCGTGTTCGATTGCGCCAATCCGTGCGGGCGCACCGGCACGCGCGCGCTGTCGGTGGACAGCCACATCCAGATGATGGCCGCCGTGCAGCCGTTCGTCTCGGGCGCCATCTCCAAGACCATCAACATGCCCCATACCGCGACGGTGGAGGACTGCAAGCAGGCCTACATGACCTCGTGGAAGCTGGGGCTGAAGGCCAACGCGCTCTATCGCGACGGCTCGAAGCTGTCGCAACCCTTGGCCGCGCTGTTCGACGACGACGACTTCGACGACGAGGACGAGGACATCGTCGAGACCGTGATCCAACAGCCGCCGCAGCAACGCGCCGAGGTGATCGCCGAGCGCATCATCGAGCGCGTGGTGCAGCGCGAGAGGCAGAAGCTGCCCGCGCGACGCAAGGGCTACACGCAAAAGGCCAGCGTGGGCGGACATAAGGTTTACTTGCGCACCGGCGAGTACAACGACGGCCGCCTGGGCGAAATCTTCCTCGACATGCACAAAGAGGGTGCGGCCTTCCGCAGCCTCATGAACAACTTCGCCATCGCCATCTCCATCGGCCTGCAATACGGCGTGCCGCTGGAGGAGTACGTGGACGCCTTCACCTTCACGCGCTTCGAACCGGCGGGCGCGGTGGAAGGCAACGCCTCAATCAAGATGGCCACGTCGATTTTGGATTATTTGTTCCGCGAACTGGCCGTCTCGTACTTGGGCCGTCACGACCTGGCCCACGTGGAGCCCCACGATGTGTTGCCCGACGCCATGGGCGACGGCGTCGAGGCCGAGAAGCTGTTGCAGATCGCCGAGAAAACCGTGTCCACGGGCTACATCCGCTCGAGCAACCTCTATTTCCTCAAGCATCCGCCGCGCGACGGCAAGCCGGGCGGCGGCGGCCCCATGAGCGTCGCCGGCGGCATCAGCGCCGGGCCCATCGTCGGCCCCGCCATGACATCGGGACCGACGGCCATGGCAGGCAATACCGTCGGCGCGTTGGCCGAGAAGGTCGAGATGAACGTCCGCGTGACCGAGTTCACCCAATCGCGCACCAGTTCCATCGGGCTCGCGCGCGCCCGCGGCTACGAAGGCGACAGTTGCCCCGATTGCCTCAACTTCACGCTGGTGCGCAACGGCACCTGTCTGAAATGCGAAACCTGCGGCACCACCACGGGCTGTTCGTGAACGTGATAGCGACGCGCCCATGACCGTCGCCCTGCCCGCCACGCTGACCCACGCCACCTTCGCCGATCCGGTGAAGGTCTCGGGGTTCGCCGGTGCGGCGCCCGTGGCGGCGGATTTGTCGGCGTGCTTCGCCGAGTTTCTGCGCCGCGTCATCCCCACCAGCCGCGCCTACGGCTTCGCGCGAGGCACGGGCGCGCAGGTGGCGGCCGATCTGCGCGCGGAGTTGTATCGCAACGCGCCCATCGACGTGGCCGAGACCGACCACATCGTCGTGGGCAGCGTCGGCAAGCGCACGGCCATTTCGCCCCTCGCAACCGTTGATGTTCTCTATGCCATGCCGCCCAAGCTCGGCATCACCAAGGCGGGCGATGCGCTGAAAACCGCCTGGGCCGTGCTGAAGGCGCGCAACGAAGACGCCCGCATCGCTGACGATCACACCGGCGTGCTGGTGGCGCGCAACGGATTGATGGTGAAGGTGCTGCCCTGCCTGCCCCACGACGGCGCCTTCCGCGTGCCGGGCCTGGCGACGCTCGAGCGCGCGGCGGGCTGGAGCGTCACCAACCCCATCGCCGAGGCGGCCACGCTTCGCCTCATGGATAGCCTCTACGGCAGCCGCCCGCGCCTGATGCTGGCCGCGCTCAAGTCATGGCGGATTCATTCCGAGGTGCCGATCGGTTCCTTCGCGCTGGAATTGCTGGTGCAGGATTTTTACGCGAGCAAACCCCGCCCCTTCCCGCTGGCCCCGGCGCTGGTGGAATTCTGGACCTGGGCGCGCACGCGCACGCCCGCGACCATCAAGCCGCCGGGGGCGTCGACCCTGCTTGAAATCGGCGAGGCCTGGCACGGCAAGGCCAAGGGCGCCTATTGGCGCGTGACGCTGGCCGACTATCACGTGCAGCAAAACAAGATCGTCGACGCGGCACTGGAGTGGCGCCAGACGCTTGGGCCGTTGTTCCCGATCCCCGGCGACCGCAGCCTGGCGCTGCCGCTGTTTCCCGAGCGGCGCAAGCGCCCGCGTAAACGAGCGTCGTAAAGTCAAGTTCGGTCGAACCGAGTCACCAAGCCTCAATAACTCGTTCTTCTTGGTCGCATTTCCCACGCCAACCGGTTCCCACTTGTCGGGGAAATGCTCCAAAATTTACTGCGGCTTGGGCGCGCCCTCGGGTGCCGTGCCTTGGCCCATGCCGCCCATTTGCCCCATGCCTTGTCCCATGCCTTGGCCTTGGCCCATTCCTTGACCTTGGCCGGGCGCGCGGTTGCGCATCTCGGCCATGGCGGCCTTGCAGCCGTCGGACATCTTGTCGCGATTCTTCTGCACGCATTGCATGGTGGGCTGGCCGGGCTTGGCGTCGGCGCAGTGGGTCTTGATGTCGGCGGCGCAAGCATCGCCCATACCGCCGTGGCGGGGTTGCGCGTTGGCCGAAAACGCGACAGCCGTAGTCAGCGCCAGGGCAGTGATGGAAAGTTTGAATTTCATCTTTAGAACCTCCCGAGGTTAGAGCCAAAGTGTAGGCCATTTTCCCGACCCACACTCATGGCATATTGACTTCCACACTATGGCCGGATATATTTCCGGAAATAGGAGCGCCAGTCATGTCACAGGCCCAGAAAAAAGCGCTGACCAATTATCGCCGCCGGCTGAAAGGCCGAGGTTTAGTGCGGCTTGAAGTCAAAGTCCGCAAGACCGACGCCCCCCTGGTCCGCGAGGTCGTCAATGCGCTGGCCGATCCGAATATGGAAACTCAGGCTCGCGCTTTTTTGCGGCAAAAGTTCAACCCGCCCACAGTGATGAACTTCAAGGATTACCTCGCCGCAGCTCCGCTCGACGGCATCGACCTGACGCGCGAACCCGACTTCGGCCGCGACGTTGACCTTTGAAATACCTCATCGACACCAACGTCATCTCTGAAATCCGCAAAGGCCCGCGTTGCGATCCCCATGTGACGGCGTGGTATCAAACCGTCGAGCCGGAAACGCTCTATGTCAGCGTTCTCGTCCTGGGCGAAATCAGGAAAGGAATCGAACGCGCCAAGCCAAAGAATCTCGAATACGCCAATCGTCTCGGCGAATGGCTCGGTCGACTGCCGAGCGTATTCTCGGAACGCGTGATGCCCATCGATGCGGCTATCGCCGACGAGTGGGGCCGCATGAGCGCTGGGCGAACGCTCGCAGTCATCGACGGTCTATTGGCCGCAACCGCCAAGGTTCATGGCATGACACTGGTCACGCGCAACACATCGGACGTGATGAACTTGGGTATCGACGTGTTGAACCCCTTCGACAGGGCGATCTAACAGGCTGTTGAAAAAGTCTATGGCGGTGCCGGGTTGATCGTGATTCACTTTCCGCATTGTTTTGCGGGAGGTTGTTCGGATGCGGGGATCGGACGAACGGTCTGGATCGCTTTTTTCCTACGTCGATCTTGAGGCGC
>JANRJL010000100.1:0-35129 GCA_033763995.1 Rhodospirillaceae bacterium | reverse complement strand
GTCGAGCGATGCATCAACAAGCTCAAGCAATTCCGCCACATTGCGACGCGGTACGACAGGATGGCCTCAGCATACTTGGCTTTCGCAAAAATCGCCGCCGTGCGATTGTGGCTCAGATTTTATGAGTCCGCAGCCTAGTTTGAATACTTTCTGCCAGAACTGCGGCAAACCTGAAACCGTTAGCAGCCATCTAATTCCGAAGGCCTTCGCTTTAGAAGCGCGCGGCGAGGACAAGCACCTGGAGACCTTTGGAAAAAAAATTGGGAAATCGCAAAGCGGCGTTTGGGATAATAACTTACTTTGTTACAGTTGTGATGCCCATCTAGGTAAGCTCGACAAATACGCAATCGAAGTGTGCCGAGATCTAATTTCGCTTGGCTCGGTTAAGGCCACATTTGCTTTGCTCAAGCAGGTGGATGGTCGCGTGATCGCGAAATTTGCTAATTCTATCTTTTGGCGCTGCGCGATGTCGCGCCGCCCTGAACTTGCTAGTTATTCGTTACCCAAAGAACGACAAGAATCGATGCGCACTGCCTTATTCGGTGCCGATTCGGAGAGCTATGGATTGATGCCTGTCGTGGCAATGCGATACGTATTCACGCATGTTTCACCCAATGGATTCTTTACTTTTCCGTACAGTCATAGTGTCTCAGGAGTTGATTGGCATATTTTCATTTTGGGCGGGTTTCGTTTTATGGCCGCGCCATTTCGGGAAAAGCTGCCTAGACACTTTCTAACGATAAATCATAAAAGAAAAATGCCAGTCCATTTGGTTGATTTCCGAGAAACGACTGAAGCACAACATATGGTTCGCATGGTGCAACAACATTCTGTAGCCCACGAACAGCTTGCAAGTGAAGCCTAGCTTGCCCACCCTCTGGCTCCCTCTCGACTCCCACCCGACAATGCGGGGCAGGTGCGTGGCCGAGGCGATGGCCGCGTTTGCCTAAGCCCGGTCAACCTTCTCCGCCAGCCAAGTCTTGATGAGCGACTGATAGGGCACGTCGCGGCGGTTGGCCGCCACCTTGATTTGTTCCAGCAGCCCCAAGGGCAGGCGCAGTGAAATCGCAGTCGTCGTCGGCTTCAGGTTCGGAAACCGCACGCGCTTGGCCTTGCTCAAATCGAAATAGTCGCCGGTGTCGTGGCTCTCCCAGAACTCACGCTCCTCTTTCTCGTTGGCGAAGCGGGGAATGGGTTTAAGTTTCTTCGTCATATCTTGTTCTCTCCTTGCGATGCATCGGACGGGCCGAAATGACGCGAATTCGGGTGCCCATTTGTCTCAGGGTGAACGAAACTTGGAGCAGGCGCCCATCGTTGCTGCGACCGTAAGCATGAAAACGCTTCTCGGTCGTGCTATGCCGCATGTCTTCCATCAGCAACAACGGCACATTGAAAAAGACCTGCTCGGCTTCGGTGCGGTCGACGCCATGCTTCTCGATGCTCTTGCGGGCGTTACCATCGTCCCAGTCAAATCCGGATATCTGGTCAAGATCAACCATGGCTGTATATTACCATAATATACGTTTTAACATCAAGGCATGACCTGAAGGCCCTACAATTCATAGCGAGTGGCTTTGTCTGGTGTATTCTCTCGGCTTATGTTGCGACATGACTCTCTCCTCTGGCTCCTGCTCGACGACCGGCCCGGCAATGCGGGGCAGGTGCGGGGCGTGGCGGACGCGCTCATGGCGCGCGTGCCAGGTCTGGCCGTCGTCGAAAAATCCATCCGCTACACCGCGCTGGGCAAATTGCCCAATCTCGTGCGCGGGGCGACGCTGATCGGCGTGACGGATGAGAGTATCGCGGGGCTCGCCGCACACCCCTCATCGCCATGGCCCGATCTCGTCATCGCGGCGGGGCGGCGCACCGCGCCCGTGGCGCGCTGGATCAAGCGCATGGCCGCCGCCGACGCCCATTCCGCCAATGCCGCGCCCAAGCGCGTGCGCCTGGTGCAGATCATGAATCCGGGCCGCGTGGGCGCCGAGGAGTTCGACCTTATCGCCATTCCCAACCACGATTGCGCCCGCCCCGATTTTGGGATGAGGGGAGGTGATTTGCCGCGGGCCTTGCGCATCACCGGCGCGCCGCATCGTTTTTCCAAGGCCGCGCTCGCCGCCGAGGCCGCCGCCTGGGGCCCGCGCCTGGCGCATCTGCCGCGCCCCTTCGTCGCGGTGCTGGTGGGCGGGGCGACGCGGCAACGCCCGTTCCCCACGGCGCTCGCCCATGATCTCGGCGCGCGCGCGGCGGCGCTGGCGCGCTCCATGAAGGGCGCGGTGCTGCTCACCACCTCGCGCCGCACGGGGCCCGAGGCCGAGGCGGCGTTGCTTTCCGCGCTCGCGGATGTGCCCCATCACGCCTATTTGTGGGCGCGCGATGGCGCGTCCAAGGACAATCCCTACGGCGGCTATCTGGCGCTCGCTGATGTTGTTGTGGTGACGGGTGATTCCACCTCCATGTGCTCCGAGGCTTGCGCCAATCCGAACGCGGTGTTCATTTATGCGCCGCCCGATATGGCCGCGCCCAAGCACGCCCGCCTGCACGCCGAGCTCTACGCGCTGGGTGCGGCCAAGCCTTTCCACGGTCTTGTCGCGCCCTTCACCCATGCACCCGTCAATGCCGCCGAGGCCATCGCCGACCGGATTGCCGAGTTGCTAGCGCAGAACTAACTGACTAAAACGTCACCCTCACCGCCTCGCTCCGCTCGGCACCCTCTCCCCTCGAGGGAGAGGGTTGGGGTGAGGGGGCCGCCGCGATGGAATGATTCATGCCCCGATTTTCCGCCAACATTTCCATGCTGTTCACCGAGGCGCCGTTGTTGGAGCGCTTCAAGCTCGCGGCCGCGTGCGGGTTCGCGGGCGCGGAGTGCATGTTCCCCTACGAGGCGGCGGCGGGCGAGTTGGGCGACGCGGTGGCCATGTCGGGCATTCCGCTGGTGCTGTTCAACGCGCCGCCGGGCGACTACGCGGGCGGGCAGCGGGGCCTCGCCGCGCTCAAGGGTCACGAGCGCGCCTTCAAGACCTCGCTCGACGAGGTGCTCGCCTACGCCGAATACAACGACTGCAAGCAAGTGCACGTCATGACCGGCATCGTGCCCGAGGACGAGCAGCCCGACGCCGTGGACCTGCTGGTGAAGAACCTGGGCCATGCCGGCAAGTATTTGGCGAGCGAGGGCATTCGCGTGCTGGTGGAGAACATCAACCTCGACGGCTACATGACGCGCACGCCCGCCCAAGCCGCCGCCATCGTGCGCGCGGTGGACCATAAAAACGTCAAGCTGCTCTACGACGTGTTTCATGCCCAGACGCTGGAAGGCAACATCGCCGAGTTCATCGAGAACAACTTGGACATCATCGGCCATATCCAGGTGGCCGGGGTGCCCGGCCGCCACGAGCCCGACAAGCTGGGCGAGATCAACTGGCGCTTCTTGTTCGACCTGCTGGATGCCCACGGCTATGACGGCTGGGTGGGGGCCGAGTACGCACCGCGAAAGTCCACGCGCGAGGGCTTGCACTGGGGCCGCGATTGGGGAATTGGTGTGCGTGAAGATAAACCCAAAAAGTAACCCTCTCCCTGTGGGAGAGGTTTTATTGGTACGGAGTTGTTGGATGATCACGCTGTACGGCAAGGCCGCCTCGCGCACCTCGCGCAACCTCTGGGCGCTCACGGAATTGGGCGTGCCCTACAAGCACATCCCGTTCGATTACTTGAAGGGCGACACCAAGACGCCCGAGTTCCTGGCGATCAACCCGGCGGGCAAGGTGCCGGCGCTCACCGACGACGGCGTGGTCATGACCGAGAGCCTGGCCATGAACATTTACATCGCGCAGACCTACGGCGCGGGCTCGCTGTGGCCCACGGACAAGGGCGCGCAAGCCAAGTGCCTGCAATGGACGCTGTGGGCCGCGACGGAATTGGAGCCGCTCGCCGTGGGGCGCCTGATCGAGTTCGTCTTCAAGAAAGAGCATGAGCGCGACCTGAAAAACGTCGAGACGCTCGCCGAGCGCACCAAGGCGCCGCTCAAGGTGCTGGAGGCGGCGCTGTCTAAGGCTCCGTACTTGGCGGGTGGCACGTTCACCATCGCCGATCTCAACGTCGCCGCCGTGGCCGACTACCTGGTGCGCACCCAGTTCGACACCACGCCTTGGCCCGCGACGCACAAATGGCTGACCGATTGCCTCGCGCGCCCGGCTAATCAAAAGGTCAATGCCATGAAGGCCGTGGCGTAGTCACCTCGGTGTCATTCCCCGCGAACTAAAATCGGGGTCAGAGCAAGATTAATCTTGCTCTGACCCCGATTTTTCCCCGATTTTTGCACGACGAAGGAGCATTCTCATGATCAAGATCTACGGTTCGGTGATGTCGCGCGCGTCGCGCAACGTCTGGGCGGCGGAGGAGGCGGGTGCCGCCTACGAGCTGGTCAACCTCGATTTCCGCAAGGGCGAGCATAAGCAACCCGCGTTCCTCGCCATCAACCCGGCGGGCAAGATGCCGGCCATCGTCGACGGCGCGGTGACGATGAGCGAGAGCCTCGGCATCAACGTCTATATCGCGCAGAAATATTCCAAGGGCAAACTCTGGCCCGCCGACGACGCCGGCCAAGCCAAGGCCCTGCAGTGGACGCTGTGGGCCGCGGCCGAGCTGGAGCCCGTGGCCTATGGCCGCCTGCGCGAGGTGCTGTTCAAGAAGCCCGAGGAGCGCGACGAGAAGCTGCTGGCCGACCTGGCCGCGAAGGCGGGCCCCCTCGTGCAGGTCCTGGAAACGGCGCTGGCGCAATCGCCGTATCTCGCGGGCGCGGCCTTTTCGGTGGCCGATCTCAACGCGGCCTGCGTGATGGAATATCTGGTGCGCTCCAACTTCGACATCGCGCCCTGGCCCAAGACGGCGGCGTGGTTCAAGGCGTGCAGTGAACGCGCGGCCACCAAGAAAGTGTCTGACATGCGCGCGGCGGCCATGAAGGTTGCCGCGTAGCGGCGACGGTTCGCGGGAAAACATCAACCTGACTTCATTTTCGTGTTCGGCTGTCGACAGGCAGACGAAACGAAAATTTAGTCGGGTTGATTTTTCTCGCGGTGCCGAGGCCTCGACTCCCTCGCGAAAAATGACTTCGACTGTACTTTTCCTTTCGCCATGACCTTGGGTCATGTCGAAGAGGAAAATAAAGTCAAAGTCATGTTTTCGCTTGGTCTCGTCGCGTGGATAGAACAAAAGGGCCGGGGAGCGATCCCCGGCCCTTCGTATGTCGTGATGACTTTTGTTACGCCGGCTTGGTGGCGTTGAGCACGCCGAAGCCGCGCAGCAACTCGGGCTCCTTTTCGTTGAGTTCGAAGCCGGCCTTGCGGATCATGTCGGGCAGGCCATTGGCGCGGAACTTCTGCGTCCACACTTCGTTGTTCCAGCGGTGATCCATCCAGCCGCGGTACAGGCCATACGCGGTGCGCCGCGGCGCGCCGGTGAGCTTGAAATCGAGCGGATAGTAAATGCCGCCCGGCCGCACGATGCGCATGGCTTCCTTCACCTGCGCCGCCGTGCCCTCGGGGTTGACCTCGTGGAACATGATGTAGCTGGTGACGATGTCGAAGTAATTGTCGGGGAACTTGGTGTCCTCGCCCAGGCGCTGGGCGAAGTTGACCGCCAGGCCCCGCTCGACCGCGCGCAGGTGGCCGTAGCGGATCATGGGGCCGCCCACGTCGATGGCCCACACCTCGGCGTCGGGGAAGCGTTCCTTCAGCGCCAGAGCCAATTGTCCTATGCCGCAGCCGATGTCGAGGATGCGCTTCACCTTGCCGTCCTTGGGCACCGGCATGCGCGCCGCCGAGCCCACGTGCAGCTCGTCGTTGAAGTTGCGGCCGGTGTAAAACGCATTGGTGCCGTAGTGGTACATGTGGCCGGCGAACTCGCTGCCGACGTAGCCGCCCGGCTGAATGTGAATTTCGTGCTTCACGTAGTCGGGCCACTTGGCGTTGGGGTTCAGCTCGAGCGTGCCGGGGCCCATCTTGTCGGCGGCTTCCATCTCGGCCAAGTATTTGTCGGCGTTGCCCTCGAACTCCTCGCGCAGGCCGTTCCACATCAGTTGTTGCGCCGACAGCCATGCCCGCGTGCTCATGGAAATGACCGGGTCGTCCTGCAGCAGCGCGATGGCGTCCTGTTGCGTCAGGTCCTTGCCCGCGAGGCCCTTCTCCTTGACGATCTCTTCCGCCCGCGCCTGACCGGCGCGGCTGAGTTCGGTGTTCACCCAGGTGCGGAAGCTCATCAAAAAGTCCTGACGGCTTTCCAAATCGACGGTGGGCAGGCGCTCGAGCCGTTCGATGTGGCCGCGCGGCTGCAAGGTGCCCTTGGGGTAGGGCATGGTATCCTTGGCTTTGGCCTGAGCCTTGCGGCCGGTGAACAACGAGCCGACCGCGGCCGAGACGGCGGCGGTGGCGCCCATGAGGGTGCGACGATCCATGGGGGTGCTCCTGTTCCCGCGCCGGTTCAGTTGAATTCGCGCGGTTCGCCGAAGGGCCGCGCCTTCGACGTGTCGCGGGCCATGACGGCATAAACGCGCTTGGCCATGGCGTCGCGTTCCTTGGCCCAGGCCGCCTTCTGCTCGTCGGTCGGCACGTATTGCTCGATCATCTCGGTGGTCACCTTGCCCTTGGTGCTGAGCAGGTGCTCGATGATCTTGGCGCGCTGCCGGTCGGCCCAGACTTCGGCGCCCAGCGCGATGACGATCGACATCAGGTTGTCGATGTGCGGATTGCCCAGGAACACCGCGTTGTCGGTGTCGCCCTTGATGAAATCCGAGGCGGCCTTGGTGCCGCCCGCCTTCTTGTCGTCAGCCATGAGATGGCCTCCCTTTTCCCGCGTCAGGTGAAATCCGGAAAGATGTTCTATGGGTTGATGGTGTAACGCCCGCGCCATGCTGCGGGCAACGCGAATTCGGTAACAATTGTTGTCTGGCGAACGATGGGCCTAGGGAGCTGGGGCTATGTTGCGGTGCAGCATAATGGCCCAAAATCTATGCCTGGGATGCGCCGTAGTAGAGCATCACGGTGTGCCGGGCCTCGGCGAAGAACAGCCAGCGCTCCGCCACCACGCCCACGGCCATGAGCAGCGCGGCGCCAAGGGTGAGGGCCGGTTGCAGGCCCGGGGCGGCGACGATGGAGACCTCGATCATCACCGCGGGCACTAAGAACCCGGCCCAGATGGAGATCTGGCGCAGGCGGCCGGCGTGCTTGCGGCCGATGCGAAAGCCCATTTCTTTGAGAATGTAGTTTTCCTCGGTGTGAGGCCACTCGACGCTGCGCACGTCGACGGTGCGTCCCGGGCTTGCGAGCCCCGTGGCCGTGGCGGGCGTGCTGGGGCTCGCGGTCTCGTCGCAGAAGGACCAGTAGAGCCACTTCACCAGCAGGCCCGTCGCCAGCAACACGCCCGAGATGGTGGCGAGAAACGGCATCCGTTGGCCCATGAGGGTCGCCACGGCCAAGGCCAGCACCGCGCCGCTCATGGGACCCAACACCATGTAGCCCGGAACCACATATTTATTGTGCCAGCGGTGAATGGGCTTGAGGCTGCGATAAATCATCGCCGTCGTGAACAGCGTGCCGAAGGCAAACGCCGCACTCAGCACGCCCAAGGGCGCCAGCGGCAACGCAAAGGTGTCGGGAAAAATCCAGGCGAGGCCAAAGAGCAGCGCGGGAATGTACGTGGCCACCGCCATGACGCCCTCGCGCGACAGCCAACTGCTGCGCCATTGCGAAAACGCGCGCCATGCGCGCTCGGGGTGGCCCAAGTGCGCCGTGGACGACAGCAACCCGGCGGTGATGAGCGCGAGGGAGAGGGCCATCGCCGCGAACGCGAACCAAAAGTCGCGCGGCAACGCGCCCGCCAGCGCGTAAAGCCCCAGCACGATCAGCAGGCCGTAGCCGGCCCCCGAGGCGGTGGTGAAGAAGATGACGGAGAAGGCGGGGTTCATGGCATGCTCGAACCAGGCCCCATACTCTGGCTGTCATCCTCGGGCTTGACCCGAGGATCCAGAGTTTTCTGTTTTATAAAGACCAGAAAACAGAAACACCTGGATTCCCCGCTGGAGTTTACGCTTCGGTCGCGCTTCGCGCGAACCGGGGCGCGGAGAATGACAATTGAGTTTGTGGCAAGAGTTGAGCTCGTCATCGCGACAACAACTTGTCCACCCAGCCCAGCAGGCCCGTGGGCGAGTCCGCCGGCGTCAGCGCGGGCGCGGGCCTTGCAGCAGCCGTGTCTTGGCGCGGGCGCGGCGGCAGGTAGCGGTTCACCGGCGCGTAGCCCAGCTCGGGCATCAGCGCCACGCCGCCGCGCGCGGCCACCAGCTTGGAGACGTCGGACTCGGGATCGCCCAGGTCGCCGAAATGCCGCGCCGAGGTGGGGCACGTCAGCACGCAGGCGGGCACGCGGTCTTCCTCGGCCAGGTTCTCGTTGTAGATGCGGTCGATGCACAGCGTGCATTTTTTCATGACCCCTTCGAACACGTCGTACTCGCGCGCGCCATAGGGACATGCCCAGGAGCACAACTTGCAGCCGATGCACTTGTCTTCGTCCACCAGCACGATGCCGTCCGAGGCGCGTTTGTAGGACGCGCCCGTGGGACACACGGTGACGCAGTCGGGCGTTTCGCAGTGCAGGCACGAGCGCGGGAAGTGAACTGTTCGGTAAACAGGGTCGCGCGAGGGCGCGGCGCCGCAGCCCTCATGGCCCGAGGCCTCGTAGGTGTGCACGCGGTTGAACCACACGCCGTCGGCGCCGGCGCCATAGGCGTTGAGATCGGTCAACGGCGCCATGTGGCCGCCGGTGTTCCACTGCTTGCAGTTGGTGACACAAGCCTGACAGCCGACACAGGTGTCGAGGTCGATGACCAGGCCGAGTTTTTTCTCGGTCTTTTCGGGCAGGCTGGTCATTCGGCCGCCTCTTGGGACCTGGGCCGCACTTTGAACTCCGCGCCGAATTGCAGCACGTCGGGGCCGGGGCTCAGGCCCGGCGGTGTGTTCAATGTGGCGTGAGCGGTATCCTGGCCCTGTTCGTGATCGGCCGCGCGCGTGACCTTCACCCGCACGTCGAACCACGCGGCCTGGCCGGTGACGGGATCGCTGTTGGAGCGCGCACTGTCGGGCAAGTGTTGCGAGATGACGTGATTGAGCAGAAACGCGCGCGCGGCTTCGGGGGCGTCGGGCTTGAGCATCCACGCACCCGCGCGCTTGCCGATGGCGTTCCAGGTCCACACCGTGTCCTTGTTGACGCCCGCGATCAGCTTCACTTGCGCTTTGACGCGGCCCGCGTGGCTTTCGATCCACACCCAATCGTCGTCGGCGATATTTTGGGCCGCCGCCGTGTCGCGATGCATGAAAAGTTTGTTCTGCGAGGTGATCTGGCGCAGCCAGGCGTTCTGCGATCCCCATGAATGGTAGTGATGCATGGGCCGCTGGGTCAGCGCGTGCAACGGATATTCCGACGCGCCCGCGGCGGCTTCTTCGAGGGGTGCGTACCAGATGGGCAGCGGGTCGAAGAAGGCCTCGATGCGCGCGCGGTCCTTGTCGGGCGGCTGGGCGGTCCCGTGCCCGCGCGCGGCATTGCGGAACTTCTGCAAGGGCTCGGCATAGATCTGCAGCACGATCTGACTGGGGCCGGGCAGGAAGCCCATGTGCGTGGCCCAGGCGAGATAACGCTGGTTGGCCATTTTCATGTAACGCGCGTCATGCGGAATTTCGCCGCGCCAGAAGCAGCCGTTCTCGATGTAATTGTCGAGCTGCGCGGCATTGGGCGCGCCGCGCCCGTGCTCGGTGCCGTCGCCGCGCCAACCCGCCAGGGGCCCGAGGCCGGGCGCGCGCTCGTGGTTGATCATGTAGTCGGCATAGCCGCCGGGGTATTTGGGGTCGCCGTCCTCGTCGACCATGCCCGGCAGCTTCAATCGCGCGCCGAGATCCAGCAGCACTTCTTGGAAGCAGCGCACGTCACGATCGGGCGCGGTGACGGGCTGGCGGATGGAATCGCAAGCAGCATCTGCATCAGAGATGGGCCGGTCCAGCAGCGAGATGCAGTCCCAACGCTCCAGATAGGTGGTGTCGGGCAGCACCAGGTCGGCATATGCGACGGTCTCGGAGAAATAGGCGTCGGAATAAATAATGCGCGGAATTTTGTAGTCGCCCGTGGCGGGATCTTTCGCCGTCAGCATGTCGATGGTGCGCCACGTGTTCATCGACGAGTTCCAGGCCATGTTGGCCATGTACAGAAACAGCGTGTCGATGGGGTAAGGGTCGGCGTTGACGGCGTTGCTGATGACCATGTGCAGCAGGCCGTGGGACGACATCGGGTGCTCCCACGAGAACGCCTTGTCGATCCGGATCGGTTGGTTCGCCGCGTCCACCAGCAAATCTTCGGGGCCGGTCACAAATCCCAAGGGCATGCCGCCGAGCGGCGTGTTGGGTTTGGCGCCTCCTTTGCCGGCGGGCTTGGGGCCCGGCGGGATCGGACGCGGAAAGGGCGGCTTGTAGCGAAAGCCACCCGGCACATCGACGCTGCCCAGCAGCATCTGCAACACATGAAGGACGCGGCAGGTGTGAAAGCCGTTGGAGTGCGCCGAGATGCCGCGCATCGCGTGCATGGAGACCGGGCGGCCAACGATCTTGTCGTGCTTGCGCCCGGCCCAATCGGTCCAGGCGATCGGCAGCTCGATCTGCTGGCGAAACGCAACGTCGGCCAGTTCGGCGGCGATGCGCTTGATGACGTCTGCTCCAATACCGCAATGCTCGGCCACGGCCTCGGGCGCATAAGCGCCGTCGAGATAACGCTCGGCCATCAGTTGGAACGCGGGGATCACGCGCCGGCCCGCCCAATCGAAGGTGCCGCGCAGGGCCGGCGTCGAGCCCGGCAGCAACGCATTGGTGGGCGCCTTCATGCGGCTGTCCCAGCACATGGGATTGCCCGCGTCGTCGCGCGCGAACAGCCCATCATCTGGGTTGCCCGGCGCCTGGATCACCAGCCAGGCGGCGTTGGTGTATTTGACGAGGTAGTCCAAGTCCACCTGGCCGGCCTTGAGCAGTTCGTGGATCAGCGCCATGACGAACAGCCCGTCGGTGCCGGGCCGCAGGCCGATCCATTCGTCGGCGATGGCCGAGTAGCCCGTCTGCGCCGGATTGACCGAGACGAACTTCGCGCCGCGCGCCTTCAGTTTGCCCAGGCCGATCTTGATGGGGTTGGAATCGTGATCCTCGGCGACGCCGAACATCATAAAATATTTGGTGTGCTCCCAATCGGGCTCGCCGAATTCCCAGAACGACCCGCCGATGGTGTAAAGCCCGGCGGCGGCCATGTTGACCGAGCAAAAGCCGCCGTGGGCGGCGTAGTTGGGCGTGCCGAATTGGTTGGCCCACCAGCCCGTGAGCGATTGCGATTGATCGCGGCCGGTGAAGAAGGCGAGGCGTTTCGGGTCGGTGGCGCGGATCTGGCCCAGCCAGGTGGCGGCGATGTTCAGCGCCTCGTCCCACTCGATCTCGACGAACTTGCTTTCGCCGCGTTCGCCCACGCGCTTCAAGGGCTTGCGCAGCCGGGCGGGAGAATAGTGCTGCATGATCCCGGCCGAACCCTTGGCGCAGAGCACGCCTTTATTCACCGGATGATTGCGGTTGCCCTGGATGTAGCGGACCTTGCCGTCCCGCAAATGCACGTTGATGCCGCAGCGGCAGGCGCACATGTAGCACGTGGTGGATTTGACCTCGTCGGCGACCTTGGGCGAGGTCTCGACACCGTCATTCTCGCGCGGCGCGGCAAACGCCATGCGTGTCTCCCACCTTAAGAAGAACCAATTCGCGGGCGAGCCTATCCGCTCGAACGGTGGCTGCCTACCTAGATTTTCCGCTAACCTGTTTCCCCTCACCCGCGACTTCGTCGCGACCTCTCCCACAAGGGGAGAGGTCAATGAGCCGCGCAATTTGGCAACTTAAATGAACCCTCTCCCCGTCGCGCCGGAGGCGCGCCAACATATGTTCGGCCGGCCTTCGACCGGACGGGAGAGGGCGCCGAGCGCCATGAACATGGAGCGAGGCGGTGAGGGGGACTGTTTCGCGACGGCGTGATTAGCCCGACGTCAAGCGGTCAATCTCGGCCGTGGACAAGTCGCCGGGAACGACGGTGACGGGAATGCCGATCTTGCCCGCGTATTTGCCGGTGACGGCCTCCACCAAAGGCCCCGGTTTTTTGCCCGGGGCCGCGCCCAACACCAGAATGTTGATCTCCGGGTGCTCGGCCACCAGCTTGAACAACTCCTCGCGCGTGTTGCCCTTGCGCACGAACATCTCGGGCACCTTGCCGGTGTTGATCTGCACCACGGCGGCGTGACGCTTGAGCGCTTCCTCGGCGGTCTGCTTGGCCTCGCGCTCCATCAGTTCGCCCACGGCGGCGAATTGCTGAAAGTCCTTGTCGATATTGTAAACATAAAGCAGCGCCAAGCGCCCGCCGGTTTTCTTGGCGCGGTTGCAAGTGTAGCGGATGGCGGCACTCAGTTCCTCGCTGTCGTCCACCACCACCAGGAAAATGCGGTTGGCCTCGCGGCCGATCAGCGGATCGCGCGGGCGGGGATGGGCGGAGGCGTTCATTTCGGCCATGGTGATGGTCCATTTTGTTTGTGCATGATCTTTTCGGAAAACCGGCGGCCACTTTTCCGGATCATGCACTAGCCTTGTTCGCTGTCGTAGCCCGCCGCCGCCCAGGCGATAAAACCGCCTTCCATGCGCTTGATGACGCCCTTGTAGCCCGCCGCCACGGCCTTCTCGGCGGCGAGCCCGCAGCGCCGCCCGCTGCGGCAGTGAAACACCAGATGCTTGCCCTTGGGGTCGGGGATCTTCGCGGGATCGAAAGTGGACAGCGGCATCAGGATCGCGCCCGGGATGTGGGCCTCGGCCCACTCGTTGTCCTCGCGCACGTCGACGACGACGGCGTTGTTCTGGCCGCGCCATTCATTGATTTGCGCTGGCGAAACGTAAAACACCTGATCGGGCGGTAGGGGCATGGACACTCCGGACTAATTGTCGGCGGCATCTTATTCACAACCCGCTCGTTTGTCATTCCCGCGACAAGCGGGAATCCAGGTTTATGTTGGAGAAGCAAAGCCGAAAAACCAAAACCTGGGTCCCCGTTTTCACGGGGACGACGGCGGAGTATGGGGTCCGGGCCTATTGCTCAACGACCAATGGCGGATATGCTTCCGCTGGAACGCCCGCTGGAACGCCCGCTGGAACGAGGGAAACGCGAGCGATGTCGAAATCGTCGATTATCACCGTTAGGCGCGGCCAGTTGCCCAATCCGACGCCGGGGGACATTCTGCTGGAGGAATTCCTCCGCCCCATGGGCCTCAGCCAGAACGCGTTGGCGCGCGCCATCAAGGTGTCGCCCCGGCGCATCAATGAAATCGTGCTGGGCAAGCGCGCCATCACCGCCGACACCGACTTGCGGCTGGCGCGCTACTTCGGCTTGTCGCAGGGCATCTTCCTGGGCTTGCAGGCCGACCACGACCTGATGGAACGCGGCCGCGAGATCGAGCGCGAACTCAAGTCCATCCGCCCCCGCGCATTGGCGGCGTGAAGCGCAAGAGTTTTAGTCCGGCACCACGGCCATCAGTTCGATCTCGATGTTGAGTTCGGGGCGCGCGAGGGCAGCCACGCCGATGACGGTGCCGGCGGGCGGTTTTTCCGGGTCCCACATCTCCAGCTCCCGCAGGGCCTTGGACAGCACCCCGATCCGCTCGCGCGTGAGGCCCACCATGAAATAGCGGACTTGCGCGACGTGGTCGGTGCGGGCACCCGATTCCTTGAGCACGATCTTGACGTTCTCCAGGGCCTTGCGGACTTCGGCCTCGAAGGTGGGTGCGACCACGCCGTTGACGTCCCAACCCACCTGGCCCGCCACGAACACCATCTTCCCCCGGGCGACCACGGCCTGGGAATAGCCGACCGCCAACGAGTTGGACAACGTCGGCGGATTGATGTGTAGCCTGTGCTTGATGACCATTTTCTCGCTCCGTTCCAGTTCTTTGTCTTCCTGCGTATCGTAGGCCCGATCGCGTGTCGCGTTAGATATGGGGGGCATTTTTTCCCTTCAAGACCCCCCCACCGACGGCCACGCGGCCGCCCGTCATTTCTCGTACAAAAGTTCCAAGGGGCTATGCTAACTAGGCCATGACCGCTGCCGGGAAACACACCATGCCTCACGATCACCCCCACGACCACGATCACGGCCATCACCATCACCATCCGGCGTTGCGGTTGCACACGGTGCGGCTGTACGTGGGCGATTTCGCCGCGGCTTTTGCGTTTTACGGCGAGACGCTGGGCCTGAAGGCGGTCAGCGGCGAGGCGGGCGGATCTTACGCGCTGTTCGACACCGGTGCGGCGCAACTGGCGCTGGAGCGCATCGCGCCCAACCATCCGGCCTACGGCGAGCTGGTGGGCCGCTTCGCCGGCGTGAGTTTCATGGTCGACGACCTCGCCAAGTTTTACGAGGCGCACCTGGCCAAGGGCGTGGAGTTCATGGCCCCGCCGCAAAAGCAAAGTTGGGGCGGCGGCATCGCCCACCTGCGCGACCCGGCCGGAAACATTCTCTCGGTGGTCGGCAAACTGTGAGCGTCGTTCACGGCGGCGCGGTGCCGATGGTGAACTCCGAGCGCATCTTGAGCGTGGTGTAAGGGTTCCACGTCGAGTTGGTGTAGTAGAGCTTCAGGGTGTTTCCCGTCACGGTGATGAAGCGCTCGATGATGAACGGCGCATAGGGGCCGCCCGGGGTGGTGTTCATGTCGGTCGAGCCGATGAACGGCCCGGCCAGTCCGTCGCCCGGCGGATTGGGCGTGATCGACGGATCGTGAATGTAAACGCCGTTGGCGCCGTCGCGGGAGGGGTTGTAAATCAATTGCGGCGTCGCCCACGGCCCCCAGGGCTGCGCGGCATAGGTGAAGTAGAACCCCGCGGTGTCGCGCGAATTCCGCCCGCCGTCGTAGGTCATGAGCCAGAGATTGAGGGCGCTGGCATAGGCCACCGACATGTTGCCGACGGTCGGCGCGCCGTTGGGGTGGGCGGGCCCGTTGAGCGGATTGTCCTGCACCACCGGCACGGCGTCGGACTCGAGATTGCTCCAGGTCGGCTGGCCGTTGACCAGCCCGGCGAAGTATTGCGTGCCGGCGCCGGTGGCGTAGGTGCTTTGCGGCGTCTTGGCGAGATAGATGTGGTCGGCGCGATACTTGCCCGCGCCGAACGTCAGCACGTCCGAACCGCTCTTGTGCAGCGACGCATAGACGAATTTTCCGCCGTCGGCCCGGCGCGACACGGTGCGCAGGTTGGTGAACGTCTGCGCCGTTTCGTTGAAGCGCACGACGATAGAATAAGCGTTGGCGGTCGGATCGGCCGCCGTGGTGTCGGCCCCGACATTCAGGAACAGATAAATGCCGTCGGCCAAGCTCACGCCGGCATCGGGCACGTTGAACCCGCCGGTCATGGTCACGCCCGCGGGCTGAACGTAAAGCAGCGAGTTGTCGGCGCGGGTGAAGAAGTCGAGCCGCATCGGCGCCTCGGGATCGGTCGCCGTGCTGCGGGCGAAGACGTCGCGGCCGAAGAACTGCACGCTGTTGGCGCTCAGCGTGTCGCCGAACAGGAAGATCATGCGACCGTTGTCCTCGAAGGACTGGCCCAGGTCGGTGCCGCCGATGTTGTAGCGCGTGCCGGTCGTGCTGGCGGTGGCTTGGCAGGTTCCGGTCCTGGCCTGAACCTCGCGGTCGCAGTCGCCGATGATCTGTTCCAGCTTGCGGGTGGAGCCCGCGACATACGCGAGTGTCGTGCCGGTGGGCTTGGCCGCCAACGCGCATACCGTGGTCATGTCGGTGATGACGCCCACCTGCCGATTGTCGACAAGGTGCTGCAGGAAGCCGGTGAACACGCCGTCGGCCTTGACGACGTAATGGTACTGCACGGCGGTCGGCGCGATGCCGGCGCCGGCCTCCATCGCCGTGACCGAGACGATGGCCTGCCCGCCCGGCGCAATCGACGCGCTGGTGTAGGTGCCCAGCCGCGCGCCGGTGTTGGCGTCATAGATGCCGAGCTTGGGCGCGATGGCGGCCGCGCCGGTGTTGGCGATGGCGACCGAACTGGGATAGTTGGCCGCCAGCAGCGAGGAGTGCACGCCGCTGATCTGGGCGATGTCGGACTTGATGCCGGCGTCGCAGGTGCTGAGGTTGGTGAGCGTGCCGTCGCTGGGCCGCCACAGCACGTGCTGGAAATAGCCCGCGAACTGCGACTCCACCGCGATGTTGTAATAGCTGGGCTTGACGAAACTTTGGCTCGCGCCGTTTTCGATCGTGCCGATGAAATACTGCTGCTGCGAGCCCGCCGGGATGCTGGGGCTGGTCCAGGTGGCGAGGGTCTGGCCGGTCGTGGCGTGGCGCAGGCTCATCGTCGCCGTGCCGGCCGACGTTCCGGTGTTGTGGAACCGCACGAAGGACTGCGAGGCGGCTTGCGTGGTGGCGAAAATCGCCCCCGCCCGCGCCGACGTCGAGGGCGCCGCCGACACCGCGCCGGACAGCGCGCACACCGTGGTCATGTCGGTGGTCACGCCCGCTTGCACGTTGTTGACGAGATGCTGCAGGAAGCCGGTGAAGGCGCCCTCGATCTTGACGACGAGGTGGTACTGAACGGAATTCGGCGTGAAGTTGATGGCGGTTTGGATGGCCGTGACCGGCACGATCAATTGCCCGCCGGCCGGAATCGACGCCGACGTGTAGGTGCCGAGCCGGCTGCCGTTGTTGGCGTTGAAGACGCCGAGGCTCGCGCTCGCCGCGGCCGTGCCGGTGTTGTTGATGGCGATGGAACTGGGGTAGCCCGACGCCAGCAGCGAGGTATGCACGCCGCTGACCTGCGTCGTGCCCGACGTGGTGCCGACGTCGCAGGTGCTGAGGTTGGTCAGCGTGCCGTCGGCGGGCCGGTACAGCACGTGCTGGAAATAGCCGGTGAGGCCGGCGCTGGGTTCGAGCGAGATGGCGTAATAGGCGGGTTTGGCGGCGATGGGCGGGCTCGCGCCGCTCTCGATGGTGCCGATGAAATACTGCTGCTGCGAGCCCGCCTGGAAGGCGGGGCTGGTCCAGGTTGCGATCAACTGGCCGGTGGTCGTGTCGCGCAGCCGCACCGTGACGGTGCCGCCGACCGTGCCGGTGTTGTGAAAGCGGAGGAAGGACTGCGAGGCGGTCTGCGCGGTGGAGAAGATCGTGCCCACGCGCAGGGTTTCGGCTGCCGTCGCCGGCCACATCAGGCCCAACATCACAACCAAGAACGCGAGCGTTTTACCGATCATGTCCAAACTCCTCGATGGTGCCGCCAAACCTCACATGCTTGCCAAACCTGACGCTTGATTATCGCGCAACGTTGCCGCGCGTGCCCGATGAATCGGGTGACAAAGGGTAACGATGCGTAACCCTTACCGTTATTCCTTCACCACCGCCTCGACTTCCACCTCCACTTTCATGCCCGGCACGGCGAAGCCCGTCACACCCAGCACGGTGGATGTGGGCTTCGCCCCGGCGGGGAAGAAATTGCGGATGCCCGCATAGACCGGATTGGGATCGGTGCCCTGGCCCAGTCCGCCGATGTAAACGCGCATCGCTACCACGTCGGCGGGCGTCGCACCCGCGCCCTTCAGCGCCAGGGCGATTTTCTCGAACATGATTTTCGTCTGCTCGGCCAAATCCTCCGGCACCGTGCCGTCGTCGCGGATGCCGCCCTGGCCCGACAGCCACACGCGCTTGCCGCCCGCCGCCGTGACCACCTGCGAATAGCCCGCCGGTTTGCTCAAGCCCTCGGGGTTGAGGCGTTCGATCTTCACTTGGGCCTGGGCCGTTGCCGCGAAAGCCATTGCAATCGCGGCCACGGCGAGCGTGCGTAGTGTGTGGGTCATGGGTTCCTCCCCGGATCAATGCGAGGGGCAACTCTAGCGGTGGGACGCAACCCCGCGCACCGGCAAATATCGCACTGCACATCTTTTCATCAGGCACCTTTTCGCATGTGCAAAAAATAGGCACTTAGGCCTGGGGATAAGCCTGTGGACAGAAACTAATACACTGAATTTAATGGCTTTTTTGACAATCGCGAAAACGGCACGGAACTTGAATAGGAGTCCCATGAACCGGCGCGGAGGGAGAGTCGCCTGCGCCCAAAAGACTATTGAGACCAACGCCATCACAAGAGGACCGCAGATGAAAGTTTCAGGGAAAATTTTGGCACTCTCATCGGGTGCCCTGACGTTGGGCACGGCTGCGGCCGCCTGGGCACAAGAAGCTGCCCAAGAAGCAGCCCCGGCCGTCGCCGCCGCCGTTGAAGCGGTCGCCGAGGCGGCGCCGACGCCGACCATCGATTCCGGCGACACCGCCTGGATGCTCACCGCCACGGCCTTGGTGCTGCTCATGACCATTCCGGGCCTCGCGCTGTTTTACGGCGGCATGGTGCGCAAGATGAACGTGCTGTCGACCACCATGCATTCTTTCGCCACCTGTTGCCTGGTGACGGTGCTGTGGATGGTGGCGGGCTACAGCCTCGCCTTCACGGCGGGCAACGCCTTCATCGGCGACTTGAGCAAGGCGTTCCTGGCGGGCGTGGGCGTGGGCGCGGTGTCCTACACCATCCCCGAGACCGTCTTCGTCATTTTCCAGATGACCTTCGCCATCATCACCCCCGCGCTGATCGCCGGGGCCTTCGTCGACCGCATGAAATTCTCGGCCATGCTGTGGTTCATGGGCCTGTGGTCGCTGCTGGTTTACGCCCCCGTTGCCCATTGGGTGTGGGGCGGCGGATTCTTGGCCACGGACGGCGTGCTCGATTTCGCCGGCGGCACGGTGGTGCACATCAACGCGGGCGTGGCGGGCCTGGTGCTGGCGCTCATGCTCGGAAAACGCACCGGCTACGGCAAGGAGCCGTTCCCGCCGCACAACCTGGTGCTCAGCGTGACGGGCGCCTCGCTGCTCTGGGTGGGCTGGTTCGGCTTCAACGCGGGCTCGGCGGTGGCCGCCAACGGACTGGCGGGCATGGCCATGGCCGTGACGCAAATCGCCACGGCGGCGGCGGGCCTGTCGTGGATGTTCGTCGAGTGGGCGGCCAAGGGCAAACCCAGCGTGCTCGGCATCATCTCGGGCGCGGTGGCGGGCCTGGTGGCGATCACGCCTGCTTCAGGGTTTGTCGATCCCATGGGCGCCTTGATCATCGGCCTGATCGCGGGCGTGGCGTGCTGGTGGGCGGCGACCGGCCTCAAGCACGCCTTCAAGTACGACGACTCGCTCGATGCCTTCGGCGTGCACGGCGTGGGCGGTTTCGTCGGCGCGGTGCTGACCGGCGTGTTCGCGGTCTCGGCGGTGGGCGGCGAGGGCAAGTCGGGCCTGATCGACGGCAACGCCGGCCAAGTGATGACGCAGCTTTACGGCGCGGGCGTGGTGATCGCCTATTGCGCGGTGGCGACGTTCATCATCGCCAAGGTCATCGACCTGATCATCGGCCTGCGCGTCGAGAAGGACGTGGAGCGCGAAGGACTTGACGTCAATCTCCATGGTGAAGCGGTCTTATAGCGACCTCCCTCCCTGATCCATGGCTGTTGACGGCGGACCGGCCCGGTCGCAGAAATGCGGCCGGGCCGAATCGTCTTGGGCGGAGCGGCCGGAAGTTATCCACAGGTGCTCGAAAATCAGGGGAAGCGACCATGGCCGGGGGCGACGTTCTTTTCATTCTGCTGGGCGCGATCATGGTGCTGGCGATGCACGCGGGCTTTGCCTTCCTCGAGGTCGGCACCGTGCGCAAGAAAAACCAGGTCAACGCCCTGGTGAAGATCCTGGTGGATTTCGCCGCCTCGACGGTGGCGTACTTCTTCATCGGCTACGCGCTGGCTTACGGCGTGACGTTCCTTGAGGGCGCCAAGATCATCTCGGGCGGCGAGGGCTCCAACTTCGCGCCGCAGGGTTACGACCTAGTCAAGTTCTTCTTCCTGCTGACCTTCGCCGCCGCCATTCCGGCGATCATCTCGGGCGGCATCGCCGAGCGCGCCAAGTTCTGGCCGCAACTCATCGCCACCTTCATCATCGTGGCCCTCGTCTATCCGTTCTTCGAGGGCCTCGCCTGGAACGGCAACATGGGCTTCCAGACGCTGATGGAAGGCATGTTCGGCGCCAAGTTCCACGACTTCGCGGGCTCGGTGGTGGTGCACGCCATGGGCGGCTGGATCGCGCTCGGCGCCGTCATCGTGCTGGGCGCGCGCAAGGGCCGCTACAAGGCCGACGGCTCGCCGGTGGGCATTCCGCCGTCCAACATTGTGTGGCTGGCGCTGGGGGCGTGGATACTCTCGGTGGGTTGGTTCGGCTTCAACGTCATGAGCGCGCAGAAGCTCGAGGGCGTGTCGGGCCTGGTGGCGATCAACTCGCTCATGGCCATGGTCGGCGGCGTGCTGGCGGCGCTGTTCGTGGGCAAGAACGACCCCGGCTTCGTGCACAACGGCGCGCTGGCGGGCTTGGTGGCGATCTGCGCGGGCTCCGACGTCATGCACCCGGTGGGCGGGCTCGCCACCGGCGCGCTGGCGGGCGCGCTGTTCGTGTTCGCCTTCAACCTCTGCCAGAACAAGCTCAAGATCGACGACGTGCTGGGCGTGTGGCCCTTGCACGGCCTCTGCGGCGCTTTGGGCGGCATCCTGTGCGGCGTGTTCGGCCTCGAGGCCCTGGGCGGCATGGGCGGCGTCACCTTCATGGCGCAACTGGTGGGCACGCTCATCGGCGTGACCATCGCGCTGGTGAGCGGATTCATCCTTTACGGCGTGCTCAAGGCCGCCATGGGGATTCGCCTGTCGGAAGAGGACGAGTTCGACGGCGCGGACCTGGCCATCCACAAGATCGGCTCGACCCCCGACGAGGATTTGAGCCGGCGTTAGGGCGGAATCGGTTAACCGCCAACCGGTTCTTCACGAAGGGGTGAGTTGCCGCCGCGCGTTCCGCGCGCGATGATTTACCCATGCTTCAAGTTCTCGCCACCACGTCGCGCACGGCCGTCCGGTTCGGGACCATCCTGGTCCTGGCCGCGTCGTTGTTGACGGGCGTCATGGCCGAGGCCTCGGCTAACGCCGGTTGCAGCGAGAATGCGGTCATGTCGTCATGCTGCTGCGGCGACGATGTTGATCTCTGCGCCGATCAGGGCACAGCCGCTTGCGCCGCCCGGTGCCTGTGTGCGCCGCTGCAGCAGTGGGCCGCGGCATCGCCGAGTGCGGCGCGGACATTGCCGCCGCCCGTGGCCATGGCCTTGGGCGATCTCCCGGCCCCGGCCAGCCATCTCTCGCCGCCGCTGACACCCCCTCCCATCATCCGTCTCTGATCGCTCCCGCCCGCGCAGCGCGGGCGCCGTCGCCGCCCCTTCGCGGTGTCAACGACAGAGAGGATTCGATTCCATGAACACCAAATTCATCGCGGCCGGCCTGGCGGGCCTGGCCATCGGCATCGCCGCCGCCACGTTGTTTTTCAAGATCCCGCCCAACGGCGGCGAGCACGACCACACGCAAATGGCCATGCCGCCGGCGGCGCAGGACCGCGAAATTCTGTATTGGACCGATCCCATGCTGCCGGGGTTCCGCAGCGCCACGCCGGGCAAGTCGCCCATGAACATGGAGATGGTGCCGGTCTATGCCGACGCGGGCGCCGACGCCGCCGGCACCGTCACCGTGCCGCCCGGCGTGCGCCAGAGCCTGGGCGTGCGCACCGCCAAGGTGGTCCGGCGCGACCTGGCCGCCGTTCTCGACGTGCCCGGCGCGATCATGCCGGCGCCCGCCAGCGTGACCCGCGTTCAACTGCGCGCCGCCGGGTGGGTGGAGCGCCTGGCGCCGCTCGCGGTGGGGGCCGTCGTGACCAAGGGCGAGCGGTTGTTCGATTTTTACGCGCCGGAGATTTACGCCGCCAAGGCCGAATTCGCCACCGTGATGCGCTTTCGCGACGCCGGCGTGGCCGGGTCTTCGGAAAACCGCTTGCGCCTGTTGGGCGTGCCCGAGGACGAGATCGCCGCGCTCAGGGCGGGCAAGCCCGCCAGTCGTGTGAGTGCCGTCACGGCGCCCGTCGACGGCGTGATCGACGAGATCGCCGTGTCGGAAGGCGCCTACGTCGAGTCGTCCGCGGCGGCCATGACCATCGTCGACCGCTCCCAAGCGTGGGCGCGCCTCGACGCGCCCCAGACGCGCGCGGAGGGCCTGCGCCCCGGCCTGCGCGCCAGCGTGCGGACCTTCGGCGGCGGCGACACGGTTCATGAGGGCCTGATCGAGGCGATCGAACCCCGCGCCAATGACGCCACGCGCGCCGTGCAGGTCTTGGTCAGGCTCGACGGCTCCGGCCCGGCGCTGAGTTTCGGCGCGGCCGTCGCCGGGCGCATCGAACTCGCTCCCCTGAGCGGCGCCATGGTGCTGCCGCCCGAAGCCTTGATCCGCACCGGCCGCGAGAACCGCGTGGTGCTGGCCCTGGGCGAGGGGCGCTTCCGCAGCGTCGTGGTCGGCACCGGCCTGGAGACCGACGACGGCATCGAAATTCGCAGCGGCCTTTCCGACGGCGACGAGGTGGTGGTCTCGGGCCAGTTCCTGTTCGATTCCGACAGCGCCCTGCGCGCGGCCATCGACCGGCTCGACGCGGGCGCGAGCCCGGGGAGCGCACCATGATCGAAGCCATTGTACGGTGGTCGCTCGCCCATCGCCCCACGGTGATCGCGCTTTACGTGGCGCTCACGGCGTGGGGCATCTGGGCGGGAACGCGGCTGTCCATCGACGCCATCCCCGACTTGTCGGACGTGCAGGTCGTCATCCGCACGAGCTATCCCGGCCAGGCGCCGCAGATCGTGGAAAATCAGGTCACCTATCCGCTGACCACGACTCTGCGCGGCGTGCCCGGCGCGGTCACCGTGCGCGGCCTGTCGATGTACGGGGATTCCTTCATCTACGTGATCTTCGCCGAGGGCACCGATTTGTATTGGGCGCGCACGCGCGTGCTCGAATTCCTCAACCGCGCCGCCCAACGCCTGCCCGCCGGGGTCACGCCCGCGCTGGGGCCCGACGCCACCTCGGTGGGCTGGATCTATCAGTACGCGCTGATCGACCGCAGCGGCGGCCAAGATATCGGGCGGTTGCGCGCGCTGCAGGACTGGACGCTGCGCTTCGAGCTGCAATCGGTGCCCGGCGTCGCCGAGGTGGCCGCCTTCGGCGGCATGGTGCGCCAGTATCAGATCACCGTCGACCCCCTGCGCCTGGCCGCGCGCGGGCTGACGCTGGCCGACGTGCGCGCGGCGGTGGCCGGCGGCAACGCCGAGGCGGGCGGCGCGGTGATCGAGGCGGCCGAGGCCGAATACATGATCCGGGTCACCGGCCTGATCGCCTCGCCCGCCGATCTCGCGGCGATTCCCCTGGTGGCCGGACCCGACGCGGCGTCGCTGCGGCTGGGCGATGTCGCCGACGTGGCGCTCGGGCCCGAGCCGCGGCGCAACGTGGCCGATTTCAACGGCGAGGGCGACGCGGTGGGCGGCGTGATCGTGATGCGCACCGGCGCCGACGTGCGCCAGGTCGTCGCCGCCGTGGAGGCCAAGCTCGACGAACTCCGGGCCGGCCTGCCGCCGGGCGTCGAGATCGTGCCCACCTACAATCGCGCGCGCTTCATCGACGCCTCGGTGGCGCACTTGTACGAGAAGCTGATCGAGGAAATGATCGTGGTGGCGCTGGTCTGCGCGCTGTTCCTGTTCGATCTGGTCTCGGCGGCGGTGGTGGCGGCCTCGCTGGTGCTGGGCGTGATCGTGGCGGTGTGGCTGATGGGCCTGCAGGGCATGACCGCCAACATCATGTCGCTGGGCGGCATCGTCGTCGCCGTCGGCGCCATGGTCGACGCCGGCATCGTGCTGGCCGAGAACATGCACCGCAAGCTGACGCAAAGCGATGCGACTAAGCAGGGGCCCTGGCCCGCGATCGAGGCGGCGACGGTGGAAGTGGCCCGCCCGCTGTTCTTCTCGCTGGTGATCGTGGCGGTGAGTTTCCTGCCGGTGTTGGCGCTGGAGGCGCAGGAGGGCAAGCTGTTCCGCCCGCTCGCCCTGACCAAGACCTATGCCATGGCCGCGGCCGCCGTGATCGCCATCACCATTCTGCCGATTCTGTTCGGCCTGTTGCGCGGGCGGCGTGCACGCGCGCATGACGTCAACCCGGTCAATCGCGGCCTGATCGCGGCCTACCGCCCGTTCATCGCGCTCGTCCTGCGCCATCCGCGCGCGACGCTGGCGGCGGGCGTGGTTCTGCTGGTCAGCGCGGCGTATCCCATGGTCAAGTTGGGCGGCGAGTTCATGCCCGACATCGACGAGGGCGATTTGCTTTATATGCCCAGCTCGGCCCCCGCCGCCGCCATCGGCGAAATGGCCCGAATTCTTCAAACCACCGACCGCCTGATCAAGACCGTGCCCGAGGTGGCCACGGTGCACGGCAAGGCGGGCCGCGCCGAAACCGCCACTGATCCCGCGCCGCTCAACATGATCGAGACGGTGGTGCAACTGAAGCCCAAGAGCGAATGGCGCGACGGCTTGACGCTGGCGGGGCTCAAGGCCGAGCTGAACGCGGCGCTGCAACTGCCCGGGCTGGCCAACATCTGGACGATGCCGATCCGCAACCGCGTCGAGATGCTGAGCACGGGCATCAAGTCGCCGGTGGGCGTCAAGGCGACGGGGCCGGACCTGGCGCGGCTCGGCGCGCTGGCGGCGTCCGCGGCCGAGGCGATCCGCGCGGTGCCGGGCGCGGCCTCGGTCTACGCCGAGAAGGCCGACGGCGGGCGTTATCTGGTGGTCGATGTCGACCGCGACGCCGCCGCACGCTTCGGGCTCAACATCGCCGACGTGCAGGACGCCGTGGCCGGAGCGGTCGGCGGCCTCGACGCGGGCGAGGCGATCGCGGGCGTGGAGCGCTATGCCATCGCCGTGCGCTATCCGCGCGAGGTGCGCGATTCCATTCCGCGGCTGCGCGCCCTGCCGGTCGCCACGCCGGGCGGCGCGGTCACCCTCGATCAGGTGGCCAGGGTCGCCGTCGTCGACGGGCCCGACATGATCCGCACCGAGAACGCGCGGCCCTCGGTGTGGATCTACGCCGACGTGGCCGGGCGCGACATCGCGGGGTTCGTGGCCGAGGCCAAGGCGGCGGTGGCGGCGCGCGTGGAACTGCCGCCCGGTTACGCGCTCGCGTGGTCGGGCCAGGCCGAGTCCATCGCGCGCGCCGAACGGCGCCTCGCGCTGGTGATCCCGGCGGTGGCCGCCGTGATCCTGGCGCTGCTGTTCCTGGCCTTGCGCCGCGTCGGCGACATCGTGCTGGTGCTGGCGGTCTCGCCCTTGAGCCTGGCGGGCGGCCTGTGGCTGTTGTGGGCGCTCGACTACAACGTCTCCATCGCCACCACCGTGGGCTTCATCGCGCTCGCCGGCGTGGCGGTGGAGACGGCGGTGCTCAAGCTCACGTATCTCAACCGGGCGCTGGAGGAAGAATCCGCCAAGGCCCGGGCGGCCGGCGAAGCGGTCGGCGAGCGCCATCTCGTCGACGCGGTGATGGCGGGCGGCCTGCTCCGGGTTCGCCCCATCGTCATGACGGTCGCCACCATCCTGTTCGGCCTGGTCAGCGTCATGCTCGGCGAGGGCGCCGGGGCCGAGGTGATGCGCCGCATCGCCGCGCCCATGGTGGGCGGCATCGCGGCCATGCTGGTGGTGGTGCTGGCGGTGCTGCCGGCGGCGTTCCTGGTGTGGAAGCGGCGCGAACTCAAACCGGCGGCGGCGGGCTGAACGCCTACTGCTGCGCCGACTCGTCGTAGTGCTCGACGTCGCGGTGACGGTATTGCAGCGCCACCATGAGCGCCGTGATGGGCCGCAGCGCCGCGCCCGCCACGCCGAGAATGACCGTCGGCCAGAGCAGGATATGGACCCACACCGGCGGGGCGAAGACCAGTTCGGTGCCCAGCATGCCGCCGGTGACGATCAGGCACAGCGGCAGCATGACGAAGAACGCCGGGCCGTCGCCGGTGTCGTGGCCCTCGAGCTTGAGCCCGCACACGCTGCAGGCGGGCGCGATCTTGAGGTAGCCCCGGAACAGCGCGCCCTCGCCGCAGCGGGGGCAGCGGCCCTTGAGGGCGACGTGAGCGAGCGAGGCGTTGGGGCGGTTGTTGGCGGTCATGGTGGCGGTCTTTTAGCTCAGCCGAGGGGCCCACAGGAACGAAATTCGAGCATGGGTCCTATGCGGAGACGCGGATTGGCCCAAACAAAAAGGGCCGGCCCGAAGGCCAGCCCTTTGTTGATACACGAGTTCGTCGTGTTTAGTGCACGAAGGTGCGCACCGGCTCGCCCAGCAGCCAGTACACCCACACGAACAGGAACAGCCACACCACGTCGACGAAGTGCCAGTACCAGGCCGCGGCCTGGAAGCCGATGTGCTTGTGCGGGCTGAACTGATTGCGCTGGGCGCGGATGGCGCAGACGATCAGGAAGCACGTGCCGACGAACACGTGGAAGCCGTGAAAGCCAGTGGCGAGATAGAACGTCGACGGATAGACGCCGTCGGTCAGCTTGTAGGCGGCATGGTCGTATTCGTAGATCTGCGTGCCCAGGAACAGCGCGCCCAGGGCGGCCGTGATCCAAATCCAGAAGGCCGCGCTCTTGTTGTCGCCGCGTTCGATGAACAGGTGGGCGCGGGTCACCGTGCCGCCCGAGGTCAGCAGGATGATGGTGTTGTAGAAGGGCAGGTCCCACACTTCCAGCACCTCGATGCCTTCCGGCGGCCATTGGATCGTGGAGGTCGCGAAGCCCAGGCTGTGGTGGAAGAAGGCCCAGAAGAAGGCGGCGAAGAACATCACTTCCGAGGTGATGAACAGCACCATGCCGAAGCGCAGGCCGTGGCTCGCTTCCTCGGTGTGGGCGTGCTCGATGATGGATTCATGCACCACGTCGCGCCACCAGAAGCGCATGGTGAGGATCATCAGGACGGCGCCGGGCAGCAGCTTCCACAGGCCCAGTTGCACGCCCATGATCGGTACTTTGTGGAACAACAGGACCGCCCCGATGGCGAGCAACAGCGCGGCCGTGGCGCCGAGCGCGGGCCACGGGCTGGGGTTGACCATGTGGAAGGGATGTTTGGCTGCGGCGCTCATCTGGAACCTTTCTTTTGTCTCGACTCAATTCGTTTTCGGCAGCGTCTCGGCGATCACGGCGGCGGGGGCCTGGCCCAGCACTTGTTCGGCTTTCTCCGGCAGCAGGCCGTCGTCGGCCTTGAAGAACGTGTAGGACAACGTGATGGTGCGAAGGTCCGCGGTGGTCGCGTCGTCCAGCATGGCGGCATCGACGAACAGCGTCACCGGCATCTCGGCGGTCTCGCCGGGCTGCAAGGTCTGCAGGTTGAAGCAGAAGCACTGAATCTTGTTGAAATACGGACCGGCCTTCTCGGGCGTCACGTTGAAGGTGGCGATGCCGGTGGTCGGCTCATCGCTCACGTTCCTGGCGTGATAGGTGACGGTCGTCGTCTCGCCCATCTTGAGCGTGACCTGCTTTTGATTGGGCGTGAATTCCCAGGGCAGGTCCTTGTCGGTGTTGGCGTCGAAGCGGATCGTCACCGGCAGGTCGACGATGCGGTCGGGCGCGGCGGTGGCGATTTGCGGCGTGCCGTCGACGCCCAGCGCGCGGCACACCAGGCGATAAAGCGGCGCCGAGGCGAACGCCAAACCCACCATGCCCGCCACCACCGTCAGCGAAATCGCGGCGGTGCGGGCATTCCTGGATTTGAGGTTGCGTTCGCTCATTGCCGTTCGCTCATGGCCCGTCCTGTCGGCCGATTACTCGGCCGGCTGCAGCTTGCCGGCGGCGTTGAACTTGGGCTGTTCCTCGAAGGTGTGGAACGGCGCCGGCGAGGGCACGGTCCACTCCAACGTGGTGGCCCCTTCGCCCCACGGATTGGCCGCCGACTTGGTCTTCGAGAACAGGTTCATCGCCGCCATGACCAGGAAGAACACCGTCGACGCACCCGAGATATAGGCGCCGATGGACGAGACGTAGTTCCAACCGGCGAACACTTCCGGATAGTCGATGTAGCGGCGCGGCATGCCCGCCAAGCCCAGGAAGTGCTGCGGGAAGAACGTCAGGTTGACGCCGATGAAGGTCGTCCAGAAGTGCAGCTTGCCCGCCCACTCGGGGAAGGGGCTGCCGGTCATCTTGTCGACCCAGTAGTAGTAGCCGCAGAAGATCGCGAACACCGCGCCCAGCGACAGCACGTAGTGGAAATGCGCGACCACGTAGTAGGTGTCGTGCAGCGCGATATCCATGCCGGCGTTGGCCAGCACCACGCCGGTGACTCCGCCGACGGTGAACAGGAAGATGAAGCCGATCGCCCATAGCATCGGCACGCGGAACTGGATCGAGCCGCCCCACATGGTGGCGATCCAACTGAAGATCTTCACGCCCGTGGGCACGGCGATGGCCATGGTCACGGCGATGAAATAGGCGCGGTAGTTCACGCCCATGCCGACCGTGTACATGTGGTGCGCCCAAACAACGAAACCGACCACGCCGATGCTCGCCATGGCGTAGGCCATGCCGAGATAGCCGAACACCGGCTTGCGCGAGAAGGTCGAGACCACGTGACTGACGATGCCGAAGGCCGGCAAGATCATGATGTACACTTCGGGGTGGCCGAAGAACCAGAACAGATGCTGCCACAGCAACGGGTCGCCGCCGCCGCGCGGATCGAAGAACGTGGTGCCGAAGTTGCGGTCGGTCAGCAGCATGGTCAGCGCGCCGGCCAGCACGGGAATGGCCAGCAGCAGCAGAATGGCGGTGATCAGCGTCGCCCACACGAACAGCGGCATCTTGTGGAAGGTCATGCCGGGCGCGCGCATGTTGAGGATGGTGGTGATGAAGTTGGTGGCCCCCAAAATCGACGAGGCGCCCGCCAAGTGCAGCGCCAGAATGGCGAAATCCACGCTCATATCCGGTTGCCCGGCGAGGCTCGATAGCGGCGGATACAGCGTCCAGCCGGTGCCGGCCCCTTGGCCCGCCACCATCGACAGCACCAGCAGGATCAGCGCCGGGGGCATCAGCCAGAAGGAAATGTTGTTCATGCGCGGGAAGGCCATGTCGGGCGCGCCGATCATCATCGGCATCATCCAGTTGCCGAACCCGCCGATCAACGCGGGCATGACCACGAAGAACACCATCAGCAGGGCATGAGCCGTGACCAGCACGTTGTAGAACTGCTTGTCGGTCACCCATTGCAGGCCGGGGTCCTGCAGTTCCATGCGGATGATCATCGAGAAGGCGCCGCCCACCAGCGACGAGACCACCGCGAACACCAGGTACATCGTGCCGATGTCCTTGTGGTTGGTGGAATACAGCCAACGGGTGATGCCCGTCGGGTGATGATCGCCGTGATGATGATCCGCGTGGGCGTGGGAGGCTGCACTCATCTGATGTTCTCCAATATCGCGACGTTTTTGCTAGCGGGCGAGGGCGAGTTGCGTGGCGGCCGGCGTTTGCGCGGCCTGCTTTTCCTTCTCGACCCACTCTTGGAATTTTTCCTTGCTGACGATGTCCACGACGATGGGCATGTAGGAGTGATCGACCCCGCACAGTTCGGAGCACTGGCCGTAATAGCGGCCTTCCTGCTCGACCTTCATCCACGTCTCGTTGATGCGCCCAGGCATGTTGTCGAGCTTCACGCCGAAGGCGGGAATCGTCCAGGCATGCAGCACGTCGTTGGCGGTGAACAGCACGCGGATGGTGGTGTCGACCGGCAGCACGACGTGCTTGTCGACCTCGAACAAGCGATGCTGACCCTTGGAGGCGTCGATTTGGTCGTCGGGCAGGGCGAGGGAGTCGAAGGAAATTTCCTGGTCGGGGTACTCGTAGCTCCAGAACCACTGATTGCCGATGACCTTGATGGTCATCTCGGCCTCGGTCGTGCGGTCCATGAAGAACAGCAGGCGGTAGGACGGGAAGGCGATGGCCGCCAGGATGATGATCGGCACGACCGTCCAGACGATTTCGATGGTGGTGTTGTGCGCGGTCTTGGACGGAACCGGATTGGCCTTCTCGTTGAAGCGGAAAATGCAGATCAGCAGCAGGATGAGCACGAACACCGAGATGGCGGTGGTGATCCACAGCAATTCGGTGTGGAAATCGTAGATCATGCGGGCCACCGGGGTGACCGGGGTCTGCAGGTTGAGCTGCCACTCCTTGGGGAACGACGGTGTCGGCATGTCTTGTTGGGCGGCAGCCGCCCAGGCCAACAGCGTGCTTGAAACGAGAGAGAGGAAGCCCAATATCCTAGCAGTCACAGAAGGTCTCCATTTCAGGACGTCGTTGAACCCCAATCGCCGAACGGCGGACGCGACCCCGTTTAAGCGGCGGGGCAGGCCCGTTCAACTGATTTTTTCATGTATTTCAATTTTCTGCACCCCATTCGACGGCCCCATTTCCACGCCATTTCCACGCCATTTCCCCGGGGGGCAATCGAACCTTTTGCAAGCCCGCAAACCTACTCTACGACCGTCCTGCGGTAAAGCGGCGGCGCCCCTCGAAACGCGCGGCTGCGACTAACTCTTAATTTCCAAATGCCCCGTTTTCGGCCGGGGTCATCGCCTCGGAGTCGCGCACGCGCGGCGCTATTTCCCGGCCCGCTATTTCCAGGGCGCGGCGCATGGGTTAGACACGGCCCGGACCAGTCCCCGATATTTTCCGAGAGGCCGCCCGTGCCCGAGCAAACTCCTCGCACTCCCCAAGACCGCAGACGGCTGACGATGGTCGGCATCGTGCTCGGCGGCGTGGCGCTGTTCATGTACGTCAGCATCATCGTCAAGACGGCGATGATGGGGCCGTGAGGCCGTCCAGGTTCCGCGCGCCGCCATGACCACCGCCACGATCCTGCCCCACGTCAACGCCGCATTGAACGCGCTCTCGACGGTATTGCTGCTGATCGGTTTTGCGATGATCCGCACCGGCCGGCGTGAATGGCATCGTAAGGTCATGCTGGCGGCGGCCGTGGTGTCGGCGATTTTTCTCGTCAGCTATCTCGTCTATCACTTCACCGCGCCGATCTTCGTGTTTCCCGGCACCGGCTGGACGCGCCCGGCCTATTTCATCATGCTCGCGAGCCACGTCGTGCTGGCCACGGCGGCCACACCCCTGGTGCTGATGACATTGTGGCGCGCGCTCAAGGCCTGGCGCGAGACCGGCGACTTGCACTCCGCCACCGCCTTCCTGCGTCACCGCGCCGTCGCCCGCTGGACGTTGCCGGTGTGGCTCTATGTCACCGTGACCGGCGTGGCCATCTATGTCATTCTTTACCATGTCTATCCGGCGCCGGCCTGAACGGGCGCGGATCGACGCGCGAGGGGATAAATCGCGAGGGGATGGAACACGCCATGATCGATGACGTCGAGAGCACTGAGCGCTGCGCCGAGCCGCGACTGGACGTCGCGGTCGACGGCCGTTTCGCCGGCGTGCTCACGCCGCACTTCCGGCACGAACTCTTCGGCTGGGTGGCGCTGCCCTTGGCGGCGCTCGGCATCGCCGGGCTGCTCGCGTTGCTGATCGCGTTGTTGCGCGTGCCGGGCGCCGAGAACGTGCTGCCGTGGTCCAGCCAGTCGTTTTTCGAGAAAGGCCTGGTGGCGCACGTCACCTTCGCCTTCGTCATTTGGTACATGGGCGTGCACGGCGCGTTGACGGTGCTGGTGACGGCGCAGGCGCTCGGGCCGGGCCGCGGCGAATTGAACGGCGCGGGGATTCTGTGCGGGCGCACCGGGCTTTACGGCGCGGCGCTCAGTCTTTTGCTGTTGCTGATCCCGGTGCTGGGCGATTTGGGCGCACCCTCGCCCAACAATTACATCCCGGTCTTGGTGCACCCGCTCTATTACGCCGGGCTCACGCTGCTGGCCGTGAGCTTGGCGCTGCCCGTCGTGCGTCTGCTGGCGATCGTGCGCGCGCAGCGCGACATCGAACCCTTGACCATGGGCGTCGCGGCGGCGGGCGTGATTTACCTGATCGCGCTGGTCTGCATCGCCATCGCGTGGGCCGTGCGCCCCGGCGACATGGACATCGAAACGCTCAACGACTTTGTGCTGTGGGGCGGCGGCCACGTGCTGCAGTTCACCAACACCGCGCTGATGCTGTGCGCGCTGTACCTGCTCACGCGGATCACGCTGGGCGAGACGCCGGTGGGCCCGCGCCTGTTCAACGCCATGATGCTGCTGATGGTGGCGGGCGCGGCCATGGGCCCGCTGCTCTACATGACGCATGACGCCGGCGATCCGGCGCAGCGGCTGATGTTCACCGATCTCTATTGGTACGTGCTGCCGCTGCCCACCGCCGTCGTGCTGTTGGGCTTGATGGCGCTGCTGTTCCGCCGCCGCGGCTGCATCGCCGAGGGCGCGCCGGAGTTGACGGGCGTCGTCGTGGCGTTGGCGTTGTTCGGCTTCGGCGGCATCATCGGCTTCTTCGAAAGCTCCTCGGACACGCGCACCCCGGGCCATTATCATGCCGTGCTCATCGCCGTGACGCTGACCTTCATGGCGCTGTATTTCGCGTTGTTCCTGCCGCTGTTGGGCCTGCGCACGGAGCGGCGCCGGCTGCGCGCGTGGATGTACGTGCTGCTGGGCACCGGCCAGTTTCTGCACTCGGCGTCGCTCTACGTCGCCGGTGCCATGGGTGTCGCCCGCAAGACCGCCGGTGCCGGCCAAGGCCTCGACAGTTGGCAAAAAATCGCCTCGCTGTCGGTGATGGGCGTGGGCGGGCTGATCGCCGTGGTCGGCGGGGTGATTTTCGTCGTGCTCGCGGGCAAATTGCTGTTGGCGCGCGGCCGGGAAGGTGTTACCGCAACCCTGTCCGGGGCGGCAAAAGATGCGCTGGATCAAGGAATTCGCCCCTCCGCCTAGTTTAATTTGGCCTGATGATGCACCTCAAGAGCTACATTGAGCTTTGCAAGCCGCGCATCGGCTTTCTCATCGCCGTCACGGCGATGGCGGGCTATGCCGCCGTGGCCGAGCATGTCGACGCGGTGCAACTGACGGTGCTGTTCATCGCCATGCTGCTGGGCTCCTTCGGCTCGGCGGTGTTCAACCAGTACTGGGACCGCGACATCGACCGGCTGATGCCGCGCACCGCCAACCGCCCCCTGGCGGCGGGCACGCTGGGCGATCCGACCCACACATTATGGCTGGCCGGGGCCTTGGTGCTGGCTGGCTGCGCCATCGCGCTGCTGGCGTTCAACTGGCTGGCCGCGACGCATCTGGCGCTGGGCGCCTTCGTCTATGGCATCGTTTACACGATCTGGCTCAAGCGCCGGCACTGGACCAACATCATCATCGGGGGTGCTGCGGGCAGCTTCGCCATTCTCGCCGGGGCCGCGGCCGTGGACCCGACCAAATGGCTGCTGCCGTGGCTGATGGCGATCACGCTGTTCCTGTGGACGCCGTCGCACTTCTGGGCGCTGGCGATCCTGATCAAGGACGATTACGCCAAGGCCGGCGTGCCGATGCTGCCGGTGGTGAAGGGCGACGCCGCCTGCGCGCGCTGGATTTTCGGCAACACGCTGATGCTGGTGATCTCCGCGCTCTTGCCCTGGACCTTCGGCGAACTGGGTGCGGTGTACGGCGTGCTGGCGCTGGGCTTCGGCCTGCGCTTTCTGTGGCTCAACTGGCTGCTGGTGCAGGACCCCTCGCGCGAACTGGCCAAGCGCAACTTCCTGTTCTCGATGCAGTATCTGGCGGGCGTGTTCCTGGCCATCGTCATCGACCGGCACCTCTGGACCACAGAGTTGCCGTTTGCGCAGTGGTTGTCGTAACTAACCCTCGCTGGCGTTCCCGATCCCCCCCGGCCTAGACTTCCTCCCTCATTGATCGGGAGGGTTTCATGCGTTTTGCGTTGTTGGTCGCCGCCGTGGCGTTCGCCGCGCCCGCGGCCGCCGTGGAAATTCATTGCCAGGGCAACGAGAAAAATCTCGAGACGTATCTCAAGATGGACGACGTGTTGTTCCATCAGCGCGACGCCGACCGGGTACTGGAGTTCTACGCGCCCGAATTCATCAGCCACAACTCGGATCAGGGCGGCAGCGGCGCCACCAAGCGCACGGCCGAGAGCATGAAGCCGATGTGGATCAACTCGAAGAAAAGCCAGCCCGACCGCAAGCTGCGCAACGACCTGATCCTGTGCGCGGCCGATCTGGTGGTCGTGCGCGTCACCATCACGGCCACGCAGACCGGCCCGATGTTCGGCCTGCCGGCCACGGGCAAGGCCTACAGCACCACGGCCACCGACATCTTCCGCTTCAAGGACGGCAAGGTGGTGGAACGCTGGGGCAACAACGACGGCATCGGCATGTTGAGCCAGTTGGGGCTGCTGCTGCCCTTCGCCGAGGCCCTGGCCAAGGGCGTGGAGAAAACGCCATGAAAAAACTGCTCGCCGCAGCCCTGCTGCTGACGGCCCCGGCTGCGCACGCGGGCGAAGTGCAGTGCCAAGGCAACGAGGCGATGCTGGCGCGCTACATCGGCCTGTTCGACGAGGTCTTCAACGGCCGCAAGCTCGACCGCATCGAGGACTACATCGCCGCCGACTTTTTGCCGCACGACGGCGCGCCCGGCGCGCGCGGGCCCGAGGCCATCCGCTCGTTCGTCACCAACATGGCCAAGTCGTTCCCCAAGCGGAAGCTGACCAACGACCTGATCGTCTGCGGCGGCGACCTGCTGGTGGCCTACCAGACCGTCGAGGGCACCAACGACGGCCCGCTGTTCGGCGGCCTGCCGCCCACGGGCAAGTCGTTCAATTTCAAGTGGATCGACATCTACCGCTTCAAGGGCGGCAAGGTGGTGGAGCGCTGGGGTGCGGGCGACGCGCTCGGCATGATGCAGCAGATGGGCTTCAAGCTCATGCCGCCCGCCGCGGAAGCGGCAAAACCCTGATTCGCGGCGGAGACACCTAACAGGCTGTTGAAAAAGTCTATGGCGGTGCCGGGTTGATCGTGATTCACTTTCCGCATTGTTTTGCGGGAGGTTGTTCGGATGCGGGGATCGGACGAACGGTCTGGATCGCTTTTTTCCTACGTCGATCTTGAGGCGC
>JANRJL010000093.1:0-12802 GCA_033763995.1 Rhodospirillaceae bacterium | reverse complement strand
GCGCCTCGGCTCGCCGATCTCGCGCACGGCGCTGAGGATATAGCCGTCCACCTCCGGGTCGAGATCCTTGTGGCGGAAGGGGGCGGGGTCCAGGCCGCTGAACAACTGCGCCACGGACCCGGCGCTGACGTCGATGACGTGTAGACCGCCTTCCTGCCGGTAATGCTGGACCGAGCCCCAGCCTTCCCCCGGCGCGCGCGCGGGCGTCGTCACGGGTGTCTTGGTCGTGAACGGAGGAGTTGTCATGGCGCTCCATGCCGCTATGGTGCGGCGCTGACCGACTCCAAGTATCGCACACGACAGCCCTGGAATCCGCCCTGATGTCGATCAAACCCACCGCGTCATTCATGAAGGCCGCCGGGCTGTTGGCGTTTTTGTCGCTCACGCCGATCTCGATCTACATCATGTACAACCGCACCGGCGGGCCGGAATCCAAGAAGGAAATGACCTTCCAGAAGAATTTGCGCTATGCCTTCATGGCCGAGAGCCAAGCGGTCGATTTGGCGCCGCTGACCGAGTGGCCGTGGGTGACGGTGTGCGCCTTTGATAGCGCCACGACCCGCGAGCAGATGACGCAGGTTCTGGGCTTCGCCTACAAGGACTTCGATCAACTGCATTGGCTGCCGCTCAAGGATCACTGGACGCTGCTGTTCATCGACACGGAGCGCGAGGTCAGCTGGGGCCTGGCGCGGCCGGTCACGCCGGTGCGCATTCCCCGCGCCGAACTGGCCGATGCGCGCTTTCCCGATGGCGCAAAGGGCGTGTGCGTGCCGCGCGAGACGGGGCGGCTGGTGTTTGAGCGCGGCCGCGCGCCCGTGGGCGCCTCGCCGGTCACGGCGGAATTGAAGGACTTAGCGGCCTCGCTTTAGGCCGGGTTGGTGATCTTGATTGAACCCCCTACGAAGCATATTCTTTGACCATGTCCTGGGAAGATTTCATTGTCCTTGATCCGAAGATCCGAAATGGCAAGCCGCACATTGTGGGGACTCGCATTACCGTTTCAGATGTCCTTGAATATCTTGCCGGGGGAATGAGCGAGGCGGAAATTCTCGCTGATTTTCCCGATTTGAAGGCGGAACATATTCGCGCCGTGCTTGCATTCGCCGCCGAGCGTGAACGTCGTCTGTCCGGCCCATTCGCGGCGTGAAACTGCTCTTCGACGAAAACCTCAGTTTCAATCTTCCTCTTCATTTGGGGAGCGCGTACCCCGATAGCTCGCATGTGCGCCTTGTCGGACTACGGGGTGCGTCTGACACCGTGATCTGGGACTATGCCCGCAATCGTGGGTTTATTCTCGTTTCCAAGGACGACGACTTCCGTAGCCTGAGTTTGATAAATGGTGCTCCTCCTAAAGTAATATTGCTCAAGGTCGGCAACGGTGGAACCCAAGAGGTCGCACGCTTATTGCGGATGAGACTGCAAACGGTCGAATCGTTTGCATCATCCTCAGCGGAAGCGATGCTTGTTCTGCAGAGCGTGAGCTAAACAGTGTTGCTAAATTTGTGCACTGAGAAAAACCTTGATCTGCTTGACCGCCTCCGCCAATCCCACGCGCTCGTAGCGCGCATCGAGCGGGAACGCGCCCCTGAGCCGCGACGGCATCATCGGGTCCAGCAGCACGAACACGCCCTTGTCGGTGGCGCGCCGGATCAAGCGCCCGAAGGCTTGCTTGAGGCGCAGGCGCGTCACGGCGTCGTCGTAAGTGCGTTTGCCGAAGAAGGCCCGGCGCGCCTTGTGCAGAATGTCGGGCCGGGGCCATGGTACGCGGTCGCACACCACCAGGCGCAGGGACCGCCCCGGCACGTCGACGCCCTCGCGCAAGGCATCGGTGCCGAGCAGGCACGCGTTTTCCTCGACGCGGAAAATATCCACCAAGGTGCCCGTATCCATGTCGTCCACGTGTTGAGCGTAAAGCGGCAGCCCGGCGTGCTCCAGCGGCGAGGCAATGGCGCGGTGAACCTCCTTCAGCCGTGCGATGGAGGTGAACAACCCCAATCCACCGCCCTCGGCCGCCATGAAAAGCTCGCGGTAAGCCGCCGCCACTTGCGCCATGTCGTCCTTGCGCACGTCGGTGATCACCAGCACCAGCGAGTGGTTGGCGTAATCGAAGGGCGAGGTCAGCGTGGCCCGCACGGTGCCTTCGTTGGCCGTAGCGCCCAGATGCGGCAGGCCGACGCGGCGGTCGGCCTCGTGCCAGTCTTGGGCCTCATCGCCGCTACCATCGAGCAACGTGGCTGAAGTGATGGCCAGCCCATGGGCCTGGTCGGCGAGCGACCGCGCGAAGGGCAGGGTCGGATCGAGCCAATGCCGATAAAGACCCACATCAACGTCGTGACCGTCGCTGCGTTCCACCGCGAACCAGTCGATGAACTCCGCCGGCGTCTTGGCTTGCAGAGCGGCCAGCATGTCGCGCCAGGCCAGCACCTGCATCAGGCCGCGCCGTTCCAACGTGCGGATGAGCGCTTCGATGCGCGCCCGGACGGTGGATTCCAAAGTCGCCGCTTCGTCGTCGAGCTTGCGTTTGAACCCCGCGATCAGCTTGCGCATCGGGGTCTCAAGCTTGCGCAGGGCCTCGCTGAGGGCCTGCGCCGCGTCGATCAGGCCTTCAATGGGCTCGGTGGCGTCGGTTTCCAGGGAGTAGGGCGAGGAGGTGTTGGTCCGCGCCATGACTTGCTTCCACACCAGGCCCAGGAACTTTTCCGCAGCTCCCGCCGGTTCGCCGTCGCGCACGCGGTTGCGCCAACCGGCGCTGGGCAGGACGCGCGCGGCCATCAGCGTTTCCTCGAGGGATTGCATCAGTCCTTGTGGATCCGACGTGCCCTCGGCGATCAAGTCCTCGCAGCGTTTTTTCAGGCCCCGTGCACGGCTGGCCTTGCGATCCTCGGCGCCCAAGAGCCATCGCCGCAGGTCCGCCGTTTCGAAGCCGCTCAAGTGCGCGGCGAAGGCGGCGTCGGCGGCATCGAAAATGTGATGGCCTTCATCGAAGACATAGCGCGTGGGCCGGTTGGCGTCGTCGAGGCCGCCCAGCGCCGCTTGCACCATCACGAGCGCGTGGTTGGCGACGACGATGTCGGCATAGCGCGCCCGGCGCACCGTACGTTCGATGAAACACTTCTGGTAATGCGCGCACGCGGCGTAGATGCACTCGCCGCGACGGTCGGCCAGGCCCAAGACGCGCTCGCGGCCGAACAACTCGGCCAGCCATCCAGGCATGTCGCCGCCGATCATGTCGCCGTTCTCGCTGGCGAGCGCCCAGCGGGCGATCAGGCCCAGGGCCACGGCGTCGCCGGGCTGTACGCCCAGGCGGTTCACGGCGTCCTCGAAGTTCAAAAGGCAAAAGTAGTTCTCGCGGCCCTTGCGAATGACGACCCGGCGTTTCTTCTCGTCGCGGTCGGGGTGCAGCCGGCTCAGTTCATCATTGAGTTGGCGCTGAAGATTGCGCGTGAAGGTGGAGATCCACACCGTACCTTCGTTTTTTTCCGCCCACACGCTGGCCGGCGCGATGTAACCCAATGTTTTGCCGACGCCGGTTCCGGCTTCGGCCAGCACGACGCTCGGCGCGTCGGTGTCCTCGCGCGGCACGAAGGCCTGCGCGACGGTGTGCGCGAAGGTGACTTGAGCCTCGCGCTGTTCGGCATCGGTGCCAAGCAAAGCCGTCAGCCGCTCATTGGTTTCTTCCCGCGACACCGAAAGGTGACCCGGCGGTTGCGGCGGCGGGCGTTCTTGCCATTCGGGCAGGCGGGTCCACACCCTGATGCCCGCGCCGACGCCATAGGCCCCGGTCTCGGCCGCATCGCCGCCGAGGGCCGCCATGACACTTGGGCCCCAGGCCCAGCGTCCGCGCATCATCGTGCCGGCGATGGCGCGCAGGGCCTTGGCGTCCAAATCGGACAACGCAACCAACTCGGCCAGAAGCGCAAGGCAGATCTTGGCTAATGCCTCGGGCCGATCGGCGAGGGACTTTACACGGGGCAGACCCAGTGCCTGCGCTAGGCCGTCCACGGTGGGCACGGCGAACCGCGCGGGGCGTACGAAGGCGAACAACTCCAGCGCGTCGATGGTGTTGAGCCGCTCGGCGCCCAGGCGCTTGGCGGTGGAGCGGGCATGGCACACCAGGACGGGCTTGGTTCCGATCAACTGCGCCGCGGCCGATGGACTCAGCACCTGGATTTCGCCTTCGGGGTCCAGCACGGCCGCTTCGGACCACTCGGCGACACACACGAATGACGGCGGCAGCACGGCGCGGCGGGGCTGAACGGGGGCCGGGGAGGGTTGCGACATGAGACCCAAAAATCGTGAGACCCGCGAAGCTGTAAGGGCGCGCGGCGGATCGTGCAAGCAGCGCTATTGACCAAGTCCCGCACGGCTCCTAGTACTCCGGCAGTTCCCTCAATCTCCGGCCTTTTCAGTTATGTCCGTCACAGACCACGCTCGCCATTCCAACGCCTGGCCGTTCCAGGAAGCCCGCTTTCTGTGGGACGAGCGCTTGAAGGGGCAAGTGCCCGCCAAGGGCTACGTGCTGTTCGAGACCGGCTATGGGCCCTCGGGCCTGCCGCATATCGGCACCTTCGGCGAAGTGGTGCGCACGACCATGGTGCGCCGCGCCTTCGAGGCCTTGGTGCCCGGCGTCAAGACGCGGCTGTTCACGTTCTCCGACGACATGGACGGCCTGCGCAAGGTGCCCGACAACGTGCCCAACAAGGAGATGGTGGCCCAGCATCTCGGCAAACCACTGACGGCCATTCCCGATCCTTTCGGCACCCATGACAGTTTCGGGGCCCACAACAACGCGCGACTGAAGGCGTTTCTCGATTCCTTCGGCTTCGAATACGAGTTCAAGAGTTCAACCGTCAGCTACGCCTCGGGCGAATTCGATGGCGCCCTGAGAAAAGTGCTGGAGCACTACGACGAGGTCATTAACGTCATCCTGCCGACCTTGGGGCCCGAGCGCCGCGCGACCTATTCGCCGTTCCTGCCGATCTGCAAAAAGACGGGCGTGGTGCTGCAGGTGCCGATCGTTCATCGCGACGTCGCCGCCGGCACCATTGTTTATGTGGACGACGCGGGCGCCAAGGTCGAGGTGCCGGTCACGGGCGGACATTGTAAATTGCAGTGGAAGTGCGATTGGGCGATGCGCTGGTTTGCGCTCAACGTCGATTACGAAATGTCGGGCAAGGATTTGATCGACTCTGTCCGGCTGTCGAGCCGCATCTGCAACATTCTCGGCGGCGTTCCGCCCGCCAATCTAACCTATGAGCTGTTCCTCGACGACCAGGGGCAGAAGATTTCCAAGTCCAAGGGCAACGGCCTCGCGGTCGAGGATTGGCTCAAGTACGCGCCGCCCGAAAGCCTGTCGCTCTATATGTTCCAGAAGCCCAAGACGGCCAAGCGGCTGCACTTCGATGTGATTCCCAAGGCGGTCGACGAGTACCTGGATTTCTTGGGCAAGTTTCCCGGGGCGCAGGACGCCGCCGTGCTCGACAACCCCGTGTGGCACATTCATGGCGCTCATCCGCCGCACGAGGCGCCGCCGCTGACATTCAGCATCTTGTTGAACCTGGCGGGCGTTTGCCACGCCGAGACGCCGGATGTGGTGTGGGCGTATGTTTCGCGCTATGCGCCGGGGGCCAGTCCCGCCAGCGCGCCGCTGCTCGATAAGCTCGTGAATTATGCGGTCAATTACTATCGCGATTTCGTCAAACCGGCGAAGGCCTACAAGAAGGCCTCGGCGGACGAAGCCAAGGCCCTGTCGGATTTGCGCGAGGCGCTGATCGGCTTCACCGGCGCGGCCGACGGCGATGCGTTGCAAAGTCTTGTCTTCGAGATCGGCAAGCGCCATGCGGCGACCTTTCCGTCGCTGCGCGACTGGTTCAAGGCGCTTTACCAAATTCTCCTGGGGCAGGATCAGGGCCCGCGCATGGGATCTTTCATCGCCCTCTATGGCGTCAAGGAAACCATCGCGCTGATCGAGAAAGCCGTTAAGGGCGAGGCCCTGGCTTAGCTCGGGCCTCGTTCTTGGCCAATTGGCTGACCCGGCGACCCTTGCCGCCGCCCCTCCACTGCCCCTAAGATATTGCAAATCAACGCGAACAGGGCCGGGCGCGAAGGTTTAACGATTTTAGCCCGGGCGTTTCAATTGCGGAGGGCGTTTCTCATGACTTTCAATTCCCTGCTGGCACGCACGGCCACGGCAGCCATCGCGTTGACGGCGATGTCGGCGCCGGTTTCGGCCATCGACTTCACCCTACCCAACGGGGTGACGGGGTCCTTCGACAGCACTTACAGCGTCGGCGGCGCGATCCGGACCAAGGGCCGCAGCCCGGACCTGGTGGGCATCGTCAACGGCGGGCGCGCGTTTTCCATCAACGGCGACAACGGCAATCTGAATTTCTCCAAGGGCGACTTTGTGTCGCTCAACGTGCGCGGCACCAACGAATTGCAACTCAAGTCCGGCAATCTGCAGTTCTTCACGCGCATCAATTATTTCTACGATCACATCAACCGCTCGACCACGCTCGATCGCACGCCGCTGAGCAAGCGCGCCGAGCATCTGGCCGGTCTCGATTTCGACCTGCTCGACTTGTACGTCGCCGGGAACTTCGACGTCGGCGACAGCCCCTTGAGCGTGCGCATCGGCAACCAGGTCTTGAGCTGGGGCGAGAGCACGTTCATTCAAAACGGCATCAATATCGTCAACCCGTTCGACGTGACCAAGCTGCGCGGCGCGGGCACGGAATTGCGCGAAGGCGTGGTGCCGGTGCCCATCGTGCAGGGCTCCATGGGTTTCGGCGATCTGTCCATCGAGGCATTCTATCAATTGGGCTGGGATCACACCGAGATCGAGGCCGAAGGCACGTTCTTCTCGACCAGCGATATCGCGAGCCCCGGCGGCCAGAACGTGTTCCTGCGTTTCGCGCTGCCGCCGGGCCCGCGCGACGATCCGCCGCGCCTGAGCCAAGGCCCGGTGGGCTCCATCGTGGCGCGCGGCCCCGACCGCGACGCCTCCGACGGCGGCCAGTTCGGTATCGCGCTGCGCTATCTCGCCACCGAACTCAACGACACCGAGTTCGGCCTTTATTACATGAAATACCACAGCCGCCTGCCGCTGCTCAGCGGGCGCACGGGGAACTTCGGCGGCCTGGCGGGCGGCGATTACGCGCGCACGGCGGCCTATTTCCGCGAGTTCCCGGAAGACATCAAGCTGGCGGGCGCCAGCTTCAACACCACGCTGGGCGACACCGGCATCGCCCTGCAGGGCGAGTACTCCTATCACTGGGATCAACCCTTGCAGGCCGACGACGTCGAACTGCTGTTCGCGGCCCTCTCTCCCATCGATCCGTTCCTGCCGCTGCCGTTGCCGCCCGGCTCCGCCGCGTTTGGCCGAAGCCAGCTTGGACGCTTCGGCTTCAACCAGGAAGTGACCGGGTGGCGCCGCAAGGACTACTCGCAAGCCCAAGCCACGGCGACCGAACTGATCGCCAACGTCGGGCCCTTCGACCAGATCGCCTTGGTCGGCGAAGTGGGCGCAACGTGGATCCACAACATGGAGGGCAAATCGGTCCTGCGCTACGAGGGGCCGGGCACCTTCACCAGCGCCAATCCGTTCTTCACGCAACTGACGCTGCAGCCGGCGACCGCAGCCATTCGCGGTTTCGCCGACCAGTTCTCGTGGGGCTACCGGTTGGTCTTCCGCGGCGACATCAACAACGCCATCGGTTCGATCGCGCTGCAGCCGCAAATCGCCTTCAACCATGACGTCAACGGCACCACGCCGTCGCCCATCGGCAACTTCGTCGACGGCCGCAAGTCCGTGACGGTGAGCCTCGGCGCCAATTACTTGAACGATTGGTCGGCGACGCTGGCCTATACCGTCAACGGCGGCGGCGGGGTCTATAATTTGTTGAAGGACCGCGACTTCGTTTCGATGACCGTCAGCTATTCGTTCTAACGCGCGTGAATCCCGGGAGGATCACATGAATGTTGCGATGAAACTGTCCTGGACCGCCGCGACCGCCATGGCGCTGGTCTTGACCGCGACCGCGCCGAGCCAGGCGAAAGTCACCGCTCAAGAAGCCGCCCAATTGTCGACGACGCTGACGCCCCTGGGTGCCATCAAGGCCGGCAATCAGGACGGCAGTATCCCGGCCTGGGACGGCGGCGTGACCACCGCGCCTGCGGGGTATCAAAAGGGCGGACCGCATGTCGACCCCTTCGCGGCCGATCAACCGTTGTACGAAGTCACGGCGGCCAACGCCGACAAGTACAAAGAGCTGCTTTCGCCGGGCCAGATGGCGATGCTGAAACGCTATCCCAACACCTTCAAGATGAAAGTGTATCCGACGCGGCGCTCGGCAGGGTTTGCCAAGGCTATCTACGACGCCGTGATCCAAAATGCCGCCAACGCGGAACTCACCACCGACGGCAACGGCATCAAGAACGCGACGCGCTCGATTCCGTTCCCGATTCCGAAGGCGGGTGTGGAGACGATCTGGAATCACCTGACGCGCTATCGCGGCGAGACCACGGAACGCAGCGTGAAACAAGTGGTGCCGACACCCGATGGGTCCTTCACGCCGGTGCAGTTCTCGGAGCGTGTGCTGTGGGCCTATAACCGCGATGGCGCCACCATCGAGAGCATCAACAACCGCTTGGCTTACTTCCTGCAGGAAGTCACCGCGCCCGCGCGGTTGGCCGGCACGATCCTGCTGGTGCACGAAACCCTCGACCAGTTGGCCGAACCGCGCAACGCCTGGACCTACAATCCCGGCCAACGCCGCGTGCGCCGCGCGCCCAACGTCGCCTACGACAACCCGGGCACGGCGTCCGACGGTCAGCGCACCAACGACCAGCTCGACATGTTCAACGGCGCGCCCGACCGCTACGAGTGGACGCTCAAGGGCCGGGTCGAAATGATCGTGCCCTACAACACCTACAAGCTCGACGGCGCCGTGCCGGTGGCCGATGTCGTCAAGGCCGGTCACCTGAACCCCGACGTGGTGCGCTACGAAAAGCACCGTGTGTGGGTCACCGAGGCCAATCTGCGGCAAGGCACCAGCCACGTTTACGCCAAGCGCGTGTTTTATTTCGACGAGGACAGCTGGCAGGCCCTGGTGGTCGACAGCTATGACGGCCGCGGCGAGATCTGGCGCGTGTCGGAAGCCTACCCCATTCAGTATTACGAGATGCCGCTGATGTGGGACACCATCCACGCCCATTACGACCTCCAGAACGGCCGCTATTTGGCGTTCGGCGTGAAGGACAAGGATGACTACGTCCGCTTCAACACGCCCATGACCGATGGCGATTACTCGCCGGAGTCCCTGCGCCGCGAAGGCGTGCGGTAAGACTGCTCGCGCCGTGGGGAGGGGGCGGGCGGACGTCGTGACATCATCACGCCGGACATGGCTGACCGGCGGAGCGGCGGCTGCGGCCGTCGCGGTGCTGGGTCGAAGGGCTTCGGCGCAAAGCGCGCCCAAGACCTATCCCCTGGCGGCCAAGTCTCTGGTGCTCGACGCAGCCCAGGCGGGCGAAGCGTTGGTGGCTGTGGGCGACCGCGGATTCATCCTGCGCTCCACGGATATGGGGCAAACCTGGGTCCAGGGGGCTTCGCCCACCGAGGTCATGCTCACGGCGCTTGCGATGCCTTCGCCGAACGTCGGCATCGCCGTGGGCCACGACGCGACGATCCTGCGCAGCACCGACGGCGGCGTGTCGTGGACGGTGAAGTCCTCCGCGCCCGATCTCGAAAGCCCTTTGTTGGATGTGTGGTTCGAGTCCGAAATCCATGGATTTGCCATCGGCGCCTACGGCCTGATCTACGAAACCCGCGACGGCGGTGAAACCTGGGACGAACGGCGCATCTCGGAGGACGAGCCCCATCTCTACGCTCTGGCCAAGGCCGCCGACGGCAGTCTGTTCGTGGCGGGCGAGGCGGGCGCGCTGTTTCACTCCACCGACATGGGCGCGACCTGGACCGCCGTCGAGTCCTCGCCCTACGAAGGCAGCTATTTCGGCCTGATGTCCCTGATCGACGGCGCGCTGCTGGCCTTCGGCTTGCGCGGAAATCTGTTTCGTTCGCCCGATCTCGGCAAAAGCTGGGAGGAAATTCCCACCGGCACCACGGCCTCGCTCATGGGCGGCGTGCAGCGCAAGGACGGCAGCATCTATATCGTGGGCCTCAGCGGCACGATCCTCACAAGCATCGACGGCAAGAGTTTTCAACTGACCACCTTGCCCGAACGCGAGGCGCTGTCGGGCGTGATCGAGACGGCCGGACAACAAATGATCGTGTTCGGTGAACGCGGCGTGCGGCAACTCCAGTTGGAGAAACAGCCATGACCCGCGTCGTCGAGCGCCTGGCCGACCTGATTTTCGGCAACCGCGGCGTCACCATGGCGCTGTTCGCCGTGGTCACGGTGTTTCTCGGCTGGCAGGCGTCGTTGCTGAAGGTCGACGCGGGCTTCGAGAAGCAGCTGCCCCTCAAGCATCCTTACATTCAGACCTTCCTCCAATACCAAGACCAATTCGGCGGCGCCAACCGGTTGCTGATCGCGGTAAAAGCCCAAGGGGACAATGGGCAGGGCGACATCTTCACGCCCGAGTTCTTCACCACCATGAAGCAGGTCACCGACGCGGTGTTCTTCCTGCCGGGCGTCGACCGCTCCACCGTCACGTCGATCTTCACGCCCAACGTGCGCTTCATCGAAATCGTCGAGGGCGGCTTCGCGGGCGGCAACGTCATCCCCGCCGACTTCACGCCGACCCCGGAGATGCTGGCCCGCGTGCGCGAGAACATCCTCAAGTCGGGCCAGGTCGGCCGGTTGGTCGCCAATGATTTCTCCGCCGCCCTGGTCTCGGCCCAATTGGTGGAGCGCGACCCGGCCACGGGCGCCAAGCTCGACTACTTCAAGGTCGCCGACCTGCTGGAGAGCGACATCCGCGCCAAATTCGAGAAGGACGGCATTTCCATCCATATCGTCGGCTTCGCCAAGGTCATCGGCGACGTGGCCGACGGCGCCTTGGGTGTCATCGGATTTTTCGTGGTCGCGTTCCTGATCTCGGCCGTGCTGGTGTACTACTTCACTTACTCCGTGCGCATGATGCTGATGCCGTTGATCTGCTCGCTCGTCGCCGTGGTCTGGAACATGGGGTTCCTCACGGTGTTCGGCTTCGGCCTCGACCCTATGTCGATCCTGGTGCCCTTTCTGACCTTTGCCATCGGCGTGTCCCACGGCGTGCAAAAGATCAACGTCATCGGCGAGGGGATCCTCTCGGGCCTGAGCGGCTTCGAGGCCGCCAAGACGGCATTTAAAAAGTTGGTGCTCACCGGCGCCGTGGCGGCCCTGGCCGACGTCTTCGGGTTCCTGACCATCCTGCTGATCGAGATTCGCATCATTCAAGAGGTGGCGATCACCGCCTCCATCGGCGTGTTCTGCGTGATCTTGACCAACTTGTTCCTGATTCCGTTGCTCGCGTCTTACTTGGAGCTGGGCCCCAAGTATCGCGAGAAACTGGCCAAGGCCACCGCCGCGCGCGAACCGGTGTGGCACAGCCTCGCGAGCTTCACCGAACCCAAGAAGGCGACGGTGGCGATCTGCATCGGCCTCGTGCTGTTCGTCTACAGCGCCTTCCAGTCGCAGTTCGTGCGCATCGGCGACGTGCTCTCGGGCGTGCCGGAACTGCGCCCGGACTCGCGCTATAACCGCGACGATGCGGTCATCACCGAAAGCTTCGCCATCGGCACCGACGTGATTCAGGTCATCGTCGAGACGGTGCCCAACGGCTGCATCCAGTACGACGTCATGGCCAAGATCGACCAGTTCGCCTGGGAGATGAGCAACGTGCCGGGCGTGCAGTCGACGCTGTCGATGCCGCAAGCGGCGAAGCTGACCAACGCGGGCTGGAACGAGGGCAGCCCCAAGTGGCGCGTGCTGCCGCGCAACGAAGATTTGCTGGTGCAGGCCACCAACGGCATCGACACGGCCACGGGCCTGCTTAACCGCGATTGCAGCGTCATGCCGGTGATCATTTTCACCGAAGACCACAAGGCCGAGACCATCGAACGCATCGTCCTCGCCGTGAAGGCGTTCGCCGCCGCCAACGACGGCGAGCGGCACCGCTTCAAGCTCGCCACCGGCAACGTCGGCGTCATGGCCGCCACCAACGAGGTGGTCAAGGCCAACGAGTTCCCGATCCTGCTGTGGGTTTACGCCGCCATCTGCGTGCTGTGCCTGGCGCTGTTCCGCTCGTGGCGGCCGACCATCTGTATCTTGCTTCCCTTGGTCTTGGTGTCGTTCATGTGTTACGCCGTCATGGTGGCGCTCGACATCGGCCTCAAGGTGTCCACGCTGCCCGTGGCAGCGCTGGGCGTTGGCATCGGTGTCGACTACGGCATCTATATTTTCGCCCGCCTCAAGGGCATGTTGGACGCGGGCGTGGACCTCCGCGAGGCTTTTTTCAAGACGCTGCAAATCTCGGGCAACGCGGTGGTCATGACAGGGCTCACGCTGACCATCGGCGTCGGCACCTGGATTTTCTCGGCGCTGCAGTTTCAGGCCGACATGGGCTTGCTGCTGTCGTTCATGTTCATGGCCAACATGCTCGGCGCCATCATTCTGTTGCCGGCGCTGGCGCGGTTCTTCATGGGCTCGCCCAAGAAGGCTTAACAGGCTGTTGAAAAAGGTTTTTGAGGTGTACTGGCGAGCAACATCGATTCCTGGATCGACTCGATTGCGAATGATAGATTCAAAGTCAACGCAATTTTGATTCGTTTGTTTCTCGCTGTCATTTTCTCAGCGAGTTT
>JANRJL010000081.1:0-47776 GCA_033763995.1 Rhodospirillaceae bacterium | reverse complement strand
GCGGCGATGGACGCCGGCACGTTGCCCGACAAGGGCGCGGTGACAATCGGCGTGAGTGTGCGCATGGGCTATTTCGCGCAGCACTCCATGGATCTGCTCGACGGCGAGGAGACGGTGTTCGAATCCCTCGACGGCTCATTCCCGCAGGCAGGGCAGGGGGCTTTGCGCGCGCTTGCCGGATGTTTCGGGTTTTCCGGGGACGACGTGGAAAAGCCATGCCGCGTGCTCTCGGGCGGCGAGAAGGCCCGCCTCATCATGGCCAAGATGCTGTTCGATCCGCCGAATTTTTTGGTGCTGGACGAGCCCACCAACCACCTCGACATGGCGACGAAGGAGATGCTGGTGGCGGCGCTGGCCGACTTCGAAGGGACGATGTTGTTCGTCTCGCACGACCGCTACTTCCTCTCGCGGCTGTCCAACCGCGTGCTGGAACTCACGCCCGAGGGCCTGCACCAATTCACCGGCGGCTACACCGAATACGTCGCGCGTACCGGCCACGAAGCCCCCGGCCTGCATCCGGGCGGCTAGCGCTTCGGTATTTTGAATTTCTTCCGCGCCGTCAGCGCCTTTTTGTGGAACGCACAATTCGGTGCGTGGTCGTTCACCATGCCCATGGCTTGCATGAAGGCGTACACCGTCGTCGGCCCGACGAAGCGCCAGCCGCGTTTCTTCAGTTCCTTCGATAGCGCGGTGGATTCCTCGGTGGTCGAGACCACCTTACCGGTGCTGCGCGTCTTCGGCTCGTAGCGCCACACGAACGCCGCCAAGGAGCCTTCGGCCTTCACCAGTTCCTGCGCGCGCTTGGCGTTGTTGATGACGGCCTCGATCTTGCCGCGGTGGCGCACGATGCCCGCATCCTTCAGCAGCCGCGCCACGTCTTTCGCGCCGAAGCGCGCCACATTGTCAAACTCGAAATTGGCGAAAGCCTTTCGGAAGTTTTCGCGCTTTTCCAGAATCGTGCGCCAGCTCAGGCCCGCCTGAAAACCTTCCAGACATAGTTTTTCAAACAGCCTTCGGTCCTCGCCCACGGGAAAGCCCCATTCCGTGTCGTGATAGGCCATGTACTGCGGCGTCGCCGCGCACCAGGCGCAGCGCACTTTTCCGTCGGGGGCGGTGAAGGTCTTGCTCATGGTGCTTGTGTAACACCGTCCCAGAAGACCGCAAGAATCGGGCTGCGGCGCGGGGCGGGCGGGCGTACATGGCGGCCATCGTCATGCCGAATCGAAGGAGCACCGCCATGTCATACGTCGTCACCGGGCTCGACCCCGCGCCCTTCCGTCATCTCTATGGCCTGTCGGATCAGGACCTGGCCGCCCACGGCGCGCAGCGCCGCGTGGTCGATACCGCGCCGGGCTTTCCGGATCGGGTGGAGCTGCGCGATCTGGAACCGGGCGAGCGCGCTCTGCTGATCAACTACGTGCACCAGCCCGCCGATACGCCCTACCGCGCCGCCCATGCCATTTTCGTGCGCGAGGGCGCCGAGAAGGCTCATGTGACGGTTGGCGCACTGCCCGAGGTCATGCGGCGGAGGGCCCTGTCGCTGCGTGCCTTCGACGCCGCGCACATGATGGTGGATGCCGCGCTGGCGGACGGTACTGTGGCCGATTCGGCCATTACGGCCCTGCTGGCCGACCCCGCCGTCAGCTATATCCAGGCCCATTACGCCAAAATGGGCTGCTACGCGGCGCGCATCACCCGAGCCGAGGGATGACCCAGCCTACATGACCACCTGGTGGTGATATTCACCTGTATTTTTTATATTTACAGGTGGCCTGCGGCCCCCGACAGCACCTCTTGAACTGTCTGCCGGTGTCCCGATATAGCCTGCCGCAGTGCAGCAACTTCGGTGCGTTTCATGGCCCCCCTCGACAACACCGCCACGTCTTCGGCTCTGCCCTCCATCGAGACCGTGCCCCAGGCCACGCATGACGAGCACAACCGCCAGGGCTACGTCTCCATGCTGCGTAAGCACGTCATGACCGAGATGGCGCAGGACATGCGCGCCAGCTACGAGCGTGATGTTGCGCCCGCCTACAAGAAAGCCCACGGCCGCGCGCCCAAGGACGGCCGCGAAGTGCGCCGCGCCATGCTGCCCAACGCGCATTTCCGCTTCTATTCGTCGCTTCGCTACAACGCCCAGGAGATGGTGTGGCTCTCGGTGCAGGACTCGGTGGAGCGCGCGCTGCCCGCGTTGACGCGCGTCGCCGACGAAGCCGCGCGCCTGCGTCCCACGGGCGGCAGCTTGAGGCTCGACTCAAATGTCGAGATTCCCCGCGCGGTCTCGGCGCTGGACATTCACCTCATGCCCGGCTGCTACCACACCGAGTTCATGGACAACGACGTGGCCGTGGCGGCCATCTATTCGCAAGGCACGCGCGTCTTCGGCGCGGGCCTGCGCGTCGGCCGGCCGAAAAACCGCGGCGGCGTGGCCGATTCCATCGGCCACTACTTGAAGCTCAAGTATCCGAATTTCCGGCCCAAGCGTATTCTCGACTTAGGCTGCACCACCGGCAGCAATCTGTTGCCTTATCTGGACGTTTTCCCGGAGGCCGAAGGTTACGGCCTCGACGTCGGCGCGCCCCTGCTGCGCTATGCGCACGCCAAAGCCGAAGCGGCCGGCAAGCGGGTTCACTATTCCCAGCAGAACGCCGAAAAGACCGACTTTCCCGACGGGCATTTCGATCTCATCGTCTCGAGCTTCTTCCTGCACGAACTTTCGGTCGCCTCGACCAAGAAGATCTTGAAGGAAATTTACCGCCTCTTGGCGCCGGGCGGCCTCATGGCGCACATGGAACTGCCGCCCGCCAATGCCTGCGATCCTTATTACAACTTTTACCTCGATTGGGACGCGTTCTATAACAACGAGCCCCATTACGCCGGGTTCCGCGCGCAAGACATGCGCGGGCTGTGCATCGAAGCAGGCTTCGCGCCGGAAAAGTGCGACCAGACGCGCATCCCCGACCGCGGCGTCGTCAGCGAAGAGTATTTCGCCGATTTCGCGCGCGGCAAGGCGACCGCGCCCGAGCACGGCAACTTCGCGAGCTGGTTTATCTTTGGGGCGTTGAAGTAGGCCCGGCGTTGGGTGTGACGTTCACACCCGAGGCCCATTGCGCCGCCGGTCCGGCACTATCCGATCAAGGTCGGATCAGTCCAGGTTCCGGCCGCGCGCGCCTATCCTGACCAAAATCGGGTCTTACAGGATCTGGGCGGTCGAGCTGACGTAAGCCACGGCGGTGACCAAAAGCACGGTCACGGCGAGGACTTTGTCCAACAACTTGCTATAGGAACTCATTTTCTTCTCTCCATCTCAACGGGGACTGACATTCAACACCCCGTGTACGGGACATATAATTGCGCGGATCAATATTGCAATGCGATAAAAACGCATGGCTGAGTTGCCACGGGCGCATGACAATACACAATAACCTGATGGAATATAAAGATAAATTAACGCCGTTTTAACGCAACCGCAACCATGTTGCGATGCACAAACCTGTTACGACGTAATGAGCCGAAACGGTCGTTCAAGGACCTTCAAAACGTCGTCCAGGCTGTGCCCCTGGCTGAGCTTTTTGTGGTTGCTGGTGACCAAGTACCGCCCGTTGCGTGCGGCACCCGCGCGGTCCTTGCCGCGTGTCTCGAGCTTGGAAATCACGAACAGCGGGCTTTCGGCGGCGTGGCGAAAGATGAAGAAACACGCCATGCCGGGGCCGTGGCTGATGGCATAGTCGCGCCATTCGCCGCTCATGACGCGGCGCGAATACAGGTCGAGCAAACGGAAGAATTCGGAACGGGTGAAGTGCAGATAGGGGGCTTTGCGCCGGAATTCCGTAATCGGAACAACGGATGCCATGGCCCAGCCCGGCCTTAATATAAGACGATGCGGCTCATGGCGGTATTCTGTGACAAAACCGCAGTCGCGATCAAGCCGTCAATAGCCGGACGAGCCCAGGGCTTGGTTCTTGCGGTCCTGGTCGGGGCGATCGAGGCAATTGGCGTCGGCCAGCGTTTGATAGCAATAGCGGCTGACCTCGGCAGATCCCTCGCCCGGCGGACGGGTCGCGCAGACGGCCGTCGGCGCATTCTCATCAAGGCCGCATTTATAGCCGGCCAACTGCGACCAGATCGGATCGGGCTTGCTGCCGCACCCCGCCAAAGCGATAGCCGTTGCGGCACAAAGCGACAAGGCAACAAGGCGCGAGCCGAGCATGGGGCGGATCCTTCACCGGTTTGTCCACGCGGATTTGGCCGCCGCGGACAGATTTCGACGCATCAGCTGTTTAGCCGGGCCATGTTAACAAAGATTGAATCGCGTGGGAGTGCCATCGGGGCCTTAATATTATTACAAAACAATATGTTAGAGAAGGGTCTCCAGCCGTGTCTGCCGATTGCGTCGCCACGTTTAACTCATTATGTTCGGCGCGCTTTTCAAGCCTCGGCCGGCTGTCGAGGTTCAACACTCTATTCCAGGTCTTGGGTCCGCGCCGGCAGCGCCGCCCATCATGATTCCCACTCGTCAAAGGAACACACCGGTGAGTACGACAAAGGACGCCTCGAAAGTTCCGGCGCCCGCCAAGGTCAAGTCGAAGAAAGCGGAGAAAAGCGAGGAAGAAGCGCTTTTCGACGGATTCTTGACCGAAGTTGAAGACGATCTTCGCGAGGAAGAATTCAAGAAACTTTGGGCGAAGTACGGCGGCTACGTCATCGGCGCCGTCGCGGCCGTCATTTTCGGGGTGCTCGGCTGGCAACTCTGGCGCCAGAATGTCGAAACCAAGCGCATCGAAGTCGCCAAGCAATACGAAGCCGCCAGCAAGTTGCTGCAAGACGGCAAGATGGACGAGGCGCTGACCGCCTATGCCGCCGTCGCCGCCGAAAAGGGCCAAGGCTATGCCGCCCTGGCGCAGTTGCAGAAGGCCGCCATTGCCCTTGAGAAAAACGACCGCGAGGGCGCGCTCGCGGCCTACCGGGCGCTGGCGGACGATACGAACGCCGATCCGTTGTTCCGCGACCTGGGGCTTTTGCTGCGGGCGTTGCACGGCATCGACGGCGAAAATCCGCTGGAGCTCGAGGCGTCCTTGAAGCCGCTGCTCGACCCGGCCAATCCGTTCAGCTTTTCGGCCACGGAGTTGACCGCCCTGCTGGCGCAGAAACAGGGCGATACGGCGCGGGCTTTGCAATTGGTCGAGGGCCTGATTGCCGATACCGAAACGCCGCAAGGCATTCGCCAACGTGCCCAGGAACTCAGCGCCGTCTTCAAGGGCGCCGCCGCCGTTGCCCCGCCCAGCGCTCCGGCGCCCGCGACGAATCAGTGATGTAACCACATGAACGCGCGGGCCAGGTCGATGCCGGTACATATCAGATCCTTGCTGGCTTGCGGCCTCGCGGCACTCGTGCTGGTGGGGTGCGAGAACAACATTTTCACCGGGGAATCCGACAAGGAAATCCTGCCGGGGACGCGCATCTCGGTGCTGGCGCTGGAACGCGAACTGCGCCCCGACCTTGAGGCCATCGACACCGCCATTCGGTTGCCCAAACCCGAAGATGCCGACGCTTGGCCGCAAAGCGGCGGGCTGTCTCATCACGCCATGCATCACATGGTCATCGGCGACGCGCCGGAACTGCAATGGTCCGAGGATATCGGCGAGGGTTCGGGCAAGCGCAACCGCGTTTTGAGCGAGCCGATCGTTGCCGAGGGCCGCGTATTCGCCATCGACGCCGAAGCCGACGTGACGGCCTATGACGCGCGCACGGGCGACGAGTTGTGGGAAACCGAAACCGCCCCCGAGGACGACAACGAAGGCTCCTTCCTGGGCGGTGGGCTCGCTTACGACAACGGCAAGATTTTCGTGACCGGCGGTTTTGCTCAAGTGGTGGCGCTCGACGCCCAATCGGGCGCTGAATTGTGGCGCTCGGCGGTCGACACCCCCATCCGTGCCGCGCCCTCGGTCAACGGCGGGCGTGTGTTCGTGACCACGGTCGAAAACCAAGTCGTGGCGCTCGCGACCAGCGACGGCCGTCAATTGTGGACCTATTCCGGCGCGTCGACGCCGACCATTCTGTTGGGTGCCGGCGCCCCGGCCGTTGACGGCGGCGTGGTCATCGCGCCCTTCACCAACGGCGAAGTCGTAGCCCTGCGCGTGGACAACGGCTCGATGCTGTGGAGCGAGACGGTGGTCGCCGTGCGCCGCACCGAAGCGGCAGCCAGTCTGCCCGCCGTGACGGCCAGCCCCGTGATCGATCGCGGCCGGGTCTATATCGTCGGTCACTCGGGCGTGCTGGTGGCGGTCGACTTGCGCACCGGCCAACGGGTGTGGGACGTGCCCGTCTCGGGCGTCTATACGCCGTGGATCGCCGGGGATTTTCTCTACGCCATCACCATCGACGGTGAAATCGTCTGCGTCGACGTTCGCTCCGGGCGTTTGTTGTGGGTGACGCAGTTGCCGCGCTTCGAGGACGAAGAAGACAAGGAAGGCCGCATCGTGTGGGCCGGACCCGTGCTGGCCAGCGACCGCCTCATCGTGGCGGGCTCCAACGAACAAATGCTGTCGCTGTCGCCCTATACCGGCGCCGTGCTGAGCCGCATGGATCTTGATTCGGCGGCCACCCTGCCGCCGGTGCTGGCCGCCGGCACCATGTATCTCCTGAACGACGACGGCGAACTCGCCGCCTATCGCTGAGGTCGCCCGCCATGGCGCGCCAGCCGACACCCAGGACGGACGATGCGCCGCCCGCCCTGACCGTCGCCATCATCGGGCGGCCCAATGTCGGCAAGTCGACGCTGTTCAACCGCCTGACCGGCCGACGCACGGCCATCGTCCATGACCGGCCCGGCGTGACGCGCGATCGCCGCGAAGGCATCGCCAATCTGGGCGGGCTGCGATTCCGGGTGTTCGACACCGCGGGTCTGGAAGAGGCCGGCGAGGAGACGCTCGAAGGGCGCATGCGCCGCATGACGCTCAAGGCCGTGGGCGACGCCGACGTGGCGCTGCTGCTGGTCGACGCCAAGGACGGCATCATGCCGCTCGATGAACATTTCGCCGATCTGCTGCGCCGCCAGAAAACGCCCGTCGTGCTCGTGGCCAACAAGGCCGAGGGCAAGGCGGCCAATGCCGGGCTTTACGATTCCTACAGCCTGGGCCTGGGCAATCCCGTGCCGATCTCGGCCGAGCATGGCGAGGGCTTGAACGGCCTTTACCAGGCCATTGCGGGCTATGCGCCGCCCGAAGCCTTTGACGACGAAGCTGACACCGACGATACTGCCCTGGCGCCCGAAATCGATGGCGCAACCCCAGTATTGCCCGAACGGCCGCTGCATATCGCGGTTATCGGGCGGCCCAACGTCGGCAAGTCGACGCTGATCAATCGGCTGGTCGGCGAAGAGCGCTTGCTGACGGGGCCCGAGCCCGGCATCACGCGCGATGCCATCGCCATTGATTTCACCTATCACGGCAAGAAGCTGCGCTTGGTCGACACCGCCGGTGTGCGCAAACGGCCCAAGGTGATCGACTCGGTCGAGAAAATTTCCGTCGGCGAGACCTTCGAAGCCCTCAAGATGGCCGAGGTCGTAGTGCTGGTCATCGACGCCGAGGTGGGCCTGGACAAGCAAGACCTCACGCTGGCGCGCTTTGTCGAGGAAGAAGGCCGCGCGCTGATCGTGGCCGTCAACAAGTGGGACAAGATCAAGACCAAGGACGCCACGTTGGAGCGGATCAAGGAGCGCCTGGAACAGTCCCTCGCGCAATTGCCGCGCGTGCCGGTGATCACCATCTCGGCGGCCACCGGCCAGCGCCTCGATCAGTTGATCGATGCCGCCTTCCGCGCGCACGGCGTGTGGAGCACGCACATCTCGACATCCAAGCTCAATCGGTGGCTGGAGGCGACGGTGGCGCAAAATCCGCCGCCCCTGTCGATTCACAAGCAGCGCATCAAGTTGCGCTACATGACCCAGGCCAAGACGCGCCCGCCGACATTCCTGTTCTTTTCCACCCGCGCCGGCGACCTGCCGGAATCCTACATGCGCTATTTGGCCAACGGCTTGCGCGAGGCCTTCGACCTTGACGGCGTGCCGCTGCGGCTGAACCTGAAGAAGCCCGCCAATCCCTTCGTCAACGAAGACACCGGCCAGCCCTTGAAGTCCAAGCGGCCGAAAAAACTCAACGAGCGCTTTTCGCGTCGTCGCTAGGCTTGGACGACTTCGCCGGTTTTCTCGAAGGCCGGCTCGGCCAGCCGCACAAAGGCCTCGGTCACGGCGTCGGGGGGCGGCAGCTTCATGGGATCCTCGCCCGGATAGGCCTGCGCGCGCATCTTGGTGCGCACGCGGCCGGGGTCGATGATGTTCACCCGCAGTTTGGAGTGGGCGGTCTCGCTGGCGTAAATCTTCACCATGCGTTCCAGGGCGGCCTTGGTGGCGCCGTAGGGGCCCCAGTACATTTTATCGGTGTGAGCGGCGCCGGACGTGACGAAGATCGCGCGGGGCGCATCGGAGGCCTTGAGCAAGGGCTCCATGGCGCGCAACAGGCGCCAGTTGGCCGTGAGGTTCACGGCCATCATGTCGTCCCACTGCTTGGGCGTGTAGTGCGTCAGCGGCGAGAGCTGGCCCAGCACGGCGGCATTGCCCACCAAGATGTCGAGCCGCTGGTAGCGTGCGTGAAGGGCGGCGGCCACCTGGTCGATCTTGGGGTAATCGGTGATGCTTTCGGCCACCAAGATGGCGGGCTGCCCCGTGACGGCGCGAATCTCGTCGTCGAGAGATTCCAAGTCTTTCTTGGTGCGGGCATAGGCGACAACGCTGGCGCCTTCCCGGGCAAAGCGCAGCGCAACGGCGCGGCCGATGCCGCGCGATGCGCCCGTGACCAGCGCGATGCGTCCCTTCAATCGTCCGCCGGATGACGCGTCGGCCATGGGCTCAGCGGGGCGCGTCGTTGAGCAACGACAACTGCTTGGGTTGCGTGCCGGCCTTGTTGTCGGTCAGCGGCAACGGGTAATCGCCCGTGAAACACGCATCGCAGTATTGCGGCTTGTCGCCGTGACGTTTGGCCTCGCCCACGGCGCGGTAGAGCCCGTCGATGGAAATGAACGCGAGGCTGTCGACGCCCAAGCGGCTGGCCATCTCGGCGACATTGTAACGTGCGGCCAGCAATCCGTCGTAGGAGGGCGTGTCGATGCCGAAGAAACAGGGGTGCGCCGTGGGCGGCGAGGAAATACGCATGTGCACTTCGGTGGCGCCGGCCTCGCGCATCATGTCGACGATCTTCATGGACGTGGTGCCGCGCACGATGGAATCGTCCACCAGCACCACGCGCTTGCCTTCGACCTGGGCCCGGTTGGGGTTGTGCTTGCGCTTCACGCCCAGATGCCGGGTCTTGTCGGTGGGCTGAATGAAGGTGCGGCCCACATAGTGATTGCGGATGATGCCGTACTCGAAGGGGATGCCCGACTGCGCGGCAAAGCCCAGCGCGGCCGGAACGCCGGAATCAGGCACGGGCACCACGACGTCGCAGCGCGCGGGAGACTCTTTGGCCAATTCCGCGCCGATCCGCTTGCGGACCTCATAGACGTTGTGGCCTTCCATGTTGGAATCAGGCCGGGCGAAATAGATGTATTCAAAGATGCAAAAGCGCTGCGACTGTTTCGGGAACGGCTTCAGGCTGCGCACACCGTCCTTGGTCAGAATGATGATCTCGCCGGGTTCGACATCGCGCACGACGTCGGCGCCGATGATGTCCAGCGCACAGGTCTCCGAGCACAGAATATGCGCCGGGCCGAGCTTGCCGAGAATCAGGGGCCGCACGCCCAAGGGGTCCCGCGCGCCGATCAAAGCGCCGTTGGTCAGGCAGACGAAGGAGTAAGCGCCCTCGATCTGGCGCAAGGCATCGATCAGGCGGTCCTCGACCGTGGTGGCCTCGCTGACCGCGATCAGGTGCGTCACCACCTCGGTATCGGAGGTGGACTGGAACAGGCAGCCGCGCTTTTGAAGCTCGCGGCGCACGGTCATGGCGTTGGTCAGGTTGCCGTTGTGGCCGATGGCGAAGCCGCCGAATTCATACTCCGCGAACAAGGGCTGCACGTTGCGCAGAATCGTGCCGCCGGTGGTCGAATAGCGGGTGTGGCCGACCGCCATGTCACCCTTCAAATGGGCGATGGTGTGCTCGTCGTTGAAATTTTCCGAGACGTGCCCCAGGCCGCGATGGCTGTGGAACTGCTGGCCATCGTAGGTGACGATCCCGGCGGCCTCCTGGCCGCGGTGCTGCAGGGCATGCAGGCCGAGCGCGGTGTGCGCGGCGGCGTCGGCGTCGCCGACCATGCCGAACACGCCGCATTCCTCCTTCAGGTGATCGCCGTCAACATCAAAAGGGTGCGTGGTCGGCAAACTCAGGCGGCTCACTGCGGGGGCTCCGTCTTCTTGGGCGGCTCGGTGCTCTGGAGCAGGCGCTCCATATCACGGCGCTCCTTATTGTCGTAGCCGGTTTCGGGCTGGGTCGGGGCGCTGCCCTCTGGCGCGGGTTGTGCGCCCGGGGTGGGTTGGGTCAGCCGGTCGAGCGTTTGCTTGAGTTCCATGGCATCCTTGGCCGTGCCGGCGGCCTCTTTAGCAGCATCCTCGGCGGCCATAAAGCTGTCCGGCATAAGGTTTTTCAAGGTGTCCGCGCCCATTTCGAGGGCCGGCAGCGTCTTGGCCTTCTGCATCCACTGCGGGCGGTTGTCCTTGTCCATCAACCAGTCGGCCGCGATCAGCAGGATCGACAGAATCACCGCCGCCCGGGCGAGGCCGAACAGGAAGCCCAGCGACCGGTCGAGGTTGTTGAGCGCGCTGGCCTGCACGGTCTTGGACAGCGCGTTGGTGATCAAGGAGAGCACCAATAGCCCCGCCAGGAACAGCACGACAATGGCCGCCGCGTCGGCGGCCCAATCGAAGGGAATGCTCTTGCGCGCGATGGGCTGGGCGAATGGCAAGCCGTAGAGCGCGCCAAAGGCGGCACCCACCCAGGCGCCGATGGACAGCACTTCGTGCACGAACCCGCGCATGAAGGCGAGCAGCGCCGAGATCAGCAGGATCGCGATGACCGCCAGATCAAGGCCATTGATGGGGATGTTATCCATGGCGCGTGCCCATCAGTGCCCGCCGCCGGCGCGGAACGCGCGGTCGAAGCCAAAGTGCCCGACGATATCCTGCACGTTGCCGACCTCTTTGAGGCCGATCTCGCTTCGCTCCGCCGTCTTGCCAGCGCGTTTCTCGGCCTGGCCGCGTCCGCGCGGCGCCCAGGCCTGCTTGAAGCCCAACTTGGCCGCTTCCTTCAGGCGAACGTCGCGCTGCGCCACGGCGCGCACTTCGCCCGACAGGCCGATCTCGCCGAAGACCACCGCCTCGGCCGGCATGGGATCGCCCGAAAGCGCCGACATCAGGGCTGCCGCCACGGCCAGGTCCGCCGCCGGCTCCTGGATGCGCAGGCCGCCCGCGACGTTGAGGTAAATGTCGTTGGTGCCGAGCGCCACGCCGCAGCGGGTTTCCAGCACGGCCGAAATCATGTTGAGGCGCGCCATGTCCCAGCCCACCACGGCCCGGCGCGGCGTGCCGAAGGTGGTGGGCGCCACCAGCGCCTGAATTTCCACCAGCACAGGCCGCGTGCCTTCGATGCCTGCGAACACGCAACTGCCCGAGACGTTGCCGCGCCGCTCGGCCAGGAACAGCGCCGACGGGTTGGCGACCTCGCGCAAGCCCAAGTCGGTCATTTCGAACACGCCGATTTCATCGGTGGGCCCATAGCGGTTCTTGACCGCGCGCAGGATACGGAACTGATGGCCGCGGTCGCCTTCGAAATAGAGCACGGTGTCGACCATGTGCTCCAGCACGCGCGGGCCCGCGAGCGTGCCTTCCTTGGTGACGTGGCCCACCAGGAACAACGCGAAGCCGCGCCGCTTGGCGACCTGGATCAACTCATGGGCGCACGTGCGCACTTGGGTGACGGTGCCCGGCGCTGAGTCCACCGTGTCGGCGTACATGGTCTGGATGGAATCGATCACGGCCACATCCAAGTTGGGGATCGATTCCAGGCTCGCGACGATATCCCGGGCATTGGTGGCCGAAGCCAGGTGCACGGGTGCGTCGGCCAGGCCCAGCCGCGCGGCACGCAGCCGTACTTGATCGACCGCTTCTTCGCCGGTGATGTAGGCGCAGGTGGCGCCCGCCAAGCCGGCGCAGGCTTGCAGCAACAGCGTCGACTTGCCGATCCCGGGATCGCCGCCCACCAAGATTGCTGATCCCGCCACAAGCCCGCCGCCGCAGACGCGGTCCAACTCGGCGATGCCGGTGTGGCGCCGGGGCGGCGCGGCCATCTGGCCCTTGAGCCCCACGAACTCGATCTTGCGGCCGCCCTTGCCGCCGGTGGCACCCTTGGGCATGGCGCGTTGGGCTTCCTCGGCGATGGTGTTCCACTCGCCGCAGGCATCGCAGCGCCCCTGCCACTTGGTGTAGGTGGCGCCGCAACCCTGACAGACGAAGGTGGCCTTGGGTTTCGCCATTAGTCTTTTTCCATACGCATGATCTGATCGGAAAACCTGCAGCCACTTTTCCGGATCATGCGTTAGCGCCGCAACTGCATCTTGATGGGCCCCTCGGCCCGGCCGTGCACGAACTGGTCGACATAAGGATTGCCCGCCGTGTCCACATCCTTGGCGTTGCCGACCCAGATCAGGCGGCCTTCATAGATCATCGCGATGCGGTCGCCGATCTTGCGCGCCGAGTGCATGTCGTGGGTGATGCTCAAGGCGGTGATGCCCTTATCCTTGACGCAGGCGATGATCAGGTCGTTGATGACGTCGGCCATGATGGGGTCGAGGCCCGTGGTGGGCTCGTCGAAAAACACGATCTCGGGGTTGCTGGCGATGGCGCGGGCCAAACCCACGCGCTTTTGCATGCCGCCAGAGAGTTCCGCCGGCGACAGTTCGCCCACCTCGGGGGCCAAGCCGACCCGGGCCAGCGTCTCGATGGCGCGGTGCTTGGCGTCATTGCGGTTCATGCGCTCGCCCTGCATCAGGCCGAAGGCGACATTCTCCCACACCGGCAAGCTGTCGAACAGCGCCGCACCCTGGAACAGCATGCCGAACTTCTTGTTCACGGCCTCGCGGCTGCCCGCCGGGGTATGGGTCACGTCCTCGCCGTCGACTTCGATGACGCCTGAATCCGCCGTCAGGATGCCCAGGATGCACTTGATCAGCACCGACTTGCCGGTGCCCGAGCCGCCGATGATGACCACGGATTCGGCGGGCGCGATGTCGAGGTCGACGCCGTTCAAGACCTGCTTGTCGCCGAAAGCCTTGCGCACGTCCTTGAGGTGAATTTTGGGCGGCGTGGTCATGCGTCAGGTGGCAAAAAAGAGTTCGGTGATGATGTAATTGGACGTGAGAATCAAAATCGAGGCCGACACCACGGCGTTGGTCGTGGCCGCGCCCACGCCTTGCGCGCCGCCCTTGGAATAGTAGCCGTGGTAGCAACCCATCAGCGCGATGAGAAAGCCGAAGACGCTGGCCTTCACCAAGCCGGAGATCACGTCGAGGGGCTCGAGAAAATCCACAGTGGAGTTGATGTAGACGCCGGCATTGAAGCCCAGCTTATAGACGCCCACCAAGTAACCGCCGAAGACGCCGATGATGTCGGCCACGAGAACCAGCAGCGGCAGCATCAGCAGGCCCGCCAGCAAGCGCGGCACCACGAGGTACTTGAAGGGGTTGGTGGAGAGGGTGGTGAGCGCGTCGATCTGTTCGGTCACGCGCATGGTGCCGATCTCGGCGGCCATGGACGCGCCGATGCGCCCAGCCACCATGAGGCCCGCCAGCACCGGGCCCAACTCGCGCGTCATGGACAGCACCACGACATTGGCGACCGCGCTCTCGGCCGAGAAGCGCGCGAAGCCGGTGTAACTTTGCAGCGCCAGCACCATGCCCGAGAAAATCGCCGTCAGACCGACGACGGGCAAAGAGTAGTAGCCGATGTCGATCATTTGCCGTCCGATGAGGCGCGGGTACAGCGGTGGGCGGGCGCAATGCGACACGGCTGTCCCGGCAAAAATCGTCAACCGCCCGATGTGGCCGAGAAATCCCAGCACGACACGGCCGATGAGGGCGAGAAAATTCATGGCGGCTTAGGCTCGCGGCGCCGCGGGCGCGGGCAAATAGCGGCGATGAAACCGATGGCCCAGGGCGGTGAGGATTTCGTAGCCGATGGTTCCGGCGGCGCGGGCGACATCGTCGACCGTGACGACATGGGAGATGATGTCGATGAAATTGCCCGGTTGCGTCGCCGAGTCCGGCACGTTGGTCACGTCGAAGGTGATCAAATCCATCGACACCCGGCCCATCACCGGCACCTTGAGGCCGTCCAAGACGGCCACGCCCGAGGCGCCCAAAGAACGCAGGTAACCGTCGGCATAACCCATTGAAACCGTTGCCAATTTTGCGCCTTCCCGGACCTGGGCGGCGGCACCATATCCAACGTGTCCAGGGGTGTCAACGCGACGCACCTGAATGATGCGCGCTTTCAAATTGACCACCGGCAACATGGGGTTGGGCTGCCCCGGGACCGGGTTCACGCCATAAAGCGCCGCGCCCGGGCGGGCGTAATCGAAATGCCAGTCTTGGCCCAGGAAAACACCAGAGGAATTGGCCAGCGACGCCTTGGCATCGGGGAAGCGCACGCGGAAAGCCCCCAGCATTGTCCGATATCGCTCGAGCTGCGCCATGTTCATGGCGTGGCCCGGCTCGTCGGCGCAGGCCAAGTGGCTCATGAGCATTTGCGGATGCAGACCCAGGAAACCGTCGGCGTCGGCGTTCAGGGCGTTGAATTCGGTCTGGCTCAATCCTAACCGGTTCATGCCGGTATCCACCTGCACGATGCTTTCCAGCAGCACCTCTTCCTTCATGGCGTAGGTCTGCCAGACCTTGATGTGCTCGGGCGTGCTCAGCACCGGCATGATGCGATGCGCGGCATGGTCGCGCTCGGTGCCGCGATTGGGTCCGTTGAGATTGGCGATGCGGGGTCCGGGGCCCACGATTTGGCGCAGGGCGATGGCGCCGTCGAGGTGGGCCACATAGAACGTCGCGCAACCGGCCAGCTTCAAGGCATGGGCCACCTGCTCCAAACCCAAGCCATAGGCATCGGCCTTGACCACTGCGCCCACGTCGCAGCCGTGCCGCGCGCGTTTCTTGAGGATGCGCCAATTCTCGACCACGGCCGCGAGGTCGATGGTCAGCACCGCCCCGGCGCGGTCCTCGGGACGCGAATTGATGGGAAACGCAGGGGGTCGCGGAAAAGTCGAGCGCATCGAAAGCCTGGCCAAAACCGGGGAAAAGCGGCGGTCGCGGGCGATGCTGACGCCGCTTCGTGGCTTTCTTTAGACCGTCCGGCTGCGGAAAGACAGGCCCTCTACTCCAACCCGCCCGGCACTAGGTTGGCGTCGATATGGTCGGAGAAGTGCGTGAAATTGGGCTCGAAATGCAGTTTCACCGTGCCGATGGGGCCGTGGCGCTGCTTGGCCAGGATCACCTCGGCGATGTTGTGGGCCCGTTCGCACTGCTGCTGCCATTTGGTGAAGCGCTCGTGCCAACGCTCCTCGGATTCCTCGGGGCGCTGGGAGGGTTCGCCGCGCTCCAGGTAATACTGCTCGCGATAGACGAACATGACCACGTCGGAGTCCTGCTCGATGGTGCCTGATTCACGCAAGTCCGACAGTTGCGGCCGTTTGTCCTCGCGCTGCTCGACGGCGCGGCTCAACTGCGACAGCGCCAGAACCGGCACGTTCAATTCCTTCGCGAGCGCCTTGAGGCCGCGCGTGATGGCCGAGATTTCCTGCACGCGGTTTTCGCTGCGTTCCCCACGGCTGGGCGCGATCAATTGCAAATAGTCGATCACGATCAGCCCGAGCCCGCTGGCGCCCGGGGCGCCCTTGCGGGCCGTGCGCGCGAGGCGCCGTGACCGCGTGCGGATCGCCGAGACCGTCACCGCCGGCGTGTCGTCGATGAACAGCGGCAGGTCGATCAGTTCCTGGCTGGCGGCGACGACGTGAGAGAAGTTGTCGTTCGACAGTTTGCCGGTGCGGATGTCGTGGCTGGAGATTTTGGCGCGCTCGGCCAGGATGCGGGTGGCCAATTGCTCCGAGGACATTTCCAGCGAAAAGAAGGCGACCGTTTTGCCGCGATCTTCCTCGCGGTCGGTGCTTTGGAAATAGCGCGCGGCGTTGAAAGCAATGGTGGTGGCCAGCGCGGTCTTGCCCATGCTCGGGCGGCCCGCGAGGATGATGAGGTCGGAGCGGTGCAGACCGCCGAGCTTGGCGTCGAGGTCCATCAGGCCGGTGGTCACGCCCGCCAGCGCGCCTTCGCGGCGGTGCGCCGCCTCGGCCAGGTTCACGGCTTCGGTGATGGCCCGCTCGAAGGTTTGAAAGCCGCCCTCGGACGCCCCGGAAGAGGCCAAGTCGAACAACCGTTGCTCGGATTTTTCGATCTGCCCGGCCGCCGTTTCATCCGGCAGCACGTCGAAGGCGTCGTTGACCATTTCATCGCCCAACGCAATCAACTCGCGGCGCAGGAAGAGGTCGTAGATCAGCTTGCCGTAGTCGCCGGCGTTGATGACGGTGACCACCGAGTTGGCCAGAGTGGTCAGATACTTGATGCCCCCGGCGGCGATAATGGTTTCATCGCGTTCCAGGTAGGTCTTCAGCGTCACCGGGTTGGCCTGGTGGCCTTGCTCGATGAGCCGCACGCAGGACTCATAGACCTTGGCGTTGACCGGGTCGGTGAAGTGCTCGGGCAGCAGGAAATCCGACACCCGCTCGTAGGCGCGGTTGTTCATCATGATGGCGCCGAGCAGGGCTTTTTCCGCCTCCACGTTGGCCGGTGGGGCGCGGAAGGCCGATGACACCGGCTCGCCGCTGTCGATGGCTTTCAGGACGGGGGAATTCATGGTGTCGTCATAGTCAGGACTAACCCTGCAAGCAACCAGCACGCTCAATGATTAGTCAGAATATTTTTTTTGGCCTTGTGGATAACGTTAATGCTGGGGGCGATTCTAATACTAACGGGCCACGACAGCCAGAATCGTGGATGCGGATGCTCTGGATGAACCAAGATTTGGTTGCACGCTGCTGGCAATTCATCTAATTTGGACGAATAGTCTAATTTGGATGAAATCGGCCATGAAACGCTTTTCCGCCAACGAGGCCAAACAACGCTTCGGCGAAATGCTCGACGCGGCCCAGCGTGCGCCGGTGGTGATCGAACGCCACGGCCGGCCCAAAGCCGTGCTAATTTCATTCGAAGACTACGACGAATCCGAACGCCAAAAGCTCTGGGCGCTGCGTCGCGACCTCGACCAGGCCCAGGCGCAGTTGGATCGCGGCGAAGGTCGCCCCCTGGACCCCGAACGCATTAAACGTGAAGGGCGCCGGCTCGCGGCCTTGCGGAAAACGCCGGTGCGGCGAGTCTAGCGCCATTGGCCAAGGAGTTAAAAGGGGTCCAGCTTTCGCCTGGGGCTCAGGCTGATCTGGCCGAGATTTGGGCCTATCTCGACGAGCATATTGGGGCCAACAAAGCTGATCGCTGGGTCGACGCCTTGACCGAGCGGTTCGTCCTGCTCGACGACAATCCGCGCGTGGGCAAGTTGCGGCCGGATCTGGGGCGTGGTCGGCGCAGCTTCGTGTTCGGCGATTATGTCGTGATCTACGCCGTTCGTGATGATTGGGCCGACATATTGCGGGTTGTGCATGGTTCCCGCGAGATCAAGCCGAAAGGTAGCCACTCGGAATGACAGTCGCCCCGCCCTCCCTCTGGACGCCGCTCAAGCGCCCCGCGTTCCGCAACCTCATGGCGGCCATGGCCGTGTCCAATACCGGCTATTGGATGCAGACGGTGGCGGCGGCCTATCTGATGCGGCTGTGGACCGACGGTGACCCGCTGATGGTGTCGCTCGTTCAAACAGCACTGTTCATCCCCCCGGCCCTGTTGCTGCTTCCGGCGGGCACCTGGGTCGACATGCTCGACCGCCGCAAGTTCATGATGTTCTCCCAGGCCTGGATGATGCTGGCCGCTTGCGCCATCACGGCGCTCGTGCTCGCCGACATCCAATCCGGCTGGGCGTTGCTAGCGTTGCTGGCGCTGTTTGCCGTGGGTTTTGCCCTCAATACGCCGTCGCAGTCGGCGATCTGGGCCGACATGGTGGGCCTCAAGGAGGTGTCCCAGGCCGTCGCGATCTATTCCATGACCAACAACGGGGCGCGAATCCTCGGTCCCTCGCTGTCGGGTGTCTTTGTCGCTGGCCTCGGGGCCGCGGCGGTCATGGCCTTCAATGCGCTGACCTACTTGGGGGTGATCGCCGCGCTCTATACGTGGCAAGCGCCCATCAGGCCCAAGGTCCCTCGCAAGCCGTTTCTATCGTTGCTGTTCGGCGCCATCGCCTTTGCGCGTGCCACGCCGCTCTATCGCGCCATCCTAATTCGCGGCGGCATTTTCTTCGTCGTCTCGGCGATTGTTCCGGCCCTGCTGCCGATCAAGGTGCCCGAGGCCGAAGATTTCGGCACGGTCTTCAGCTTCATGGGGCTGGGGGCCATCTTGGCGGCGCTGAGCTTCCCCAGGCTTGCGCATGGTCATTCACGCGAGGCCATCGTCGCAACGGCCGTCAGCATCAATGCTCTGGCGCTGATCGGCATGTCGTTGGTGTCGAGCGTGCTGGCGCTGGGACTCATGACGGCACTATCGGGGTACACATGGTTTTTCGTCATGTCCGCGATGCAGGTGGGCGCGCAAATGCTGCTGCCCGATGAGTTGCGTGGCCGGGGACTGGCGCTACTGAACTTGGTTCTCATGAGCGGCTACGCCTTCGGCTCGCCGCTGTGGGGCGCCGTGGCGCGACTGTCCAGCCCAAGTATGGCGTTCGCCATCGCCGGAGGTGCCTCGCTTTGCGCCCTGGCGCTCACGTTCCGCATGAAGCTGCCGCAGGACAGAACGGACTAAGCCTCAAGCGAGCGATCTGAAGTCCACGACGTGGAGATCGCCGGCCTCGCTGCCGGCGCACAACCGATCACCCTCCGGCGTCCAGGCCAGCACCGTGATGGGACTCGGCTCGCGGTCCTTGGGTGGTTGGGCAATGGGGATCACGCGCGCATTGCCAGGCTGACCGACAATGACCGTGCCGTTCTCGAACCCCGCGGCTATGGCATCGAGTTTTGGGTGGGCGGCCACGGCCGTGACGGCCGGGCCATTCATCATGCCGCCGAATTCCATCGGCGCTTTCCCCATGGGCCCGCCGCCGGTGAAGGGCCAGCAGATGACAGTGTCTGCCCCGCCCGTGGCTAGAAAGTGCCCGCGCTTGGGAAACGCCATGGACCGAATTTTCGCGCCATAGCCTTGCATGCGAAAGTGCTGTCCGTCCGAGAGGCGCCAGCCGTGCAGCGCATTTTCCTGCATGGCGGTGACGACATAGTCGCCGTCGGGGCTCCAGGCCACCTGCAGGTGCGAGCCCTTCCACGGCAACCATTGGGCCTGGCCGTCCTTGGCCGCGAGCCACCACAGGCTAACCGCATCATAATGCGAGACCGCCAGCCGCTTGCCCTTGGGATTGATGGCCAAGCCGCCCACCGAGGTGGCGTGGGTGAGCTTGCGGGGCTCCTCGCCGCGCTTCTTGCCGAGAATGAACGCATTCTTGCCGCTGGCATAGACGCGTACGCCGGATCCGGCGTGGGCGGTAACGTGCTCGACCCATTTGCGGCCGAGATCGGCGATGATGTCGGTGGCGCCGCCGACCGCGACTTTCACAAGTTTGCCGTCATCGCCGCCCGACAAGAAGGCGCCGGCTTCGATGTCGGGCGAGAAACACAGACTGCCGCCCTTGTGGATCTCGAAGGTCTTCCAACCTTCGCTGGCTGCCGTGAGGTCGAGAACGCGCGCGGTGCCGTCACCCAGTGTCGCCATGAAGTAGCGGCCATCGGGCGTACTGGCGGCGCCCACGACAAAGGCGTCGAGGAACCACGACAGTCCCTTGCTCTCCACCAGAGGCGCGTTGGCGGCCATGGCGCGCGACGGCGTCGAAATCAGACTTGGCAGGCGGCGAAGCCGGCCTTGAGGGCGTCGCTGTCAAGCTCGCGGCCGATGAACACCAAGCGGCTGGTGCGTTTGTCCTTGGCGGGCCACGGCCCGGTGAAGGCCGCCTCGGACATCATATGCACGGCCTGAAAGACGTAGCGGCGGTCGGCATCGGCAAGATTGAGGATGCCCTTGGCGCGCAAGATGGTCTGGCCCTTGCTCATGAGCACGTCGTTGATCCAGGCATCGAACTTGGCGGGGTTCAACGGCTTGTCGGAGCTGAGCGAGATGGTATCCATGTCCTCGACATGGTGATGATGGTGGTCATGGTCGTGGCCATGATCGTGCAGAAACTCGGGCTCGATCTCGAGAATGCGGTTCAGATCGAAGCTGCCGCGATCGAGGATTTGATCGAGCGCGATCTGGCAGCGTTGCGTGCGGTGAATCTTGGCGAAGGGATTAAGCGAACGTAGTTTCTTCTCAACGCTCTCCAGTTCGTCCGCGCTCACGGCGTCAGTCTTGTTGAGCAGCAGCACGTCGGCGAACGCGATCTGGTCTTCGGCTTCGGTCGTGTCCTCAAGCCGCTGCATGACGTGCTTCGCGTCCACCACGGTCACCACGGAATCAAGCCGCGTGTGTTTCTTCACGTCTTCGTCGGCGAAGAAGGTCTGCGCCACGGGGGCCGGGTCCGCCAATCCGGTGGTCTCCACCAGGATGGCGTCGAACTTGCCTTTGCGTTTCAGCAGCCCACCGATGATGCGGATCAAGTCGCCGCGCACGGTGCAGCAAATGCAGCCGTTGTTCATCTCGAAGACTTCTTCATCGGCGCCGACCACCAGGTCGCTGTCGATGCCGATCTCGCCAAACTCATTGACGATGACGGCAAAGCGCTTGCCGTGATCTTCCGACAGCACGCGGTTCAGCAGCGTCGTCTTGCCAGCGCCCAGGTAGCCGGTGAGCACGGTGACGGGAATTTGCGCGGTCGCGGTCATGGCGGGGATATCCTCGGTGGCGGGGGCTTGGATCGGCTAATATAAGTCTCGGTGGCGATGAGTCACGCGCCCGGCTCAAACGAAACCGGCGCAGGGGGTGCCTGCGCCGGGATCAAAATCGTCAGGGCCGCTTGGGTTAGGCCGCGGCCGGGGCCTCGCCCTCGGCCGGCGCGGCGCCGGCTTCGGTGGCGATGAGTTTCTCGGCGTCTTCGGCGCGCTCGAGCAGCGCAGCGGCTTGCGCGGCCTTGAGGTCGGCTTCTTCCAGCGAGCGAGCCACGGTCACCTCGACGTTGACGCGAACGTCGGCGTGCAAGCGCACCGGCACTTGGAACACGCCCAGGGTCTTGATGGGGTTGGCCAGCACAACTTGGGTGCGTTCCACCTGCATCTTTTTCTCGACCAAGGCATCAGCCACGTCGCGTGCGCTGACTGAGCCATACAATTGGCCGCCTTCGCCGGCTTGGCGCACCAGCACCAGCTTGTAGCCGTCAAGCTTGCCGGCCACGCCCTTGGCTTCTTCGCGGCGCTTGGCGTTCATGGCCTCGATCTCGGCGCGACGGGTCTCGAAGTAAGCCATGTTGTCTTTATTGGCCCTGAGCGCCTTCTTCTTCGGAAGGAGGTAGTTGCGCGCAAAGCCGGGCTTGACGTTGACCACGTCGCCCAACTGGCCCAATCGCTCGATCCGTTCCAACAAAATCACTTGCATCACACGCCTCCTTGCGGCGGAGCGGCCATCCGCTGCCGCAGCTTTAAGAAATGATCGACCACACCCAACGTCACCAGCACCACGAACGACAGTCCCGCCGTCAATACCGCCAGAACGTAAAATCCCACCAGCCAGAAGCCGGCGTTCTCCATCCGTCCGACGCCGCTATGGACCACAGCCAAGCCCTGCAGCAGCAACGGCAAGCACAACACGCCCGCGGCGTTGGTGGCGACGTACCCGATATCCCCGGGAGCGACCCACGCCGTGGCCGCCGTCGCCCAAAACACCGCGATGAACCATCCCGGCACGGCGAACCCGCGATAAGCGGGGCTCGGCCACGCCGCGTAACCCATCCGCACCAACGCCGCCTGCGCAATCGCGGCGCTGATGATCGCCCGCAGGCACCAGTTCCAACCGGCCGCTCCGGGCATGATCGCCGCCGATGCCTTGAGGGCTTCGGCCGCTTGCATCACCTCTGGCCGCTCGCCTTGGTTTTGAATGACCTCGGCAAGAAGCTTTTCGATGCCGGTTCGCAGCGTCGCCTCAAGCCCATCAGGGCCGGCCGGCACCGCGGCGAGAACCGCCACCATCAACCCGACGCCGATGACCGCCAACCACGCGGTCGCCGCGCCGATATTCATCGCGCCCGGCGCTGGGCCGGGCGTGCCCGCGGCGCGTGCCTGGCGCAGCAACACCGCCACCGGCAACGCATCGTTGATCACGTAGACGAGGGGGCCGACAAACGTACCTGTCAGAACCATCGTCGTGGTTGCCCCGCCGATCACCGCGACCGGCAAGGCCGCCGGACCCAAACCCAACACCGCCATCGCCAAGGGCAGGGGCGAGAGCAGCAATCCGAACGCAACGCCCAGAACCGAGCCGCTCATCGCCGCCACCAACAGGGTGGCGCCGAACACGCCGGCGGCGACGGCCAAGAGGGCGGTGCGGTTCATCGCACGACAGCCGAAGACGCCGGGGCGGTCTTCGGCTGCATCGCCCTTAGGTCGCGATCACGTAGGGCAGCAGGCCCAAGAACCGCGCGCGCTTGATGGCGCGCGCCAGCTCGCGTTGCTTCTTGGTCGAGACCGCCGTGATGCGGCTGGGCACGATCTTGCCGCGCTCGGAGATGTAGCGCTGCAGCAAGCGAACGTCCTTGAAGTCGATCTTTGGCGCGTTCACGCCCGTGAAGGGGCAGCTCTTGCGCCGGCGAAAGAAAGGTTTGCGACCCTTGTTCATGTCGGGCTCCCTGCGTCTTCGGCCCCGGCGCGCGGACGTCGTCCGGAGTCGTAGTGGCCGCGATCGGGCCGGTCGCCGCGATCGCCGCCGAAGCCGCGTCCGCCGCCGCCGAACCCACCGCCGCCAAAGCCGCCACGGCCGCCACGGTCACCAAAGCCGCCACGATCACCGAAGCCGCCGCGTTCACCGCGATCAGCACGATCCTTGTTTTGCAGCATCGCCGACGGGCCGTCGTCGAGGGCCTCGACGCGCACCGTCAGGTAGCGCAACACGTCTTCGTTGATGCGCATGCGACGCTCGAATTCCTGAACCGCGGGGGATTCGGAATCGATATTGAAATAAAGGTAGTGACCTTTACGGTTTTTCTTGATGCGGAACGTGAGTGACCGCAGGCCCCAGCTCTCGCGCTTGGTGACCTTGCCGCCGCCGGTCTGAAGGATGGCGGTGATCTCGTCGCCCAATGCGTCAACCTGGGGGGTCGACAAATCTTGGCGCGCGATCACCACGCTTTCGTAAAAAGCCATGGCTCTCGGTACTCCTTGTGGCTTATCTCGTCCCGGATCGCCGACCATCGGCGCTGGGCATAGCCGACCGTTTCAAGCGACGACCGGCAAGGAGCTATGGAAGGCGCGGAATATACACATTTCCAAACCCGGAACAAGCGCGGGCCGTCGTAATTTATACAATAGAATTCAATAGATTATCAGAATCCTCGTCGACAATCCTGCAAACGGAGTGTTGATTCATGGCCGCGCGGGCGCAAGGCGCCTAGGGCAGAAACGCCGGGCGGCCCGGCTGGTCGAGGGTGGGCTCGGCCAAGCCCAGCGGCGCGGGCGCGATGACAGCATCCGCCGTGGCCGGCAGCATGCGCGCCGCTTGCAGCACCTGAAAGCGCAGATACTCGCGTAGCGACATGCGATGGCGCTCGGCCGCCTCGGCCAACAGTTTCAACTCCTCGCTGGTGGCGAACACCGACAGTTCCACGGTCGGCACATAGGGCTTGGTGGTCACGTTCATGCCGCCGCCTCCGGCTGCTGGCCGAGCGGTTCTAACTCCGCGACGGGCCCGCGGAACTCGAGGATGTCGCCGGGCTGGCATTCGAGGTAGGCGCAGATCCGCTCGAGCGTGGAAAAGCGCACGCCCTTGATCTTGCCCGACTTGAGCAGCGACATGTTCTGCTCGGTGATGCCCACGTAAGCCGCCAAATCCTTGGACTTCACCTTGCGCCGGGCCATCATCACGTCGAGATTGAAGACAATCGGCATGGCGGGCCTACAGGATCGTCGCGTTGTCGTCGGCGAGCTTGCGGCCTTCCTCCAGCACGCGAGCGATCACCACAAATACAAAACCCACGAACAGGGCGATGATGTGCTCGGTCGAGAGGCTGAAGGCCAATACGCGCTGGCCGGGCGGATTGCCGAGCGTCAGCACCACGGCCAGCAAGCCGTTGGCGAAAAACTGCACCACGATCACCGCCAGCGTCGACCACGCGAACATGCGCAGGAAGCGCGTGTTCTCGATGGTGAAGACGCGGCCCGCGCCGAAGCCCACGAACAGTTGCCGCAGGTTCCAAAGCCCGAACATCATGATGCCGATCGGTACCATCATGACCGCGAGGCCCAATGCGATCTGCACCGGCATGAGGGCGAGGGGAACGTCGTACTCGCGCGGGATTCCCAACCGGTCGGGCATGCCCTGGCCGAGGGCCTCGAAGTTGAGCCACAACAGGACCGCCGAGGCTGGCAGGAAGACCATCAAGGCGACGCAGATCCAGCCCAAGACCCGGCTGATGGCGCTCAGTCGTTGCAAGTCTGACATGTCGGGCCCCAATTTATTAACAAGCCATACAATGATAAATTAAAATAAAACAATAATCAATTCACATAATACTTAACCTTGCTGTTCGCGCGCTCCTCGGAAAACCACCTCGATGGGGCTCCTGGCGGCCCCACCCCACGGCCTGTCTGCCTTGACACCCCGTGCGATTCCCCGCACTTGAGCGCGCCTTTTGAGCAGGCCGCCGGGCCTGTTGCGTGTAGGGGTGACTCATGAGCTGGGCATTCGTTTTTCCGGGGCAAGGATCGCAAGCCGTCGGCATGGGCAAGGAATTGGCCGAGGCCTTTCCCGCTGCCCGCGAGGTGTTCGGCGAAGTCGACGATGCCTTGAAGCAGAAGCTGACCAAGCTGATGTTCGAGGGCCCCGAATCGGATCTGACTCTCACTGAAAATGCGCAACCGGCGCTGATGGCCGTGAGCCTCGCCGTGATCCGCGTGCTCGAAACGCAGGGCAAGGTTTCGGTCCGCGCCAAAGCGCGCTATGTCGCCGGTCACTCCTTGGGTGAGTACTCCGCCTTGGCCGCGGCAGGATCGCTGTCGCTGGTCGATGCCGCGCGCCTGCTCAAGACGCGCGGCCAGGCGATGCAAAAAGCCGTGCCCGTGGGCGTCGGCGCCATGGCTGCGCTGTTGGGCTTGGATCTCGATCACGTGCAGGCGGTCGCGGCCGAAGCGTCGGGTGCCGGTGAAATCTGCGCCGCCGCCAACGATAATGCGCCGGGCCAAGTCGTGATCTCAGGGCACGCGGGAGCCGTGCAACGCGCCATCGACCTCGCCAAAGCCAAGGGTGCGAAGCGCGCCATCATCCTGGCCGTGAGCGCGCCGTTCCATTGCCCGCTGATGAAACCCGCCGCCGATGTCATGGCCGACGCCTTGGCCAAAGTGAATGTGCAGGCGCCGTCGGTTCCGGTCATCGCCAATGTGTCGGCGGCAACGGTCATCGACCCCGAGGAAATCAAGCGCGCCTTGGTCGAACAGGTCACCGGCCTGGTGCGTTGGCGCGAAAGCGTGCTGTCGATGCAGTCGGTGGGCGTCAACACGCTGATCGAGGCCGGCGCCGGCAAAGTGCTGGCGGGTCTCGCCAAGCGCATTCACGGCGACCTTTCGGCGGTGAGCGTGCATACACCCCACGATGTCGAAGAATTCTTGAAGCGCGTCTGATCGTCCATTGCTGTGAAGGAGTCCGCGACATGTTCGACCTGACCGGAAAATGCGCCCTCGTCACCGGCGCCAGCGGCGGCATCGGCAAGGCCGTCGCGCAAGGGCTGCATGCGCGCGGCGCGGTCGTGGGCTTGCACGGCACGCGCCAGGATGCGCTTGAAGCGCTGGCCGCCGAGTTGAAAGAACGCGTGCATGTGCTGCCGTGTAATTTCGCCGAGCAGGGTGCCGCCGAAAAACTCGTGCCCGCCGCCGAGGCGGCCATGGGTCAGCTCGACATTCTCATCAACAATGCGGGCATCACGCGCGACGGCTTGATCCTGCGCATGAAGGACGAGGACTTCTGGGACGTCATCGGCATTAATCTGGCCGTTGCCTTCCGGCTCTGCCGTGCCGCCGTGCGCGGCATGATGAAAAGAAGGTATGGCCGTATCATCAACATGACCTCGGTGGTGGGGTTCACCGGCAACGCCGGCCAGGTGAACTACGTGGCGTCCAAGGCGGGTCTCGTGGGCCTCACCAAGTCGCTCGCGCAGGAAGTGGCCAGCCGCAACATCACGGTGAATGCCGTCGCCCCGGGTTTCATCACCAGCGCCATGACCGGGTCGCTAACCGAAGACCAAAAGACGCGCATTCTCTCGTCCATCCCCATGGGCCGCATGGGCGAGGGCAGCGACATCGCCGCTGCCGTGGTGTACTTGGCGAGCGCGGAAGCGGCCTACGTCACCGGACAAACGCTACACGTCAACGGCGGCATGGCGATGTATTAGCGCATGGTTCCAACACGTTAGCCCCGGGGGTGGTAGTGGGTCAGTTTGAAAGTTAATGGCCCGGCTCTTGGCTTGCAGATTGCATCAGTTTAGCCGATGCTTAGCGCCATGCAAAAGCGCAAACGACCACGCGACCCTATCCAATTAGCCAAGATGATCGGGGATATGGCTACCGGCCAGCAAACCGAGACGCCCCCGGATGTAGGCAAGGATCCAGCCGCAGTAGCGCTCGGTCGCAAGGGCGGCCAAGCAAGGGCGGCCAACCTAAGTAAGAAAAAGCGAGCCGATATCGCCAGGAAGGCCGCAAGGGCTCGCTGGACCAAATAGCCTCTGTTTAGGCTGAAAATGTCAAAACGTGCTTGCTAAAGTCAGCAAGCACGTTTATGGTGTTTTCATTGCAACAGACATGAGGATGCCTGATATGGACGACACTCCCCAGAGCAAAGGCGGCAAAACTCGCGCAGAAAACCTTACTAGTGCCGAAATCAAAGAGATTGCCTCAATGGGCGGGAGGGCCAGAAGCGAGAAGGTCAAATCCCTCGCAGAAGCGGGGGCGCTCCCGAAGGCTACTCACCAAGGGAAAATGCTGGTGGGCGACTTGGATCTTGATTGCTACGTGTTGGCCGATGGCCGCAGAGTTTTTCATAAACGCGGGATGGCTCGCGCCCTGGGTATGAAGTCCGGTGGTGGCAATGTGTTTCTGCGTGCAGTGCAGCGGAAGGGGCTCGGATCCGAAATCGACGAGAGGCTGCTTCAAAAGATTCAAAACCCCATTGTTTTCAAGCCTCTGACCCAGGATCTGGGGCACGGCTATGATGCCGAGGTTCTGGTCCAGATCTGTCAGGCGATCATTCGCGCAAAGGAAACCGGCGCACTGCACCCGTCTCAGGATGGATTGGCGGCGCAGGCCAAGATTCTACTTTCCGCGTTCGCGAAAGTTGGCGTTACCGCACTTATCGACGAGGCGACTGGGTTCCAGCAGGTCCGCACTCCTGACGCCCTACGCATCCTGGTACAGCAATATATTGAGGAGGAACGGCGCGAATGGGAGAAACAGTTTCCCGATGAGTATTATGACGAACTCAACCGCATTTACGGCAGCAAGCGCCTAACAACTACAGGATCCGGAGCGGTGATCCAGAATCGCCCGCAGCACTTTGCCAAGTTCACCAGATCCTATGTTTATCAGCCGCTCGCGAACGGTGCGGTTCTTGAAGAACTCGACCGCTTGAACCCGAAAATCGACAAAAAGGGCACTCGCCGCGCTCGTTTTCATCAGCATCTTAAAGAGGGCTATGGCATCGAAAAGCTTAAGCGCCAGGTTGGAGAAGTCATCACGCTGATTAAGGTTTCTGACACCGTGGGCCAGTTCAAAAAACTCTTCTCGCGTAGATTCCCGCAAGCAGGCACCCAGTTGAGCTTCTTGGACGAATAGCGTTTGAACACTCTGCTTGACGGTAAGCATAATAGGTCAGATACTCGGGGCGTGAACAAATTGCCCTCCGAGAAGCGCGCCCAAATCCTCAACATGATGGTTGAGGGCATGTCTATTCGGTCGATTGCCCGCATGACCGGGGCCAGCAAGAACACCATCGTTAAGCTGTTGGCCGATGCTGGACGGGCTTGCGCGGACTATCAGGACGAACACCTGCGCGGGCTCAAATCCAAGCGCCTCCAACTGGACGAAATCTGGTCGTTCATCGGCGCGAAGGAAAAGAACGTCCCGAAAGATCAGAAGGGCCAGGGTCGCGGCGATGCGTGGACCTGGACCGCCATTGATGCGGACTCCAAGCTGATCGTTTCCTGGCTGGTGGGAGATCGCAGCGGAGAAACGGCGCGTGTGTTCGTGTGCGATCTAGCCGAACGCCTCAGCCATCGTGTGCAAGTCACAACGGACGGCCACAAGGCTTACCTTGAAGGCATGGACGCCGCTTTCGCTGGCGAAGTCGATTACGCCATGCTGGAAAAGGTCTATCACGAAGAAGGCTCGCAGAGGGGGCCGCGCCGCTATAGCCCTGGCCGCATGGTCCGCAGCTTTACAACGTGCTGCTCAGGCAATCCCGACAAGGCGCACATTTCGACAAGCTACGCGGAACGCCAAAACCTGAACATTCGGATGGGCCTTCGCCGGTTCACGCGGTTGACGAACGCTTTCAGCAAGAAAGTGGAAAACCACGTCCACGCCCTGTCGATTTATTTCATGCACTACAACTTCGCGCGCATCCACCAGACCCTTCGGGTTTCACCCGCGATGGCGGCTGGCGTGACGGACAAACTGTGGTCCATGGAGGATGTTGTCAGGATGGTCGAAGCCTATGAAAATAAGACGGAATCGATGAATTGAAACTGACCCACCACCCCGGGGGTCCAGCCCTAGTCAAGCCTGGGGAGATATGGTACGACCCTGCGCCCGAGGGGTCCGGGCGGGCTTTTCAAGCCTTCAAGACCAAAAAATCGCTGACACACTTACTGCATCCGTCACAGACATCATCCATCACAGACAGAACGCGAGGATTAGAGGAATGAGCACCGTCGCAGAGCGCGTGAAGAAAATCGTCGTCGAACACCTGGGTGTCGAAGAAGCCAAGGTGACGGACAATGCCAGCTTCATTGACGATCTGGGTGCCGACAGCTTGGACACCGTCGAGTTGGTGATGGCGTTCGAGGAAGCCTTCAAGGTCGAAATCCCCGACGACGCGGCGGAAAAAATCCTCACCGTGAAAGATGCCATCGCGTTCATCGAGACGAACGCGAAAGCATAACTACCTAATCTTCGCCGCCCGCACCCGTCATGGGGACCGCCGGCGTGGAAACGAATTTTGCGTATGGGGCCTGGAAACGAACGGGTCCCATCGCCATTTATGGATTTGTCGTTCACTTAGCCGCCAATAGCCGTGCGGGGCGCGAGGCAGGTCGGTCATGAGTTACGAGAACAAGCGCATTGTCGTCACCGGCATGGGGCTAGTCACGCCTCTGGGCCGCGGCGTGCAACCAAACTGGGACGCCTTGTTGGACGCTCAATCCGGAATCCGCGCGATCACGCGGTTTCAAACCGACGATCTGCCTTGCAAGATCGGTGGCGAGGTACCCACCGCCGCGGATCATCCGCGCAAGTTCGTGTTCGACGAGGTGGTCAGCCCGAAGGATCGCCGTCGCATGGACGATTTCATCGTCTATGCCCTGGGCGCCGCCGACGAGGCCATCAAGGACTCAGGCTGGGTGCCGCCCGACGACGAAGCGCGCGAGCGGACCGGCGTGATGATCGGCTCCGGCATCGGCGGGTTGTTCACCATCGACGAAACCGCGCAGATTTTAGCCACCCAAGGCCCGCGCCGGGTGAGCCCGTTCTTCATCCCCGCCAGCTTGATCAATCTCGCCTCGGGTCAGGTCTCGATCCGCCACGGCTTCAAGGGCCCCAATCACGCGCCCGTCACGGCGTGCGCCACGGGCGCTCATGCGATTGGTGACGCCGCCCGGTTGATCAAATACGGCGATGCCGACGTCATGGTCGCGGGCGGCGCGGAATCGGCGCTGTGCCGCTTGGGTCTGGCGGGGTTCGCCGCCGCCAAGGCCTTGTCGACCTCCTACAACGATGCGCCCGCCACAGCCTCGCGCCCCTGGGACAAGGGCCGCGACGGGTTCGTCATGGGCGAGGGCGCGGGTGTCGTCGTGCTCGAATCTCTCGAACATGCCAAGAAGCGCGGTGCCAAAATTTACGGTGAGATTTTAGGCTACGGCCTGTCGGGCGACGCCTATCACATCACCGCGCCGTCGGAAGACGGCTCGGGCGGTTTCCGCGCCATGCGCGCGGCCCTGCGCGACGCAAAATTGAACGTGGACGCCATCGACTACATCAACGCCCACGGCACCTCCACGCCCAAGGGCGATGAAATCGAACTCAATGCCGTCAAGCGCATGTTCGGCGCGCACGCGCAAAAGCTGTCGATGTCTTCGACCAAGTCGGCCATCGGCCATCTGCTGGGGGCCGCGGGCGCGGTGGAGGCGATCTTCTCGATCCTCGCGCTCAAGGACCAAATCGCGCCGCCGACACTCAATCTCAATGACCCCTCGGACGGGTGCGACGTCGACCTGGTGCCGCTCAAGGCCAAGCCGCGGCCGATCCGCTATGTGTTGTCCAACTCCTTCGGGTTCGGCGGCACCAACGCGGCCCTGGTCGTGGGACCGGCGAGTTAAGCCCAGGCCAGGGCACTCCCATGTGGCGCGAGCGCCTCTTCACCGGTTTTCTCTCGTTGATCGCGCTGGCGCTGGCCGCCGCGATCGGCCTGTATCTGTGGAGCCTCGGCGCCGTCAATGCCCCGGGCCAGCTGCGTCAGCCGACGACGGTGATCATCAAGCCCGGCACCGGCCTGGGCGCCATCGCGCGACAGCTTGAGCAAGCGAAAGTCATCTCCAACGACCTGCTGTTCCAGTGGCAAGCGCGCCAGATTGACGGTGGCCGGAGCTTGAAGCCCGGCGAATACAAATTCGATCCCGGCTTAAGCATCAGCGCGGTGATCGAAAAGCTGATCTCGCGCGACGTGGTGGCGCGGTTTGTGACGATCCCCGAGGGGTTGGTCACGGCCGAGATCGCAGCACTTCTGACCGCCGCCGAGGGTCTTGAGGGCGAAGCCCCGCTCGACGTGCCCGACGGCGCGTTGTTACCGGAGACGTACCGCTACGAGTGGGGCGACAGCCGCCCCGGCGTGATCGACCGCATGAAAAAGATGCGCGCCGAGGCGCTTGATGAACTTTGGGCCAAACGTGCGCCCGACTTGCCGCTGGCGAGCCCGGAGGAAGCCCTGGTGCTGGCCTCCATCGTCGAGAAGGAGACCGGTATCGCGGCCGAGCGCGGCAAGGTCGCCGGCGTGTTCATCAACCGCCTGCGCAAAAACATGCGCCTGCAATCGGACCCCACGGTGATCTACGGGTTGAAGCCGGGAGGTTTGGGCCGCGAACTCACGCGCGCCGATCTTGAAAGCGAAACGCCCTTCAATACCTATGTCATCGACCGCCTGCCGCCCGCGCCGATTTGCCATCCGGGTCGCGCGGCGATCGCGGCTGTGCTTAACCCCGAAACGACCGACGCGCTCTATTTCGTCGCCGACGGCACGGGCGGGCACGCCTTTGCCGCGACCTTGGCCGAGCACGACAAGAACGTCGCTCGCTGGCGCAAGCTCGATGTTCCGACGGCTGAACCGCCGACCAAGGATAAGGCGCCGGCGAAAAAAACCGCCAAGAGCCCGCCCAAGCCCGCCGTGAAACCCTTGCCCAAGCCGCGCGGCTGATTTCCGTTTGGCAGCGAGCCGCTTTCCGCGCTACATGGAATCCATAGTCAGGGGACACGAACCATCGCCATGATCGACATGCTGACCGACCCGACCGTGTGGGCCGCTTTCTTGACGCTGACCGCGCTCGAGATCGTGCTCGGCATCGACAACATTATCTTTCTGTCCATCGTCACCGGACGGCTGCCGGCTCATCAGCAAGCCAACGCGCGGCGCATCGGCCTGGGGCTGGCGCTGGGCATGCGCATCGCGCTGTTGATGAGCCTGTCCTGGATCGCGGGCCTCACGGCGCCGATCGCCAGCATCGCCGGGTACGATCTGTCCTGGCGCGACGTGATCCTGGGCCTCGGCGGGCTGTTCCTGCTCTACAAGGCGACGCACGAGATTCACAATTCCGTCGAGGGCGAGGAAAGCGAGCACGGCGCGGCGCAAATCACCTTCGCCGGCGCGATCCTGCAAATCGTCATCCTCGACCTGGTGTTCTCGCTCGATTCCGTCATCACCGCCGTCGGCATGACCGACAATTTAACAGTGATGATCGCGGCCATCATCGTTTCCATCCTGGTCATGCTGTTCGCCGCCACGCCCGTCAGCAATTTCGTCAACCGCCACCCGACGGTGAAGATGTTGGCGCTGGGCTTCCTGCTGCTGATCGGCGTGGCGCTGATCGCGGACGCGGCGCACTTCCATATCCCGCGCGGATACCTCTATTTCGCCATCGCCTTCTCGGCCTTGATCGAGACGCTGAACTTGCTGGCGTCGGCCGCCCGCAAGAAGAGCAAGACAGCGGGCTGAGCGCATGGTCGAGTATCTGGCAAATCCGGAGACCTGGGCGGCCCTGTTCACCCTGACGGTGCTCGAGGTGGTGCTGGGCATCGACAACCTGGTGTTCCTGGCCATTATTTCCGGGCGTTTGCCGCCCCATCAGCAGCCCTCGGCGCGGCGCATCGGCCTGTTCTTTGCCCTATTCCTGCGCGTAGGTCTGTTATTCAGCCTGACCTGGATCGCGGGGCTCACCGAGCCCGTGGTCACCATCAACGAATTTGCCGTCAGTTGGCGCGACGTCATCCTGGGCGTGGGCGGCCTGTATCTCGTTTACAAAGGCGTCACGGAAATTCATGAGTCCGTCGAAGGCGGCAGCGATCCCTCGGTGCGGGGTTTCGCCAGTTATTGGGGGGTTATTTCGCAGATCATGGTGCTCGATCTGGTGTTCTCGCTCGATTCCATCATCACCGCCGTGGGCATGACCAACAACCTGCCGGTGATGGTGGCGGCCATCGTCATCGCCGTGCTCACCATGATGTTCGCCGCCGGCGCCGTGTCGGGCTTCATCAACCGCCATCCGACGGTGAAGATGCTGGCGCTCGCGTTCCTCATCCTGGTCGGCATGGCGCTCATGGCCGATGCGGCGCACTTCCATATCCCGCGCGGCTATTTGTACGCGGCCATCGCCTTCTCCATCGCCGTGGAGGCGCTCAACATGCTCGTGCGGCGCGCCGAGACCAAGCGTTCCGCGAGCGAACGGCCTTAACAGGGTCGGGCTCACGCGCCCGCAATGAGGCCCGGCATACGGGGCCATCCATCACAATAAACATGTGAGCGTGGCTCGCGGTGGTCATGGGGCTCACCGCAAGTCCCTCATCAAATAATGGTCAAATACAGCAACTTATTCAACGGCCTAACCGCTTGTCGGATACCAACAGCCTTGCGTTGTGGCAACATATTTATAACATCTTCGGTTATTGGGACTTTCATTGGGAGATATCGTAATGGCGCTCTATTCCTCGCGACGGCTGTCGGCCGCTTTCTTGGCAACCACGGTTCTGACCTTCGTTCCGATCCACGCCTTCGCTCAGGTCGAGGAAATCATCGTGACGACCCGCAAGCGGGCGGAAAACCTTCAGGACGTGCCCATTGTCGTGACCGCGTTCTCCGCCGAGACGCTGCAACGCAAGGGCCTCGCGGAACTCGAGGACATCATCAAATACACATCGGGCGTGCAGTTCGACGAGGGGTTCTCGGCGCAAGATACCCGCGTCGTTGTCAGAGGTCTGTCGCCCACCCGCGGCCGCCCCAACGTGGCGTTTCTCATGGACGACGTCGACATTTCGTCCGAAGCCATCAACACGGCGGGCAGCTCTTTCCTCATCAATCCGCGTCTTTTCGACGTCGAGCGCGTTGAAATCGTCAAGGGCCCGCACTCGGCCTTGTTCGGGCGCTCCGCGTTCGCCGGCGCGATCAACTATATCACCAAGAAGCCCGGCGATGAGTTCGAGGGGCGCGCGGCATTCGAAGCCGCGACGCATGGAAAATTCGAAGCCAAAGCCAGCGTCTCCGGCCCGGTCGTGGCCGACGTTCTGTCCCTCGGGCTCAATGTCGCGGGCTGGACATTTGACGGTTACTACAAGAATTCGCTGACCGGTCAGAATGTCGGCGGCGGCAAGGGCGCGGGCATCTCGGGGGCCGCGGTGTGGAAGCCGGCGGACGCCGTCAAGGTCACGGCGCGAAGCGAGTATAGCGATGACGAGTTCGACCCTCAGGCGCGCGCGCAAATGCCCGCCAATGCCTTTGGTACGATCCCGGCCAACGCGGCGTTCTTGTCGAACGCGCGACTTAACGGCGTGTTTCCGATCTTGACCGGCGCGGCACCGCAGGTGCGCAAGAATAACGTCCTGATCCGCATGAGCCCCGATCCGCGCACGGGCGTGGATTATTCCGGCAATCATCGGCAACTGTTCCGCAGCACCGTGCGCGTCGACTTCGATTTCGAGCAATTCACCATCAGTTCGATCTCGCACTATGGGCGTGGCGCGACCTACCAGTTCGAAGATGCGCAGCGTCAAGGCGATTTCAACACCTCGACCATCGCCGCGGAGACGAATTTCGACACCGTGACCAAGCTCAAGAGCCAGGAGCTGCGGGTCCAGTCCGAGGGCGAAGGGCCGTTCACGTGGACGGTCGGCGGCTTGTATTGGGACGAGCTTGTTCGCCAGAACAATCATTCCTTCACATGCTTCACGCCAACCGGCGTGTCGTGCGGACCGCTCGTGCGCCAAGTGGGGACGAGCCGTCCGTTCCTGGACGAGCTCTATTTCCGCGACACTATGCACCACTCCGTCTATGGCCTTTTCGAGTACGACGTGACCGAATCGTTGGGTCTGTCGCTTGAAATCCGCCATACGTGGGAAGACGAGGATCTGACCGCGCCGGGCACGGTGTCCAAGGGCATTGGCTGCGCGGCCCCCTTCCGGTCCCTGCAGCTTCCCGCGGCCGGCGCCACCCAGGCCTTTCCGCCCAACCCGGCCGCCGTGTTGCGCTGCGCCGCCCAATTTGGCCCCTTTGTGCCGACCTTCAACAATGTCGTGGCGAACTACATTTTTCCCGAGACAAAATCGAAGTTCTGGGCGCCCAGGTTTGGGATCGACTACCGCCTGAACGACGATGCGCTGCTTTATGCCTCGGCCGCCAAGGGCATCAAGCCCGGCGGCGTCTCGACCCTGTCGGGGGGTGCCGCGGGCATCGACGCGGCCACCAACCGATACGAGGCCGAGAAACTCTGGGTCTACGAACTCGGCGCCAAGACCGACTGGCTCGATAACGCGCTGCAACTGAATGCGGCGGCGTACTATCAGGATTTCTCCGACAAGCAGGCGTCGACCCAGATTTTGCTGTCGACCGGCGTCGTCGGCACACGCATCATCAATGCGGCGGCCGCGCGCGTCTGGGGCGTGGACCTCGAAGGTGGCTGGGCCGTCAGCGACAACATGACGGTGTCGCTGGGCTATACGTGGCTTGACGCAAAGTACAAGGACTTCAAGACCACTCAGCAAAGCCTGAGCACCGTCACCAACGCGGGCAATTGCAATCCGCTCAACAACCAGCTTCAGCCCGTCCCGGCCGGCAGCGCCACGGCGTTTACGTGCGAGATCGACCTGTCGGGCAACAAGCTGGAAGATACCCCCACGCACTCGCTGCAATTCTCGCCGTCGTGGCGGGCGCCGATTGCCGACGGCCTGGATTACTTCCTCGAGGCCAGCGTGCAGTACAACTCGAAGCGGTTCGACACCGAGTTCAATAACTTCTTCTTCTCGTCCTATTGGAACACGGATCTGCGCGCCGGTTTGACGAGCGAAGAGGGCGGTTGGGAGCTGACGGCCTTCGTGACGAACCTGTTCAACGACGACAAGATCAAGACCGGCTTCGCCTCCCCGGATTTCAATCGGTCCTATTGCTTGGGCGGCGCGCCGTGCAATATCCCGCCGATTCCTCCCTTGGGGGCCGGCCGTTTCGTCTTCGTGCTGCCCAACCACTTCACGGCGTCGCTGCCCGACAAACGGCAGTTCGGCGTGCGCGCAAGCTACAAGTTCTAAGACGAAGTCCCAGGACTCGATGCTGAAGCGTTCTCCCCGAGATAGGGGAGAACGCTTCTTCATTTGGCAGCTAGCCGGTTGCCGGCTTGCCCGGCACCCGCGCGGTCAACGGACCCGCGATGGCATCGGGCAGCGCGGCCAGCATCCAAGTCAAGGCCGCCATGGGCCATGGAAACGAAATACGTCCGCGCCGGGCGGCAAGCCCGCGCGCGATGATGGCCGCCGCGCGCGGTGTGTCCATCAGGAACGGCATGTGAAAGCAGTTCACGGCGGTCATGCGGCTTTCGACGAATCCCGGGCAGATCACCGAGACGGAGATGTTGTCGGGGGCGAGCATGCCGCGCAAACCCTCGCCCCACACCCGCACCGCGGCCTTGGAAGCGCAATAGGCGGGCGCGCTGCGCAGCCCGCGAAAACCCGCCACCGAACTCATGATCGCGATCTGACCGCGCCGTCGCGGGCGCATCACGTCGATGGCGGGCAAGACGGTGTTGAACACACCGGTCACGTTGACGGCGAAGATGCGCCGGGTTTGTTCGGCGCTTTCCCCACCGCCGCCGGTGCCCGCCGAAATGCCCGCATTGGCGACGACCAGATCGAGGGCTTCCAAGCCGTCGCGCGCGCTGATCCACGCGGCGAGCGAAGCGGAATCCTCCACGTCGATGCAGACGGCGGCAACGCGCGCGCCGCGCGCTTCGCAACGGCGCGCCACGTCATCGGTGCGTGCGGGATCGCGGCCGATCAGGCTGAGGGTGATCCCGGGCGCGGCATAACGTTCCGCCAGGGCCTCGCCGATGCCCGACGATGCGCCGGTGATCAAAATATGAGTCACGCTAGATGCTCCGCTGCATGAACGCTGAAACGTGCATGCTGGGAGAAGGGGTGCGGTAAATCAACTCGATTGAAGGTGCGGAACGCGATTAGGCGCTGACCGGCTCCGCCGCCAATTGCAATCCGATCATCACCATTTCCGGCGACGAGAGATCGCCGAACAGCCGCCGCGTGGGCCCGGGCGTGACCCGAATCACGGTGGGCGTGGCGAACACGTTATTGAGCACGGCGGCGTCGGGATCGTCCAAGACGTCGTGAACCTCGAGGTCGACGCGGCAGGCCGGATCGCGGGCGCGAATCTGCTCGCACACCGCGCTCAAGGCCGACTTGGCGCGCTCGGCGCTGGGCGTGGCGCCGGCCACGAACAGTTTCAGCGCCACCTTGGGCACGCGCGAGAACATGGCGGTCATGACGCGCCCTCCGCCACGATCACCGGGGCCTGACGCTTTCGCGCCGCCAACATGGCATCGGCGATGGTGCGAATCTCGGCCAGGCCCAGGGGCTTGCGCGCGATATCGAAGGAAATGCCCTCGCCCTGCAGCTCGCGCAGCGGCGACATGAACTCTTCATAGAACGCCGTGACGATGTAGACGGGCGTCGCCGGACAGATGCCGTGAAGCCCGCGCAGGGTTTCCACCCCGCTCATGCCGGGCATTTTCAGGTCGAGAAACACCAAATCCGGCTCGGCCGCCCGCGCCGCATTGAGGCCCGCCATCCCGCCGCTCACGGTGGTGACGCTATGGCCGCAGGCTTCCAATGTCAGCGCGAAGGTGTCGCGCACGCCGGCATCGTCGTCGATCACCAAGATATGGCCCATGGCTCAGACCCTTCGTTATCGCGTCCGTGTTTGAACTTTAGATCCCGGCCCTCGAATCAGGTTGACCGGGTAGTGCCAACCTTATAGTTTCGAATCAAAACAATAGCTACTAAAAACGAGAGCGAGAAGGCGGTGGGTGATCCGGAACGGACTTATCCACAGCCGTCACCTGGAAGAGGGACAGGCCGATGATCGCAACCGCAACCACCAGCTTTGCCGAAATTTTCCCGCAAAACGCCCGCCGCCGCATGGTTTCCGCCATGTTCGAGCGCTCGGCGACCGCCATCGCCGTGACCGATCCGCAGGGCCGCTGCGTGTGGGCCAACGAGGCCTGCCTGGACCTCTTGGGACTCGACTCCAGGGCCGCCCAGGACAGTCAACGCCTGCTGGGCCCCGCCACGGTCGGCGACTCGGCCTGGGTCGATCTCGCCGCCGCCATGGCCGAGGCCAAGACCTGGCAGGGCGAGTTCATGGCGCAGAAACCCTCGGGCGAAACCACCCTCAGCGACGCCACCGTGATTCCGGTTCACCGCGCCACGGCCGCGGACGACGAGCATCTCTCGCTCGTGATCCTGGTCGACCAGGCCCAGCGCATGACGCTGGACAAGGAACTGGCCGACGGTTTTCCGCTCTATTACCGGGCGGTCGAGCAAGCCGCCGACGGCCTGATCGTCATCGATCACCAGGGCTGCATCGTCTTTTCCAACCCCGCCGCCGCCACCTTGCTGGGCACCACGTCGCAGGCGCTGCAGGGACAGGATTTCGGCCTGCCCTTCGGCGCGGAAGGTAACGCCACCTCCATCGAGTTGATGACCGCCAACAAACTGGCCTTCGTCGAAATGCGCACCGCGCCCATCTCCTGGCACGGCGAGGACGCGACGTTGGTGACGCTGCACGACATGACCCAGGTGCGCGACGCCGAAACGGCGCTGACCTTGCGCACCCAGGCCATGGAAGCGGTCGCCAACGGCATTTTCATCACCGACACCAAGGGCATTGTCACCTGGGCCAACGAGGCCATGACGACCATGTCGGGTTATCCGGCGGCGGACCTCATCGGCCAGCCGGCGACGATTTTGCAGTCGGGCCGCCACGCCCCAGACTTCTTCCGCGACATGTGGTCGCAAATTCGCCGCGGCGAAGTTTGGCGCGGGCGCATCATCAATCGCCACAAGGATGGCCGGCTTTACACCGCCGAGCAAACCATCACGCCAGTGCGCGACGCGGCGGGGCGGATCACGCAATACGTGTCGATCCAGGAAGACATCTCCGAACGCCTCAAGGCCCAGGACGAACTGGTGCGCCTGGCCCAGTACGACACGCTGACCAACCTGCCCAACCGCACGCTGTTCATGGAGCGCCTGGGCTCGGCGGTCGCGCGCGCCAAGCGCGCGGGCGAGATGCTGGCCGTGATGCTGCTGGACCTCGATAACTTCAAGTTCGTCAACTCGAGCTACGGCCACTCCGTCGGCGACGGTCTGTTGATCGCGGCCAAGGATCGGCTGCTGCATCTGCTGCGCACCACCGACACGCTGGCGCGTCTGGGCGGCGATGAATTTGGCATCGTGCTGGAAGGCGTGCGCGACATGGGCGCGGCCAACGCCACCATGCGCCGCTTGTTCGATGCCTTGTGGGAGCCGGTGGATCTCGACGGTCACACCATCAAGACCGGCGCCTCGGCCGGGGTCGCCATGTATCCCAAGGACGACGTGGAGCCCGCGCGCCTGCTCGCCGAGGCGGAATTGGCCATGTATCAGGCCAAGTCCCAGGGACGTCACGCGCTGTGCTACTTCGATCGCGACGCCGATATCCGCAAGCGGCTGAGCCTCGAGGAGGAACTTCGCCACGCGCTGGAGCGCGGCGAGTTGTGGATGGCCTATCAGCCCCAGGTCGACCTTGCCACCGGTCAAGTCATCGGCGCGGAGGCGTTGATTCGCTGGACGCATCCCAAGCGCGGCGTCATTCCGCCCAACGACTTCATCCCCATCGCCGAATCCTCGGATTTGATCTTGAGCATCGGCGACTGGATCGTGGGCGAGATTTGCCGCCAAAGCCGCGCCTGGCAAGACGTCGGCTTGCAGAAGCTGCAGTTGGGTTTCAACGTCTCGGGCGTGCAGTTCCGCCGCAGCAATTTGCACGATCACGTCATGGAGATGTTGCGCAACAGCGGCCTGTCGACCGACGCCATCGACGTCGAGATCACCGAGACCGTGGCCATGGAGCGCACCGGCAAGGTGCGCGAGAACTTCGGGCGGCTGTCGGACTCGGGGGTGAGCCTGTCCATGGACGACTTCGGCACGGGCTACTCGTCGCTGTCGAACCTGCGGTCTTTCCCCGTGCGCCGGCTCAAGGTCGACGGCTCCTTCGTCTCGGGCATCGGCCAGAAGCGCGACGACGAGAAAATCGTCGAGGCGGTCTTGGGCCTGGGCCAAAGCTTGGGCCTCAAAGTCATCGCCGAAGGCGTGGAAACCGAGTCCCAGGCGCGGTTCTTGAAAGAACGCGGCTGCGACGAGATCCAGGGCTACCTGGTGTCCAAGCCGCTGCCACCCGGCGATTTCCATCGCTTTGTCGCGGACTTTCGCGGCCTGATGATGTAGGCCCTGCGCCCCCATACGCTAGGCAACGGGGCCGCACGCCGATATAACGTCTCCAGGGTTCATCAGGGGACGCAATCGCATGGCCGGCCGGCCCATCGCCAGCATGACCGGGTACGCCCGGGCCGACGGCCAAATGCGCACGCCCGTGGCGTTGTCGTGGGCGTGGGAAGCGCGCAGCGTCAACGGCAAGGGCCTCGACCTGCGCCTGCGCCTGCCGCCGGGCTTTGACTCCCTCGATCTGCCCATCCGCAAGCTCGCCACCGAGACCTTCTCGCGTGGGTCGGTGTCGCTATCCCTGGCGCTGGTCGGCGAGGGGTCCAATCTCGGCGTGCGCGTCAACGAGGAGCTGCTCGACAAGCTCATCGCCATGGCCGCGCACAAGGCGCAGCATCTGCCCACGGGCATCGGCACCGCCAGCCTCGACGGATTGATGAGCGTGAAGGGCGTGATCGAACCCATCGAGCCGTTGCTGGATGCCGCCGCTTTGGCCGAACGCGACCAAGTCCTGTTGACCTCGCTGCGCGGCGCGCTCGCCGGCTTGACCAAGGCGCGCGAAGGCGAAGGTGCGCGGCTCGCCGCCCTGCTGCATGCCCATGTCGACCGCGTCGCCGAGCTGGTGCGCGCCGCCGTCGCCTCGGCGGCCGCGCAGCCCGACGCCATCAAGGCGCGGTTGGAGCGCCAACTGGCCGAAATCGCCGGCGGCCCCACGCCGGTCACGCCCGAACGCATGGCGCAAGAGGTGGCGTTGCTGGTGGTCAAAAGCGACATCCGCGAGGAAATCGACCGTTTGGGCGCCCACATCGAACAGGCGCGCGAACTGCTGGCGGCGGGCGGGCCCTGCGGCCGGCGCCTCGACTTCCTGACCCAGGAACTCAACCGCGAGGCCAACACCTTGTGTTCCAAATCACCCGACGTGGATTTGACCCGCATCGGTCTTGACCTCAAGGCGACGATTGATCAAATCCGCGAGCAAATCCAGAATATCGAGTAGGTCGTGAAAGTCCCGGTTCCGTGAAGGTTGCAACGCTCTCCCACCGCGGTTTGATGCTGGTGCTGTCCTCGCCCTCGGGCGCGGGCAAGACCACCATTTCGCGGGCACTTCTCAAGCTGGAGCCGAACCTGGTGCTGTCGGTCTCGGCCACGACCCGCCCGCCGCGTCCGGGCGAGCAGGACGGCGTGCATTACTACTTCGTGTCCGAAGCCGAGTTCCAGCGCATGAAGGCGGCCGGGGAGTTTCTCGAAAACGCCCGTGTGTTCGACAACTTCTACGGCACGCCGCGCCGCCACGTCGAATCGCAACTCAGCGCCGGCCGCGACGTGCTGTTCGACATCGACTGGCAAGGCACGCAACAACTGCGCGAGTCCGCGCGCGACGATCTGGTCAGCATCTTCATCTTGCCGCCGTCCCTGGCCGAACTCGAAAGCCGCCTGCGGGGCCGGGCGCAGGATTCCGACGAGATCGTGCGCAAGCGCATGGCGCGGGCGTCGGACGAGATGAGCCATTGGCCCGAATACGACTACATCGTCATCAACACCGATATCGACCACAGCATCGCGCAGGTGCGCACCATCCTCAGCGCCGAGCGCTTGAAGCGCGCGCGGCAAATCGGCCTGGGCGACTTCGTCAAGGGCATGCGCGGCGCGGGTTAGAGCATTTTCCCGACAAGTGTGAAGCGGTTGGCGTGGAAAATGCGACCAAAAATGAGAGGCTGTCGCGCACTGGTCACGCAATTCAATCGGACCAGACTCTAGGCCCGCTCCGCTAAGCGCGCCAGAGCGCAAAACTGTTCCACCGACAAATTCTCCGCGCGAAGTTCGGCATCGATGTTGGCGCTGGCGCAGAAATCCGCGCCGTCCATGAAGCCTGAGTCCTTGGCGAGGCTCTTGAGGCTTTGGCGCAGCATCTTGCGCCGTTGGCCGAAGGCCGCGGCCGTGACGCGCTCGAGGCAATTCTTCGCCGCGGGCGCCAGGGGTTGCGGGCGGGGCACCAGGCGCAAGACCACCGAGTCCACCTGCGGCGGGGGCGTGAAGGCCTTGGCGCCGATAGTGAACGCCGGCTCCACGGTGCACAGCCATTGGGCCAGGACGCTGAGCCGGCCGTAGCTTTTCGTGCCCGGGTGCGCGGTCAGGCGCTCGCCCACCTCGCGCTGAAACATCAGCGTGAACGACTCGAAGGCCGCCGCATGGTCGAGCCAGCCAATCAACAACTCGGTGCCGACATTGTAGGGCAGGTTGGCCACGATGCGCCGGGGCGCCTCGCCCAAGGTGTGCGCGTCCACCGCCAGGGCATCGGCCCAAATGACCGAGAGCTTGCCGGGATACGCGGCTGCCAGATCGTCCATGAGCGGGCGGCAGCGTTCGTCGCGCTCCACGGCGATGACCCGCGCGCCCGCCGCCAGCAAGGCGCGGGTCAAGCCGCCGGGGCCGGGGCCGACCTCGATGGTGGTGCCGGTGCGCAGGTTGCCGGCGGCGCGGGCGATCTTGGCGGTGAGGTTGAGGTCCAGCAGGAAGTGCTGGCCCAGGCGTTTGTCGGCGCGCAGACCCACCCGCGCCATGGCGTCCCGCAGCGGCGGCAGTTCGCTCATGCGCCGCGCCGGGCCGCCAAGCGCGCCGCCAACTCAAGGGCCGCCGTGAAGCTGGTGGCATCCGCAACACCTCGAGCGGCGATGTCCAGCGCCGTGCCGTGATCGGGCGAGGTGCGCACGAACGGAAGTCCCAAGGTGACGTTGACGCCGCCGGCGAAGTCGATGGTCTTGAGCGGCACCAGGGCCTGGTCGTGGTACATGCAGATCACGGCGTCGTAACCGGCGCGCGCGGCGGCATGAAACAGCGTGTCGGCGGGGGCCGGACCGCTGACATCGAGGCCCGCGGCCTTCAGCGCCGCGACGGCCGGGGCGATGACGCGAATTTCCTCGTCGCCGATCTTGCCGTCCTCGCCCGCGTGGGGGTTGAGCCCCGCCACGGCCAGGCGCGGGCGCGCGATGCCGAAGTCGGCCGTGAGCGCTACGGCCGTGACGCGCGCACAATAAACAATGGATTCGGTGGACAGTTTGGCGGCCACCGCGCGCAAAGGTTCATGCACCGTCACCGGCACCACGCGCAGGGGCGGCTTCGCGCGCTCCACCGTCAGCATCATCACCGTGCGCGCGCCGCCGGCGAGATGGCCCAAATATTCGGTGTGCCCGGGAAACTTGAAGCCGGCGCGTTGCAACGAGGCTTTTTGGATAGGGTTGGTGACCATGGCCGCGGCCGTGCCGTTTTTGACCAGCTCCACCGCCTTGTCGATGGACGCGATCACGGCCTTGGCGTTGGCGGTATCGAGGCGGCCGAGCGATGCGGTCATGTCGCGGGTCTCTGGTATCTCGAGCACGGGCAAGGCCGTGGCGAAGGCTTTGGCCGCCTGCTCGGGCGCGGCGATGGCCTGGACCGGCACGTCAAGGCCGAGCACCCGGGCCACCGCCGTGAGCCGCGCCTCGCTGTCGATCATGAAAAACACCGGCGTGTCGGCGCGGCGCGCCCGCCAGGCCTTCAACGCGATCTCGCCGCCGATGCCGGCGGGCTCGCCCATGGTGACGGCGATGGGACGCGGTGCGGGCACGTTGATGATGGCCCCTCGGTTGACGGCGAAAACTAGATTCGAATGTCGATGATGGCTTGGCGGCGCAGGTCGCGCAATTTCTGGCGCGCGAGGTTTTCCAGCTTGTCGTTTTCCAGTTTGGCTTGCACCTGTTCCTCGTCGGGCAGGCCGCTGTCCTGCTGGCGGGTGCACACCATGACGAACAGGCGCGCGCCGGTGATCTCCAAGGGCTGGCTCAGCCGGTTGAGGGGCAGTTGGGCCACGGCATCGCGCACCGCGGGCGGCAGACCGCCGACACGCACGGCCTCGATGGGGCCCGAGCCGGGTCCGCCGACGCGCTTGGCCAACTCATTCATCTGCGCGCAGCTGTTGACTTGGCCGACGATGGCATTTGTGGCGCTCGCCAGTTGCCCCGCGTCCAGCGCCCGCGCGCCCAGCGTGGGCAGATAGATCTGGCTCAGGGTCACCACCGCCATCAGCGGATCGGGTGCGCCCGCCTCGCGCCGTCCGCGCAGGGCGAGCACGTGATAGCCGGTAGAGGACCGGATCGGATCGGAAATCTCGTTGGGCTCCATGCCGGCCACGGCGCGGTCGAGTTCGTCCTCCAACTCGCCCTGCAGCACCCACCCGAGGTCACCGCCCACGGCGGCCGTGGGACTTTGCGAGAACTGCTGGGCCAGGGCCGGAAACGGCGTGCCGGAGCGGGCTTGCTCGACCAACTGATCGGCGATTTGGCGCACGTCGCCATCGGTCGTGGTGGCGTTGACCGGCAGGAAAATCTCCGAGAGCAGATGCTCGGGCCTGCCCTGGTTGGCCTTCAGCCGGTCGAGCACGTTTTTGACTTCCTCGGGGGCGATCACGACGTTGCGGCGCAACTCCTGGCGCACGACCTTGACCCAGGCCACGTCGGCCTCGATCTGGCCGTAGAGCGTGCCCATGTCCAGGCCGCGCTCGCCGAACAACTTGCGGAAGGAGCCGGGCTGCATGCCGTTTTGATTCTCGATCATGTCCACGGCGTTGCGCACTTCCGGTTCCGTGGTCGTGATCTTGAGCCGCTTGGCCTCCTGCAGCTTCAGGCGTTCCTCGATCAGGCTTTGAATCACCTGCGGCAAAATGCGGCGCTGATTCTCGGGCGTGTTCTCGATGCCGGCGGTAGCCACGAACATGCCCAAACGCGACTGCACGTCGAATACCGTGATGACGTCCTCGTTGACCACGGCGGCGATGCCCATGGCGTTTTGCTGCGCACCCGCAGGCGCCGTCAGTCCCAGCACGCCCAAACAGATCACCAGCGCGACGCGCCCCAGATGTGAAACCACACGTGTCATCGAAGGAGGAAACCTTTTCCAATTAACGCTCGGCTTGCCCTTCCGAGGTGTGGGCAGAGCCGAGGCGGCGCTAACATAGAGACGAACCATGGCGAAAACCAGACGCCGAAAGCGCCAATAAAGCTTTGATTTCGCTTGTCTTTTTTAGAACCCGCGCGCCGGAGCCACGCTAGCGGCGCGCCAAACCGGAACTCAGCAGGAATTCCTTGGCGCGCCTGTCGCCGGCGTCGGCGGCCATCTGCAGCAGTCGCGCGGCCGTGGCCGGATCGGCGGCGACACCGCGGCCCTCGGCGTAGGCTATCCCCAAGCTGGTCATGGCCGGCACGTAAGCCTGCGCCACCGCCTTGCGGTACCACTCGATGGCGAGCGTCATGTCGCGAACGACGCCGCGGCCCTCGGCATACATGACGCCCAAATTGTGTTGCGCCCGGGCGTAGCCCTTCTCGGCGGCCTCGCGGTACAGCGTCGCGGCCCGCTCATCGTCCTGGACCACGCCGATGCCGCTGAAGTAGCGGTTGGCCTCGTCGGTGATGGCCACCGGATCGGGCGAGAACAACGCCGAGGGCTGCGCCAGCGCCATGGACGCCCACAGTCCCGCCGCCACCATCACACTCGCGCGGATCATGTCCATCGCTCCTACTGTTGCGCGCCGACGTCGGTGTTGAAGCGGATATCGCCGATGGTTTTCAAGTTAAATCGTAGCATGACTGATACGCCGCGCTTGAAGTCGCGGTCTTCGGTGTTGTCGTCGGCCACGTCCAAGCCGAAGACGAAGCATTCGTCCTCGTAAGTAAAGCCCACGGCGGTGCGGATGCGCCCGCCGCCGGGGCTCAAATCCTCGCGATGGCTGGCATTCAAGCTCCAAAAGCGCGACAGCCGCGTCGAGGCCGAGGCGAACAGTTCTTCGCGTTCGCCCGCCGTCGGGTTGCCCGGATCGCCCTGCTTGATGAAGGTGTAACTGACGCCGAGCCGCGCGATCTCGGGGCCCAGGCCCAGGGCCAGTTCGTTGCGCCGCGCGCTCAGGCTGTCTTTGTCCAGGCGCACCCGGTAGAGCAGGTTGATGTAGGGGTTGGGGCTCAAATCCGCACGCCCGACGATGTCGGACAAGCGCCCGTCGAGGCCCGACAGCGGCGCGAACACGCTGTCGCGTTCGAAGCGATAACTTTGCCCGATGAACGCCGACACCGCGCCGCCGCGCGCGCCGTAGGCCGCCCAGCGCAGGCCGTAATTGATCCGCGCGCCGCCCTCGACGCGGTCGTAGCCCGTGAAGCGCTGGGTGTCGAACAGGTTGGAATCGTCGAACTCGAAATCGCGGCTGTCCTCGTTGGGGATGCCCTCGGGGTTCTGGCCGAGGGGGCTGATGACGCCCATGACGATGGGCTCCAGGGTCTGGCTGGCCCCGCCGTCGTTGCGCACCAACGGAAAGCGCCATTCCAGCGACGCTTCCGGCACCACACGACCTGTTGTGCCGGTGAACGTGTCGGCGCGGCTCGCGCGCACGGCATCACGCACGTAATAGCCGTCGCCGCGCAGCGTGGCGCGCAGGGTGTAGATGTCGCCCAAGGGGCTGGTGAAAGGCAGATGCCAGCCCACCGTGGCCGAGGCCCGGTTGCTGTCGGTGCCGTCCTCGCGCACCAGCACCATGGCGTTGGCGTCGGCCGTGAAGTACCCGCCGCGGCCGCTTTGATCGCCCACGTAGCTGTACTGCAGCAGCGGGGCCACGATCGGGGTCGTGCCGGGCACCGTGGCGCGGCGCTGACGTTGGAAGTAATAGGCATTGGCCGAGAAATAGGACCGCCGCGAGAAGCGCTCGGCGAAGGCCTTGGTCGTGAGCCACGTCGGCGCGTCGAAGTTATAGCGGCGCAAATAGGTGCGGTCCGAGGCCAAATGAATGTCCGCCCCGCTGCGCCATTTGTCGTCCATGTCCCAGCGCGCCAGCGCCCGAATGTGACCGCGCGCGTCCTGCGTCGCGTCGGCATCGTCGCCCACGGCGCTGCCGAACATGCGCAACTCGCCGCTGCGGAAGCGCTGGCGATACTCCGCCGTCAGACCCTTGCCGGCGCTGGTGGTGATCAGCGGCGACAGCGTGGCGTCGCGGTCGGGCGCGATGTTGATGTAATAGGGCTGCGCGTAGGACAGGCCCAGGTTTCGCCCGCCGCTGATCAGCGGCAGCAACAGCCCGCTCTTGCGCCCCGCCGTGGGGTCGGGGTGCGCTA
>JANRJL010000078.1:0-7041 GCA_033763995.1 Rhodospirillaceae bacterium | reverse complement strand
CGGCTCTCCGGCGAAACATATGAAAACAACCCACCTTGATCTTGAAACGACCCGCGCATCCCACACCCCATGGACTCAACGCGTGAATCGAATCATCTTATCGACAACAACGCCAGTGGGTTTTTCAGCAAAGTGCTAGATTCATTGTGTTCTAGTGTCGCTTTGATTCCGAAGTTCGTTAAAGTGCTAGCCGGGTAATCGAACGAACTTCGTAATCGCGACACTAGTTTGTTGAACGCGCGGGAGACCACGATGCCCAAGGATCAAGTCGACACGCAGCCGCAATTCCCGCGCCGCCAGACCTGCGGCAAGTGCGGCGCGGAATTCAAATGGGAACCCAGCGATCCCTCGGTGAAGGGCTCGCCGCTGATCGCCAAGGTGGCGATGCCGTCGTCGAAATGCGATTGCGGCTACGGTTACGGCGCGCCCAAGGCCGGGCCGAAGCCGCCCGCCAAACCCGCGAGCGCGCCCAAGGCCCCGCCGAAGACGAAGCGGTGAAGATGATCGCGCTCGATCACGTATTGGTCCCCGCGCGCAACAAGGCGGCGTCGGCCAAGCTACTCGCCGAGCTTTTGGGCGTGCCGTGGTCGGAAACCGGCGTGGGTCCGTTCTGCCCGGTCTTCGTCAACGACGGCCTGACGCTCGACTTCGACGAGTGGGCCGAGCCGTTTCCGTTGATCCACTATTGCTTCCGCGTGAGCGAAGCGGAGTTCGACGCCATTCTCGGTCGCATCACGGCCGCCGGAATTCCGTTCCGCAGCGACGTCCACGGCGAGGTGGACTTGAAGGTCAACACCCGGCACGGCGGCCGCATCGTCTATTGGAACGCGCCCGACGGCCATCAGTGGGAAATGCTGACGGTGAGTTACGCGCGCCAGCCGTGACGAATCGAATCAGATGTGAATAGTGCGGATAACCTCCGCGTTTAAAGCCTGGGAGAGATTAGCGGATAACTTTCACCAGATCCTCGAGTTGATCCAAACCGGAATTGATGCCTTCGACCATGCCCATCTCACGATAGCTCTTGAGCACGTCTGCTGTTGGGAACACGACACGCCAAGTCTGAGTGGTCTTGCCGTCTTTCTCATCGAAGGTGACGGTGAAGATCATGACGGGCGAACCCGGTTCCTCGAACGCATCGGTCAGGACGATCTTGCGGTCGGGAACGATCTCCAGGTATTCGCCGCCGAACGGCGGGCCTTCTTTGCCGTCGGGCCCGGTCATTACAAAGCGAAACTTGCCGCCGACGCGAAAATCCATGTCCGCAGTGGTGACGGGATAACCGACCGGACCAAACCACCTCTTGATATGCTCCGGTTTGGTCCATGCTTCAAAGACGATCCGTGCTGGTGCATTGAACACACGGGTAATGACGAATTCGCGATCAGCCTCTGGTGCGCTTGGGGTTTTTGATTCTGCGATCACGGCTCTTCTCCTTGTTCTTCATTTCTTCGACATAACTCTCCAGACGGTCGAACCTCTGTTCCCAGAAGCGTCGGAAGTCGCCCAGCCACGTCTCAACTTCGGCGAGCGGCGCGGCGGTTAGGCGCACCGGACGCGTTTGGGCTTCGCGCCCTCTCGAAATCAGGCCCGCCGTCTCCAGCACTTTCAGATGCTTCGAAATCGCCGGTTGCGTCAGTCTGAACGGCTCCACAAGTTCGTTCACCGTGGCCTCGCTGCGCGCGACGCGTGCCAGAATGGCGCGGCGCGTGGGGTCGGCCAAGGCGCTGAAAACCAAGTTCAAGCGGGCGGCATGAGAGCTCATATATCGCCTTTAAGATATATTTCTACTTAGTTATATAATGGCGAAAAAGCCGCGCGTCAATGCGCTTTGCAGGACAGGGTGATTGATCTGCAGAACCTCGCGCGCTGCATTAGATGTGAATAGTGCGGATAACTCCGCGTTTGCTTCGTCTAACTCCCGATCGGGTGTAAAATTGGTTTTGGCCCGCGTTAGCGGGCGCTGAACGCGCGGCTTTAGCCGCGCCTGTTCGGTCTGGCAGCGCAAATGCCGCGCTGGTGCACGCTGCCACAATTGTGATGCGAGAATTCAAGGAGTTAGCTGAGCCATGACTCACCTGATATCGAATCAGGGTCTTTCGAGATTCGTTTTCGGCCAAAGGCTTAGCCGCGCCCAAGCCTGTTCCCGTGTGGGGCCCCCTGAAATAACAGGGATAACAGGTGTCATGAACAACCGTTGCGCGCATCGCGCACGAACAACGGGCGCTTACGACGCACAACGAAAGTTTGCGTTTGAACCACCTTTGGAATTCACCACCCGCTGTCGTCCTGCGGCTCGTCCGCAGGACCCAGGGTCGCGAGGCGCGAAATACGCCGAGAAAACCGGGGCGGCCGCATGGCAAGGCGGTCCCAAACTCTGGATCCTGGGAACAAGTCCCAGGGTGACACCCGATTTTTTAACGACGCCGTGTGCCGGTCCAACCGAATCGCCAGGCGGCATCGCCCGCGCGATCTTGGAAAACGATTTCAGGCGAACAGGAGCGCCGCGCAAACTATTCGCGCGCGGATCAGGCGCACCGAGCATATCCACGTCGCGCCTCGGAATCCCAACTCCAATCGCGTGTCGAGTCGCGATAAACCCAGGTTTCTCAGAACCTCTCCAGGCCCAAGCCGGTCAGGTCGATCTCGGGTTTGCGCCCGGCGATGAGGTCGGCGATGACGCGCGCACTGCCCGCCGCCATGGTCCAGCCCAGGGTGCCGTGGCCGGTGTTGAGCAGCAGGTTCGCGATGGGCGTGGCGCCCAAGAGCGGCACGGAATCGGGCGTGGCCGGGCGCAGGCCGCACCAGGGGTTCAACTCGCCATAGCGCGACGCCGTGGGGAACAGCGTTTTGGCATTTCGCACCAGGGGCTCCACGCGCACCGGGTCGAGGCCCGTGTCCCAGCCCGTCAGCTCGGCGGTGCCCGCCACGCGCATGACGTTGCCCAGGCGCGAGAACACCATGAACCGCGTTTCGTCGGTGACGCTGATGGTGGGCGCGGCGGCGGGGTCGTCGATCTCCACGCTGATGGAGTAGCCCTTGGCCGGATAGATCGGCAGCCTGAGGCCCAAGTCGCGCGCGAGCATGGGGCTGTAGCTGCCCAAGGCCAGCACGAAGGCATCGGCGGCGATCTCGCCCTTGTCCGTGACGACGCGGTCGATGGCGCGATGACGCGCCTCGATGCGGATCACCGTTTCGCCCCAGCGAAACACCGCGCCCTTGGCCGCGGCCAGACGCGTCATCTCGTCGCTCCAGACTTTGGCGTCGCCGCTTTCGTCGGCGGGGCTCATGAGGCCGCCGACGAGGTCATGCTTCGCGGCGTGGGCCAGCGCCGGTTCGAGACTCACACATTGCGCGGGCGTGAGCACATCTTGCGGCAGGCCCAGCGCGGCCAGTTGATCGGCGTTGCGCTTGCCGTCCTCGAATTCCGCCGGCGTGCGGTAGATGTGCAGGATGCCTTGCAGGACTTGGCTGTAACTCAGCGGCAAGCGCTGGCGCATGGCGCCCATGACCGCGCGGCTGTACAAGGCCACCCGAAGCGTGCGGTCCATGTTGATGCGCGCGCGGTTGGTTGTGCAGTTGGCGAGAAACTTCAGGCCCCACGACCACAAGGGCGGGTCCCAGCGCCAGGGCTTGAAGCGCAAGGGCGCGTCGGGCTGGAACATCCACTTGGCCGCTTGCCAGGGCATGCCCGGCGCGGCCCACGGCTTGGCGTGGCAAGCCGAGATTTGCGCGCCGTTGGCGAAGCTGGTTTCCAGGCCGGGCCCCGGCTGGCGGTCGACGACCGTGACCCGGTGGCCGTCCTCGGCCAGCATCAAGGCCGTGGTCGTACCCACCACTCCGGCGCCCAGGACCACGACGTGCACGACCAGAAAACTCCCACGGACTCCGTCTGCCCGCGGACGGACAGATCGGGTAAAAGCAGATCGGATAAAAGATGTCGTATGTCTAGCCAAGGCCGTCGCGCCTTGGAACCGCGCGAGCGGTCCGATTCTAACATTCGCTTCCCGGTTCTTTGGGCTGGCTTGCGAATGTTAGAATCAAAGGACCGCTCGAAACCATATGTTTCTAGTGGAGCTTCGGATTTGACATTCGCTTTGCAATCTCGTCGCAACCACAGCGGCGAATGTCAAATCCGCTCCACTAGCGGCATGGCACACCTGCGGGATCGATATACATAGCGGGCAATGTAATGACCAGCACTCGACCCATCGCCACGGATAGCGCCGCGCTCCTCTCGGTGGCGCAGATGCAGGCCGCCGACCGCGCCGCCGTGGCGGCGGGTATTTCGAGTCTCGCGCTGATGGAAGCCGCCGGACGTGCCATCGCGCGTGAAATCCAGAAACGCTGGCCGAGACAACACGCCTTGATCTTGTGCGGGCCCGGCAACAACGGCGGCGACGGCTTCGTGGTGGCGCGGCTGTTGCATCAAGCCGGTTGGCCCGTGCGTGCGGCGTTGCTGGGCGAGGTGAGCGCGCTCAACGGCGATGCGGCCGTCAACGCCCGGCGGTGGATCGAGGCGGGCGGGGCCGTCGCTTCCCTCGACAATGCACTATTTGATCGGCGTCCCTTGGTGGTCGATGCCTTGTTCGGCGCGGGGCTGACCCGGGGCCTCGGCGGTGCCGCCGCCCAGGCCGTCGCGCGCATCAACGCCGACAAGCTCACCTGTATCGCCGTCGATGTGCCCAGCGGCGTTCACGGCGACACCGGGCTCATCATGCCGACGGCGGCGGCGGGCCCGGGCGTTGCCGCCGCGGGCAGCGCGCCGCAATGCGCGCTCACCGTCACGTTCTTCCGGCCCAAGCCCGCGCATCTGCTTTATCCCGGGCGCGGCCTGTGCGGCCAAGTGGTGGTGGCCGATATCGGCATCCCGGACTCGGTGCTGGACGGCATCCAGCCGCAAACCTGGCGCAACGACCCGAGCTTATGGACCTTGCCGCGCCCCCTGGCCGAATCGCACAAGCACAAACGCGGCCATGCGGTGGTGTTCGGCGGTCCCGACACGGGGGCGGCGCGCTTGGCCGCCGAAGCCGCGCGCCGGGCCGGGGCGGGGCTGCTGACGCTGGCGGTGCCGGCCGCCGCCGCCGCGGTGTATGCCGTCGCCCAGCCCGGTGCGTTTGTCGTTGCCTGCGACGCGCCCAACGCGATCGAGGGGATTCTGGCCGACAAGCGGCGCAACGCGGTGTTGATCGGCCCCGGCTTCGGCGTCGGCGCGGCCACCTGTCACACGGTGCTCAAGCTGCTCGGCACCGACCGGGCGGTCGTCTTGGATGCCGATGCCTTGACCAGCTTTGCCGGCGATCCGTCGTTGTTGCGCGAGGCCTTGCGGGCGCGCACCGCGCCCACCGTGCTCACGCCCCACGAGGCCGAGTTCAACCGGCTGTTTCCGGGCGCGGGCTCCAAGCTCGCCCGCACGCGGCTGGCGGCCTCGGCGACGGGGGCGACCGTGCTGTTCAAGGGCGCCGATACGGTGGTCGCGGCCCCCGACGGCCGGGCCGTGATCAACACCAACGCGCCGCCGTGGCTGGCGACCGCCGGGTCGGGCGACGTGCTGGCGGGCGTGATTCTCGGTCTCGTGGCCCAGGGCATGGCGGGATGGTGGGCGGCCTGCGCGGCCGCTTGGCTGCACGGCGACGCCGGTCAGCGCCTCGGCCAGGGGCTGATCGCCGAAGACCTGCCCGGCGCCATCGCGAACTCGATAAAATCTGTTTTATCAGAGGAGGTTACGGAGAAAATCTAATCTAACTGATGAGATAAGCCCAAGAAAACCCAGGAATTCTGCGCGATGCGTCTTGTCTAATGCCCGGGCCCCGATTAAACGGTGGGCCGCATTCCGACGGGTGACGCACCCGAGAGCCCTGCGGGTGTGGTGGAACTGGTAGACACGCTAGGTTTAGGTCCTAGTGGCCGCAAGGCCTTAGGGGTTCGAGTCCCTTCACCCGCACCACCCGCCTCGGTTTTTCTTGGAGCTTCGGGCCTTGGCGGCTTGCCGGTCACCGGCGACGGCCTGGCGGTCGCGTCGGCCGTTTGAGGACAACACAGAACGATTTTTTTTGGGAGCACGAGCGTTCCATGCAGATCACGGAAACCACGGCGCAGGGTTTGAAGCGCGAATACAACGTCGTCATCGCGGCCGCCGCCATCGAGGAGCGCGTCACCGCGCGCCTGACCGAGGTCGGCCGTCAGGTGAGCTTGCCCGGCTTCCGCCCGGGCAAGGCCCCCATGAACTTGCTGCGCAAGCGCTTCGGCCAATCGGTCATGGGCGAGGTGCTGGACAAGACCATCAATGACGGCACCCAAAGCGTCATCACGGACAAGGCGCTGAAACCCGCGCTGCAGCCCAAGGTCGAACTGGTCAATTTCGCCGAGGGCAAGGACCTGGAGTTCGCCGTGAAGGTCGAGGTGTTGCCCGAAATCGCCGCGCCGGATTTCGGCAAGATCGAGCTGGAAAAATGGGTCGCCACGGTCACCGACGAAGACCTGGCCAAGGGCCTGGAAAATATCCGCCAGTCCAACCGCACCACCAAGGCCGTGGCGGAAAACCGCAAGTCGAAAAAAGGCGACGTCCTGGTCATCGACTTCGTCGGCAAGATCAACGGCGAAGTCTTCGAGGGCGGCACCGGCTTCGGCACCTATCTGGAACTGGGCTCGGGGCAGTTCATTCCCGGGTTCGAGGAGCAGCTCGTCGGCGTGATCGCCGGCGACCGCGCCGTCGTGAAAGTCACGTTCCCGGCCGACTACGGCGCGCCCGATATCGCGGGCAAGGACGCCACGTTCGACGTCGTCATCAAGGAATTGCGCGAGGCGGAAACGCCGGACCTCGACGACGACCTCGCCAAGAAGCTGGGCGAGCAAAATGTCGACGGCCTCAAGGCCAAGACGCGCGAAGTGATGCAGGCTCAGTACGACCGCGTCTCGCGCCTGCGCTTGAAGCGCTCGCTGTTGGATAAACTCGCCGACACCAGCAGCTTCGCCGTGCCCGAGGGCATGGTCGACGCGGAATTCGGCGCCATTTGGAAGCAGATCGAACAGGCCCAGAAG
>JANRJL010000075.1:0-12918 GCA_033763995.1 Rhodospirillaceae bacterium | reverse complement strand
TAGGTCATGGGCACGCTCATGCCCGGCGCCGCCAGGCCGTGCTGCCAAAGTTCTTCGCCGGTCTGGACATCAAGCGCGCGCAGTTTCGCGTCCAGGCTCGCGGCGATGAACACCAGCCCGCCGCCCGTGACCATGGGCCCGCCGATGTTGGGCGAGCCCCACTCCAAAAATTTCGGCGCCGTGATGCCGAGGTACTTGGCCTGACCCAAGGGCACCTGCCATTTGATCTTGCCGGTGTCCATGTCGACGGCCGAGACCGTGCCGAAGGGCGGCGGCGTGCAGGGTGCACCCAGGGGCGAGAGAAAGAGCGCGGGCTCGACGCGGTAAGGCGGGTCGGATTCCGGTTCCTTCTTCGTCACTTTAAGGCGCAAGGCCATGTTCTGGCCCTTGGCGATCAGCAGATTGGTCTTGGCGTCGTAAGCCACACCGCCCCAGTTGGTGCCGCCGAAGGGAAAGATGAGCGTGCCGCGCTCGCTCGGCGGCGTGTAATGACCCTCGTAGCGCATTTCACGAAAGCGCGTCTGGCACCACGCGCGGTCGATGGGTGTGAGGCCCCACATGTCGTCTTCGCTGAGCGTCTGGCGCGAGATCGGCTCGGGCAGCACCGGAAAGCGTTGCGTGGCGGCGGTTTTCTCGCCGGGAAGGTCCGACTGCGGCACCGGCCGATCCTCCACCGGAAACAGCGGCGTGCCGGTATCGCGGTCCAACACGAACACGCTGCCGATCTTGGCCGGCTGAATCGCCACGTCGCGCTTTTGCCCGTCCTTTGTGATGGTCACCAGCAGCGGATGGCCCGGCACGTCGTGGTCGAACAGATCGTGGTCGATGATCTGGTAGTGCCACACGGGCTGGCCCGTGGCGGCCGACAGGGCGACGGTGGCATCGGAGTAGGGGATGTCGAAGGTGCGGTTGCCGCCGAAGTAATCGCTGGAGGGGCTGGTGGTGGGCACGAACACCAGACCGCGCGCGGGATCGGCGCTCATGGTCGACCACACGTTGGCAGCGCCCGTGTCGTGGGCATGGGCGCGCGGAATGGGATCGAACTCCCATTTCAGTTCGCCGCTGCGCACGTCGAAGGCGCGCACGATGCCGTTGTTGGCGTCCGAGATCGAATCCCGGGCTCCTTGCGCGGCCACGACGATGTCGCCGATGACAAGGGGGCCCGAGGTCATGCCGCGCGAGGTGTCGTTGGTGCCGTAGGCCTCGAAGTCAAAATGGGTGACGTAGCCGGGGTGACCCTCACCCGCGCCAAAGTCTTGGCACGAAGCGCCGGTATCGGCGTCCATGGCATAGACCTTGCCGTCGAGGTCGCCCTTGAAGATGCGCTTCTGGCACGCCGCACCCGCTTGCGGCTCGGCCGCTTGCCAGTAGGCGACGCTGCGGCAGATGCCCGCCTTGCGGGGCTTGTCGCTGAGCGCCTTGCCGTCGGGCCCCGGCGCATGAGGGTCGAAGACCCATTTTTCCTCGCCCGTGGCGGGGTCCAGGGCGAAGACGCGGTTGAAGGGCGTGCAATAATAGAGCGTGTTGTTGACGTGGATCGGTACGGCTTCCAGGGCCGTGGCGCCGGTGTCGCTGTCACGCCCCGCGACATCGCCCGAGCGATGGGTCCAGGCCAGCTTGAGGCCCTTCACGTTTTCGGGCGTGATTTGCGCCAGCGGCGAGGACTGGCTGCCGCCGGGATCATTGCCGAAGGCGGGCCAGTCGCCGACGCTCTGCTCCTGCGCCACGGCCGTTGTCGAAATCGCAATGGCGGCGAGTAAAGCGCCCAGTCGCATCCGGATCTCCCCCAAGATCAATCTCGGACGCAGCATGGCATATTCGCCGGGCCCATGATGATCGAAATGTTGGCGTGGTCGGTATTCGGCCTCGACTGGAGTGCCCAGCCTGCGGAACTGACTGCGATTTAGGGGTTGTCGCCCACGCCCGCGCCCCTCACACTCGGTTTCCATTTTTTTCGGGAGGGGCCCATGACCCAATTTTCACGTCGCAGGCTGTTAACCGGGGGGCTTGAGATGTCGGCGGCCACGGTCGCCGTGGCGGCACTGGCGGCCTGCGATCAAGGTCCTAAAGTGGAAGCCTGCGCCGGGCCGAATAACCTGACCTTCTCCGAGAACAGCCTGCGGCAGGCCAGCCACTATGTCGAGCAGGCCCCCGACCCGGCCAAGAATTGCACCGGTTGCGGATTCTTCACGGCCGATCCCGCCGGCGGACGCTGCGGCAAGTGCGAGATTTTCCTGGGCCCCGTCAACGCCGCCGGTCACTGCGATTCGTGGGCGGCCAGGCCAGCCTAACGATCCGGGAGCGGCTCAGTGGTGCTGCTGGGCGACGTCGGCCTCGGTGACGGGTCCGCCGATATTGCCCCAACTCATGCGCACATAGGTGGCGACCGCGGCGATCTCGTCGTCGTCGAGAATGTTCCCAAAGGCTTTCATGTTGTGCCAGCTGTTGGGCGGGAACGGCGCGGGCAAGTCCCCGCCGTGAATGATCAGGTTGATCATCGACGAAGGATCGGGCGATTGGGCAATGGCGCTGCCCACCAGCGGCGGGCCCAGCTCCGAGCCGGGCTTCGAGCCCAGGCCCGTCGGCAAGTGGCAGGTGCCGCAGTGAATCGTATAAAGCGTCTCGCCCGCCCGCATGGTTTGGGGATCGGGTGTCGCGGGTTTGGCGTGCTCGATCGGCGGTAGGCTTTTCAGATATACCGCCATGGCCCGCACATCCTCGGCGGAGAGCTTCATGGTGCTGTTGAACGTCACCTCGTTCATGGGCCCGTTGGTGGCGCCGCGGCTGCTGTGGCCGGTCTTGAGGTAAGACGTCAGATCGTCGACGGACCAGGCCTTGAGGCCGCTTTGGGCCGAAGTCAGGTTGACCGCCGACCAGCGCCGCACGCTTCCGTCCGGCACCTCGTCCATCAGCACGCCGCCCGACAAGGCCTGGTCGGCGATCTCAGCGCCCAAGACGTTGCGCGGCGTATGGCACGCGCCGCAATGGGCGAGGCCCTCGACCAAATAGGCGCCCCGGTTCCATTCCGCCGATTGATCGGCCTTGGGCGTGAACACGGTGGTTTTCATGAACAGCGTGTTCCAGATCGACATCAGGGCGCGCTGGTTGAAGGGAAAGCCCATGTCGTTGTCCGGCGGCGCAGTGGACGACGGCGCGATGGTTTTGACGTAGGCATAGAGCGCGGCCATGTCGGCGTCGGTGATCCGCGCGAAGGACGGGTAGGGGAAGGCGGGATAGAGGTGCGTGCCGTCGGCCGCGATGCCCTGCCGCATGGCGCGGGCGAACTCGGCCTCGGTCCACGCGCCGATCCCGGCCTTGGGATCGGACGTGATATTGGTGGAATAGATCGTGCCGAAATCGGTGTGAAACGGCACACCGCCGGCAAAAGGCTCCCCGCCGGGTCGGGTATGGCACGTCATGCAATTGCCCACTGTGGCCAGATACGCCCCGCGCCCCACCGGATCGGCGTCGTCCGCCGGGGTCGTGACCGGCGCTGCATCCGGCGTGGCGGCGGGCGCGGCCTCTTGGGCCTCCGCTTGGGCCGCCGCTTGGGCCGCCGCTTGGGCCGCCGCTTGGGCCGCCGCTTGGGCCAATGTGGCACCGCACATCGCGCCAAGGCCGATCAAGGCGGCCAGGGACAGGCGGGGAATTCGGGCGGCAATCAACATGGCCATCGCATCCAGTCAGTGTGAGCCTCGGCGGCCCCTTGGGTAGTGAGGAGGTGGCCCATGAGTCAATGCGGCAATAAGGGCGATGCGCGGGTCCGTGCGCGGTGTGGACGCCCCAAGCGGCGGTCGCCGGGGGCCGCGTCGGCGCGCTAGTATGCCCGGCGACGGTAACAGGGAGCGGGGGCTCATGATGGCGCTTCGGGTGGTTGGTCGATGGGTGATGTTGGGGTTGACGGGCAGCGGCGCTCTGCTGGCACCGCCGGCTCATGCCGCGGAGGTGCGGGTCCTGGTGCCCAGTTCGGCCATGCACGCCATCGAGGGCATCGACATCGGCCTCGATGGGTCGATCTATGGCACCAGCATCCACGGCCAGGCGGTCTATCGCATCGACCCGGTGAGCGGCCGGGTCAGCGTGGTGGTGCCCTCGCCCGTGGGCGAATCCGACGACGTGGCGGTGGGCCCCAGCGGCACGGCCGCCGTGGGCATTCTCGCCTGGACGGCGCAGCGCTCGGGCGAAATCCGCATTCTGCGACCCGGCGGCAAGCCGGAAGTCATTCTGTCCAACGCGCCGCGCGTGAACCCCATTGCCTTCAACAAGCAGGGCCGCCTGTTCACCGCCCAATCGGGGGCGGGCGAGGACGCGCTGTGGGAGTTGGACGTGATCGGCACCAAGCCGCCGCGCGTGGTGGCCAAGAACAAGGGCCGCCTCAACGGGTTCGGCTTCGGGCCCGACGGCAAACTCTATGCGCCGTACTTCGGTACCGACAAGCTGTTCGCCATCGACGTCGATACCAGCGCGTTCACCGTCATCGCCGAGGGCGTGGGCACTTCGGCGGCGGTGAAGGTCGACAAGGACGGGCTGGTTTACAGCATCGACTATTTGTTGGGCGAGTTGTGGCGCACGGACGTGGCCGCGAAATCGTCGAAGATGATCGCGCGCTTCCGCGAGCCCATCGACAACCTCGCTATCGCCGCCGACGGCACCATCTACATCAGCAACGTCGCCGACAGCGCGGTGTACGCCTACAATCCCAAGACCGGCGCGCGGCGCGACGTGGTGCGGGGCCTGTTCAGCATGACGCTCGGCATGAGCATCACGAAAAGAGATAGCCGCGAAGCGCTGATCGTGGCCGATCCGTTCGGGTACCGGTATGTCGACACGGTCACGGGCGACGTGGACCGGCCCTTCTGGGCGGCCAATCGCGGCGCGTCCTCGGCCGTGGCCGAGAACGCCCGCTCCATCGTTTACACCTATGCCGGGACCAATCGGGTGCGCAAACTCGACCGCCAAACCGATCAGTTGGCCTTCGAAAGCACGGCCGTGAAGGCGCCGCGCGGCATCGCGCTCACCAGCGCCGGCGATGTCATCGTCGTCGACGCCGAGGGCGGGCGTATCGTGAAGGTCACGGACAGCGGCGTCACCGATCTGGCCACGGGCCTGACCAAGCCCATCGGCCTCGTCCTGGAAAGCGATACCGTCGCTTGGGTGACGGAATTCGAGACCGGGGCCGTCAAACGGGTGGACCTGAGTACCGGTAAGACGACCGAACTGGCCAAGGGCCTGGGCAAGCCCACGGCCGTTGCGGTCATGAAAGACGGGCGCCTGGCGGTGGTGGAGTCGGGGCTGGGGCGCGTCTCGGCCCTGGACGCCAAGACCGGTGCGCGAACGGACTTGGCCAGCGGCTTGGCGTTGTCGCTCGAAGGGCTAGACTTGCCGCAAGATGCCAACGGCGGCATCGCCGTGGGCCGGGACGGCACGATCTACGTTTCTTGCCCCGGCAACAATTCGATCGTGGCGATCACGCCGGGCGCGTGAGCCGCAGTTTTTTTCGGGGAGGATCACGGATGGAACGGCGATCAGTTTTGGCGGCCGGCGCGGCGGCATTGATGCCGCTGCCGGCACTCGCGCAAGGAATGAAGGCGACCGCCAAGCCCAGCAATATTCTCTTCGCCAAGGATGTTCCCGTGGTTCCCATGGCCGAGTGGGAAGTGGAGCAGCAGGGCCGTGCCGAGCAAACCGGCGCGCGCATCCTGATCGCGGCGGGCGAGGCCGAATTGGCCCGGGCCCCCGCCAACGCCGCGCGCTATACCTCGCAGACGTTCGCGTTCCCCACGGGCAAGGTGCGCGTGCTGACCTTCACCAAGGCGGGCGGCGGCGTGCTGCACCAAATCACATCCGAAACGCAGCTTTATGTCGTCAAGGGCTCGGCCACGGTCGGCGTCATGGGCGTGGACACGGACATCGCCACGGGCGACGTGGTGAGCTATCCCAGCGGCGTGCTGCGCGGCAAGACGGGCGCGGCGGAGGACACCACCGTGCTGGCATTTACCGTCGGCAACACCATGAAAGCGCCCAAGGCCGCCGTGGTGCGCGCCAAGGACACGCCGCAAGCCGTCATCGCCGAGGGCGAGAAGTCGGGCAAGGAAGGGGCGAAAGTCTCGGTGCAGCGCTACACCTACGACGGCAACTCCATCCGCGTCGCGCGCCTGACCGGCCCCGGCAAGACCAGCGCGGCCACACCCGCCACCGACGTGATTGTTTATCTGATCTCGGGGCGCATGCAGATCACGGTGGGCGACGAGGTGAAGGTCGTTTCGGCGGGCGACGTGCTGCGCGAGGAAGCCAAGTTGCCCACCCACTGGGACGTTCTGGAAAACTCGTCCTTCGTCGCCACCAACGCGCCGGCCCCCGGCACGGCCCAGAAATAGGACCCAGCCCATGAAAATGAAAACCTTCGGCATGGACGCCAACAAGCGGTCCGCGTGGACCGAGACCGAGATCCCGTTCAATCAGGTCACGCCGCTGCACGCCGAGACCGCCAAGCAGGACGGCGCCTATTGGGGCATTTCGCTCAATCAGCCGGGCGAACCCATCGGCGGCGGCCCGGAGGAAATGCACCTCACCAATCAGCCGCGCATGGTGTGGGCCATGTCGGGCCACCTCGACAACACGCTGCAAAGCGGCGAAGTGCGCCGCTCGGCAACGGGCGAGGGCGTATTGGTGGAAGGTCTGTCGTTGCACCACTCGTCCTTCGCCAAGAGCCGCGAGCCGGTGATCACGCTGAGCCTCACGTTCCCGGGCACCAACACATACGAATTCAAGACGTGAGGGCCGCCAAATGAAGTTCGTTAACATCGACGTCGACGCCAACGGCCGCTCCTATTTCAAGGACGTGGACCTGCCGCAAACCGGCACGGCGCAGCGCATCTCGTCCAAGAATCAGAACGTCAAATACTGGAAAATGGGCCTGTCGCAGCCGGGCCACGCGGTGGACTTCAAGCCCGCCGACGACCTGACGTTCGTTGCGGTCTTTTCGGGCCAGATGAACATCACCGTTAGCACCGGCGAAACCCGCGCCTTCGTGCGCGGCGACATGCTGACGCTGTGGGACACGGCGGGCCAGGGCCACCGCGTGACCTTCAGCGGGCTCGAGCCCTGCCACGTGCTCTATGTCGCGCTGCCCGACAAGGGCGAGTTCAAGGATATCTAAAAGCTTCTTGTCATTCCCGCGCAAGCGGGAATCCACCTTTATGTTTGCGCTTGTTGCTAAATCGAAAACAGAAAGTTGGGTCCCCGCTTCTGCGGGGACGACGATTGAGAAGGCAGTGCAAAACAAAAAAGGGCCGGGATTTCTCCCGGCCCTTTCGCTTGAGTAAGGCGTGATCCGCTTAGAAGTTATAGCTCGCGCGCAGGCCGACGGAGCGCGGCAGCGGCGGCGAGATGCGGATTTCGTTGCGTTGCGGCGGCACCAGGAAGGTGAACACATCGATGCCGATCAGCCCGGCCGCGACCGTGCGGTTTTGCGTCAGGTTATTGACGAAGGCCTCGATGCGCAGATCGTCGCGGGTGATGCCGATGCGGGCATTGACGTTGTCCGACGCGCCAACCCAGGCGATGTTGGAGAAGTCGGTGAAGTTGCGCCCACGATGCGCGTAGTCGACGCGGGCGAACCAGTTCCAGTCCCCCACCAGCGGCGCGCTGTAGTCCGCCGAGAGCGACCATGTGTACTTCGGCGCGGTCGGCAGGCTGTTGCCGATGATGCCCGCAAAGCTGCCGTACACCAGGTTGCAATCGCCGCACTGACCGACGCCTAGGCCGAAGGACTTGACGGTCGAGTCGTTGAGGCCAAAGTTGCCCGAGATGCGGAACTCTTCCGTCACCTGGAACTCGCCTTCCGCTTCGATGCCCTTCAGGCGCGCGATGCCGTTGTTGATCGTGATGTTGATCAGGTTGGCGACGGTGGAGCCCGGCGTCGGGCCCGGAATCGTGACCGGGATCGCGTTGCCGACCTGACCGTTGGCCCACTTATCGGTGTACAGCGTCAGGGTGGTGCGGGCGCGACCATCCAGCCAGCTGGACTTGATGCCGACTTCGTAGTTGTCGAGGCGCTCTTGCAGGTACGACTCGCCCGCCGTCGGCACCACCGCCAGCAAGGCCGCGACCGTCGCCGGACTTGCCGTGCGGAAGGCCGCGTTAAAGCCGCCGGGGCGGTAGCCGCGTGAAAACAAGGCATAGAGCGTCGAGTTCTCGGCGTACTTGTAGTCGACCGACACGCGCGGGCTGAAGCTCTTGAACGTGTCCTGGAACGGCGTCGCGGCGGCCCCGGTGACGGGATTGCCGGTGATGCCGACCTTGGGCGACAACTTGATCTTGTCCCACTGGTAACGCGCTTCGGCGCTGACCGTCAGGTTGTCCATGATGTCGTAGTAAACGGCGCCGAACACCGCGGGCGTTTCGACGTCTTGCTGGTTGATCGCCGCCGTGAACAGCGGACCGCTGGTGGTTTGGCCGTACACCGTGCCGCCCGGCGAGTGGGCGTCGAGGTAGTTGAAGCCGACGGTGCCGCGCAGGGGCTGATCCTGCGGGCTGGTGATACGCACTTCCTGGCTCCAGTCGCGCGATTTGGCTTGGGACAGCAGCAGGAATTGCAACCACGGCACGCGGGTCGTCGCCGTGGCCGCGCTGAACAGCGGGTTCGGCCGGTCGCGGCCGTCGCGGTAGTTCAGGTCGATGATGGTTTGCGTCTTTTCGCGGTGGTACGCCGTTTGCAGTTCCAGCGCATAGCCGTCGGCGAAATCGTAGTCGACGCGGAAGCTGGCCTGGAAGGCGTGACGCTTCACGCCGCCGCCCGTCTTGAACTGCGGATCGAACACCAGCCAGTTCGGGTTGGGGTTGAACAGGTTGTTCTTGGTGACCGGGTTGAACAAGCTCCAATCGCCCGAGATGATTCGCGCCGGAAGATCGTTGATCTTCGGCAACTCGCCGCACCAATAGCCGAGGGCTGCGCGCGAGGTCGGCAACACGCCGGGCGCGACCGGAGCGCTCAGCGGGCTGCAGGTCTTGTCGGGGTTGGCGCGTTGCGTGAATTGGTCTTGCTTCAAGGATGCTTGCGCCGGCGGGCCGTCGTTGTCCTCGAACCAGTTGGCCCAGCCCTTCATCTTCAAGTCGTCGCTGGGCTTGAAGACCAGCGAGCCCGAAACCGAGCCCGTGGTCTGGCGGCCGAGCTTCTCGTTGGTGTCGGCGAAGTTGGTGTACTGACCGCCGCGCACGAAATGACGGCCGCTCAGGCGGCCCGACAGCTTGTCGGCCACGATCGGGCCTTCGACGCTCATGCTGGCGTCATGCGACGACCAGCTGGAGATTTCGGCGTTGATCTTGCCTTTGAACTCGTCGCCCGGTTCTCGGGTGATGTAGTTGATGGCGCCGACGAAGGTGGAGCGGCCGAAGTAGGCGCTTTGCGGGCCCTTCAGCACCTCGATGCGTTCCACTTCGACGATGCTGGGCGGTTGGGCGCCGATCACCGGCGCGCCGTCGATGAACAACTGACCGCCGGCACTGAGGCCGGCGTTGAGGTTCAGGAACAGGCCGCGAAACACGAGTGAATTGGCCGAGCGGTCGTTGCGGCCCGAGCCGCCTTGCTGATTGACGAAGTTGAAGCTGGGGGTCATCAAGCTGACATCGTTCAATTGCTTGATGTTCATGGCCTCGATGTCGCGCGACGAAAACGCCGTGATCGCGATCGGCACTTCCATCAGGTTTTCTTCGCGCTTACGCGCGGTGACGACGATTTCTTCCAGCGCGATGCTTTGAGCTTGTGCTTGCTGTTGCGCCATCGCTGATGTGGTGAACGGCACCGTCGCCAGAACGGCGAGGCTGCTGACGGATGCGCACAGGCGTAGCCCGCGACGAGACAGGTTCATGAGATCCCCCTTGTTGAAAGTTCCACCCAGACCCTGGGCTGGCGCGACGGCCCACCCCAGGTCATGGTCGAAACCTAACACACCCGACGGGGCAAATCGGTCCACTGTATAAACGTGGAACGAACTTGTGCGGGTGTTGCGCCAATGCCACACTCGGGCCTCGACTACTTTTTTGTGGCGAGCGAGGGGCTTGGGTGCGATATCTCGCCCGGGGACGGGACCGGGCATCAGGCATCTCTGCCGTCGGCAAAAAGGTCGTCCCTTTCGGCGTTTTTTGAGTCAACCGAGGCCGGGTTTCCACCGGCCAGCAGCGGAATTTTGCATGAGCGCGATCATCCAGAAACTCGACGAGCAGCGCCGCTTGGCGCGCCTGGGCGGGGGCCAGACCCGCATCGACAGCCAGCACGCCAAGGGCAAGCTGACGGCGCGGGAGCGCATCGAACTGCTGTTCGACGAAGGGTCCTTCGAGGAATGGGACATGTTTGTCGAGCACCGCTGCACCGACTTCGGCATGGCCGACCAGAAGATCCCCGGCGACGGCGTGATCACGGGCTATGGCCTCATCAACGGCCGGCCGATGTTTGTGTTCAGCCAGGACTTCACCGTGTTCGGCGGCTCGCTATCGGAGTCCCACGCCAAAAAGATTCTCAAGATCATGGAAAAGGCCGTTCAGGTGGGCGCGCCGGTCATCGGCCTCAACGATTCGGGCGGGGCGCGCATCCAGGAAGGCGTCAATTCGCTGGCGGGCTATGCCGACGTGTTTCTGCAAAACGTTTTGGCCTCGGGCGTGGTGCCGCAGATCAGCATGGTCATGGGACCTTGCGCCGGCGGGGCGGTGTATTCGCCCGCGATCACCGACTTCATCTTCATGGTCAAGGACACCAGCTACATGTTCGTGACCGGACCCGACGTGGTGAAAACCGTCACCCATGAGAACGTCACGCACGAACAGCTGGGCGGCGCCATGACCCACGCCACCAAATCGGGCGTGTCGGACGGTGTGTTCGAGAACGACGTGGACGCCCTGCTGCAACTGCGCCGGCTGATGAATTTCCTGCCGCGCAGCAACAAGGAAAAACCGCCGGTCATTCCCTGCGTCGATCCGCCCGACCGCGACGATTATTCGCTCGACACCCTGATCCCCGAGAATCCCAACAAGCCCTACGACATGAAGGAGTTGATCGCGAAAGTGGTCGACGAGGGCGATTTCTTCGAGATCGGCGAGCACTTCGCCAAGAACATCATTTGCGGCTTCGCGCGCATGGAGGGCTCCACCGTTGGCATCGTCGCCAACCAGCCCATGGTGCTGGCCGGGTGCCTCGACATCGACTCAAGCTGCAAGGCCGCGCGCTTTGTACGCTTCTGCGACTGCTTCAACATTCCCATCCTGACCTTCGTCGACGTGCCGGGCTTCATGCCGGGCACCGACCAGGAGTACGGCGGCATCATCAAGCATGGCGCGAAGCTGTTGTTCGCTTATGCCGAGGCTACCGTGCCCAAGATCACCGTCATCACCCGCAAGGCCTACGGCGGCGCTTACGACGTCATGAGTTCCAAGCACGTGCGCGGCGACGTCAACTTCGCGTGGCCCACGGCCGAAATCGCGGTGATGGGTGCGAAGGGCGCGGTGGAAATCATTTTCCGCGCCGACATCGGCGACAAGGCCAAGATCGCGGCGCGCACCAAGGAGTACGAGGAACGCTTCGCCAACCCCTTCAAGGCGGCCAACCTGGGCTTCATCGACGACGTCATCATGCCCCACGCCACCCGCGCGCGCATCTGCCGCTCGCTCGCCATGCTGAAAACCAAGGACATCAAGAATCCTTGGAAGAAGCACGCGAACATTCCGTTGTGAGCGGGGCAATGACCTCATCACCGCGCGATTGTCATCCTGGGATTTATTCCCAGGATCCAGGGGTCACAACACCAATGGCTAAGGTTGCGCTGGATCCTGGGGACAAGCCCCAGGATGACAGCCTGAGTTTGATGCAAGTGCTGCTGTCTTCCCCACAAGGGGGAGGGGCTATCGAAACATTGAGTGCTGGGACTCACTAAACCATGTTCAAGAAAATTCTGATCGCCAACCGGGGTGAGATCGCCAGCCGCGTCATCAAAACCGCGCGCAAGATGGGCATCAAGACCGTCGCGGTTTACTCCGACGCCGACAAAGAAGCGCTTCACGTGCAAATGGCCGACGAGGCCGTGCACATCGGCGAGGCGCCGACGTCGAAGAGCTACCTGCAGATCGACCGCATCGTGAAGGCCTGCAAGCAGACCAAAGCCGAGGCCGTGCATCCGGGCTACGGGTTCCTGTCGGAAAACCGGAAGTTCCAAGAGGCCCTGGCCAAAGCCAAGATCGTCTTCATCGGCCCCGACGCTCACGCCATCGAGGCCATGGGCGACAAGATCGAGTCGAAAAAGCTCGCCGTGAAGGCGGGCGTCAACGTGGTGCCGGGCTTCAACGGCGTCATCAAGGACGTGGCCCACGCCACCAAGATCGCCAAGGAGATCGGCTACCCGGTCATGATCAAGGCCTCGGCGGGCGGCGGCGGCAAGGGCATGCGCATCGCCCGCAACGAGGGCGAAGTGCGCGAGGGCTTCGAGCGCGCCACGTCGGAGGCCAAGTCGTCCTTCGGCGACGACCGCGTGTTCATCGAGCGCTACATCGAACAGCCGCGCCATATCGAAATCCAGGTGCTGGCCGACCGCAAGGGCAATACGCTGTATCTGGGCGAGCGCGAGTGCTCGATCCAGCGCCGCCATCAAAAGGTCATCGAGGAGGCGCCATCTCCGTTCCTCGACGCCAAGACCCGCAAGGCCATGGGCGAGCAAGCCGTGGCGTTGGCCAAAGCGGTCAAGTACGTCAGCGCCGGGACGGTGGAGTTCATCGTCGACCAGAAGCGCAACTTCTATTTCCTGGAAATGAACACCCGCCTGCAGGTGGAACACCGTGTCACCGAGCTGATCACCGGCATCGACCTCGTTGAGCAGATGATCCGCATCGCCGCCGGCGAGCCGCTGTCTTTCGGCCAGAAGGACGTCAAATTCC
>JANRJL010000032.1:0-227991 GCA_033763995.1 Rhodospirillaceae bacterium | reverse complement strand
TAGGTGCCGGGTACCTGGTGATGAGGGAAGCAAGCGATATTGCCACCCCCTCAACCTCCCAAAAGCCCAGCCGAACGGACACAATCTCCAAGCTCACGATACACACTGGCGATCCGGAGGGTTTTTCAGCAGACTGCTAGTCCTTATGGGGAGACAAGACCTGTCCGGTCAATTAGGGGGCCGTTTCACCATGTTTGAAAGTCTCTTTGTACATGCCATTGGATTGATGCTGCAACCAAGTCGCCACGATTCTGCCAACAGGGTTTCGTGGGTGTAGCGGGCTCGCCCTGTTCGCAAAAGAATCTTTGATGCTGATGCAGGTTACCTTGCGGAGATATGGCGGCTTGGGCGTTTGCCTTGTGGTGCCGATCGGGTGGCGTTATATCTTGCTTTACATTTCCTGATGGACTCAAACGACCCACCCAGCATCATGTCCGTAACAGCCACCATTGCCGACCGGACAATATCGTTGGAAAACTACTTTTGGTACGACAATCATGACTGCGCGGATGATCCTCGCCATCAGCTGTTGCAGGAAACCCGGTCAAACACCATTTTGGAGCTAAGGATTTGAAATTTGAGACTTGGGATTTAAGAATCGGCATTGATCAGTCTTTCCACCCACCGCCCATTGACAAAGCGCTGGTTTATCAAGCTTTCGTCGAACGAATCTATTTCGACGAAAAACACCTCGTCTGGTGGAGAGATTAGCTTTGTTGTTGTTTGTGTGATGGAAAAGCAAACTTTGTCAGACTGCCTGCAATGGGCTGTAAAGATCTCCATATTAGTAGTACTCCACAACTGTGCCAGTAAACCCGGTTGAACCTGAGAAAAATACCGCCACCTTGACACTCACCGTTGTAGAGTTAGTCAAAGTATGATTGCAGAATGATGAACCGCCATTCGGAGTGTTGACTAGATCGCTTGTAAGAAACCCGCCCGGAATAACCACAGCTTTGTTCATGTCTACGGCGGAAATAGTGATGTTGACCGTGGTGCCTGTATCCGGACCATATGCCGAATAACGTTGGATCGATTTGATGACGCTGCGCGCGCCGGTTGCCATGCCGCTCATGAGAACTTCGTCCTTACAATGCGCACCTCGGCCGAGCCTGCGCTGGTGATGGCCGCGACGTTGGCCCCGGTTTGCAACACCAAGAGCCCGCCCAAGTGGGTCGTACCGGTGGCGACAGCGCCGGGAATCTTGAGGCCGTTGGCGGCCGTGAGCGATGCTTCCGGACCCACGAAAACGTCGACCAAACCGAGATTCTGGATGATCAGTTCGCCGACTTGGCTGGTGCCCAGCGTGCCGAGGCCGAATGTCGTCTTGGTGCTGGTGACGGTGAACGCGCCCGCGAGGTCAATGGCCTCCGGCGCCATGCCCTTGGCCCAGGGCCTGGAAGCTCCGGTGATTCTTGTCATGTCATGAAATCCTATTCACGTATCCATAGATCACCAGCATGTTTGCGGCGCTCGCGGATGCCTTGATCACGTTGCTGGCTCCCGTGATGGGCAGGCCCGGGACGACGAGATAGAGCCCGTCCTCAGCCTTGATTGTGTGCTCGATAAGATTGTCCGGGTCGGTCGTGCCGCCCCACCCGACTGTCAATTTCACGTCCGCTGCCGATGTGTTCTGTGCATGAAGCCATACTTCATCCTTGGCCGCGCCATCGGGCGTGTGAACCGTGTCGCCGCTGGCAATGGCGGTCGCCGCGATCTTGATGCCCTTGCCGTTGCTCGATCCCGATAGAAATTGTTTCACAATTGTCGTCATCTAGCTCTCCTTCATGAAAAGACTTGCGCGGCGAGGATTTGGTTGCCCTCGTCGAACGTGAATGCGATGTCGAGTGTTTCGTTGGCCCCGGGGTTGTTGACCGTCTTGGTCAGGCTGCCCGAGACCGTGAGGGCCGTGTTGAGGAACTTCGCGGTCGTGTCCACCGCCGTCACCCGCAGCGTGCCGGGCGACGAACTGGTGGTGGCGAGCCCGATGGCCGCGTCCATCTGCGCTTTGTTGACGGCGTCGCTGCCCTCGGACGCGGCGGTCACGTTGGCGATGCGCCCGCCGGCGCGCAGGCTTCCGCCCAGCACCGTGGGCGCTGCGTTGGCCACGTCATTGCCGTCGCAATAGAGCGCGGCTTGGTGGCCGGTCGGAATCGCCACGCCCACGCCGGCGCTGGTGCGCACCGTCACGGTGTGGCCCGCCGCGTTGATGACCGTGAAGGCCCACTCGCGGCTGGGCACGATCAGGCTGGCGGCGGCGGCCAACGACCCCGTCAGCTTGACGGTTTGCACCTGGCCCTGGTTGGCGGCGGCGTAATTGGTCCAGCTCAGGGTCGCGTCGCCTGTCATGGCGATGGACTGATAGCCCTTGGCGCCGCGATCGAAGAGATCGAGCACGTCGTTGAGCTTGGTGTCGCCCCAGGTGTTGACGTTGGAGCCGAGGGATTGTTTGCGCGCGCCGAAGCGCGCCGTGGCGGTGTCGACCATGCGTGAACTCCGATGATGGTTGAGAGCGTTTAGACGGCCGTGCCGTCGAGGTAGTACCAGGCGGTGCCGTTGGAGACGGCGGCGTATTTGCCACCAGCGCCGTCGCTGACGGCGACAAGGGCGAAGGGGTAGTCGGCGGCCGTCGGCAGCGCGGTCTTGGAATAGACGGTCAGCGACATGGGCCCGCGCAGGCGGGCATCGGCCCAGGTTTCGATCTCCCGGGCAAAGCCTTGCAGCCAACTCGGCGCGCCCGACGGCGTGCGCAGCCCCGCCCCGCCCGCGCCCCTAGGCAAGGGCCACCTGCACGGTGGGTTTGGTCGGCACGGCGGACCAGCGTGTCTGCTTGTCGTCGCCCAGCAGGGCGTTCAGCTTCTCGTCGTAATAGGCTTTCCAGAACGGCAGCCGCTCGTCGTTTTCGAGATAGATGCACAACTCCAACATCGCCGCGCCGATGTAGAGGTCGGGCGCCTGCAGCAGCAGCCAGTTATGGGTTTGCACGGCCGACAAGGCGGGAATCGCCTGGGTATAGATCAGCCGCAGCGGATAGGCCCCCGCCGGCACCGGACGCAGATAGGCCGTGGCGGCCCCGACGATGGTGTACTTCTGCGGCCGGCCCGGAGCCGCGTCGGGGTATTGAATGAACAGCGAGTTGGGGTCGACGAATTCCAGCACGCACAGCGGATCGCCGGTGATCGCCAATACGCGCACGCCCAAAAAGTCCTCCGGCAGCGTCAGGGTTTCAACCCCCGCGGCCGTCGTCAGCGTGCTTTTGACGGCCTCCATGTGCTTGACGCCGCCGCGCGCCACCAAATCGCGCTGGATGGTTTTCTCGGCATAGGCGATGGCGCGCTTGATGGCGCCGTCGATTTGCGCCGGGCTGAAGCTGGTGACGTCGGCCGACAGGTCGTCGCGGTTGACCGTGTCGGCCACGGCGGCCTGCAGCTTGTCGTAGGTGTCGATGGCCATCACACTCTCCCTGGCACGGTCTTGAAGGCGCGGTAGTCGGCGTCGTTGAGGATCTTGCGCATGCGCTCGCGGTCATACTCCGGCGCGCGGCCGGGCGCGGCGCCGCAGGCGGTCAGCAGCTTGGTCCACTCCACCAGCGGCACGCGGCTGGTGCAGACCCAATCCTTGCCGCGATAGCCGCTGAAGGTGCCCGCCTGAACAGCGTTGGCATCCAGCACCCGATCGACCCGCTGGGTCTTGCGCACGCGCACCGTGCCATCGGCTTCGAAGATCAGATAGGTGCGAATCTGCGTGCGCGGGTCGTCTTTGACGTAAGTGGATGTCTTGGCGGCACCGTCGCGGGCATGCAGGCGATACGCGGGCATGGCATTGGGCGCAGGCGCGACCGCCCGCGCCTGTTGGGTGGCGGTCATGGAAACTCCGAGTGATGTCCGACTTATTGCGGGTTAGCTAAAGCTTTAATCGGCCTTCTGCGCGGGCGTCTTGGCCTTGCGCGCGCGGCGGATGGCGTTGAGGCAGGCCGTGGCCGTGTCGCCGGCCTCGGCGGCCAGTTCGGGATCGATGCCATACTTCGGCCATGATAGCGACTAAAATGTATCGCATGATGAAATCATCCTTGCCAACAATTGCGGTAATAACATGCGCTAGCATGTTATTGAGCCATTGCATGCTGCCACAAACAAAAACTCCAGATGATCCTGCCAAAGCATATAAACACTTCCGCTCATATGAAGCTGCCTGGGCAGTATCGCAGTTTAGCAACTCTGTATATCTAAGAGGTGAAGCTGTTCAGCACCTGAAAGAAAGCACCGACCTGGGCCTCGACATAGCGCAATTCGTCTTGGCGCATCACTATCGCGATGGCGTTGGCGTGGAACAAGATCTTGGTCTTGCATACAAGCTCTACCTTCAATCTCGACGGCAAGGAATCAAAGCCGCCGACTATTACATTTCCTGCCTTGATTTAAGGCTGGGCGCGAGGCCTGGGACAAAGAAGTGGGCAAGCGTAGTCAAAAATTTAAACGCAGCGGCAATGCGAGGAAACAGACTTGCGATTCTCGAACGCATTGCATTGTCTGAAAGATACACTAAGCCCAATGAGTTCCCAAATACTGGAGGACAAATAGTTGATGCGGGTTCAAATGAGCCCACTTACGTAATACCCCGAGCTGGGTATCAAGGCTTGCCTGAGAGAGTTGCGGCGAAACTTTACAGTGTGACCAATCAGTCGCCACACCAAATACCTCTCGAAATAATAAGTCTATACCGAGAGAATGCTCCTTGCGGAGCACCGCACTAAGACTCGTGCGAACGCTAAACGGAAACTGTTAGGCAACTATTTTGGAGCACAGCTATATAGCACTGTGGCAATCTCGCGATTTATTGCTATTTGCATCTTCATCCGATCAAGATGCACTAAACGCTTCCTGGCAAGCATTCAAATGGCATTGATTCCATGCGCTTTTGCAATAGGTCTGTATTGCGGCGACGAAGCTCGATTTCTCGCACTATGCCCGATTTTATTTCGTTAAATTCGCCTGAGCCTATTTCCTCCATGTGGGGTGGCTTGAGTTCTCTTAGTTGAGTTTTCAGAAATTCTATCCTGTCATTATTGTCGCGAATTTCTTTCAGTGTCTGGCGAGCTGCTAATTGGCAGAGTGAGAGGTCAAATTCATATGGTGAATCACCGCTTTCGCTGCCACTGCCATCGCCACCGCCTCCTCCAGCACCATGACCTGGACCAAAGTTACCACGGCCAATAAACGAGTTGGGATCAACGCTGATCTGAATCTTTGGCGGAGGTGGTGGTCGCTTGCCTGTGACAGGAAAGATTTCAGGTCCTTGTGGAACCGGCAGCCGACCGAAGTAGTTCGTGATGTGCGGGTTGAAGCATTCGCCTGGCTCGCGCGGATCGCAGCCTGTTGGTGCAAACTCCGGCTTTCCCGTCCTCGGGTTCACGGAATTGGCGCGGTGGCCCACGGTGTAGCGGCGCGGGTCGATGCCGGCGCGCATTGCCTCGGCAGCCAGAGTGCCCATGACGGCGGGGGTCTGCAGATTGCGCGGAATCACCACCTCGCCCGGCGTGACGTGAGCGATTTCCGTGTCGCCGCCCCTACCCTGCAGCGCAAGTAGCTTGGCCTGAATGGCGCTGACCAGCTCGGGGTGCTGGCGCGGGCTGATGCGGCGCAGTTCATCCTGGGCGGCGCGCACGTGCTCGGCCTTCTGCGCCGGCGTCTTGGCCTTGCGGGCCCAAATTCACAAATCCGCCCCAATCTGGTATCGTAATATGCGCGTTCAGGGAGGTTCCTATGGTTTGCATGATTCCTTCCAGTCGCATCCGTTACATGTTGATTGCTATTGGCATCATTTCCCATCTAGCCCCACCGCTCGCGGCAGAGCCATCGAACAATCCCTATGAAGAATCACTTGAGGTCATTCTCAAGGCAGCCAATGAAGGAGATTGGGAGCGGCAAATCATCTTAGCTGGAAAGTACGAGTTTGCTCATGGCGCGCCCTATGATCGACATAAGGCGGAATTCTGGTTTAGACAGGCCGCAAAGACTGAAAAGCCACGAGCGCTGACTGAACTCGGTTGTTTCCTTTGGCGTTACAGATCGGTAGAGAATCAGGAAGAGGCTTATGGCCTCATTCGGCGGGCCTCGGAACTTGGTAGTATCGAGGCGACCGTCTATCTCGCGAAGTTTCTTCGCTCGGGAGTTGGCATTGATCCCGACCCACAACGAGCCTTATCCCTACTAAGGGAAGTCACTACCCTACGGGACGAAAATCGCCTGGAGTGGCTAGATGACCGCAATTCAACGATAGTCATTGCGTCTAAGAACCGCAATGCTTCTGATCTGAGTAAGATTGTCAGAATTCAGATGACAGGCTGGCTATTTGGAGACGAGTGCGGCCCAAGCAGCCTCGATTGGGCGAGACGAAATCAAATCGCGGTTCCGAATATTGGAAAGTCGGACTGATCTAAACTTCATTGGCGGTCAACATAATCAAGAGGTCAGCGGTAGGTATGGGAAGCAAGCGCCAAACACTTGTAAGCGCTTATTGCGTTGATCGTTTTTCAGCTTAAGCGTGACTTCAAGGCTTCGCTTCTGAATTTCCGCATTTATCTTTTCTTCCCTCGATGAGTTAGGATTTCTGACAATTACCTCTTGTTCCAGTATGCCGTTTTCTAGGCCACGAATCTCCATATCATCCTGTGCAATTTGCAACTTCAGATAATCTGGATCCACTTGCTTATCAGCGCAAATTAGATTCAACATTCCTGGATCATTTGGGTTGGGCGTAGCAATATCCCCCGATCCAAGACCCGCTCCCCCAGGGCTTCCACCGAAGAGTCCTCCTCGCGGAAATCCTCGAAAGTAGTCACTGACCACAATCTCTTCGATCGTCTTATCCGTGAACTCCCCCGTTCCCGTCCTCGGGTTCACGCTGTTGGCGCGGTGGCCGACGGTGTAGCGGCGCGGGTCGATGCCGGCGCGTGCAGCCGCGGCGGCCAGCGTGCGCATCACGGCGGGGGTTTGCAGGTTGCGCGGAATCACCACTTCGCCCGGCGTCACGTGAGCGATTTCGGTATCCCCGCCCCGGCCCTGCAGGGCCAAGAGCTTGGCCTGGATGGCGCTGACCAGCTCCGGGTGTTGGCGCGGGCTGATGGAACGCAGCTCGTCCTGGGCGCCGCGCACGTGCTCGGCCTTCTGCGCGGGCGTCTTGGCCTTGTGAGCGCAAAGGCCACAAAAGAGCCATAAACGGGCTAGAAACTACTTGGTGTGTTTAAGACCTTCATTCAACTTTCGCCAAAGACCTATTGAACAATCCTGCCGTGACCCTAAGGCAACTACTGTTGATGCTGTGTACAAGCAGCTCATTACTTTCCGGGTGTAATTCCATACCTGAGGCGCACGACGACTTTGACGCGGCCAAGGAGAAGTTCACGCAGTATAAAGAATACTTGAAAGTAGGCGAAACGGAACTTGCGATTGCCGCTCTCGAACAGGCTGCGGACGAAGGACTATCAGCTGCTCAGGCGGAATTGGGCGAGGTCTACGCCCAAGGTCTTTATGTTGATCGCAACCTTGACCTCGCCAAGCACTGGTTCTTGAAATCTGTGCGAAACAACGAGAGAGAGCGCTTACATGAAATCTCATGCTTTCTCCTCGACTATGGTGACGCTAGCGAACAGCGTGAAGCAGCACGCTATCTCACTGATTTGGCAGAAGCCAATAAACTAGATTCGCAGGTCGTTATGATAAAGCTGTTCGACCTCGGCATCGGCGTCAAAGCCGACAGCATCCAACGAGAGCGTTGGCGCAACCGAGCTATAACCACCGTAAGACGACATCTTGATCCAGTTGCCGTTGCGCACCGGGATGCGACACGGCGCCGGAACGTAGATATTGTCGATCAACTACTAGCCAGTCCAGGTTGCGCATCTGTTCTAGATCGCCGATCAGCTAGAACTCGGTATGTAATACGGCAAATGGGAGTGCCTGATCGGCCTTAGACTGAGCAGCGTGCAACGCGCTTCTTGTTGTCGTTATACTTATCCCACTGAGAACTCAGCGCTGTGGTTTCGTTGCGTAACCGGGCCATTAGCATCGCGTGCGTATCAGGATCTTTTGCCGATTCTAGCTCAGATATCAACTGTGGGACGTATGCGATACGCGATTCATATTCTGCTATTTCAGAGAGAATCGGCTCCATGCCAGAGCCACAATCGAGTTTTTCAATTTTCTCGGGATCGATGGATATTTCTGGGTCAAAATTGTCCGGCGGACGAAACGAAAAAAGCGGATCAAATTTGTCCGCCCATTGATCTGTAGTAAGTAGTTTGTCCTGCTTGGGCCGAGGCGTTGTACTGGCCCTTACGATTTGAGTACCAAATTCCAGTATTCGACCATCGGGCGTCTTTATCCTACCGTCGGGCAGTATTTCAAAACCGAGTTCTTTAAGGTGCTTGAGCGTCTTCTCTATCCCTCCCTCAATCGTATCGTAATATGAGAAGGATGCAGGCAGTGTAAACGAGCCGCCGCCAGTGCCTCCACGGTTTCTATAACCTGGGTGAGTAACCACTATCTCCTCGATCGCAAACTCCGGCTTGCCCGTCCTCGGGTTCACGGAATTGGCGCGGTGGCCGACGGTGTAGCGGCGCGGGTCGATGCCGGCGCGTGCAGCCGCGGCGGCCAGCGTGCGCATCACGGCGGGGGTTTGCAGGTTGCGCGGAATCACCACTTCGCCCGGCGTCACGTGAGCGATTTCGGTGTCGCCGCCCCGGCCCTGCAGGGCCAACAGCTTCGCCTGAATGGCGCTGACCAGTTCCGGGTGTTGGCGCGGGCTGATGCGGCGCAGCTCATCCTGGGCGGCGCGCACGTGTTCGGCCTTCTGCGCGGGCGTCTTGGCCTTCCGCGCCCGGCGGATAGCGTTGAGCACGGCCGTGGCCGTGTCGCCGGCTTCCGCGGTCAGTTCGGGATCGATGCCGCAATCCTTGGCGGCCATCATCGTCAGGCCTTCGCGGAAGGTGTAGCTGGTGCGTTTGGCGGGCGTCATGGGGCGTTCCTTATCCTGACAAGAGCAGGTCATGGGGGTTGCTTCCGGTATGGGTCTTGGTTGTGCGGCACGAGCGAGAGTATTGAGAAAGAAACCCCTCACCGCCTCGCTCACGCTCGGCACCCTCTTCCCTGTCGCGTCGAAGACGCGCCAACCAATGTTGGGCCGGCCTTCGGCCAGACGGGGAGAGGGTTGGGTGAGGGGTCGCTTCTAAGCCCGATTAGCTCAGCATCGGCAGGATGGCGTGGGACTTGGGCGCCCCCACCTTTAGCGTGTATTCGGCCAGCACGTGCTCGGCCTCGGCGTCGCCGGTCTTGGCCAGTTCCTCCACCTGGAAAGGCCGCAGGAAGGCCACCTCGGCGAAGCGCGGGTCGATCAGGAACGCGGTCTTATTGAGGAAGGTCGCGTCGCTGGCCAGTTGAACGTTGACGATCACGTCCAAGGCGCCGAAGTCCGACTGCCAGGTTTCCACCGCGCCGATCAGGGCTGCGGGGCGGACCTGGTTGACGTTGTAGCGCAACTGCACGCCGCCCGAGAGGTTGGAGGCCAGCGCCAACCCGGAGAACTTGACCTTCATGTCGGGCGAGACCATCAGCATCTTCGGCTTGCCGCCGGCCACGTAGGCCGTCTTCATCGCCGAATTGAGGATGGTCAGGCTGAGCGCCCGGTCGGTGGCGCCCGCCAGGTTCCAGGCTGTCGCACCCGTGCCGGAGGACACCGTGAAGTTGCCCATGCCGGAGGTGTCGGCGTTGGTGATGTAGGCCGGCAAGCCGGCGCACTTGCGCGCCGACGCCGTCGAGCCCGCGTCATAGCCGACGTTGGCCAGCAACGTCACTTCCATGTCGCGCTTGAGTTCCACGCCCTTGAGCAGGCGTTGCTCGTCCAGTTCGCTTTGCACGCCGGCCACCTCCACCGCCTGGCTGGTGCCGGTGACGGCGTAAACCTTCTTGGAGATGGCGCAGCGGTTGTTCAGCCGCACGCGCGCCGTGGCCGTGCCGGTGGCCGTCACGTCGCCTTCGATTTGATAGTTGGCGGCGGGCGGGGCCAGCGACTGGGTTTGCCATTCCACCAGCGTATTCTTGGCCGTGCCCTTGGTGGAGATGTTGGATTGGAACGGGGTTTCCTCGGGGTCGATGCGGTAAACCATCTCGGCCAGGTCTTCCTTGATGCCGACTTGGGAGTAAGTGTTCTGTGCGTTCGTATAGATCGCCATGTGTTGAATCCTTCATGGGGGTGAGTGGGAATGCCGGCTCGGCGCGTGGTCATGAGGGTGACGCACTACGCGCCGAGCCGAGGGATCCGCGGCTGGGCCGATGTCGCCCGTGCCGGCTTGGCGCTGTGACGCTGCCGGGCTATGGCGAATGGGCTCACGCGTGGCGGTGGACGGACGTTGGCGCGAGCGCTCGTCCGGGCACCGCGAAGCGGCGGGAAAAATACGCGGAGATGACGCATGTCATCACCGACGCGAAAGACGCCAGGCTCGGACCTCCTGGCTTGAGCTCAGGGGCCGCGAGTGGCGGAAGCTATGAATTTTCTCGGGAAGCGCATCACCGCGGACGCAGTGATGGCGGGTGAGTCTCTACACCCGCACCCGGAGCCGTGTCAAAGAAAATCGTGAGTTATCCACGCAATCCGGAAAATTCACGAATAAGCGCTTTACGTTATTCGTGAGCAGCCTTGTAGTCTGGCCATGGCATGAGGCCAAATATCCGCGTCTTGCAAAACAAGTCATCAGCAGCACAGGTAGTTGGATTTTCACTCGAAGGGTATTCTGGTTCATAAAGTTGGCTGTGGCCGACCAGTGACCTCGAATGCCAAGACACATACTGCCAGCGATTTTGCTCAAATCTAAAGAAATGGCTGACATACCTTGAATCCGGCTCCGGGCCATTAAGGTATACTTCACGGAGTTCGAATTCGCCGATGAGTTCAGGGCGAGGTCTCGGTTCCACTGCGAAGCGCTCCGGCGAGACAGCCACGAACCCGCCAAACTCTATTTCCGAGTATTCCTCCATGGTCCAGGCCGCAATTTCAGCATAGGTCATTTTCCATGGATCTTGAGTAAGAGGCCCCCGTGCCCGCCGAGTCGCGAATCCGGATGAGTCACTTCCGTACTCATCGGTTACAACAGGAACCTCCCATGCTGCGAGCGGTTCGGAGTCACTTAGTCCGATCAAGGGACAGTACTTTGTGCTCAAGCGCCAGCAGGCGAGGTAAGTTTTCGCCCAACACACCGGATTCTGATCCGCTGATGCACAAGGCGCCTCGACGTAACGCAACGCGTCAGTAACAATTTGTGCTCTCTCGTCGATCTGGGCGGCAGCACTGCCGCCGATGGTGAGAACGATTGTAACAAACGTCCACAGCAGATTCATTTCGCACCATCAGCGCCGAACTCGAGGCGTGGAAAAAGATGTCGTGAGAGGCCCGACATTTACAGTGACATTTCGGTCGGAAGAGCCAAATCGCTCCGGGCGTTGCATGCTATTCAAGAAATTCAAGCGAAATGATCCTTGACGTGCGGGAATATCAAAGCGCCCCCCAGACCAGGCGTTCGGCAGACCAAGCGCGTCGCGATTGCGGTCATAAACTTCCATGTGAACGTGATTCCGTGTTCCAGAATCGAAATCAGTAATTTTACCACGCTTGTCGCGCTTCTCATCACCATACATCAAATCGATATTTTGAGCCATTCCTAGCACGCTTTTGCCACCCTCAACTTCATCACCCTCCTTGACATTGGGCAATACATAACTGTGGCGCACGACATGCCCAGAAGGCGTTGTAACATCGACATACTTGTACATGCCGGCAACTGCAGCAGCGTTTGGGTCATCCGGAAATTTCCTCGGATCATACACATTGCCAATTTGTGTAACGACACCCGATGAGCCAGAATAAACGTCATCTGCGAGTCTTGTTTCAAAATCGTATGCACTGTGTTTCCGAGCGCCGCCGCTCCTTCTAGAATCGAATCCCCCTGTTGGTAGTGGCCTATCTACGCGCGTGGGGAATTGTAAGTCTGGAATGCGTTTGCGGATCCAGTCCGGTACGTTGACTTGCCCGGTGCTACTTGATGTTGGTTTTCCCTCAAGTGATGTGGTTCGAGCGGAGACCCATACCGGGACCTTGAGTTTCTTTGGGCTTTCAACACCAGGCGTATTCTTGAAATCAATACCGGTACCCATGACCCAACCTTCCTGCGCCGGGACGCGGCTTAGGGTTTCCATTCGCCGCGTTCCCTTGATATAAATTGGCTCAATTTCGACAGCGGGGGATGTTTTCTCATCACCAGCTAGGGTCGTGCGCGCCGACCGAGGCCGGAAGATATCGCCAAGGAGTTCGCCGATGTTGGCACCAATCACTTGGCCGATCGTGCGGGACCGCGAGTTCTCCCATTCACCGGGCATGAAGTTGCTCATCCCACCGACAGGCCTCGATACTTCGGCCGCAGTCGACCCAAAGCGATCTTTCAACCAATCTCGGAACCCGAATTCTTCCGCACCTGTTGCCGGGTTGATGGATGCACCGTTGCCGATCAGCAACGGTCGGCTTCGATCCCCTTCCGGGCGGCCTCGCGATGGACGAAGTCCACCAATTCCCGCGTCAGTAAGGCTCGCGGAATGACCATCTCGCCCGGCTCGACGTGAGCGACTTCGGTATCGCCACCCCTGCCCTGCAGGGCCAAAATCTTGGTCTGTAGCGCACTTACCAACTCGCCGTGCTTGTATGCACTGATGCGCCGGAGTTGATGCTGAGCATCACGAACGGCATGCGCGCGATTCGGGCCTCGGTCTTTCGCCGCCCGACGTATGGAGTTGAGAACGGAAGTGGCGTTCTCGCCCGCGTCAATCGCCAGATCGGGATCGACGCCGACGGCGTTGGCCGCCATGGCCGTCAGGCCTTCGCGGAAGGTGTAGCTGCTGCGTGGGCCTGTCATTGGAAACTCCCATGGAACGGATGGTCACGACGAAATCTCACACCCCGTCGGCGTTTCGACGGAAGGTGGAGGCATCGCGCTTGGCGCGGCTATAGGCCACGCCGTTCTCGACACTGGGGCTCTTCAAGAACCGCTCCCAGGCCGACTGCAGTTGTCGCTGATGGGCGGCGACCTGATCGGCCTTGGCGCCCGGGCGCTGAACATTGGGCTTCGCCGACAGGCGCTTCGCCGCGATGGGGCGCTGGCGTTGCAGCTCGTCCCATTTGCGGGCCTTGTCGAGCGTACGAATGTGATGGGCCGATGAGATGGACTCCACCTCCTCGTCCGTGAACCCTTGCGCGCGCGCATAGGCGGCGAGTTGGGCGAAGTCGCGCTGCAACACCTGCGGTTCGCGCCAGGCGGGGTTGTAGGTTGCGCGCAACTCGGCGACCATCTGCGCGCGGGCGCGATCCAGCGCATCGGCCCGCTCGGCGGCCAAAATGCGCTGCGCGCTTTCGACGGCTGTACGCCGGCTATCCCACAGCGCCTTCTTCTGCACCCAGTTGCGCGGGTCCGCGCGCGCCACCTCGACCCAATCGGGCTCGGCGATTTGCTCGGCGGCCAAGCCCTCCACCAACTCCGCTAATCGGGCCAACTTCATCTCCCGCTCTTGAGAGACGGCCCGGGCACGCTCCGACAGCTCCTGAGTCTTGCGCGTGTAATCTGCCGTGCGCATATAGCCCTGTTTGATTTCATCGGCGGTCAGCTTCACGCCGTCGATGTCGATCATGGGCTGGTTGTTCTGCGGCGGCGCCGGTTCTGTCTCGGACTGCGGCTGAGCAGGTTTTTCACCAACCGCTGGCTCCTGCCCGGGTTCCGCCTGGGTATTTGGTGCGGGCTCATCGGCGGATTCCGCCTCGGCGCGCGCTGCGCGCCGCTCGGCCAAGATCGCCTTGGCCTGGGCGAACGACAGCGGCCCTTTCGACTCTTCTGCGCCAGACTCAGAACGGGCGGCGTTCTGAGCCGCTTCAGGTATAGAGGAGGCAATCGCGGGCACGGCAGCGCCCGACGCAGCAGCGTTGGTCATGTTGTGAGTCCTTAGATTGTGGTTAAAGCGATTTGTGCTGGTACGAATGGGCTCTTCAGCATCAGCGGATTGGCTTGAAGCGCGCCGACCAACTTGGGATGTTGGCGCGGGTCGATGCCCGCGCGTTCGGCCTCGGCGGCCAGCGTGCACATCACGGCGGGGGTTTGCAGGTTGCGCGGAATCACTACTTCGCCCGGCGTGACGTGCGCGATTTCCGTGTCACCGCCCCTGCCCTGCAGGGCCAGCAGCTTGGCCTGAAGTGCGCTGACCAACTCCGGGTCCTGACGCGGGCTGATGGAACGCAGCGCTTGCTGAGCCTGGGTGACGTGCTCGGCCCGAGCTTTCGGTGACTTGGCCTTCATGGCGTTACGGATCGGATTGAGCGCGACGGTGGCGTTGTCACCCGCCTCCACGGCCAGGTCGGGATCGATGCCCGCGGCCTTGGCGGCCATGATCGTCAGACCTTCGCGGAAGGTGTGGCTAGTGCGCTTGGCGAGCATCCTGGGGCGGGATCGCTAGCATGCAGGCGATACGTAGGAATGGCATTGGGCGCGGGCACAGCAGCCAGCATCTGTTGGGTGGTTGTCTTAGTTACTCCGAGTGATGATCGGTATATTGCGGGTTAGTTAGGGCAAGGGCGTGGTCTGGGTTAGCCACCCGAAAACAATGGCAAGGAGGCGCGCCTAACCATTCATGACCATTCGAATAGGTACCGAGAACATTGCAAGAATCGCGATCAGCGCTCCAAGTTTGATTCCAATCGTCATCGGGTGTCTCAAGAATCTTTTCATCCTTGCGTTCCGCTCTGAGGTGTCAAGCGGTCTGCCATGCGATCCTATGCGCGTAGCATGCCGGTATGCCAAGAGTGTGCTGACAGGAATCAACGCGATCAGGGGTAGGACAATTGTCCAGGACATCAGAATTGCCACCTTAATGCCAAAGCACCAGGCAATAGACGGGCCAGCAAAAAATAAGAATGGCGCTAGGAAGCTAGATGCTTGGATCGTGACGTCCCGCCATGTTCTGTTAGGAGAATTCAGCATTCCTCAAACCGGATCAGTCGGATCTTGTATCATCTGTTGTTGCTGCCAGATTGATATCTGGATGGCTCCCAGGAGAGCAGCCAGCGAGGCAGCAATTGTAGTCACTCCAACTCTTATGGCAACTGTCGCGAGTCGCAGCTCCGGACTGTATCGCACGGCTAAATCAGACGCTAAGTTGATCACCGGTACAGTTGGACCAACATGAATAGCCGCTCGAGCGACTTCATCCCGCATCTTGATTAGCTCATCAAGCGTTTTGCCCTCGGTTTGGCGCTTGAGTTCTGGCGCGTCGGGATTGTCAATGATTGGCGGATTATCTTGTGGATTTCCTAGTCCATTTCCGACACCGCCACCGATACCACCTTCCCCTGGGCCCGTGCGCCATGGATCGTCAGGTTGATAGCCAATCTCAGGACCACCCCAGCCTGGGTGAAATTCGCGCCTGTCAGTGACGACGACTTCCTCAATCTCACCAAACTCCTCCGCCCCCGTCCTCGGGTTCACGCTGTTGGCGCGGTGGCCGATGGTGTAACGGCGTGGGTCGATGCCCGCGCGTTCGGCCTCGGCGGCCAGTGTACGCATCACGGCGGGGGTTTGCAGGTTGCGCGGAACCACCACTTCGCCCGGCGTGACGTGGGCGATCTCGGTATCTCCGCCCCGGCCCTGGAGCGCTAGGAGCTTGGCCTGAAGCGCGCTGACCAACTGCGGGTGCTGACGCGGGCTGATGGAGCGTAGGGCCTGTTGCGCCTGGGTGACGTGCTGGGCCATGGCCTTCGGTGATTTGGCCTTCATGGCATTGCGGATGGGGTTGAGCACGGCAGTGGCGCTGTCACCGGCCTCGACGGCCAAGTCGGGATCGATGCCCGCGGCCTTGGCGGCCATGATCGTCAGGCCTTCGCGGAAGGTGTAGCTGGTGCGGGGAGTGGTCATGGGGGAGTCCTTTCAATTTAGGAGAAACGAGAAACCTGGACCCTCGGGTCAAGCCCGAGGGTGACAGAAAAAAAGAAGATAAAATCCGATTCGTTTTCGGCGGAGGGCGACACTTAGGGTGAGGTTAGAACCTCGGAATCCACCGTTTCGGGCGCTCGGCGAATTCGTTGGCTTGGGCTTCGTCCAGCGCGCCCGACTCCACCGCCGCGCGGAGGTGGCGCTCCACGGCGTCGACGGTGTTGAGCGCGACGGCGTAGCGATAGCGGCCCAGGTCGTCCTTGGCGTCGCAACGCCGCAGAGCCGCGAGGTAATTGTCCTTCAGCAGCGTGAAGGCCTCGCGCAGCGCGGCGTTGTTCAAGGCTTCGGTGGCGCGCATGGCGCGATCGTCGGCGGTGTTGGTGCTCATGGCTGAGCCCCCGATTGCTCACCAGCCAGCGCGGCGGCGCCCTCACGCAACCTCATTTGCGCTTCCACTTGCGCCAGCGCGATGCGCTCGTTTGAGGCGATTTGCTGCATGGCGATGCGCTCCTGCGACTTGAGCTGCGCGGCCGCTTCCACGTTTTTCTGTTCCAGCTTCTTGGCTTCCACCTGGGCCATCAACGACGTGTCGGGCGTGGGTTGAGGCGGGCCCGGCGGCGGCGGCGCGGGCGGCGCCCAATCGCCGGGATCGCGGAAAAACGCCTGCGGATTGGTGATGCCGGCCGCCTCGGCGGTCTTATGCAAGGCGGTGACGTACTGCTTGAGGCCGACGATGGGATTGGCGGGGCCCAGGGACTGCAGAATTTCCTTCTGCTCCTTGAGCACATTGCCGAGGAACATCATGTCGCGCTCGCGCGCGCCCGTGCCGAGCCCGGTGTTGACCACCACGTCCATGTCGGTGAACGAGGCCCAGGCCTGGGGATCCACCGCTTGGGCGCGGCCGTCCATGCGCACGATGCGCTGGAAGTCCTGGTAGCGCGTGAGGATGTTGAGAATGCCGCGAAACAGCTTGCGCATGCCGCCGTGGGCCCAAATGCGCGCGATCATCTCGATTTTACCGAGCGAGGCCGAGTAGGCGATGTTGGCGGCCGTGGCACTTTGGTTGGCCAGCGTGTTGGGCTCCAGCCCGGCCGACTGGCGGCTGATCCCTGTACGCGTTTCCGCCACGGCTTCGAAATATTGAATGGCGGTGAGTGCTGCTTGCGCCGTGAAGGGCACCGAAATCTCGCGGATCGCGCCCGCTTGCTTCACCAGGATCGGCGCGCCCGGAGCCATGTTCATGAGCTGGTCGGGCTTGACGATCAGGTCCTGCACCACCTCGCGCTGCGGCGTGTTCGAGAGGTAGAGGTTGTCCAGCATTTGCCGGATCAGCACGGTGTTGACCTTTTGGATTTCGGCAAGGTCATCGGCCGGGCAGCGGCCCCAGAACATGTGCGGCAGCGGATTGGGGCAGAAATCAGCGAAGACCACTTGATGCGCATAGGGCTCCATCGTCAACACTTTTACCCGCCCCTCGCCGCCGGCGGCGACGAAAAACCACTCGCGCACGCCTTTGCCATCGTAGTCACACCGCACGATGCCTTCGTGCACGGCGATCTCGCGCATCATCGGGTCCACGGGCTTGGCCTGGGCGGGCCCGCGCTGGCGCTCGTCATCATCACCGCGCCGGATATAGCGATGCTCGGAGAAGGTCGGCAGAGTGTCGATCAGCGCCAGCGGATACCCCTGCGCCATCAGCTCGCCCGCGCGCCGGTACGTGCGGTGGGACACCAGCGTGGCGTCTTCCAGCGTGCGCGCGTCGCGATTGATGACGAATTCCTCCGGCGGCACGTTTTCAATGCGCACGCGCGATTTGTTGATCTTGCGGCGGATCGTGATGTCATGGGTTTGCGGCAGCGGAACGACTTGGCCAGCGCCATCGGTGCCACCGACACCCGAGTCCATGACGTTAGGTTGCTCCGCCGCTGCCGGAGTCGCGTCATGGGCCGTATGGGCGATGATCTCGTCACCCCGATACTCGGCGACACGGACGACCAGCACGAACTCCTCATCAGTGAGGCCCATGAGGGTGTCGTCCTTGGTTTCGTGCTCTTCGTGCCACCAGACCTTGAGCACGCCGACTTTCTGCACCAGGGCATCGAAGGCCCATTGGTACAGAATGATTTCTCCGCGGTTATCCTTGCGGAAGACGACGTCGTTGACGTAGCGCGTGACCAGCTTGGCCAGCGCTTCGTCCTCCAGGCCCGTGGGCTCATAGAGCGCGATGTCCTTGCCGGCCGTGAACACCCGCAACAAGCCCGGCAACATCATGTTGATGTAGGCCGACAGCGTGCGGTCGGTGACGCGGCTGCGCCCGCGTGCGGCGGGCACGTCGTCCATGACCCCGCGGTAGTAATCGTAATTGCGTTCGCGCTGGGCGGCGATGAGATCGGAGGAGTGGATGAAGCTCAAGGCTTGCTCGATCTCGGTGGCGAGCAGCCGCTCGAGCTGGTCCTCGCTCATGCCCTTGCTGCCGCTCTGCTTCACTTTTGGACGAGCAGGTTTGCGTGGCTTCGCCTTCAGCGGCGCAGGTGTGGGCATAGGTTGCGCAATATTGGGCGGTGTTGGGACCTGCGCAAGGCCAGCGGTTGGCGTGCCTTGCGGCACACCCGGCGCGATCATGTTCATGAGATGACTCCTGGTGGGAGATAAAACGAATGCCCGCGCGCGACGCGAGAGGCGTTGGCGCACGATGCCGCGGGTAGAATGAAATTCTGTGGATGAGAAACGCCGTTGCACTGCGGACGCAGTGGGGGCTGCGGACTCTTTACGCCCGCGGACTCCGCTCGGTCAATGTGGAAATCGGGTTATCCACGGAATTCACGGCGGTTTAGCGTTAGAAGGTTTGGCGCTTTGAGAATCACGTGCGCTTCGCAGAAGATTGGCTGTCCTGTCTTGTGGCTCGGGCAATCGCCCTGAAATATTCGATAAGCCCTGCGGCAAGCGTCACGAAGATCAACGGGCCAATGAAAATATAGAAATAGCCAATGTCTGCGTCGAAGTGACAAGTCAATTTGCCAAGCTTTATGACAGTTCCTTCCACCAATTGCTCGTTCTCACATACGCCCCTTGGAAAGATCAGATTGGTGGACAAAAGCTGACCACTCAAGAATGCAAAGTTCAATACAAAAGCCAAAGCGTACCAGCCGGCTGGCCGAAGTAGGATCGCCACTATGGATTTCATGACTTATTGACCCGATGCCCACACCAGAGTCAGCCTCTTAAGTGCGGCAACACTGCAGCTAGTCGATGGCTAGACTATGGCCCACGGCTAGGAGCCGAATATGGTAACACGGGCAACCTCTGACCATTCAAAACAGCCCGGCTATTCGGAAACTTAGGAAAAGAAAAGCAACTGGCGCGGCAACTAAAAGCGCCATGACAAGCTTCGGCAATGGCACTGAGAAAAGTCCACGGCGCTTCCCGAAGTAGTATGGCACTAAGATGACCAGGAAAAGAGCACTGCCGCCGAGTAAGTAGATTGGAGCGACTATTGCTGGTGTTAGATCAAAGGGTTCGGAGTAAAGATCAAGTGTCAGCATGTTCCAGCCATGAAGAAGCTGCGGGAGGACTGCCGCGTAAACCGCGCACCACACGTACCAAGTCGCGATCAAGAGCCAAAATGGCCAACGTTGCTGCATATCATCCCCGTAAATCCAACGTGGCGAGATTCTAGCTTGGCGCCACTAATCCACCAAATATCGACTCAGCAGAAGGATAGATGCGTGAATATTCGTCTGCCACCCTAGCCTGGGAGGGATAGATCTGTTGAGTTTCTAGAGCTAAGCCACGAGTGAAATCGCCCAAAAGAACGATAGCACTAGGACAATGCCGCCAAGCGCAGCATAGAGTTGCGGATTGGCAGGGAAGAGCACCCTGTCAGCCAAAACACGACGTAGCCAGACGTAGCAAGCGCGCGCTAGTAACGCTCCCGCACCACCTCCTAGCATAATCATCAACATGGAACTAAAGTCATCAGGGAGAGGGTCAGACCATGGCACGGCTTGCACCACGATGGCCAAAGAAAACCCGCATGCTGAAGATATGGCAAGCCAATAAAGTAGCGAGGAGAAATTCATTCGCAACGCATGGTGTTGATTCTGCCAGGATGAACTGAAGAAATTCTACCTCGCTCAGTGAATAGTCGTAAGTGAATCAAACAATGAGTTCGACTGGAAGTGGCTAGGCACCGTTGCATTCGCCAAGACGATGGCGAAACAGTGCCTTGGGCGGCGCCAATTAAGGCAATTCTAGGTGAACGTGAGCGGCCATGCGAGCGCGATCCAGCCTACGCCGAAACCCACGGCCATGAAGGTGCTAATATTCTTTACGGACGTCGACCTCGCCAATCCTTGCAGGGCCAGGATCATACCGACTACGGCTCCAGGGTGAATTAGGAAGAAGCTGTCAATGACGAACCACTGCCACGTGGAATGATCGAGAAACAGCGAGAAGATCGGTTGAGGCGCACTGGGCTCAAATCGAGTGTCGGGTAGCGGATAGGCTATTGATACTATGACTTGGTGCACGCCGACGTAGAAACCGCAGTAGGCGCCGAGCAGAGCCGCGAGCGCCTTCTCGATCGTTTCCTGATACCTCGCCATCAACACCCCCCATGTTCAGGTGCAGTCGTCATTAAACCCATTACGCTTACAATACCGCTTCAACGCACCCCTTGTCAGGTAGGCTCCACCTGAAATTGTGCCCATGGCTGCCGCTGTCGGCGCCGTGACCGGGGCCCAGGCAGGATTGAAACTCATCACACCAGTAGTGAGCGCAATATCTCCAGCATAGCGATTTGTTGTGTCTGCGATCTGGTAGGCGTCGGCGAGCCAAGTACGTGGCCTACTGGGCAATGGCCGAATTGACCCAGGGCCGGCGAAACCTTCAGTTACCCGACTGGCCAAATCTGCGCCAATTGCCGCCTTACCAATTCCTTCCACGACCATATCACTGTCGACTCCTCGCGGGACAAATTGTTTCAAAATGCGCCCAGCTGGGAGAACACTGGTTACAGCGTCAATAGGCTCAGCGAGATCGCGCGCTTCCTTCGCGACGCTATGGATAGCTCTACCAAGTTCATCCCAGGTCAATTCCGGTGGTCGGGCAGGTTTGAATTTTGGAATTGGCGGGCCAACGCGCTGACCGACACGCCCAACTTCCTTCAAGCTATTCGCGCTGCCGTTTGGTGACGGCTGCGGATTACTGATCGGCTCTAGTGGCATCGACTTTATGCCGTATCTGGCTAAACCAGTCCTTTGGTTGTGTATGTGGTCCACGATATCTGCATCACGCGATCGTAGTTGCGGAGTTGTTTGACGCCTCGCAGTCACCACAATCGGTTCTATCGCGTTGGTTTCGGGCTCCTTTGCACGTGCTGAACCGAGGCCGAAGACGTTGCCGATGCCCCGCCCCACGCGAGTGGCGGCATCCTTGAGTTGGTCGAAGGGCCAGAAGAACTCCTCGGCGCCCGTGGCGGGGTTAACGCTGGCCCGGCCATGGCCGGCCACGTGCATCATCTTTCCGTATAGCGCTTGCACTAATTCAGGATGCTGACGAGGGTTGATGCGCCGCAACTCACGCTCGGCGTCGCGCAGTGCTGCGTCACGGCCAGGGCCCCGCAATTTCGCTGCATGGCGGATGAGGTTTATCACCGCCGTGGCGGACTCTCCCGCCTCGACGGCGAGATCGGGGTCGATCCCCAAGGCCTTGGCGGCCATCATCGTCAGGCCTTCACGGAAAGTGTAGCTGTTGCGTGCAAATTTGGTCATGAGTGACTCCTTCCATGTGAGTGTTGAACAGAAAACGGCCATCGCCCACGGGGAGCTATGCTGCCGGTTAGACGACCCACTCGCCCGCATCGGTGAGCGCCGTGTTGGTCCAGGCGCTGGCATTGCTGATGCGGCCCTGGCCCATGGCCGCCGTGCGGAAGGCATCGGCGGCGTGGGAGTTCTCGTCATGCCGGGGGGTGTCTTGATAGACGCCGCGTGCCGGATCGATGTCGCGGCGATAGCGTCGCAGTTTCTTCAGTCCTTCACGGCACGCGACAGCATCAAACCGCGACATGCGGATCAGGCGGCGAGCGGCTTCGATACCGTCGGCCAGGCCATGGCGCGGCAGCAGGATGGTCTTGAAGCCAAGGCCTTCGAACACCTCGCGCCGGGTCTTGGCGCCGAGAATTCCGGGGTCGCGGTGGCCGCCGTCGTGGGGCCAAACGTGATCACCGTAGACCCAGCGGTGCGTTTGGGCTTTCTCCTTCAGCACGCGCGCAAAGTGATCCAACGCATGGCCGGAATTCTCGTAGTAATCGATCCAGCGCCATGCCGGCGCCCCCTGCCCGCTTCCCACCGCCTGGCCGAACCAAATCGCCGTGTCGTCGGCGATGCCTAAGTCCCAGAACGTGTGGACCGGCAACTCGGGGTCATGGGGCACGTCGCCGATGCGCTTCTCGCGTTCGGTCGCCATGAGTTCCTCGGCGAAGTAAGCACCTTCGGGCGGCAGGCGGCCGTACTCGGCGGCCAGATAGACCGAGATCCACGGTTCGGACTTACCCGGCAATTGCGCGGTGTAGTATCCGGGCACCAAATTGCGATGGTTCTCCGCGTTGGGGTTGGCGACCCACGCCCCGGCTTGCTTGATCACGCCGCCGGGCTGGCGGAAAAAGGCCCACCCTTGGGGGCGCTCGCTTTCCGCCAGGTCATGCAGCCAGTGGTCTTCCTCGGGCATGTTGGTGTCGGCGATGATGCCGTGCCAGGTGGGCCCGCCCATGGCCATGGACGGATAACGCCCGATGCGCCCATCGCCGGCCTCGACGATGGCGCGCTTGATCTCGCGCACTTCGTTGAACCAGATGCCCGTGACCTCCAGGGATAAGAACTTCTTCGCATCGCTTTCCTGATCGAGCGCGAGGAACAGCACGTCGGCATGCACGCGCGTGCCGTCGTCGGGTACCACATAGCGAATGCGATGCTCGAAGGGTGGCGTGGCGGTGAAATCGCGCCACGCGGAGCCCAGTTCGTCGCCGAACCACATGCGCCACGTCTTCAGCGTGGTGCTTTTCAGTTCCGGATAGGTATTGCGAACCACGGCGAAGCGCGTGCGGCGCACGCCATCGGGCCCGGGGGCCTGGTCGCGCGCCCGCCGGCCGATCTCCATGCAGCACACGGTGGATTTGCCCGATCCGAAGGGCCCCATGATCACGCGCCGTCGCGCCGGCGAGCGCATGAAGGCCGAAAGCACATCGCCGGGGGGGTTATAATCACGGTTGATGATGACGCGCGGAATGGATCGCGACATGGGCAAGCTCACGATTTGGGGGTTGAGAAAGAGATAAAGGCTCCGCTGTCCCACGCCGGGGACAGCGGGTGTTGGTTTGCATCTAGCGGGTGATGTGTCGATCTAGTGCTTCGTTATAGATGACATGATTGTGCCACGCAGGCGCCTGCTGAACCAAAGCGAGTGCCAGCCAAGCCAATACAGAATTAGTGGAATCTGACTCACTGAGAGCGCGAAGCCGATGCCAACCGCGAGATCAAAATACGCTTGTGAAGTAAGCCGACAAGGGCGCCCCGAAGACATCCAGTTCGCGGGCCCGCTAGCAGTCTGATCGCTCGGGTCGATGAGTATGCACGACTCATACATAATGTTGTGATCGGTCGAGCACGTAAAAACCAGGCCACCGTATAAAAGCGCGCACACAAGGCTACGCCGATACCAATTCAGTGCACGAGGGTGATAACTGATCCCAGTGGGCTCAGCTTCCTGGCCAATCCACAGAGCTTTGCGGGTCAGGAACCACGACAAACTTCCAAATCCTAGCAACACAGCCAAGATAAGAGTTGGCCTAGTCCAGTCTTCAACTGACGTATCCGTTGATAGCAAGGTCAGAAGAATGAAAGCAACTGTCATCACCAGGAAGCTGCGCCAAGTTTTCATTTCAGGCTCACGCGCTGTTCAAGCATCGCATCCTACGAACGATCTATTAGCGGCCACGATAGCCGGTGCGAAGAACATCATTGTCGGGTCGCCGTTCCCAACGCCTTTCATTATACACGCCCTGGCCATATGCTCCGTATTCAGACACTTTGTCCTGTGAAAGCCCTTCATACAGCGATACCAACTTTCCGGCGGTTGGTTCATCAAGTCGATTCCATGTGCGCCCGATCAGCCTGGTGGCCGCTCGGATATTTGTCTCGGGGTCATACGCAGACTTTTTGTCAATTCCAAGGCCGGACCAAAGGCCGGGGTTAATATTCATCGGATGGATTGACGAGGACCAGCCCAAAGCATCTGCGAGATAGCCTGCTCCAAACTTATGCCCACGTGCGTTCTCTGCATACATTACTGTCTTGACTAGGTCAGGATCGACATTCTCTTCTTTTGCAATTCTCTCAATGGCATCTTTGTGTCGGGCTACAGTTGCGTAGCCAAGCGGCTCGATACTGGGTTTCCTGACTCTAGTGCCGGGGTCTTCGATTGCGATTCGACCGGGTGAATTGCCGAGAATCGCTGAGCGCCGCTGCTCTTCTGTGCGCAACACTTGCGGCGCCAACCTCTCGGTGCGCTGTGTGCCCTTGATGTAAATCGGCTCGATCTCGGTGGGCTCGGGTTCCTTTGCCCGCGCTGTGCCGACGCCGAAGACACTGCCGATGCCCCGCCCCACGCGGCTGGCGGCATCCTTGAGTTGGTCGAAGGGCCAGAAGAACTCTTCGGCGCCGGTGGCGGGGTTCACGCTGGCGCGGCCATGGCCGGCGATCTCCATGAGCTTACCGTGTAGAGCTTCGATCAACTCAGGGTGCTGGCGGGGACTAATGCGCCCCAGTTCGCGCTCGGCGTCGCGCAGTGCTGCGTCACGGCCCGGGCCACGCAATTTCACAGCATGGCGGATGAGGTTCATCACAGCAGTAGCCGAGTCTCCCGCCTCGACGGCGAGATCGGGGTCGATGCCTAGGGCTTTCGCCGCCATCATCGTCAGCCCTTCGCGGAAGGTGTAGCTGTTGCGATTAAGCGTTATGGTTTTCTCCTTTGGACAAAGTTATGAATGCGGATGGCCATGAGTGGCCCCGCCGAAATAGCGACGTCGCGCAGCTTAGGATTTCAAATCGCCTGGCGGCGTGGTGTGGACGTTGAAGTACACGAGCGGCTCGTCGTCATCGCTCGTGTTGCCGGCTCCGGTGCCGTAAAGCTGCGGCGCGAGGCGCGCCATGAGCCACATGCGCACGTCGATGCGCAGCTTGGCCCGCGCCAAGGCCTCGCGATCGGACGCAGCCTTGGCTGTGGTGGGCGCGGCAGCGGCCACATCGGCCATGTCGGCGAAGGGATCGTCGGCGATGGCGAGAATTTCCTCGGCCATGCGCTCGGCCTTGGCCAGGCGATCATCGGTGGTCATTTGACCCTCCAGCCATAACATTCCGCCAGCGCGGGGATGAGCCCGTCGCCGTGCACGGCGATGGAAATCGGCGCCATGACGCGCTCGCGCACCATGCCGGCGATGCGTTCCACGGTCTCCTCGAAGTCGAGCGCCTGGCGCGCCATGTGGGCGTTGGTGCGAAAGCTCTGTGCGCCGGCCTTGGTCCGCAGGGTCACGACGCCCTCGGGAGCATCGGGCGGCTTGGGCTTGGCGTAGGCATGCAACGCGTCACCGCGCAGACTACTGTCGAGCCCAAAGAGATGAAAATCGCGGAAGCCCAGCGCATAACCCACCAAAATGCTGCGCAGGCCCACGGTGGTGGGACCGGGGATCACCAGCCAGTCACGATTGGCATAGGTCGACTGCAAGATTTGCGTCGGGTACCCTTCCCCGAAATAATCCACGCCCGCATGCCACATCCGCGCGTCGAAGCCCTTCAGCGCCTCGAACACGCGCGCGTCACACTGCGACGCCACGGCATAAATCACGTCTTTGCGCGGCCGGCGAACGTAGTCGGCCACCCACGGCATGGGATCCAGCAGGCAACAGGCCCACGGCACGATGCCCTTGGTGAGCAGGAAGTCATGAGTCTTGTTCACGGCCCACACCTTGGCACCCTTCTTTTGCAACGCGCGGATGGCCTTGATTTCATCGAGGTCGCCAATGGAGGGCCCACCGCCGCAGATGACCAGCGTGCCCGATTGAGTGTCGCGCAGCGTCGCCAAGCTCGGCGTGCCGCGCGCCATGGCCGCGTGCACCCGCGCCATGGTCTCCGCGAAGTCGATGCGCCCGGCAAGTTTATCCTCACCCCGCGCTCCAAGCAGGTCGCTCAAGGGTTCGAGGCCGACGTCATGGGCCACAAAGGGTTGCAAGGGCAACACCGAGACGTGCACGAGCAGATTATTGAGGCTGGAGTCCAAAGCGGCGCCGGCAGTGATGTCAGGCGTGAGCATGATTCATCTCGAGAGGTTTTAGAGCAGGTTGCACAGGACGGCGCGCGGATTGCCCCAAAGCGGGAACCCAATTAAACTAGCCTCATGAACATAGACCCCGGGTCATCTTCAAAGCGTTGGGTTTGGAGCCTTCGCACCGTTGTTACTCTGTCCGTTGTATTGAGTGGTTGCAGCGGGCCAGCCTAGGTACAACCAGTGACGAGTATCGCCAGCTTCACAACAGCGGACATCGCGAATGCTTTCAAGCAACGCAAGCTAAAGGTCTACGGCCAACCTCAGCCAAAACTTGACCAACCCATCCAAAAGGAAACTGACTTTTGGGCGAGACTAAAAGAGCACAACGCAAAATTTGATGCTTATGTCGCCAAATTGCTGGCTGACGTTCTTGATTTGACCGAAGCAGGAGATTCGTCTGACCTAGGTGTCGCGGCCTTGTTCTATTGGGATGGGTGGCCGCCAGTTATGCCGCGAGACCCGTGCAAGGGACTGTCATTTGCGTTCCGAGCATCTGCCGTAGCACCGTCGACCGGCGCTCCCATTCTCGCAGAAGCGTATTTTAGCGGGGATGGTTTACCGCAAGATAGGCGCCGCGCGTTTTTCTGGGCGAAGGAGATTTGGCGCCAAGGCGGGTACGCTGGTTGGGGCAAGGCAACGGAAAGAAAAATCATGTCCAGCTTCACCGCTCCAGAAAGAACTAAACTCGAGGCCGAATGGGTCAACTGGAACCCGGGTGACGATGTCCGGGAGCAACGCTTGCTCGAATGTCGCCCAAGCTCTCGTTCTGAGTCAGCAAAGTAGCCGTGTTTGATGCAAGCGATCAGCCCAATTCTGTTTCAGAGCAGGTTGTCCCTCCGCGATTCGACCGTTCTCGGCGATAAGCCGATGCGATGTTTCGTAGGTGTTCTGCTGGCCCCTGGAGTTCGGGATTCTCGATGAAGCAATCCTCGATCTCTATGGCAACCTCACCATATTTTCCCAAAGCACCGATCACCCTCGCGGCCTTCAGTGCAGCAGCGGCACCGCCAAAGGTTGACGCGACGTCTACGAAGTTTGCGAAGGACTCATAGACATTGGCTGTTGTTTCAAGCTCGTTTGGCGTCATGCCGTCTAAAACCGGCTGGCTCGGCGCAACTCCAAAATTTGGCTTAACCTGCGGCCCATTGCGCTTACAGCACGGCGATGATTCTGCAAGCACGCCAACACAAAGCGGATCACGTAGGAAATCGATAATGCTAGCGTCACCTCCACCTCCACCACCGCCAGTTCCGCCGACATCTCCGATTGGGCCACCCAGCTCTAGCCGACCAGGTGCAATGATGTCACCTTGTCCATAACCAGTAATGCCCGGGTATAGCCATGGCGGCAGAGCCGGGATTTGCTCGATCCATGGCGGTGGGCCGCCGATGCCCGGCACAAAGCACTCGCCTGGATCGCCGTAGAAACATCCGAACTCGGGCTTCCCTGTCATTGGGTTCACGGAGTTGGCGCGGTGGCCCACGGTGTAGCGGCGCGGGTCGATGCCGGCGCGCATGGCCTGAAGCGCATTGACTAATTCCGAGTGCTTAGACGGGCTGATGGACCGTATGGCCTGTTGCGCTTGGCTGACATGCTCGGCCCTGGCTTTTGGCGACTTGGCCTTCATGGCGTTGCGGATGAAGTTCATCGCCGCGTTGGCTTTGTCGCCCGCCTCCACGGCCAAGTCCGGATCGATGCCGCATTTTCAACACTATTTTTCCTGACAATTTGTGCGGAGGCCATAAGCATGCTTGCCAAGAGATATTTCCTAGTTGCAGCCACAATAGCGCTAGCTTTGGCCGGTTGCTCAAACTCGCCTTTGTCGAGTTTTGGCCAGGGCAGGGGAACTACTGCTCAGTCAAAGCCATCGGCTCGCAACGACAGCGCGCGCCGCTTAAATGCACTTCAATTCTTGACTCAGGCACTGCGAACTAACAGAGCCGATCTAATGGAAAAAGCCATTAATATCATGGAAGAACCCGCACTGAATGGCGATGGCTTATCCGCTTATCGATTGGGGACTATTTACCGGGATGGGAGAGTCATAGATAAAGATACGGACATGGCGATTGCATGGCTTAATGTTGTTCCACCCACATCGGCTGAGGGCCCAGCCGCAAGCTACGCTTTAGCCTGCACGTACTTTGGACTTGCAACCGTCTTGTCGGCCAACAGCCCTGCTAACCTCATTAAGATCCGGATTAGCAAAGCGGATGCTTTCTGGGCAATGCATAGCGCGGCTGAGGCTGGGCACTTTCTCGCTCAGGTCGATCTGGCGGCATACTATAGATTTGGCTACGGCACAGAAGTTGATCAGATGGCGCCCGAACTCTGGATCAGGCAAGCAAAAAGCACTTTGGAGCGGCACCCTTCACGCGTCCTTCAAGATTTCCTGGCAGAAGGCAATACAGAACTGCATCGCGAAGCGTATGGGCTGATGTGGAAGCATTACCACGAAAGCACAGATTTCGACTTGCGGCATTTCAACGTCGATCCCATTGATTTGGTTGAGGGCCGCTCCCAATGTCGCCCTGCTGGTGCAAGCAATACTGACAGCAGCAAGCCTTGAACTAATTGCTGATTTTGCTTCACATTTTTTTCAGGTGGGCAGCCCCTCAAAGCAATTAGAATTCTGCCACTTTAGTCGCTCTAAGTTATTCGCTAGTGAGGCGCGATCTTTCGTCAAAGTTGCCAATCGAGAGTTCATGCTGGATAGAATTTCTGAAACACGTACAATTTCTGCTTGGTCTTGTTGCTCAGACGGCCTCATTAGCTTGATTAACTCTGCGGAGTAGTAGTCTCTGGACAGTGTTGTTTGCTGAATTTCAGTGTCTGCATTAGAAATATGAAATTCCAGTTCGGAGGCAGCCTGCTTCGCCGCCTTACACTCGCTTGGATCGTAGTTAGCATTGCCTCCGCCGCCGCCAGTTCCGCCGATATCTCCGATTGGGCCACCTAGCCCAAGCCGGCCAGGCGCAATGATGTCACCTGATCCATAACCGCTAACGCCCGGGTATAGCCATGGGGGCAGAGCGGGGATTTGCTCAATTCCTCGTGGTGGCCCACCGATTCCCGGCACGAAGCACTCGCCTGGGTCACCGTAGAAACACCCAAACTCCGGCTTTCCCGTCCTGGGGTTCACGCTGTTGGCGCGGTGGCCGACGGTGTAGCGGCGCGGGTCGATGCCGGCACAGTTCATTCTGGGGGAGAGGCGGACGTGATCGGCCTTCTGCGCTGGCGTCTTAGCCTAGCGGACTAGAAAGGGATTACAAACTCGAGAAGAGATTACCCACTTTCGCCATTAGCCGAACAGAACTCGTCGCGCTAACAAATCGAAACTGGAATAAATCGATACAGAACTACCGCCAAATAACAGCCACACTTTCCATGGTTTGAACCTCGACAAGGCAACGCCGACAAGGTGGCCCGTTACGATGGAGAGTGGAATATTGATCGCGAAATAAAGACCAATGACCATTACTCGATCATAGTTCTCGAGCGTCAGCGCAAAAACCACGGCGAAAGTGATCGGTATGGGTAATGGCGCATTCAGCAAGAACGTCATGACATCTTCAATGTCATAGCCAATCGATGTCTTGCACGCATCACACTGACCCCAAGCCCAAGAGATCAAAGGTGCGACGACCGAGCCATAGACGAGAAAGCCAGTAATAAGCCGTGAGTGCTTTGTCATTAGCCGGGATTGAGGCAATTACCACAAACTAGCTTACCATCCTCAATAGCGCGCCGTAACGCGTCTGTAAACTTGGGCCGCAAGTCAACAGGTAGGTTCTTGACGAATCTGGCGATGGAATTGCCCTGCTCTTCGTTCACAACAATGGGGTTAGCATTAGTATCGATGTTGGCGAGGTCTCTGTCATCTTGCCCAAAAAGGCTAAAGAGTCTGAAATTGCTCTCAATGCTACCGGCAATTCGATCAAGCTCATCTTCGGTGAAGGCGTTGCCCGTCAAGTTCTGAATCAAATCTCTAGCATTCTGCCGCAATGTCTCGCGTAAACCTGGACTGTCCTGATTGTCTGGCCTTGTAGGTCTACGGCGAGTCGGCTGAGCCGCTTCAACAACCTGTGTTCCAAACGGAATGATCTCGCCATTGGGCCCCTTAAGTGAGCCATCCGGTAAGAATTCAAAGCCCAAATCCTTTAGAAACTGGAGAGTACTTGCCATTCCGCCCTCAATTGTATCCATCCAACTTGGACTTGGATAACTACGAGGCGTTGCTGGAGCCAAAGGATAACGAATCCTAAAACCAAATTCTCCAGCCCCTGTTCTCGGGTTCACGCTGTTGGCGCGATGGTCGATGGTGTAGCGGCGCGGGTCGATGCCGGCGCGTGCGGCCTCGGCGGCGGGCGTGCGCATCACGGCGGGCGTTTGCAGATTGCGCGGAACGAGCGGTTGAACCGCTTGGCGAAGGGCCAAAGGCCATGAGCCCTAGCGGATCGCCGCGCAGTCCGAAGGCATTTCGCCCGGAGTGACGTGAGCAACCTCGGTACCCCCGCCCCGGCCCTGAAGCGCCAGCAGCTTGGCTTGTAGCGAGTTGACCAATGCCGGGCGCTTGGATGGGCTGATGGTGCGCAGAAAACTACTGCTTAATTATACCGTCGAGCAATTCGCGCGACCTTGAAAATTTCTCCCAACACAACGGAAGCAACTCGCCGTCAGTACCGAAGCGAAAAATTGCGACAGTTGGGTCATTAAAATTTTGCAGCTCCATGTACGCACGGATATAAGCAACATTATCGACGATGATCATCTCTTGTTCGACGCTAGCTCCGTCGAAGACATCTGTATTGGCCGCGTCGTAGAGAATGGGCGCGGCTGAGTCATTCGAGCTTTCATTTGTCAAATACGAATACACTTGCACCCTGGTGGTTGGCAGACTTCGCCGAATGGCGTTGCGCAATACTTGCCGCTCCCACTCCTCTTTCGCTTTCAATTGCTCTTCAACTCTAGCGGCGCGCATCATTGCGGCGTTTGGCGCAATACTTTTGAGTATGCCGCGCGAATCATCACTAAGCACAGCGACGAACCACGTATATGTGTAATTCGTTGTTTCAACGAAATGCAGATAGATATCGGCATGTGGCTGGCCAGGCCAGATAACAACCCGAACCGTTGGTTGATCAGGGTTGGAGGGCTTTGCGAAAGAACTCGATGGAATCTTAACAACTTCCGGCGGATCATTAGCTCTGTAATCATAAACAGGGAAATGTCGACCGGTCCCGTCGACTGCATTCGGATCAACGACCTCATACTTAACGTTCAAAGCTAACTCACACACTCGTTTAGAATCGCTGTCGTCTGCGATGAGTGATCGAACTGTTCTCTTTGGCAATGAATCGGAAAAATGACTCCAGATCATCCGCTTCGCTTCGGCCTCATATGCGTTCCGAAGACACTCAAGCGCCTCGCGGTTTCGTTCGTTTAAAGTAGGTGGCAGTATGCATTTGTTGCCGTAGGCCTTTTGTATATACGCTTGCGCTGAATAAAGGGGGGATTCATCGAACTTAAAGATTGGTTGAAGTCTTTCTCGGAATAGTTCCAATGCGCGACTCAACTGATCTTCCGCGATAGCAACCTTCGGATCGAGGCAGCGCGCGCGCTCCAATAAGGGCTGCAGTTCGGCGCACGCGGTCAAGGGCTGGGGTTTATGCACATCTTCTAGCGCCTGCACATCAATACTGAGAGAAATAACAGCAATAAGCGTCGAAAGGGAAAATCGAGCCACTCGCATTTATCACCTCGCACGGAGAGTAGTACTCTCTACCTTAGTTCCCAAGGTGAGACAAAGCCGCATCAGGTCCATATAGATAATACAGTTCTTCGGCTTTGCGCCTTTTTACAAGGCCGTCGAGAATGACGCCATTGCTATAGACCCAACGGCCAAACTCTTTTGCGGCGTTTTCGTGATCTCCAGCATTTATATAATTCAAAATAGTTGTGGGGATTTTTTTAGGATTTCCATTAGAGTCCAGCACAAGATTTCCGTCCTTATCTTTCTCATCTTGAAGGAATGCTTTGGTACCCAAGTTGAATGCGAAAGAAGTTAACGCGTCGAATTGATGCTGCGTGAGCGGCACCTTAACATAAGTGCGCACAAGAGCCATTGCATTGCCGGAGTCATACTCATAGCGATCGTCGATTTGGTCGTCCGATAGCTTATGCCCAAGTAATTCGCGTGCTGGGCCATCAATCTTGCCGATATTAGAGCCTATGCCGCAGGTAATGAATCCATCTTTCGAATCATAACAAGTGTCTTTTCTTCCTTCCACATGGCTCAAGAAATTTTTGAGCTCCGTTGACGGGATTAGATTCAGTGGAGTTTGAGGGCCATCGCTATTCTGTCTTTGTCCTCCATACCGGATTTCAATTTTCTCTGGCGTGAGTCCTTCAAACGTTCTCTGGATATGATCATTAAAGTACATATCCTGAGATCCCATAAAAGCGCCTCGGCCAAAGGGGCTTCTCCCTTGCGGCTGGAAACGACTAAAGACACCAAATGGATCGTAGGGATTGATCCAGTCAGTCTGCCTTGGCCCAAAATTTTGATTACCGTTACCTGACAGCCGTGGCCTCGGAAGAGTCCCACTTGGTGCAACTCCAGTCCCGCTGCCTTGACCATTACCATTTCCTTGGCCGCCGCCATTCGATCCATTGCCTTGGCCCCCGCCACTGCCCGATCCGTTGCCGACATTCGTGTCCGGACGAGTCCCATAAATATTGAGGTGTAAGTACCACACGCCATCTGGACCTTGATAGTAGCCGTCCGGCTTAAAGTCAGATTGAAACTCCCCCGCTCCGGTCCACGGGTTCACGCTGTTGGCGGGGTGGCCCACGGTGTAGCGGCGCGGGTCGATGCCGGCGCGTGCGGCCTCGGCGGCGAGCGTGCGCATCACGGCGGGCGTTTGCATATTGCGCGGGACAACCACCTCGCCTGGCGTCACGTGAACGACTTCGGTGTCTCCGCGACGGCCTTGCAGCGCCAACAGTTTGGCCTGAAGCGCGTTGACCAACTCCGGGTGCTTGGACGGGCTGATGGAGCGCAAGGCCTGTTGCGCCTGGGTGACGTGTTCGGCCCTGGCTTTTGGCGAATTGGCCTTCATCGCGTTGCGGATGAAGTTCATCGCCGCATTGGCTTTGTCGCCCGCCTCCACGGCCAGGTCCGGATCAATGCCGACGGCCTTGGCCGCCATCATCGCCAGGCCTTCGCGGAAGGTGTAGCTGTTTCTGCGTAACGCGCTCATGGGGGACTCCTATGCTGAGGGGGAAGCCGGGGCAGATGGGACAAACGAAACTCTCGGGCCGGTGGCCCCGCCCGAAGGCGTGACGCACCGGCCCAGGCGTCGCCGCGGCCCGGATCGCACGAGGCAGCCGCGCGGGGTGGCGCGAGGCTGCGTTCCTCAGCCCGTCAGGACCGGAGGGGGACAAAGCATGAGGTGTGCGCGGCCGCCGGCGCATCGGCGCGGCGGGCGTGGGGCCGTTTCGCGTGAACGAAAACGCGGGCGCGATCTTGCATCGGCCCGCGTCGGCGGACGCGTCTCAAGAAAAAGCAGGATGAATGGAATTGGTCTGACCGCTGAACTGCGGACGCAGTGGTGGCCGGTGAATCTGTACGCCCCCTCACCTGCGCGCGTCAAATAAAAAGCGACGATATCCACGGTATTCACATGCGGCGACAAATCGGCCGCTCACCCGCGCATCACGCACAGCCGATCGAGGCCCTTGCGCAGCAAGTTGAGCTGCGCGTCGCCGCGGCGCACATGGTCGAAGCAGACGAACCCCACCGTGGCTTCGCCGAAGGGCCCCAACTCGCGCACCACTTTGTTGTAGCGCATGCGGGCGCGCGCCACGCCGTCGTCCATCTCGCCCGAGCCGCGCTTGGCGTTGAGGTCCATGGCGTGCACGGTGTTGAGCCCGGCGCGCAGGAATAACTGCCGCAACCAGGCACCTTGTTCATAGCGGCTGCGGGCCACGGCGGCCCGGTCCGCGCGGCTGCCCTCGGCACCGTCCAGCAGGCCGGTGTCCTTGAGCGCATCGAGCACGTTGTCGATCTTGGCCGCCGCGCCCTGGTGAAGCACCACGCCGCCCTCGGTTTGAATGCGCGCGCCGACGCGCACGCCGCCGCGGTGGCGGCCGCGTTCGACGGTGCCGAGGTCGACGGTTTCGGACTCGGGTGACGCGGTGTCAGTCATGGGGCCCTCCATGGGTGTTGAACTTTGATGAACGAATTCTCACCGGCGCCGCTTCACGGCATCGCGCATTACGTCGCGCATATCGCGGCGGCGGTCGGCAACCGCTTGCTCTGACGGTCGCGGTTGCGCGCTCAACTTGAGCAACGCGAATCTCGCGCGTCGCAGCAGACCGGCGCGGTGAGTCAACTCGGGCTTCACAACGGCGCGAATCTCGGCCGGCGTCGGCACCCGGTTGCCATAGATCCATTTGTCCGCGATGCGTTTGATCGCGCGATTGATCAGATCCACCGGCAAATCCGCCAATATCTCGCGGTATCTCATCCGCAGGACTTCGGCGCCTGGGCACGCGATGCCCAGCGTGGAGGCGACGGCGACAAGCCTTGCCATGGCCGAGGTGAATTCATTGTCCGAGGCCGGGGCAAGGCTGGCGGACAACATCTCAATCTCGTGAGACAGCGCCCCCGCCGTCAGGCTTGCCGGCACGTCACGGCGCGGCTGCCACATCTCCAATGACCGGCGCGTGTTGAAGGCCGGCGCGGGCTTGGGCTGTCCCCAGCCCCGGGCGGAGCGTGTTCTGGGTTTGCGCACAATGATCAATGCCGCGGACCGACGACGAGGCTTGGGCAACTCGAACGCGAATCCACGATCACCAGCAGTCATGGGCGCGGCCCACATGCCCGGCCGTCGGCTCCCGCTTTCTTGAGGGCATACAAGACCGTGGTGTGATCCCGATTGCCGAAGACGCGCGCGATTTGGGTGCAGCTGGCCCCCGCGAGATGGGCCCGCCACATGGCCCGATGCCGGGGCGCGACGAAGCGACGCTCCCGTGAGGGTCCCAGCAGTTGTGCCAGGGTCACACGCGCCGTGAACGCTTCGTCCTGCGCTATCTGCCGTATCGCGGCGAGCGGTTCGGGTGCCTTCGACATCTCAAGGCTAGGCGGAGAAGAAGTTCGCGACGGCATGAGAGGTCTCCTTTTGGAGTGACGGGAAGCGACTCGTGGGTTGCTGGTCGCCAGGCCAATCGATCCGGCCGCCAGGTCGACCGGGGCCTTACGACGGGCCCCACGCGTGGAAAGAGTCCCGGCCGGAGGAATGGAGTTGCCCATCTCCGGCCGGGACCGAGGTGGGACGACCCAAGATGACAGGAGCGGTCAGGACAGGCGGATCGTCCGGGAACGTCGGCGCGCGAAGGCGGCGGTTCGCACGCCAAAAAAGTTGGGGCCGGGCCGCCGTCGGGGGGACGACGGCGAGGGGACAGCCCGGCCCCGCCTGGGCCCGACTTGCGGCTGCAAGACCGGGCCACGGCGACACTGCGACCCCGGCCATGCCGGCCCGGGGGTCGCTGTCGCGAACGCGAGGTAAAAGACTGACAACACGGGACATGACGCGGATGATGCCATACCGGTATTAACTTGTAAATACCTTTTTGGTATTTTTGGTATGGACACCCCTACTCCGGTTCGGTATACTCCGCGCCATGAATAAGGCGCCCAACCGGATCCGCGCGTTGCGGGAGGCGCTGGGGTGGAGTCAGCACGAATTGGCCGCGCGGCTGGAACCAAAAACCAGCCAGCCCCAGATCGACCGCCTGGAAAAAGGCAACCGTCGTTTGACGGTCGACTGGATGACGCGCGTCGCCACTGCATTAGGGGTCGCGGCGGAGGAGTTGCTGCCGCGCACGGAGGTCGCCGCGCGCACGCCTGCCGTGCCACCGTCACGCGAAAGCGCGGACAAATCCACACACGCAGCAGTCGCTAGCGCCTCGAAACTATATCCGTTAACCTTTGCCTCGGGAGCGCTCAGCGTCATGACTGGACCCAAGGATTTGCCGATCCTGGGTTACGTCAAGGCGGGCACGGACGGGTTCTTCATCGTCAACGGTGAGGTGCAAGGCTACGCCGTGCGGCCCGACATTCTTCAGGGCGTCAAAGACGCCTATGCGGTCTATGTTCACGACAAGTCGATGTTTCCGGCCTTCGAGCCCGGACACCTCGCCTGGGTCGACCCCTTGCGCCCGGTGAAGCCCGGCGACGCGGTGGTGATTCAATTGGCCGATGGCCAGGCGTTCATCAAGCGCCTGAAGCGGCGCACCGAGAAGGCCGTGATTTGCGAGCAATGGAATCCGGCCGGCGAACTGCGCTACGACACCGCCAAGGTCAAATCCATCCACCTCGTCGTCGGCAGCATGCGCGTGATGGTGTGACGGGGCGTTGATACCAGAATAGTATTTCTCGCTCGCGTATGGTATAAAACCGCTTCCTGCGGGAGGCATGAGGCCGGGGGCCCGCCGCGTTGCCGGAGGCCCCCATGGCGCCCATTCCCGTTTCTCGCCCGTACACGCCCGCCCTCGCGGTTTTCTCCACCGATGCATTACTGCAATGGCGCGACTTGGCCCGCGCCAATCTGAAGGCCGAGCAGCGGCGCCTAGCCGCACGCCGGGTCCGGTTGGTGTTGGTGCGCACCGCACGCTTGGTGAATGCCGATTTAAGGGCGCGCGCGCTTGATCTCGCGACACGCGATGCAACCTGGGCCTTGTACGAATGCCGCGCCGCGCGCGCCGAATTGGCCGCCCTCGAAGTTGAGATTGCTCGGCGGCGGCTGGCCCGCCCTGCCCTCGCACGGCGCGGCAAATCCCGCATCAGCTTCGCCCGTCGTCACGGCTCCACGCTGCTGGCCCTGGAAAAAGCTTTATGTGAGCCGGGGCGATCCTCGAACAACGCCCGTGCGAACGGAACGCATCGCTAAACGCGCGCCCCTGCCCCCGTGGGCGGCTTGTCGGCGTCGGATTTGCGTTTCTGCGTCCATGGGTAACCCGGCACCTCGGGCGGAATATCCTGCACGTAGGCCTTCTGCACGTCGATGCGGTCATTGCGGGTGGTGAAGTCCTTGGGCGCTTCCAGGTATTGCGGCGCGTGCTTTTCCAAATACGCCAGGATCTTGGGGTGAACCTCGGCCGTGCCCTTCAGTCCCTTGTGGCTGAACATGCGGCTGATCATGACGCCGTCCTGAACCTTGGAACCACCCATTTTCATCCACGGCCACCAATTGCTTTGCCTGGCAAAGCCGGCGCGCGCGCGTACCGTGGGCAAGTCGCGGTCTTCCAGCTCGCGTTTGGAGACGTAGTAGGTGAAATGCTCCGACGGCGAGACGCGCGGCCCCACGCTGGCCTTGGGCCAGCCCTTGGGATCCACCGGGTTGGTATAGTCGTGCGTGTAGTCCCACGACATCAGGATGTCGTCCTCGCCCACCTGCATGAACGGCATTTGGAACGGCACCTTGCCGGAGAGGTCCGGAAACACGCTGCCTTGATTGAACAGCGTCGGAGCATCGGCCACACCACCGAGCACGATCGGCGCCATCTCGGTGCCGATGGTGCTGGCCAGTGACGGATTATAGAAGTGATAAACTTCCACCGTCTCTTCGGTGAAGGGATTGAACCAGGTTTCCAGCGGCTCGCCGGTGCGCAGATCCGTGAAGAACGCCGTCTCGCGCGATTTGCGCTTGAGCGTACCCGCCACGGGGTCGAACTCGGCCATGGCCGCGCCCGTGCCGGCATAGCCGAACAACGGGATCAGGCGCTGATTGCCGATGCGCGCATATTGGATGCCGTGGTAGGCCCCGATCACCGGCTGGCCGTAGCCCGAGTTGATCTTGCCGAAGGCGTAGAGGTTGTCGCGCGGGTCGGTGAAGTCGAGCGCGCGCGAGTTCTTGGCGCGCGGCGTCTCGGCGGCCTGCAAGGCGTTGGCCGCAGCGCCCGCCGCCATGACGGACGCGATGGCCGCCAGGGCCTCGCGCCGGTTGGAGCCCAAATCGGCGATGAATTGCGACGACATCGTCTTCCTCCCCCGTTTGCGAGACGTAGTCTCGCGCGGGGCGGCCAGCCGCACAAGGAGATGAGGACAACAAAAAAGGCCCGGAGGTCATCCGGGCCTTCTTGTTCGAGCACTCCACCCGCGTGACGGCGCGAGCCGGAGTTGTTCGAGAATTGTCCGATCAGAAGTTATAGCGCAAGCGCACCGCCCAGCGGCTCGGCTCGTCGATATACGCACCGACGAAGAAGGCGGTGATGAAGCGCTCGCCGAAGCAATTTTCGCACTCGGCGGCCAGTTCCCACGTATCGTCGACGTCGCCAAACGTGATGCCCGAATTCACTTGCCAGAAGCCGGGCTGAATGCCCGCCGGGAAGTTTGACGAACTGTTGGGCGAACGGCCGACGCGGCGGATCGACGCGCTGGGCGACACAACGAAATCATTGCCCACCGGAATGGCGTAGTTGCCGCCGAAGGTGACCGTATAGTCGGGGGCGCGCACCGGCTCGGCCAGCGTGCCGGTCGTGGTGACGATGCCGGCGTTACAGATGCCGGCCGTGGAGGGCCGTGTCGCCACGGGGATCGCCAAGAGCGCGTTACAGGCTGCGGCCTGAGCGGCGATGCTGGGGTTGAGATTGGCGTAATCGGCTTCCTGCATGCCGCCGGCGACGAACAAGTTCAAGCCGTCCACCGGCACCCAGGTCACTTCCGTTTCCACGCCGTAATTCTGCAGATCGGCGAAGTTGCGGGTGATGAACGCCACCGTGCCATTGGGGCGCACGAACGAGGCCGGCAATTGGAAGTCGGTCACGTCCATGTAGAAGGCGTTGACGTTAAAGCGCAGCGTGTTGTCGAGCAGGTCCGACTTGAAGCCGCCCTCGTAGCTCCACACCACCTCGGGGTCGAAGGGCAGGAATTCGAAGGCGCGCGTGCCGCGCGCGTTCCAGCCGCCCGACTTGAAGCCGCGCGTGGCCGATGCGTAAAGCAGAATGTCGTCGGAGGCCTTGTACTCAAGCGCGAAACGCGGCGTCCACACCTTCGACTTCAGGCTCGTCGGAATCCCCGCCGCGACGATCTGGCGGGTGCCGAACGCCGCGCAGGTGGTGAGGTTGGTGGGATCGGCGCACGTCAAGGGCGTGCCCGGGTTGGTTTCCACCGTGAACTTCTTGCCCTCGTCGGTGTAACGGATGCCCGCCGTGATGGTGAGGGCATCGGAGGCGTTGAAGTCCGCCTGAACATAACCCGCGGCGGCCTCGGCGGTATTCTTGAGCGTGCGGTCGGCGCTGATGCCGCCGGCAAAAATATCGGCAAAGTCGGCGAGATTGTCCTCGTAGAGGTAGAACAAGCCGGCCACGAGGTCGATTTTGCCGTCCATGAGGCTGCCGTTGTACTTGATTTCCTGCGTGAACTGATCGTGATCGCCCTCGTTGGCCAGCGAGAAGAGATCGGTGGGCAGCGGGCTGTTGAAGAACGGCAGCAGGAACTTGTGGTTGGTCTGGCGGAAGCCCGAGATGAAGTTGATCGCGCCGGAATCGCCGACGTCGATGGTGAAGTTGGATGCGAGCGCCAGGGAGTCGGCGTTATTGCCCAGCGTGTATTCACGCTTTGGTCCGGTGGTGACGTTGCGGAACTGCGCCACGCCCTTGCGCAAGCCCGTCAGCGACACGCGGTCGCCCGTGGCGGGATCGTAACTGTTGAGAATATTCGCGTAGGAGGAATCAATCCACTCGGCCGAGAAGTCCCAGGTCACCGTGTCGCTGAGCAAACCTCGCAACGCGCCGCGCAAGCCCTTGGAGTTTTCGTCGTTCAGCCGGTCGCCCGTGGTGCGGTTCTTCACGTAGCCCTTGTCGTCGACATAGAAGCCCGAGAATTTCGTGAGGACCTTGTCGCTGAAGGGCACGTCGATGGAGGCCCGCGTCGTGATTTTGTTGTAACGGCCATAGCCGACCTCGGCGAAGCCGCCCAGCTCGTCGCCGGGCTTGCGTATGATCACGTTGACCGCGCCGCCGGTGGTGTTCCGGCCAAACAGCGTGCCTTGGGGCCCGCGCAGAATCTCGACACGCTCCACGTCGAAGAAGTTGAAGTTATTGAGGATCTGGCGGCTGATATAAATGTCGTCCACGTACGAACCCACCGGCGGATCGAAGGTAGCGATGGCTTCGGTGTTGTTCAGCGCGCGGATCGAATAGGTGTTGGCGGTGGCGGGGCCGGTGTTGTTGGCGCCGATCATGTTGGGCACGAAGCGGATCAGGTCGATGGTCTTGGTGACCTGACGGCGATCCAATTCGGCGGATGTAAAGGCCGACACCGCGACCGGAATGGTCTGCAGGCTTTCCTCGCGGCGCTGCGCCGTGACGACGATTTCTTCCAGCACCCCGCCCGCCTGGGCCGATTGGGCCTGAGCCGTCTGTTGATTCTGCGCCTGGGCAACCGACCACATCGGTGCGCTGAGAGCGATCAGGGCCGCAGCCGACATCAATGCGCGCTTGGAAAGCTTCATGGTGTCCTCGATCTGTGACAGTTGAAAAACAAACTTGAGTCCTGGCCGCCACATGTGCGTGGCGACCGCAGGCCCCATCCCGCGTTAAACGTAGGACTAAGCCGTTCCAAAAAAAATGCCTTTTATGAACGCGCCTCAAGATCGAACATCGGGTGTTGCTTATATGCAACGCTGCATTGCCCTCGTGGCCTTCGGACGCCTAAACTGAGGTTTATGTCAGGGGAATGAACATGGCCGACCAAACAACCACAACGCGGCGGCGCGTCTTGCTGGGCACGGCGACGGCGAGCGTCGCGGCGTTCGCATTTGGGCCGTCGCGGGCAATGGCCGCAGATGCCGGCAAGACAATCAAACGCTGGAAACACTATGCCGATTGCCGCTTTGGCCAGATCCACATGGTCTCGGCCGAGCCCGCCGATGGGTCCGGCAGGGGCAAGACCCCGCTGGTGTGCCTGCATCAAAGCCCGACCTCCGGCGATTACTACCGCGAATTTCAGATGCTCATGGCCCAAGACCGCTTGGTGATTTGCCCCGACACCTCGGGCTATGGCGGATCCGACCATCCGACCGCGCTGCCCACCATGATGGACCTGGGCGGCGCCATGGCGGAAGCCTTCGTCAACATGGGTTACGGCAAGAATCCCGCCGGCACCACAAGCCTGGGCGCCGTCGACTGGCTCGGTTTTCATACCGGCAACTATGTGATCACCGAAGTGGTCGCCCAGCGCCCGGACTTGGTGCGTCGCCTTATTATGCCGAGTATTCCCTATTACCCGACGAGCGAACGCGACGCCAAGCGCGCGCAATACGCCAAGCCGCGCCCCTATTTCACCGATCCCGACTATGTCGGCAAATCCTTCAAGGAGGCGGTGATCGACAGCAAGAGCCCGCTGGCGAAGGAGCGGTTGCTGGAATTCTTCGTCGAGCGCTTGCGGGCCGGTCCCGAAAGCTGGTGGGGCTTCGATGCCGTGTTCCGCTACGACGCCGATGCCGCCCTCGCCAAGATCACGCAAGAAGTGTTGCTGCCGATCATGGGGCTGGAGACCTTGGCCGAGCCGACGCGCAATGCCGCCAAGCTCATGACCAAGGCCAAGAAGGTGGAGTTCATCGATCTGCCGGGCATGAACGGCGAGAACTGGCAGACCACGCCGGAGAAATTGGTCGCGGCGCTCAAGCCGTTCCTCGACCGGGCGTGAGAGCCACGCCCATGGCCGACATCAAGAAATGGCGCCATTACGCCGACGGTGGTTACGGCCAGGTTCACTTCGTTTCGGCCAAACCCGCGGATGCGCGCGCGATCAAGGCCCCGCCCTTGATCTGTTTCCATCCGAGCCCGACGTCGGGCGATATTTATCGTGATCTGCAGCTGGACCTGGCGCGCGATCGCATCGTGCATTGTGCCGACACCCCCGGCTTCGGCGGCTCGGATGGCCCCAAGACGAAGCCGACCCTGGCCGACTACGGCGCCGCCCTGGCGCCCGCCATCGCCAGCTTGGGGTACGGGCCGCAAAATCAAACCGACATCTTCGGTTTTCATACGGGCTCGCTGGTCGCGGTGGAAACCGCGCTGCATCTGCCGCCCGGCAGCGTGCGCCGCCTGGTGCTGTCGGGCGTGCCCCATTACACGCCGGAGGAACGCGCCAAGCAGCGCGCGGGCGTGACCGACAGCTACCCCATACTGACCGACCCCGAGTACGTCGGCGCGGCCTACAAGCGCCTCGTCCTGGAAGGCAAGGACGCCGGCGAGTTGGAGCAGCGCTACTACCGCTTCATGAACCGGCTGCGCGCGGGGTCGCAAGGCGCCTGGGGCGCCAATGCCGTGTTCGAGATGGACACCGCGGCAGCGCTGCCGAGGCTTGCCATGCCGGTGCTCTTGATTGCTTTCAACGAAATGATGACCCAGCCCACGCGCGACGCGGCCAAGATCATACCCAACGCGAAGCTGGTCGAGATGCTCGATCTGCCGATGTTCGGCTTCATCACCGCGCCGAATCAGGTCGCGGCGGAGATAAGGAAATTTTTGGATGTCGCGTGAAACCCTTGGCATGAGTTCCAAACTGCTGGCCTACATTCGCCGCGTCGGCGCGCGCGAGGATGGCGACCTCAAGGCCTTGCGCGAGGAAACCGCGGCGCATCCGCTGGCCGTCATGCAGATCTCGGCCGAGCAAGGCCAGTTCATGATGCTGTTGATGGAGATCATGGGGGCGAAGAAAACCCTCGAGATCGGCACCTTCACCGGCTACAGCGCCATGTGCGTGGCCAAGGCCATGGGGCCATCGGGCCGCGTCGTGGCGCTGGACGTGAACGAGGAATTCACGGCCATCGCGCGCCGCCATTGGGCCAAGGCCGGCATCGCGGAGCGTATCGATCTTCGTCTCGCGCCGGCCAAGGACAGCCTCAAGCAGCTCATCGCCGCGGGGCAATCGGGCACCTTCGACTTTGCGTTCATCGACGCCAACAAGTCGGACTACGACGCCTACTATGAGGGCGCGTTGAGCTTGCTGCGCACCGGCGGCGTGATCGGCATCGACAACGTGCTGTGGAGCGGTAGCGTCATCGACCCCACCAACACCACGCCCGACACGGTGGCCATTCGCGCGCTCAACGAGAAGATCGCCAAGGATCAGCGCGTCAGCGTCAGCCTGATTCCCATCGGCGACGGACTGACCCTGGCGCGCAAACGCTGACTCAGATCAGCGCGCGAAAATCGCGTGGCTGACTTTGTCGCCCGGCGCGATGCCCTTGGCCTTGGATACGCCGCCGGCCAGTTCCAGCACCGCGAGAATTGGAATGCTGCCCGGCCCCACGCCCTTGTCGTTGTGCGGCACGGTGTTCTCGGCAATGGCGAGGATGGTGCCGTCCTTGCCGATGAAGATCATGTCCAGCGGAATGAAGGTGTTGCGCATCCAGAAGCTGACGGGACGCGGGGTCTTGAAGTCGAACAGCATGCCGCGGTCGGCGGCTAGGTCGCTGCGGTGCATGAGGCCGGTGGAGCGCTCCTGCTCGTCGTCGGCGACCTCCACCTGAAAATCGACCTTGCCGGCCTTGGTTTGGATCGACAGCGGCGTCAGGGGCAGCGCCTGCGCCTTGGCCGGATTGAGCGGTTCGTGGGGCCGCAGGAACTGCGCCTGCGCCGAACCAGTCGCAATCCCCAGGCACAACGCGGCAGCGGCAAGAACGCCTAACCTGCGCCGCGTTGGGATCATGATCCCTACTCCACCAGCAGGCCGAGCTTCTTGGCCACCCACTTGGTCGTGGGCGCCTGAATCAGGATCGTCAGCAGCGCGGCCATGAAGGTGACGCCGGCGACGATGTCCGCACCCGGCGCCTTGGCGCCCACCAGCATGCCGGCAAGCGCGGCCGGGATCACGCCGGTCTCGCGCGTCCAGCACATGAACAGCATTTCCTTCACGCTCCACTTCGCGCGCTTGTCCAGCCCGGCGCAAATAAACACCGTCAGCGGCCGGGCGACGAACATGAACACGAACACGACGATCAAGGCGCCTTGCCATACGGTGGCGAGCAAATCGAAATTCACCTGCGAGCCGAGCAAGATGAAGATGAACATGCGCATGATCAGGCCGGTGGTGCCGATGAATTCCTCCAGCTTGTGCTCGTCGTCGTGCTCCAGCTTCAGGCCGAATGATTCTTTGTTGCCCAAGATCAAGCCGGCCACGAACACCGCCATGAAGCCCGAGCCGTGGAACTTGAGCGCGCCCAGGTAGGCGGCGATCACCAACATGATCGTGACCAACGGCAAGTAGTCGTGCAAGAATCCGAAGCGCTTGTGGGCCATCATCAGGACCGCGCCGTACCCGACGACAATGCCCGCGAAGATGCCGACGAAGGCCTCGCGCAACAGATCAAAAGTCGAATCCAACGCCGAGAAGGTCTCAACACCCGAGATCGCGACACCCAACACGGCGAAGGTCATGATCGCGCCCAGCGCGTCGTTGAACGCCGATTCCGAGATCACGGTTTGCACCACGCGGTCTTTGATCTTCACCTGCTTGAAGATCGGCACCAGCGTCGCCGGGTCGGTGGACGCGATCACGCAGCCGAGCAGCAACGCCGTGATGAACGGGATGCCGAGAGCGACATAGGCGGTGTAGCCCGCCACCAGCGCGGTGATGATCACGCCCAGCGTCGCGATGACGACGATGGTGATCCACACCTCCTTCAGCACCTTGAAGCGCAGCGACACGCCGCCATCGAAGAGAATGTACGAGGCCCCGAACAGCAGCAGGAGTTGATTGACGGTGGACTCGACCTTGATGTTGACGAAATCCAGCGCCGCCGGGCCGATCAGCATGCCGATCAGCAAAAACAGCACGATGTCGGGCACGCCGATCTTGCGCGCAAAAAAGCCGGTCGTTGAACCCACCGCCAAGACGACGGCGCAGACAAAGAGCAGGTCTTGGGCGGCTTGAATGGCAGGTGTCGGTTCCACGGCGTTCCCCTGAAAATTCAACGGCTTAACCGATCTCTGCCCAGCCGGACCGCGCCCGCGAACATAGAAGTCGGCGCGGTTTGGTAGCAGGCCGTCACGCGGCGCGCAATCGGTCTGGGCGCCGTTTTCACACGAAAAACACGGCGGCCGGCGCCTCAACAACTGCGCCGAATTGGGATAAAGAAGACACCAGGATCCTTCGTGAACTGTCGGCAACTGCGGGGCAGGAATGGAACGGAGAGACTTCATGACCAAAACGGCCATCGCCGGCGGGATTGCCGCGACCGCCATGACCATGTCGCAAAAGGCCGAGGCCCTGGAGCAGGCCATGAGCGCGCAACTGGACCGCGCCCAGCGCGCGGCGGCGGCCACCGAGCGCAACATCGGTTTGCCGTGGATGTGCGACGTGGCCGGCCGCGCGGCGGAAATTCGCGGCGAGAAAGGCGGCGAAATGCCCGGCGCCAGCCTGTCGATGATGGGCGACGACCCGCGCCTGCCCAAGATGCCCACGGCGCCGACGCTGATGGACTTTTTCCGGTTGCGCTTTGCCCCGGCCAGCCATTTGCTGCAAAGCGCCAACCTGGCGCTGAAGAACGGCCATTCCGAGACGGTGATCATGGCCTGCCTGCTGCACGACATCGCCATGTCGGGCCTGCTGCGCACCGACCACGGCTATTGGGGCGCGCAATTGGTCGAGCCCTACGTGGACGAGGAAGTGAGCTGGTCCATCCGCGCGCACCAATCCTTGCGCTTCTTCGCCGACCCCGAGGTCGGCTACGAGTATCCCAAGTCCTACATTCGGCTGTTCGGCGAGGATTACCGTCCGGAACCCTATGTCGTCGCCGACTACGAGCGCGCGCGGAAGCATAAGTGGTACATGACCGCGCGGCTCATCACGATGAACGACCTTTACGCCTTCGATCCCAACGCCAAGGTTTCGCTCGACACCTTCACCGACATCATCGGGCGCAACTTCCGCCAGCCCAAGGACGGCCTTGGTTTCGACGGCAGCCCGGTCGCGCACATGTGGCGCACCATCATCTGGCCCAACAATTTTTTGTAACAGTCCGTGTCGGCCCGCGGATTTCCGCGGGCCTTGATTGTTCGGCTGGTGGAGGCGTTTCGTCGGAACGACGGCCAAGTCATGGCTGAAGATGTCCGCTTGATATAATGTGCGCCGCTTCCATGTAGACCTCGGCGACCGCGACGCCAAAACCCACATCAACGTGGGGATAAGCGTGCGACGGATAGCCGCCGGGAGACACGAGAGACACCGAATCAAGACCGGCGACAGACCCTGCTTCACCACCCTCTGGGAGAGTTCACCATGGCTGAGACAAAGTTCACCCGTCCGACCTTCGCGACGGAGGCCATCAAATCGGACATCAACAGCGTGTCGTTCCTGGGCAACCCGGTGCTCGACAACCTGGTCAGCGTCGTCATCGCGCTGGGCACCGAGGTGTGGGCCACCAAGCGGCGCATGAAGGTGATGGAATCGGTCATGGCCAAGAAGGGCGTCACCACCAAGATGATCGAGGAATACGTGCCCACCGCCGAAGAAGCCGCGGCGTGGGAAAAGGACCGCGATCGGTTCATCGAGCTGACCTTCGGGCCGCTCGGCAACGAGGGCACGCTGACCGTGTCCGCCCCCCTGCCCAAGCGCGGCTAAAGCGTCGCACCGGCCCATTTGATACATTTGGCGAGACATCAGGAGAGACACATGCTTGGACGTCGTAACTTGTTCACCACCGCCGGCGCCGCCGCGGCGGGCATTTCCAGCTTCTTCGCCGGACGCGCGGTTGAGGCCAAAGCCGCCGTGAAAAAAGTCGTGGGCGACGTGGAGCTGCGCGGCGCCGATGGCCGCCTCGAGCGCTTCGGCAGCCTCGACCTGGAAAGCCAGATGGATTTCACGGCCGGCTTCCGCGAGTTCAACAACCGGGGCATCAGCCGCGTCGCCGCCCAGCGTTTCCAAACGCTGATGAAGGAAAAGGGCATGGACCCCAAGGTCCCCGTGACCTTCGAGCAGATGCTGCCCATCGCCGAGAACGATCCGATCATCGGCATGAGCGCCAAGACGTGGCTGGCCAATCAGCAGGTCACCTGGAAGACGCTGCAGGACTACTTCCACGCCAACGCCGACATGTACCTGGCGGAAATGGAAGCCGCCGATAAGTCGGGGCCGGGGTCGCTGGAACTGAACCCGACGATGGCGATCCCCGATTACACCCGCTACGAAATCCACATTCAGCCGGGCGGTTACGTCGGCGATCCGTTCGCCGGTCACATGTACCACTACGGCACCAACAGCTTTTACATCGGCGCCATCGGCCACAACGAGCAGGACCAGATCCACAAGGGCACGGCCAACAACATCCCGGCGCCCGCCGACGGCAAGGTCAAGCGCATCCTTGAAATGGGCTGCGGCGTGGGCCAAATGGCCTGCGCGTTGAAGGAACGCTTCCCCGACGCGGAAGTGTGGGCCATCGACATCGGCGGGCCCATGGTGCGCTACGGCCACATGCGCGCGCGCGACCTGGGCATCGACGTGAATTTCGCCCAGCGCCTGGCCGAGAACACCGGCTTCCCCGACGGCTATTTCGACATGACCACCAGCTACATCATTCACCACGAGTTGCCGCAGACGGCGACGCGCGCGGTGATCGCCGAGGCCCAGCGCATCACGCGCTCGGGCGGCGTGTACTACCCGGTCGACTTCAACACCGGCGGCAACACCGGCCCGGCCTACGGCCTGTTCCGCCGCTGGTGGGATCACCGCTGGAACCAGGAAGTGTGGAGCCGCGAGTACCACACGCTCGACTTCAACGCCGAGATCGTCAAGGGCGGCTTCACGCACATCAAGGAAACCAAGGCGGCCCTGCCGGGCTTCGGCGCCCGCCATTTCGTGCGCAACGCCTGAGCGCACGCGGTCATCACCTAGACGCAAAACCCCGCCGGTCATTCGGCGGGGTTTTTGTTGTGGGGCGCGGGGCTCGGTCATAGGAACTCCGGATAGTCGGCCTTGAGGCGCTGAGCGAGCGGCGGCGGAAGCTCGTCGGGCGTGCGCAGCTTGCGGCCCTTGAGCTGCCAGAGCTGCAAACCCTGGCGTTCGCCCATGCCCATCCAGCCAAACCACGGATCGGTTTCCTGAAAGGCGAGCGTCGCGGGCACGAAGGCGGCATCGGGGTTCATGGCGTCTGCTGTGCGCGCCTGGAACGTCGCCAGGCTGTCGATGACGCGGCTTTGGCCCGGCACGATGTCGGGCGGGCGGCCGTCGCGCGCGGGGCTGAGCAGCGCCACCCGCGCCGAGAAATTCTCCGCGATCCACAATGTATCGCCGCTGATCTCGGGCCGGCCGACGGCACCCTTGACCTCGACCGGGAACGGACTGTTGGGCCGCTCGACCGTGCCGTCGGGCGCGATGCCCTGCACCGATTTCATTTTGTAGGGCTCGGGCACGACCTCGGCGCCGCTGATGGGATTGCGCCAGCGCGACAGGATCGCGCCGTCGGCAAGGTCGGTGAAATAGCCCGCCTCCTCCATGGTCTGGGTCAGCCCGCCGTCGGGGCGCGGCGCGATGGTGTTGCGGCTGGCTCCCGTCACGCCGAACAAGGGCACCGCCATCTCGCCGGGCTGCTTGGCGTAGATAACGCCCGAAATCCACCACAGCGCCGTGCCGCCGTTGGGGGCGCCGCGCACGCGCGCATAGACGGCGAGATGCTCCGCCGGCGCCGCTTGTGCGGGCCGATGGGCGGCCGCAGCCATGAGCGCAGCGGCGCTGGCCATGAGCGCATGACGGCGGGCCAGGGACAGGTCTTTCATGACGAACCTCCGTGATGTTGCGCGCCCGAGCGTAGCCGATGTCGCGGCGCCACGCGGCGAAATTTCCAGGTTGTCAGTTCACGCCCCAGTCGATCCGAGTCGAATTCCGGCGGCATGATGAGCCGGGGCCGGCGCAAGTGCTTGACGTGGCCCGCGCAGACGATGGCGTTGCGCTCGCCCCCGCCCTCGTCCAGCACGCGCACGGTCCATCGGTGATGCTTGAAACGCCGGGCCAAGCGATCGGCGGCCAGGTCGCGCGTGGTGTCGAGACAAAAATTGACGAGCACCGCGCCATGACGGGTCAGGGCGCGGCGGGCGGCGGCGCAAAATTCGTCGCCGGTGAAGTGTTCGGGCACGCGCTCGCCGATGAAGGCGTCGATCACCACCGCATCGAAACGCGCCCGCGTGGTTTGCAGATACACGAGGCCGTCGCCGGTCCGGCAGCGCACGGCGCGCGGCATCTTGAAGTGCTTGCGGGCGATGGCGAAGGCGGACGGGTCGATATCGACCACCGTGACCTTCCGACCCGCGCGGTGCAGCATGGTGGCGAGCGTGCCGCCGGCGCAGCCGATCATCAGCACGCGCTTGGCCGTGGACCCCAGCACCAGCGCGAACAGTGCGTGGATGTAGGCATCCAGACTGATGCCCTCGCGGTCGGTCGCGGTTTGGTTGCCGCCGCGCTGGGCATAGACCAGCGCCCCGGTTTTCGAACGCCGCACGAGCTTGACCACACCCAGCTTCGCGGCGATTTTTCTGTGACTGCGCCGCGTGGGCTTGGTGTGGATCATGCTGGCCTCACCGTCACGCCACTTGCAACGCCCGCAGCACGGGCAGGCGCTTGTCGGCGAACTTCTGCGCCTGGTTGGTCATCTCGGCGATATTCTCGGCCACGTCGGCGATGGCCTTGCCCTCGCGCATCAGCCGCTGGCCCTGCAGCGACACCACGCCCCAGGCGTCGTTGGCCCATTCTGCCGGCGATGTCTTGCCCTTGCGCAGCGAGCGCAGGAACAACTGCTGAAAGCGGTTGACCATGACGCCGGCGCCGGTGACGGGGCTTGCGAGGAAGTTGACGTCGCCGCCGAACAGCGCGCGGTTGACGAGATGAGCGTTGAGCGCGTCGCAGCGCCGCTTGGCGGCCCTGACGCGGTCGTCGCTTTGGGCCAGATGCACGTGCCCCATGCCGGCCAGCAAGTTCAGCATCTGCACGATCTGCTGCAGCGAAAGGCCGGGCGCCAGGGCGTTGATCTGATCGACGGTTTTCGGCGCATAATGGTCGGCCGCCAAGGCGCCCAGCACCGGCGTACGCAATTGCGCCTCGAGCCCCGCCTCGCCCAAGGTGCCCGCGGCCTTCAGCGGCACGTCGTCGACGTGGCTCAGCAGCACGAAGCGCTGGGCGCGCATGGTTTGCAGTTGCTCAAGCACCGAGATCGTGCGGGGCCCGCGCACCCAGATGTCCTTGCGGAACTGCTGGTTGGTGCAGTAGTCGCGCACCGACTGGCGCAGCACGGGATGGGTGATGCCCGCCAACAATTTTTGCTGGTCCGCCGTGAGGTTGAGCGCGTCGACATGGTCCAGCATGTTGGCCGAGGCCGCGAAGGTCAGCTTGGCCTCCGACAGCGCCTCGGCCACGTCGGAAAAGGGCATCGGGTGCCAATCGGCGTTGAAGTATTCGTGCGCCAGGTAGCTGCGGTCGTGCTTGGGCAATTGCTTGAGGTACTCGGCCACGGCCGGGTTGACCTTGAAATAGCGCGCGCCCGCGTCGGCCACCGTTTGCGCGAACTCCATGGCCGCGTTCATCTTGCCGACGATGCCGGCCGCGTCGGAGCCGGCGAGCTTGGCGTGCAGCGTCAGGAGGTGACGCATGGGAATGCTCGGCGACCAGCCCGGCGTGCAGTTGTACGACATGAAGAACACGCCGCCGACGGCGAGCTTGCGCCGCAGGATGTCGACGATGACGCGCCGGTTCTCGGGCGAGATCCACGACCAGGTGCCGTGCATGACGATCATGTCGAATTCGGGCACGTCGGGGCGCGCCGCGAACTCGGCGAAGGAATCGTCGAGCACCTGCAGCGTCGCGCCCGAGGCCCGGGCCAGGTCGCGCGCGGCGGCCGCGTGGGCGGGCAGGAAGTCGAGGCCCCAGAACTCGCCGTCCAAGGCGGCGGCGTGAATATTCAGCGACAGGCCCTGGCCGAAGCCCAGTTCCAAATAGCGCAAGCGGCCCGCCGGGCGGGGCGCCTGCAAACTCGAGAGCAACGCGAGGTCCAGCGCCAGCGGCGCCATCTCGCGGTAATAGCCGTGGGTGTAGCCGATCTCGGACACATAGCCCGAGGTCCAGTCGTTGGGCGCGGCGGATGTCATCGGCGATCCAGTCCCCTTAGAGCATCGCGCCGAAAAGTGGCTGCCGGTTTTCGGCAATAGCGATGCGACAACAATTAGATAGAGCAAGCCGCCCGGTTCCAACTTAACGCGGCTTGCTCGCGCAACGGCGGTTCTTCGCGCGCGGCCGGAAAACCCGGGCCGGGCGCATGCCGCCATGGGGCCACGCTGCCCGGAAAAGATTAAGAAATCGGTGAAAAATGGGCTGCCAGCGCCGAGCCCACGGCTTTGCGTGTGGCGTCTGCGTCGGCCGTTGCCAAGGGCCTTTGGGACGGCACCCTGCCGCGCAAAATTTTCGCGCGAGGCCTCGAAAATGGCACCGATTTGCGCGTAACGGTTGCCTGTTCCACCTGTTATTTCAGGGAGGATTCCAAAATAACAGGCGGACTCATGGCGCGAATGGCTGAGGATTTGGAAAATTTTTCTCTTCGTGGATTGCGGGACTTGTGGGGATTGTGATGTCGAGGTCGAGCGAGGCCACGGTGCCAGAGGGACATCTTTCGACCGCCGGGCCGCAAGGGCGTTCGGCCGGACCCGACGGCGCATGTCACGCGCCGTGGTCATGGGTGCAAGGTTAGCACAAACGCATCAGCGATGAAACGGTATGGGACGAAAGCGTGACTGCGAGCCAGTCAGGAAAAACCTTTATGCAGCCATGCGCGAAGGCAAAGAGGGCCCAGATCGGCTAAACCTACCCACGTGCGGAAGGGACTGACGACGATGGTGTTCGAAGAAGCGCGACCTGCTGGACCAGAGTTTTCGCACTAACCTGTCAGTTGTGACAGGTGGCAACCCCCGGCAAACCTTGGAAACTTCTGGCAACGAGCAGGGCAACACGCTGGTTCTGATCAAGGGAGTTATCGATGTCGGCGTCCTGGGTCGAACGCAAAATCCGGACCTCTGTCGCCCCCGAGGTCGCGCGCGCGAAATTCGTCCGCACGTGGCGCATCCATCGCATTCACCGCGCGCATAAGTACGTCAATTACTTGCTCGCAGTCATCCCGTCGATCGGACTGTCCCCAGCGGCGGTCAGTTTCTTCCAGAGGTTTTCCGATGCCGGAGTCCCTGCTGCCACGGCATCCGTTGGCGCGGGTGGGTCGACGTTGGACTTCAACAATCCGCTCAACTTCGCGATCCTGCTCATCTTAATCGGCTGGGTTCTCTTTAAAGCCTATGTCGACCATGAGAGCGTCGACAAGAGATCCGCCTTGGCGGAAAGCTATCACCGAAGCATCGACAAAGCCTACGACAAGGTCCGCGATGCGTTGGCTGACAACTCCGACGAAACGGCGCAACTTAAGTCGCTGATCGACATTATTAAGACGATCATCGAGCCCGCGCGTTCCGGTGCGAAAGCTGATGATGCCTATCCGTCCTACGACGCCAAGATCGAACGGCAGATCAAACAGGACATCGAGACGATTATCCAAGACCTGAAGTCAGAATACGGCGCCAACTGGACGCCGGCGCCGGTCGTTCAATCCGGGCCGAAGGAATAGGAAAAATGCCCGACGAACCGGTCTTGAAAGCGAAATTGATATTGAATGCCTCGGGCAAGCCCAAGATTGTTCACTCCGGCGAGCACGACCACTACAGCATCGAACTGTTTGTGGATAATGTCCCCAAGGCGGTGTCGCTCGTCCAATATACGCTGCATCCGTCGTATTACGACCCGGTTCGCGACAATCGCGGCGCGCAACCCAAGTTCGCCGAGGAGATCACGTCGTACGGCGACTTCAAGGTTCGTGCCAAACTGGAAGGCTCGGACGGCCCGGCTCTGGTTAGAGGCGCATTGAGCGACATGCTGAAAGAGTATCACGCATCAACGGAGACATTGACGCCAGACATCGCGGCGGCGATCGAAAAAATCGCGGAGAACTAGCGGTCCGGCCCAATTGGAAACGCTCACGCCGCCTTGCGTGAAAACGGCCGCACCTTGATCTTGCTTTCCATCCGGCGTGCTCGCGCGATGTCGAAGGACGTCTGCATGCGCAGCAGCGTGTCCATGCTGGGGCCGAAGGCTTTTTCCACGCGCAGCGCCATTTGCGGCGAGAGCCCCGCCCGGCCATTGAGCACGGCCGACAGCGCCGGGCGCGTCACGCCCAGGGCCTGCGCCGCCGTGGTGATCGTGAGGTCCAAGGGCGCGATGATTTCGGACTTGATGAAGGCGCCGGGGTGGCTGGGACTTTTCATACGGAACATGACGGGCCTCATCCCTATGCCGCCCGACGCGAGGGCACGGAGACGCGGGTGTGGCCGGGCTTCGGGCCGCGCGGCGATGGGCGCGCTCGGCGGGCCAGGGGTTGAGGCTCGATGCGGACATCGACGCCCAGCTTGTTGAGATAGAGCATCAAGGCCTCGATGGAGACTTTTTTCAGACGCGCGTTGAGGATTTCGCTGACCCGGGGCTGGGCGATGCCGAGCGCGCGCGCCGCCTGCATTTGCGTCAATCCGCGTTGCGCGATCTCCTGGGCCAACCGCACCGCCAACCGGCCGCGGGCTTGCAGCAACGATGCGTCGGGCAAGCCCATGTCGGCGTAGGCATTGCCGGAGGGAACATCGAGTTCCAGCGTGCCGATCTTTCGGGCCTTGGCGGTCATTGCGGTCATGGGGCAGCTTTCTTCAATTCACGCATGAGTTCGGCGTAGCGAAGCCTGATCACGTCCAGTTCCTCTTTCGGCGTTGCGATGCCAGATTTCGATTTCTTCTTGAAGGCCGCGATCACATAGAGATTACCATCGGGTGCCTTGAGGATCGCAACTGTCCGAAACGTCGCCTTATCGCCCTTCGTCGTCACCTGAATGGCTTGCGGGCCGATCTCCGTCATCCAGCGCACCTTGCCGTCGGCGGGCCAAAGCCCTGCGGCGAGGTAAGCCAACGTATCGAGCACTTCGGTTTGCGCCTCAGCCGGAAATTCCTTCTGAAAGCGCTTGCGCGCCGCCGACAGCCACAAAGGTTGGCGAACAACCGACATGGCGAATTATATACCTATGTATATAAATTCAGCAAGGCAAATGATCCCCTCACACCCGTTTCGCGGGTGACCAGCGTTTGACGCTGACGGGTTTGCCGTCGTGGTTGCGCAGCACCTTGGGCCTGAGCACCTTGTCGACCGACGTGGGCGCGTCGTCGCCGAAGGGTGTATCGAAACTGTCCTTGCCGCGCCGGGCGCGCAGTTCGGCCGGCGAGGGCTCGGCGGTCTTGCGCCGCACCAGGCCCTGGTCGCCATAGAAAGCCGCCATGGCGGCCAGCGGAATCTCGCTGCCGGGGGCTTCCTCGTAGGCGTCGATGTAGGGCGGATGGCGCTTGACGAGTTTGTTGAGCTTGTCGGTGGACAAGGACCCGAACTGCCGCCACACGGAATCGAGCAGGTGCGCGGGCGCCTCCTCGACGGGCCGCAGGTCCACCGCCGGCTTGCCGCGCTCGAAGGCCCGGAACAGCGTGGGCTCGATGGGGCCTTCCTCGGCGGCCACGAAGGTCGCGGGCATGAGTTTCAGGCCATGGTGCGCCACCGCGAAATAGGCCTGGGCCAGGAACATCAGGCGCTGCAGCTTTTGCGGCTGCAAATGCTCGCCGTCGCCGAGCGCCCGTTCCAGGAACCAGAACGCCACCTCGAAGCCCGACGCCACCGCCGGCGGGGGCATGGTTAAGCCCGCTCCGGCGCGGTTTTGAGCCGCAACCATTTTGACCGTTGACGCATTAGTGTCTCGACCATTGGTATGTGGACCCGGTGGGCCGGGCGCTTTATGCCCCGTCGCGCGGGCCGCACCGCTTGTAAACGAGGCCAACGTGCCAAGCGGGCAACCCAAGCCGACGCCCCAAGCAGGCGACCCGATCTTGTCATAGCCACATGAAGTTTCCAAAGCGTTGAAGCCACACCTCTAAGCCCTTCCGACGACTCTCCGATGATGCGTTATCCCCCCAGCCGTTACATGCAACGCCGCCGCCGCAGCCTGCTCGGCGTCTTGGCGCGCGTGGGGCTTTGGATCGTCGTCGTCCTGGGCGTGGTGCTGGGACTGGCGTGGATCTTCGCCGCGCCCGTGGCGGGTTTTTTCGTCAGCCGCGCCCTGAATGAGCGGGGGTTGGGCCCCGTCACGCTGAACATCTCGCGCCTGGACTTGAGCGGGCTGGCCGTGCGCGATGTCAGCCTGCTGGACCGGGCCGTGACGCTCGCGGCCTTGGATGTGGACTACACCTGGCGCGGCTTGGCCGAGCGGCGCATCGACAGCGCCGTGATCGACGGGCTGAACGCGCGCGTGACTTGGGGCCCAGACGGCACCGTGAAGCTGGGCGCCCTGCCCCTGTGGCCGCGGCCCGCGCCGCCCGAGGCCGGCACCGAAACTCCGGACGAGCCCACGGCACCGCCGGACGAACCGCCAGCCGTGGCGGTGGGCCGCATCAGCGTCGGCAATTCGCGGCTGGTGATCGCGCTGCCGGGCAGCGAAATCGCCACGGACCTCAAAGCCGAGATCACGCAGGTGGAAGGTGCCCGCACCATCGCCGCATCGCTTGCCTCCAGTGGCGCGGCCGTCATGAATGTGAGTGTCGATGCAGAGCAGCCCCAAGACGCGCCCGCCACAGGCACGGCTAGTTTCGATTACAACATCCAAGGTCTCACGCTGCCGGGCCTGGCCAAAGACGTGTCGGGCGATGGCGCCCTGCGTGTGATCTTCGATCCGCAGGGTGCGCGCAGCGAGAACGCGCGACTGGAACTCAGCTTCCGGCCGGAAAACGTTGCCGGGCCCGTGGCGCAGTTCATCGATGCCAAGGAACCGGTGAAGCTGACATTGGCGGGAACAAATAGCCGACTATTTACTTTTACTTTGGATCGCACCAAGCCGATGCCCGCCGCCGCCCTCGACCTGCTGGCGAGCCTGGAGAACGGCAGGACGCAGCTTCAAGCCACCGTCAAGGGCTGGTCCGACGCGCCCCTCGGCGGCGCGATTCCGCAAGATTTTGTGTTCGAGCGCATCGGTGTTTCCGCGCGCGGGCTGAAGCTGCTGGGCGGCGCGATGGATGCCGAGCTTGCGCTGGCCGACTTCAAGGGCCCCATCGCCGTGGCCGAGGGCAAGGTCGCGGCCAGCATCAACGGCCAGGACTTGGCGCCCGGCGAAGGCCGGTCCATCGGCGCGCTGACCGGGGCCATCAAGTCGGGCGTGCGGCTCGACGGCTTGTCGCTGTCTTTCGATCTCAGCGAGGCCTTCGTCGAAGCCGCCGACGCGGCCCTGAACCCCACCACCATGGCGGCGGGAAAAAGCCGCGTGGCGCTGTCGGACCAACCCGGCGGCCCGCGCCAGGTCAACATCGTGTTCGGCGGCGACGGCAGCACGACACTGACCGCCGACGTGACGCTCGGCGCCAAGGTGCCGTCGCTGAAGTTGGGCGATCCGTCCGGCCCCGCCGACGCGATTGCCGTGGCCGCGCTCGACCTGCCGGCCATCATGCTGGGCGGCTACCTGAGCCAACGCGAAGAAACCTCCCATGGTGAACTGACGCTTAAATTACGCGACGGCGCGCTCGCCCATCCCACGGTGGGTCTGACGGCGCTTACCGCCGACCTGGGCTTTGACGGCGCGCGGCTCGCTGGCCCGATTTCGGCGCGCCTCAAGGAACCGCGCAATCCAGCCCGCCCGCGCAGCCTCGACCGGCTTGGGGCGGTGTTGAATTCAAACCTGAGTCTCGATTCCCAGGGCGTTGATCTGGAAGGACAATTTCTTGTCGGCTCCGACACGGAAATCGGCACCTTTTCCTATGCCGCCCGGCCCGGCGCGCCGTGGGCGGCCGACGTGAAAATCCCCGCGCGGGATTGGTCGGACCAGACCACCTTCATGGACGCCTTTGGCCCCGTCATGGCCCTGTCGCGAACCAGCGGCACCTTCGGTCTGGAGGCCGATCTGTCGCCGGACGTCACGGCCGCTGGGGGCGAGACCATCGGCGGAACGGCCAAGCTCGTTTTCGGCGACTTCGGCTTCACCGCCGATGCGCTGACGATGCAAGGGCTGAACGGCGTCATCGCGCTCGATCAAATTTGGCCGCCGCGTGCGGCCGAACCGCAACGCCTCGCCTTCGCGCGCATGGTCGCGGGCTTGCCCATCACCGAGGGCGACCTCACGCTCGCCCTGCCCGGCGACGGCACCGCCGTCATCAGCAACGCCATCATGAAACTCGCGCGCGGGCGCATCGCGGGGCGCGACATGGTGGTGCCCATCGACGGGCGCGACGGCGCTTTTGCCTTGGATGTCGCCAACGTCGACGTGGGCGCGCTTGTCGCCACCTTCCCGACAGAAGGCCTCAGCGCCACGGGAACCTTGAACGGCCGCATCCCCTTCACGGTGAATAATAGCGGGCTATTTATATCCGAGGCGCGCCTCGTGGGCCGTGACGGCAACATCACCTATGCCCCGCCCACCCCACCGGCCGCCCTGGCCCAGGGCGGCGGGACCATTCTGTTGCAGGCGCTGGCGGACTTTAAATATGAAGAGATCACCGCCCGGCTGAACGGCAACGTGACCAAGGACATCGGCGTGAGCTTGCAACTCAAGGGCCGCAACCCCGGCCTCTACGGCGGCTACCCCATCGAGTTCAACCTGACCCTGGACGGGCCGCTTAATCGTTTAGTGCGCGAGGGGCTCTCGGGTTATCGCATCCCCGACGACATCAAACAGCGCCTGGAGCAACAGGGGCTGGGCAGCGCGGCGGAAAACTGAAACATGCGCCTTGAAAACGCTTCTCTGCCCAAGGCGGCGGCGACGCCCGCCGACCTGAAAAAAATGCGCGCGGCGGCCAAGGCCACGGGCCTGCCCGGCATCGAAGAAAGCCCGTGGTTCAACCGGCCGACGCTGAAGGTCGCGGGCAAGTGGCTGATCTGCGCGCGCCAGGCGGGCGTGTACGTGTTCGTCTGCCCGTTGGCCGAGAAGGACCTGCTGATCGAGATGGCGCCCGACATTTATTTCGACACCGACCACCACGCCGGCTACGCCGCCGTGCTGGCCTGGGCGGACAAGATTGCGCCCAAGGACTTGGCCGACCGCATCGCCCGGGCTTGGCGCATCCAGGCGCCCAAGACCCTGCAACAGACCTTCGACCAGCCCCCGGCCCGCGCGGCCAAGGCGAAGCCGAAGCGCAAGGCCAAATCATAAATGGCCGAGCGCGGCGTTGAAATCTTCGTCGATGCCGACGCCTGCCCGGTGAAGGACGAAGTGGCCCGTGTCGCCGCGCGGCACAAGCTGGTCACCCACCTCGTCAGCAATCAATGGATGCGCGGGCCCGACGACCCCCTGATTCGCCGTGTCGTGGTGGGCACGCATAAGCTCGATGCCGCCGACGATTGGATCGCCGAGAACGTTTTGGCCCACGACATCGTCATCACGGCGGACATTCCCCTGGCGGCGCGGGTGGTGGCCAAGGGTGCCACCGTGCTGCGCCCCAACGGCGAGCCGCTCGACCAATCCTCCATCGGCATGGCGGCGGCGATGCGCGACTTGAATACCCATCTGCGTGATAGCGGCATGATCACCGGCGGCCCCGCGCCCTTCAACAAGAACGACCGCTCGCGCTTTCTCGACCGCCTCGAAACCGCCGTGCGCGCGGCGCTGAAAGCTAAGCCAGCCGCGTAGCCAACGCTTGGCACCTCGCCTATGCTGTGTGCGCTGTCACGTCATCCCCCCGCCGGCTGATCCCCCGCATGTCCACCCCCGCCCCTGCCTCGCGCGCTGCGATTGGGTTCATTCTTGTCGCGGTGATCCTCGACACCTTGGCCTTCGGGGTCATGCTGCCGGTGCTGCCCAGCCTGCTGATCGAGCTGCAGGGCGGCGACGTGGCGGGCGCGGCGGCGATGCTGGGCCTGTTCGGCACGGTGTGGGCGGTGATGCAGTTCATCGCCTCGCCGGTGCTGGGCTCGTTGTCCGACCGCTTCGGCCGCCGCCCGGTGATCCTGATCAACATGGCGGCGCTGAGCCTCGATTACGTGCTGATGGCGCTGGCGCCCAACGTGCTGTGGCTGTTCATCGGCCGCGTGCTGTCGGGCATCACCACCGCGGGCTTTGCCACCGCCACCGCCTACATCGCCGACATCACGCCGCCCGAGGACCGCGCCAAGCGCTTCGGTCTGGTGGGGGCCGCGTGGGGCTTCGGCTTCATCGTCGGGCCCGCCGTCGGCGGCTTTCTCGCGGGCTTCGATTTGCGCGCGCCCTTTTGGGTGTCGGCCGGGCTGTGCGTGCTCGCGGTGATGTACGGCCTGTTCGTGCTGCCGGAATCCCTGCCCAAGGACAAGCGCAGCCCGTTTCACTGGCGCAAGGCGAACATCGTCGGCTCGCTGCGGCTGTTGCGCGCCACGCCCGCGCTGCTGGGCATGGCGGCGGCGATGTTTTTCATCCGCCTCGGCCATGACGTGAACCCGGTGCTGGCCGTGATCTACGCGCAGCATCGCTATGCGTGGTCCGAGCAAGGCGTGGGCTTCATGCTGGGCGCCGTGGGCATCAGTTCCATGATCGTGCAAGCCCTGCTCATCGGCCCCACCGTGAAGCGCCTGGGCGAGCGCGGCGCGCTGGGTCTCGGCATTGGGTTCGGCGCGTTGTCCTTCGTCATCTATGCTTTCGCGCCCGAGGGCTGGATGTTCATCGCCGGCATTCCCCTGGGCGCGCTGTTCGGCCTCGCGGGCCCGGCCATCCAAGGCCTGGTCTCGCGAAACGCCGGCGCCTCGGAGCAAGGCCAGGTGCAAGGCGCGCTGTCGAGCGTCACCGCCGTGGCCACCATGGCCGCGCCGCTTCTGTTCACACAAACCTTCACGCTCGGCCTTGCCCTGAGCGTGCCGGGCTTGCCTTATCTGCTGGCGGCCGTGTGTCTGATCGCCGCCCTCGCCCTGGGCCTGCGCGCCACGGACAAAGCAAGAGCTTAGGAACTTTGCTTCGAGCGAGACATGAGTTACGTGAGTTACGTACCAGGTACGTAACTTCCCTTAACTTCCGCGTAACTTCCGTAACTTCCCATGAAGGTCAAGCCGACGCTCAGTTCACAATCCGGTACACCGGCTTGTAGTCGCCCGAGAGTTTCATACGTTTTTGGGCGATGAACTCGCGCAGCAGGTGATCGAGCGAGGCCATCACCTTCTTGTCGCCCCTGATCTCGAAGGGCCCCTTCTCCTCGATCTGCTTGATGCCGTGTTCCTTGATGTTGCCGGCCACCAGCGCGCTGAACATGCGCCGCAGGTTGGCCGCGCGCACGTGCACGGGCGCATCGAGGCTGAGGTTCAAGTTGGCCACGCTGTCGTGCGTCACCTCGAAGGGCAGTTGGAAATCCATGGGAATCTTGAGCGTCCAATTGAAGTTGTAGGCGTCGCCCTTGGCGCGGCGGTGGCCGCGCACCTTGTCGAGCCCCGCGATCATCACGCGCGCGGCCTCGGCGGCGTCGTCGACGATGATGCGGTAGCGCGCGCGCGCCTCGTCGCCCAAGGTCAGCCCCACGAACTCATCGAGCCGCTCGAAATAGGCCGCCGCCGACGCGGGGCCGGTGAACACCACGGGCATGGGCTGCTTGGCGTTGGCGGGCTCCAGCAGAATGCCGAGCAAGTAAAGAATTTCCTCGGCCGTGCCGACGCCGCCGGGAAACACGATGATGCCGTGGCCCAGGCGCACGAAGGCCTCGAGGCGTTTCTCGATGTCCGGCATGATGACCAGGTTGTTGACGATGGGGTTGGGCGGCTCGGCGGCGACGATGCTGGGCTCGGTCAGGCCCACGTAACGGCCGTTGAAGATGCGCTGCTTGGAGTGGCCGATGGTGGCGCCCTTCATGGGCCCCTTCATGGCGCCGGGCCCGCAGCCGGTGCATACGCTGAGGCCCCGCACGCCCAACTCGTAGCCGACTTTTTTCGTGTAGTCGTATTCCTCGCGGGAGATGGAGTGCCCGCCCCAGCACACCACCAAGTCCGGTCGGCCCTTGTCGTCCAGCGCGCGGGCGTTGCGCAGAATGCAGAACACCGCGTTGGTGATGCTCTCGGGCTCGTTCAAGTTGAACCGGCCGCTGTGGATGATCTCGTTGGCGGTGTAAACGATGTCGCGCAGCACCGCGAACAGGTGCTCCTTGACGCCACGGATCATCTTGCCGTCGACGAAGGCCACGGCGGGCGCGTGGGTCATCTCCAGCTTGATGCCCCAGGGCTGCTGGGCGATGCGCAGCTCGAAGTCCTTGTACTTGTCGAACAGCTCGCGCGGGTCGTCGGAATGGCTGCCCGAGTTCAGCACCGCCAGGGCGCAGCGGCGGAACAGCGGGTACAAGCCGCCCTGGCTGCGGTCCAGCAGCTTGGCGACCTCGTCGTGCGACAAAATCTCCATCGCACCTTGCGGCGTGACGCGGGCATCGACGAATTCGTCGGCGTCGATCTCGGCGTGCGGTTGCGATTGCGTCCGCAAGCTCGGGTCCGGATCGGTGGAATAGCGGTGGGGGCCGTGACTGTCGGTCGCGTAGGCGGCCTTCTGGTCCTTGGCGGCGTGGTTCTGTGCTTTCTTGTCCATGGCCGTATTAAGCCACAGCCCGCGCCAAATCGCGAGAGGAATGGAATCGCCCGGCGCCGGTGACATCCCAAACGCAACCCGCTAAGGGAAGGGGTCCAGGAATCGCCGAACCGCCCCCATGATCGTCGCGCCCGACCATCCGCTGATCCAATTCACCGATTGTTTCGCCGTCGACGTGACCGGCCAGCGCGCGCGGTTCTCGCGCCCCGCGCTGGACAGCGTCGGGTTCGAGCATGTCAGCCCCGGCGCGCGAGTGCGGTTCATGACCGATGCCGCGTCCCTCGCCGTCACGCTGCGCCACACGGCGCTGATGACGCGGCGCGACGCCTTCCGCAACATCGGCGCGGTGATGATCGACGGCCAGGTCGCGCGGGATTTTCGTTTCCTCGGCAAATGGACCACGGCGGCCGATGTCGAGGTTCGGATGGACCACGCCATCCCGCGGCCGCGCCTACATGAACTCGTCATGCCCTACGGGATTTCGCTGGATGTGCTGCGCCTGGAGATTCCCGACACCGCGCGCCTGATGGACGCTGCGCCCCGGCCCGCCAAACGCTTGGTCGCCTATGGCGATTCCGTGACGCAAGGTTTTCAAGCCCGCGATGTGACGCGCAGTTGGCCCTTCTTGCTGGCCGAGGCCAAGCAATGGCAGTTGATCAACCTGGGCTACGGCAGCCGGCAGATGACTCCCGGCGACGCCACGGTCATCGCGGCGGCGAAGCCCGACGTGCTCACCATTCAAATTGGAACCAACGACTACGCCCAGCAAGTTCCCCTTGGACCCTTCGTGACCGGCTTTCACGCGTTCCTGACGCAGGCGTGCGCGCTGTGCCCCGAGGCCGCGATTTACGTGCTGTCGCCGCTGTGGACCGCGTTGGACAGGGTCGTCTCCATCAAGGTCTATTGGGCGGCCATCAATGACGCCACGCGCGCCGTGGGCTGCGACCGGGTGCGGCTGATCGACGGGCGCGGCCTGGTCGATCACGACCTCGCGTGCTTCTGGGACGGCGTGCACCCCAACGACGCCGGCATGCGCCAAATCGCCGAGCGGCTGATTCCGCAACTCGCTTGAGCCAAAGAAAAACGGCGCTGCTTTCTCAGAGCCGATTGATCTGGGCTTCAGCGCCGGACAGGCAGGCTTTCATCCACCGCGTGATAGATCTTGTTGGCGCAGCCGGGGTTGTCGATGCACGACAGCGTCAGCACGGCCAGGTCGGCGCGCGTCACCGAGCCGTACTTGGCCTCGTCGTCATAGAGCTTGGCCTTGCCCGTGGCGGGCGTGCCGTGCGGCATCAGCACCGCGTTGCGGATGATGGTGTAGGCCACGCCGCTGGCCATCAGCGCCTTCTCGCCCGCTTCCTTGGCGTCCAGCGTGGCGCCCATGCGCGGCAGCATGGCGGCGGGATAGATCGCGCGGCTGGCCCCGGCGCCCACCGAGCTGTGCAGGATCACGTGCTTCACGCCCGTGGCCTTGGCCCACGCGGCGATGTGCTTTTGGCTGGTGATGTAGAACTCGGGCCCCGCCTCGCCGCGCGCCAGCGCGTCGATCACGGTCGCATATTTGACGGCTTTCAAGGCGGCGGCCACATCGTCGTCCTTCAGCACGTCGCCCGTGACCGTCGTGACCTTCAGGCCCGCGAGCCGCTCGGCCTTGGAGCCCGCGCGCACGAACACGCTGACGTCATGGCCGGCCCCCACCAAGCTTTTCACGATCTCCGAGCCCAACTGGCCGCTGGCGCCGAACACCAAAATTCCGCCGTCCTTGGCCGAAGCCGGCGCGGCGGCGGCGATCAACGCGAACAGGCCAACAACGCAAGCACGAAACAGAGCGATCATCGGTTCTCTCCACCAACCAAAGGGGTTTCAATCCATATAAGCGCCGGGGGTATGAGATAAAGCATAAAGTTCAGCCCTTGCGCCGCAACACCACCATGTCCTGCCAGCCGCGCAAGCCCCCCGGCTGATGGGCCAAGACTTCCAGCGTGTCTGTGTTCCATTTTGCGTCGATGTAAGCCGGGTGAATGAAGGAGTTACCGTACTCTGAGCCCACCTTGGCCATGGTCCGCGTGAGAAATTTGTAAGGCAAGAAAATAAACCGCTCCGTCTCCAGCCGCGTTTGCAACTCGGCGGTTTGCGCGGCATCGACGCCGAACATGTCCTGGTGGACCTTCGAGCCCTTGATGATGCCCAGCGCCGTGTGGGCGTGGGTCGTGACCGCGAGAATGCCGCCCGGCGCCAGCACGCGGGCCATTTCATCCAGCCACGGGCGCGTGCGCTCCTCCGACAGGTGCGTGAATATCGACATGGAATAGACGAAGTCGAATGCCCCGTCGGCGAAAGACAATGGCGGCAGTTCCTCATTCTTGGTCGTGACCACCGTCTTGAGGTTTTCCCGGCACCATTTGGCCATGTCGGGATTGATCTCCGATGCGTGCGCCTCGACTGCATCCATCATGCCGAGAAAGCGCGTCATGCGCCCTGCCCCGCAGCCGAAGTCGAACACGCGCAGCTTGCGGCCCGCAGGCGCGGTTCCGTGCCGCGCGAACACGTCCATGAAGGTCTGTAGATCGGCGAGACCGGTCCACAGGAAGGTCGGCGCGTCGGGTGCGGCGGTGAGCGCGCGCAGTTTCTCGGGCGGCAGCGGCGGCACCAGTTTCGCGAGCTTGGCGTCGCGGGCGACACCGACCGAATGGCCCCAATGCCACTGCTGCGCGGGCGAAAGCATGTACGACAGCACCGTGGCGTCGGGCTCGGTGCGGATGATCTCGGCCAAGCGGTCCTTGAAGGCGGGGGAAGTGATGGATTCGAGGACCGACGGCACGTTCAGTTGGCTTTCCGGTTTGCTGGCCGGTTGGCCGGAACGTCGAGCGCCGCGCGGTCGATGCGCGTGCCGCCCTTGAACACGGCGACGATCTTTTCCGTGTTGCGGATGTCTTGCGTCGGGTCGCCCGACAGCAACAGCAGATCGGCCTTCTTGCCGCGTTCGACAGAGCCCAGATCGCGCTCCCGGCCCAAATAGATCGCGGCGTTCAGCGTGGCGATGCGCAGCACATCGCCCGGCGGAATGCCGGCCTCGGCCAGCAGCGCCATCTCGCGGTGGACGAAGGCGCCCATGGAGCGATCGGTGCCCAGCGCCAGGATCGCGCCCGCGTCGTGAAGCTGGCGGATGTTCTTGCGCACGGCGGTCATGAGCCCGCCGCGCCATTCGCCCGCCGCCGTGCCCTTGTACAAGGGGTTCTCCTTGTTCTCGGCGCGGTCCTCCTCGCTCATGGTGGCGGCGAACAGCGGATCGTCGAACACGGACGTATCGGTGTCGACCCGGCCCATGGTGGTCGATACCGGAATGCGGTTGGCCGCGATCATGCGGGCGAAGCTGATGTCGGTGTCCATGAGATAGACCGGATGGGCCAGCGCATCGATGCCCGCCGCGATGGACTCGCGCGCGAGCTGCTCCTCGGAAATGTGAATCGTCGTGCGCACGCCGCGATCGTTCACATAGGCGATGAGTTGGCCCATGACGTCGAGCGGCACCATGTTCAAGTTCTCGGACTGTGCCCCCATGCCGCGACGCTCGCGCACGAACTTGACCATGTCGGGTCCGCGCGCCAGCAGCGCGTCGATCTGCGCGAGGCCGTCCTCGAGGCTGCCCACCTGGATGCCGCCGGCGCAGCACTGGTAGCCGTCCGCCCGCGTCACCAGCCGCCCGGTGATAAACAGCCGCGGCGCGACGATGGCCCCGGCGCGCTCGTCGGCGCGCATCTTCATGGTGAACTCGACGTTGTTGCCGGAATCGTAAACCGCCGTGACACCGCTATAGAGCAGCGCGTGCAGCGCCTTGGTGCCCTTGTCGAGGTTCATCACCATCTTGCGGTTGCCGGGGCCCTCGCGCCCGCCGGGCAAATGGATGTGCGTATTGATGAGCCCGGGCATGAGGAATTTGCCCTTGCCGTCGACGCGCGCCGCACCCTTGGGGGCCTTGATCTTGGCGGGCGAGACAGCGGCGATGCGCTCGCCCTCCACCAGCACATAGGCGCCCGTCAGGGGCGGCTGGCCGGTGCCGTCGATGAGCGTGACGTTCTCGAACAGGACGGCTTTGTCTTGCGCCCAGGCAACGCCGGAAACGGCCATCGCAACGACGGCGCCGAGTGCTCGCAACAACATGGCCGTTCTCCCCCAAACCGATGGGGACTTTAGGGGCGGGCGAACACGTGGGGCAATCGAAGAAGATGCCGTGGTTCGCCACTCGGTTTTGGGGATGCCGAGTCGGCAGGTCGCGACGGGATCAACCGTCACATTGACTGCAGCTTGCTCGGGGCCGCCCCCCGTCCGCCATAATGTTGCCGAAGTGCCGGTGTGATATGGGCCTGAAAAAGCTGCGAAAATGCCCCGAGCCGCACGCCGCAGAAGGCCGCGTGGTTGGGAAACTTTCGCAATTTCTTCGCTTAAGCAATTGGTAACGATCCGGAAAGTATTGGTTGAGAGTATGCAACCACACCGTGCCGGCTGCGTTGAATGATCAATACCTAGAAAAGGTGTGAAAGGCTGTCGATGACCCCCTCGCCAAATCAAAAATTTGCCCTGACTGCCGTGGTTCTGTGGACCGGCGCGACCTTGTCCGTCGCCGCCGCTCAGGACCGGCCCACCGAATCCCCGCTGATCGCCATTCCGAGCGAATACATCATCGGTTACGGCCCCGCCAGCGGCGCGACCGCCCCGGCCGCGGCGCCCGGTTCCGCGGCGCGCGAGAAAACCAGCAGCGTGGGCACTGACGCGCCCGCGGCCCTGCCGGCCAGCTACACCGTGATCGCGCCGATCTTCCGCGGCAACGACGGCAACCTGAGTTACATCCGCTTCGTCAACCTGAACGCCTTCGCCACCCAATCGGAAATCCACATCGTCGGCTTTCCCTCGGGCAACGAGTACGCGGTGTTCTTCCACGACGAGCCGGCCTATTCCTCGCGCCAGCGCCCCATCACCGAGGTTCTCGAATTGGCCGGTCTGCCCGCCAACCCGCTGCAAAGCGGCGACACCGGTTTCTCGGTCTATTTGAAAAACTCGAACTTCCTGACCGGCTTCCAGCACGTGATCTATAACTCGGCCAACCAGTTCTTCGAGAACGTCAGCATCTGCACCTACGCGCGCGAGCTGGAGTATCCGTTCATGAACTCCGCCGTGGTGAACGTCCACACGTCGCTGTTGGCAGCGGGCTTCCCGAGCCTGATCCACCTGCACAACCGCGAGGACACCAGCCAGACCTTCCGCGTGCGCGTGACCGACAGCAACACCGGCGCCACCTTGGGCTTCGTCAACATGGCGGCCACGGCCAACACCACCTACTCGCTGCCCTCGTCGTTCTTCCAGCAGCAAATCAACTTCACGCCCAACGCCAGTCAGTTCCACATGAACCTGATCTTCGACACCTCGGCCGGCGGCACCGTGAGCGCGCCGCCCAACTGGAGCCTGGGCCACATGGTGCTGAACACGCAGTTCAACGCCTACTTCAACCTCACCACCTTCTGTAGCATCAACGACTAACGTCGCGGACTGCGCTCGATCAAGGCCGGAGCCATTTCGCGCTCCGGCCTTTCGTTTTTGCGCCGCGCACGTCCCGCCCTGGCAATTCTGACAGGTGCGCCCGCGCCCACCCCGTCTAAGCTGAACACCGATGCCCGCGGGGCACCCGGCAATGCGCCGACGCGAGCGAGGGGGAACAACATCATGGACGGCGATGTGACAGCGGCGGGATTGTTGAGCGGCGATCTGGGCAACATCGGCAACATCCTTGCGGCCATCAGCGCCCTGGGCCTCGCGGCCTTCGGCCTGGTCGACGCCACCAAGGTCTTCGGCGGCGGCGCCTCGCGGATGGGATTCGGCTTCATCGAAGGCGCGCTCGCGCCGTTCCTGGACGCCATCGTCGCGGCCAACGGCGCGGCGGGGGCCACCGCGCGCGTGCTGATCCGCGAGACCGTGCTTGCCAATTGGCTCAACGGCGTGGCGAAGGCGGAGCAAAAAGCCGCCGCCAAGGCGCTGATCAACCTGCACCTGAACGGCCAGACCGCGCCGATCTTCGCCCGCCACACCGGCCTTGACGAACCGGCGCTGAAATCCGCCGCCGAGGCCTTGGCCAAAGGCACGGACCTGAACGAGGCGCAACTCGGCGCCCTGGGCCGCTTCAACACCATCGTGAGCGCGACCCTGGACATGGCCTACGAGCGCGCGGACCAGGCCTACCGCAACGCCTCGAAGTTGACGGCGGGCGTGATCGCCGTCGTCTTGAGTTGCGCCGCGGGCGCCATCATTTTCACCTCGGGCGAGAAACCCCAGCCCATCGGCGCTTACCTGGGCTCGTCGGATTTCTATCTCGCCCTGCTGATCGGCGTGATCTCGACTCCCATCGCGCCCATCGCCAAGGACATCAGCACCTCGCTCAGCGGCGCGGTGGGCGCCCTGGCGCGCATCAAGCGGTAGCGCGCGATGATCACGTACTTCGTCAGCTTCCGCGAGCAGCCGCGCGCGGGGTCCGTCAGCACCGGCCAGTTCGTATCGTTCGACGATGCCGGCGGCGGCGACTCGCCGAAGCTCAAGGTCGTGGACTGGGACAAGGCCGCGAGCTTGGTCGCGGGGCGCACCGTCATTTTCGCCGCGCACGGCTTCAACGTGAATCAAGGCGAGGGCGTGCGGTCGCTCGCGCGCCTGCATGCGCATCTCCGGCTCGACCCCGCCCACGTTTTCATCGGCGTGCTGTGGCCGGGCGACTTCTGGATTCCGGTGATCAATTATCCCACCGAAAGCGCCGACGCCAACCGATGCGGCCAGCACTTGGCGGCGGTGTGCCAGCGGCATTTCGCGAGCGCCGCGGAGTTCGTGTTCTTCTCGCACAGCCTGGGCGCGCGCGTGGTCCTGACGGCGGCCGCGCGCCTGCACACCGCCGCGAAAATACTGTGCTTGACCGCAAGCGCCGTGGATCGTGATTGCCTGCTCAACGAATTTCAGGCCGCGCGCGACAACGCCGCGTCCATTCGGGTGCTGGCCTCCAGGCGCGACATCGTGCTGAAACTCGCCTACCCCGCCGGCGACTTGGTGGCCGACGTGCTGGACAAGGACGATGCCTTCTTCAAGGGCGCGCTCGGCCGCAAGGGGCCGGCCAAGCCCGCGGACTCGCGCGTGACCGGACCGTGGCAAATTCCCGACAAAGAATCCGACGGGGGCGACTACGGCCACGGCGATTACTTGCCCGGCAGCAAAAAAAGCCAATTCGGCAATCCGGTGGAACCTAAACCGGTCGAGGTCGCGGCGTATCTGTCGCGCGCGCTGGCCGGCCAGCCGCAACCTTGGCCACGGCAATAGCGCACGGGGGTCGTGCGCCGCGGCGGGCGGTCTATGGCCCGACACGCTGACCGCCCTGCTTGTAGATCTTGCCCGACTTCATGACGAAGGCCATGGACTGCAGCACCTTGACGTCGGCGATGGGATCGGCGGCGACCGCCACCACGTCGGCGAACTTGCCCTTGGCCAGCGAGCCCAGCACCTCGGCCTTGCCTAGCAAATCGGCCGCCGGCATGCCCGCCGCGCCAATGGCGTCGATGGGTTTCATGCCGTTGTCGACCATGTATTGGAATTCTTTGGCGTTCTCGCCGTGGGGAAACACGCCCGCGTCGGTGCCGAAGGCGATTTTGACGCCCATCTTGTAGGCCCGGCCCAAACTCGCGCCCATGCGCGGGCCCACTTCCAGCGCCTTGGCCGCGACGGACGCCGGATAAAAACCCTCGATCTTGGCGTTGGCGCTGACGCTCATGCCCGCGATGAGCGTGGGCACCAGATAGGTGCCGTTTTTCTTCATCAATGAGAACGTCTCGTCGGAGATGAAAGTGCCGTGCTCGAGCGAGGCCACGCCCGCGACGGTGGCGCGCCGGGCACCTTCGTCGCCGTGGGCATGGGCCATCACCTTCAAACCGTTGTCGCGCGCGGTGGAGATCAGCGCGTTGACCTCGTCCTGGCTGAACTGCGGCGCCGTGGCGCTGTCGCCTTGCGACAAGACACCGCCCGAGGCCATGAACTTGATGTGATCCCCGCCGCGCTTGACCACGCGCCGCACGGCCTCGGTGACCTTGGCGACGCCGTCGGCCACGCCCACCTCGACGCCCGGCTGGGCGACCACGTCCTCGCGGAACCCGCTGGTATCGTCGCCGTGGCCGCCGGTGATGGAGATGGGGTTGTCGGCCACGAACATGCGCGGGCCCATGATGTCGCCGCGGGCGATGGCGTTGCGCAGCGCGATGTCGACCCCCTCGCCCCCGCCCGCGTCGCGCACGGTGGTGAAGCCCGCCATGAGCGTGCGTTCGGCGTAGGGGATCGAGCGCAGCGCCACGTCGGCGGGCGTGCGGGTGATGAAGTTGTTGAAGCTGCCGCGATCGAACTGCGTGGACAGGTGCGTGTGCATGTCGATGAGACCCGGCATACAATACGCACCGGACAAATCCACCACCTTGACGTCGGGCCCGGCGGGCGCGGTGCCCGCGACCACGTCGGAAATTTTGTCGCCGCTGACGACGATGGTGTGGGGCCCCAGCGCCTTGTCCGACAGACTGGCATCAACCACGTGACCGCAACGGACGTGCGTGACGGTGGGCGTGGTAGCTGTTTGCGCGAAGGCCGAACCGGCGCCAAAAAACGCAACGGATGCGAGTAAACCAATGCGACGCATGAGACTTCTCCCCAAGTGGAAAACGCCAGCATACTCCGTGCCCAAAGCCTCGCCAGGACGATGGGGAGTGCGGGGATTTGCCGCGGCGCACAATGGCGGAATAGAGCCGTTTTCGCCTGTTATTCCTGTTCTTGCAGGACGGGGCCCCCAAAGAACAGGCGCGGCTGCGCCAAGCCCTTGATGAGGCTCGATTCCCGAACGACCCTGATTCGAGATCAGGGAATTTTTCCACAGCGTTGAATTTGGCCTTTCAGGCACGGCCCAGGGACTCCCGTTTCGGTTTCATTAGAGCGGCGTGCGGAAAAGTGGGTACCGGTTTTCCGCATCAACGCCGCGACCAAACAATAGGTTAGAGCAAGCCGTAAGATTCCGAATTAACGCGGCTTGCTCTAGCGCCCGGGCGCGGCATGAGCGTGGGGAAATCCTCGCACGCCATGACGCGCTCAAGCGCTGAAATGAATCCTAGGCGGCGTCGGAGGGCGTTCAAAGCCGAAAGGTGGTGTTATTCACGGTATTCACATGCCGCCGGATTCGCGCATGACACATCCGCGTGAGGCGGCCGCCCGGCACACATTCGCCGCAATGTCGCCGTGGCCCAGTGTGGCGGGTCAGAAGTGCGCCTAAATCTCGCCGCGGGTCCAGCATGCGGACTTCTGAACCAAAGCCACACTCGATCAATAGTTTGCTAGTGTCCTTCGATTCCGAAGTTCGCGAACCTGCCTGCCGGGGGACACATGCGAACTTCGGAATCGGGACACTAGGCGCGATTGACCGCGACCATCGATCCCGCCTAGCGTAGTGCTTGGCGTGAAGGAGATCCCGCGATGATTCGCACGATGCCGATGTTGGCTTTGCTGGGCGCGGCGCTGGGCCTCGCCGCCTGCTCGCCCACCATCAAGGTCGAGGCGCCCGACAAGCCCATTGTCATCAACCTCAACATCAAGATCGAGCAAGAGGTGCGCATCCGCGTCGACAAGGACGTCGATGCCGCGATCAGCGCCAAGCCCGGCATTTTCTAGGTCAATGTCGCGAACTCGCCTTGGTATTTTGCAGAGGACCCCGCCCATGATGTCACGCCGCCTTCTCGCCGCCGCCGTCGCCGCCCTCATGGGCCTGGCGATCTGGCCTGCCGCCGCCATCGAGTTGGATCAGGCCCGCGCTCAAGGCCTGGTGGGCGAGCGCCCCGACGGCCTGGTGGGCGCCGTCAGCGCGCCCTCGGCCGAGGTGAAAGCCCTGGTGGACACCGTCAACGCCGCGCGCATGGCCGAGTACAAATCCATCGCCCAGAAAAACGGCACGCCGGTGGAGGCCGTGCAAGCCATCGCCGGCGAAAAGCAGGTTCAGCGCGCCAAGGAGAACAAGTGGTACATGATGGACGCCGCGGGCAAGTGGATGAAGCCGTGAGCGAGGCCAACTGGCTTAGTGCATCACGCCCACGGAGACGGCGGCCTCGGGCGCGCCGATCAGCGACTGATTGAATTCATAGACGGCGATGTTGCGCTCGGCCTGCGTCGGGCTGATGAGCGCTTCGGCGTTGCTGAGGGACGCTTGCGCCTGCATGATGGTGGTGCCGACGTCGCGCGACACCAGCACGCCCGCGAAGCTGATGACGCCGTCGCGGAATTCGCCGCGGCGCGGCTTGCGACGGACAAACTCGAAGTCCTCACCCTCGTCGGCCGAACGCGGTTCGTCGCGCCCGCGCGCCGCCATGGACCCGGTGTCGATCTCGTCGATGTTCTGATAGCCGGTGGCCACGCTGCCGCGCGCGTTCAGCGCCCGCACCGCGGGGCTCGACATCGTCGCGTTGACAACTTGGGCCGTGCTCATGGCTCTGGCGTCTTCGGTCCAGCGGAGAGAACACGTTGATTCTCAACATGATGTAAACGTCGGTTCTCAACGTTTACGTGTGGACGTTCTTGCCAACACTGAGCAAACCGCGGCGCTTCGGCCGACGGCTGTCACTTCGGACCTATTCAATCTAGGCTCTAAAGGTTAACGAGTCAATTTTTCCACCGGGTCGCGGCGGGCGGCGAATAGCTATATAAATCAATCAGTTCATTGAAGGTTTGCGGAATGACGCCCCGGCCCCGCCTGCATACGCTGGATTTCGGCCCCGAGGACTTGCCGCCGGTGCTGCCCAAGGACCTGCGCCGGTCGTGGCACGCGGCCCATGTCGGCGCCGAGGTGGGCCTGGTCATGGCGCCGGGCGACGTGGAGGGCGTGGTGTTCCGGCGCGGCGGTGTCGGACGAGGGCGCGGCGACGAAACGCGATTTCTGTTTTCGGATCTGGACGGGGCCTGCTGGGCCGCCGCCGTGGACCGGCTTTACAGCCTCAGTTCCACCCAAGGGATTTCGCTGCTGTTTCGCCTGCTGGCGCTGATCGAGTTGATGTCCGACACGCCGTGGCTGCGCCCGTTCTTTTCGTTGAGCCGCGCCGAGGGCGCGGTGCTGGACGCCAAGCTGATCGCCGTGGCCGCCGCCCAGCCGCTGTCGGCGACGGCGAGTTTCGAGCCCGGCGCCTTCAAGGTCGCCATGGGCTTGGCCGAGGCGCCCTTGGCGAAACGAATCTCGGCGAATTTGAAATCCCCGGCCCGGCGCAAGGCGGCCCGTGAGGGGACACGGCGTGGCAGCGCGAGGGGAACTCGGCCGACTTAGCACCGGGCCTGGGGATGGTTCGGTCCTCTACCGAAACCGAAGTGGGCGAAACCGAAACTTGCGAATTCAGCGGCCGCTTATTGCAGCGCCATGGCCAGCAGCGACCACAAATAAATGACGCCCAAGAGGCTGAGCAGCGCGCCGGCTTCTTTCAGGTAGGTGGTGGCATCCATGGCGTTTCTCCCTGGCTTTTCTCTATCTGGCCGCCGCGAACCTTGGGGCTCGGCGGCGGTAATGTTGCTGTTTTGTTCTTATCTGGAGAGAATAGAACATAACAGGAACATCGTGTCAACAGCTTATCCACAGCCTTGTGGATGCTATGACGATGACAGGCAGAAGCGGCGGAATTCAGCCCAAATCGGGGCTTTGTTGGGGCGCGGGACTGAGCGGGAAATCAGTCCTTCGGCGCCATGCCGGGCGGGGCCGGCGGCAATTGCAGGCCCAATTGCCAGAGCTGGCCGATGTTGTCGGCGTTGCCCCAGCGCTCGATCACCTTGCCGTTCTGGAACTTGTAGATGTCCGTGGCCGAGATGCGCGCGGTGCGGTTGGTGGCGGCCTGGCCGCCCATGGGCCCGGTCATCTTGCTGGTGAGCACCGTGCGCGCCACGACGTAATCGCCCGCGCAGAGGATTAGTTCGTTCTCGTAGCTGCGTTCGCCGAAGGTCTTGTAGGACTCCTCATAGACCTTCTTCATGTTCTCGACCGTCACCTTCATCTTGGTGCCGCCGCCGCGATCCTGGTTATGGCTGTAGAACTCGTTGTGGTAAAATTTCGGCGCCACTTCGCCGTTGCGCGGGATGAACATCTCGTTGGTCATGCCCATATACGCGACATAGTTGGGGTTGTCGGGCGCGCAGCCGACCACGGTGGGTTCCGCCGCGTTCGCCCCGGCCGACAAGACCAAAGCCGTGGCGGCCAATAGAGCGTATTTCATGTGCCTCTCCCTGGAATGAACGATGGCAAAGTCTAGGCCGCCGCATGGGCCAAGGCTTGAAGTCTCGGGCGGCGCGGCTACCCTGCGGCGCGGAGGTTTCAAATCAAAAAGCGCGTTGGGGCCATTGCAAGCGCGACAACTAAGCCATGTCGTCCTGGGCCTCGTGCCCAGGACCCAGGGCCAAATTCTCAAGCGGCGCTGTGACTCCTGGGTCCTGGCAACAAGTGCCAGGACGACATCACAGTTCGATTACAGATCACGCCATATCGCGATGATTTTGCATTTTACTTCACAAACTTCCCATCTTTCAGCCACACCTCGCCGTCGAGCGTGATGGTGCAGTCGATGAACAAGTCGCGCCAGCGGCTGTAGCCCGCGCCCGTGATCGGCCCGCCGATCTCGGTGTTGTTGCCGATCCCGAGGCGCACCACGCCCGCGCCATAGCCGTGATAGGGAATCCACGGATCGCGCTCGGGCACGGTCAGCAGCGGATTGAAGCCCAGGCCCATCTCGCGGAAGAACTTCACGCTGTCGGGCTGGGCGTCCAGCTCCGCGCGCATGAATTCCACGCCCTTGGCCGCGCTGACCTCGGCCACCTTGCCGTTCTTGAAGGTCACGCGGGCGCCCTCGACCGAGCGCGCACTCCAGCGCGAGGGGCCGTAGGCGATGACGCCGTTGACGGTGCTCTCCACCGGGGCGACGCGGATCACGCCCGGGGGGATTTCGATTTCACGGTCCACCAGCGTGGTTTTGTCCTTCACGAAGGCCGCCGAGGCGACACCGTTCTGCTGCACGACATTGCGGTCGCGCACTTCAAATGAAATGTCCGTGCCCAAGGGCGTGGTGACGCGCGTGACGCCTTTGCGCATGGCGGCGACGAAGCGCGCCTGATGCTCGGCCAGCGCCGCATAGTCGGTGTTGAGGATCGCGTTCTGGTAGACCACGTCGATGGTCTGCATGGCCGGCGCCGGATGGCCGGGCATGATGGTCACCCCCGACAGCCCCAGGTCGCTGCCCAAGGGCCCGTAAGGGTCCGTCCAGTGAAAATGAATGGTGCGCCGGGCGCCCTTCTTGTTGACCAACAAATTCTGCATGGCCTTGTAGGCCGGATGCGCCGGATTGACGCCGGGCATCATGATGCCCACGTCGATGTCCTCCAGCATGTTCTCGTAGCCCTTGATGGCGTCGGCCAAGCCTTGGCGGAGAATTTTCTGATCCCACTCGGCCGGATACGGCGTTTTCAGAGCCTCGATCACGCCCATGTCGACGCCGCCGGCTTTCATCACGGCGTAGCGGATGTGCGGTAGGAACTCGTTCATGTAGCCCGGCATGGCGACCGAAATCACCTTCTCGCCCGGCTGCAACATCAACTGCGTGACGATGCGCTCGGCGATGGCCCGGTGGGGAATGGTGTTCTGCGGCAGCATTTGATTCTGCGCCGCCGCCAGCGTGGGTACCGCAGCCAGCATGGCAAAGATCATCCCGCGCACACTCATATTAAGCATGGCCTGCGCCTCCTTCCCGATACGCTGGACAAATCATAGCGTTTTCAGAGCCTTGCGCGCGGCAAAAAGTTGCCCCGGCAGTGGATATCGCCCCGCCATCCGTGATACGAACGGCGCGCCATGGCCCCCTCACCTCACACCCTCTCGATAGCGCCGATGATGGACTGCACCGACCGGCATTTCCGGTATTTGGCGCGGCTCATCAGCCGCCGTGCGCGCCTGTACACGGAAATGGTCACGGCCAACGCCATCGTTCATACCGCGCGCGGCGGGCGCGACCTCGCGCGCTTTCTGGGTTTCAATCCCGAGGAACACCCCGTCGCGTTGCAACTGGGCGGCTCGGACCCGGCGCTCATGGCCGAGGCGGCGCTGCACGGGGCGCGGGCGGGTTTCGACGAGATCAATCTCAACATCGGCTGCCCCAGCGACCGCGTGCAGTCGGGTCAGTTCGGCGCCTGCCTCATGGCCGAGCCGGCGCTGGTGGCCGCCTGCGTGCGCGCCATGGGCGAGGCCCTGGCGGCGACGCACGCGCACATCCCCATCACGGTCAAAACCCGCATCGGCATCGACCACCAGGACAGCGATGCGTTCCTGGACGATTTCGTCGGCCGGGTGAACGCGGCCGGCTGCGACACATTCGTCATTCACGCGCGCAAGGCGTGGCTGTCGGGCTTGAGCCCCAAGGAGAACCGCGAGATCCCGCCGCTGCAGTACGACCGCGTGTTCCGCCTCAAGACAAAGTTTCCGCATCTCGCCATCGGCATCAACGGCGGCATCAAGACGCTGGCCGAAACGCATGCGCTGCTGGCGCCGCGCGAGGGCGTGGCGCTGGACGGCGTCATGATCGGCCGCGCCGCCTACGACGCGCCCTATGCGCTGCTGGCCGAGGCCGACCGCGCGCTGTTCGGCGACGAGCGCGCCGTGCCGAGCGAGGCCGAGGTGGCCGCTTTATATCTGGACTACGCCGAGCGCGAAGCGACCCAGGGCGTGCGGCTGCACCTGATGCTGAGCCATGCCGTGGGCCTGTTCGCCGGCCAGCCCGGCGCGCGGGCGTGGCGCCGGGCGCTGTCGCGGGGACACGCGTCGTCCGGCGATCCGTCGCGGGTCTTGGCGGAGCTCCGCGCCCGGATATATTCGCGCGGCGGCTGCCACGAGCTTGCGGCTTGAGGCGCTTTTGTGCCAATTACAACTTTAGCTAAGTAGCGAGCGAGCCCGCCACCCATCAGTCTGCGGGACCCTTTGGGGAATCAACAAGGCCTCATCATGGCGCAACGATACGCCGTTTATTTCGCGCCGGAGCCCGGCAGCGCACTGGAGGAGTTCGGCCAACGCTGGCTGGGCCGCTCCGGACCGCCGCCGATCCCGGGCGTCGGCGCCGAGCGCGTGCGCGCGCTCACCGAGAATCCGCGCCTCTACGGCTTTCACGGAACCTTCAAGCCGCCGTTCGAGCTGAATCCGGCCACGTCGGAAGCGGCCCTGCTGGAAGCCGCGCGCATTTTCGCCCGCAGCCTGTCGCCGATCGAGATTCCGCCCCTTGAAATCGCCGTCATCGGCAAGTTCATCGCGCTCACGCCCGCGACCTCGTCGGCGGCGCTGGAATTGCTGGCGGCCAAATGCGTGCGCGCCTTCGACGGCTTTCGCGTGACGCTGACGAACGAACAAGCCGCCTTCTACCGGCGCAACAAGCTCACCGTGCACCAGGACCAAATGCTCGAGCACTGGGGCTACCCCTACGTGATGGAAGAGTTCCGCTTTCATATGTCGCTGACCGAGCGCATCGACGACATCGCCGAGCGCAACGCCGTCATGCGCGTGGTCGAAAGCATGGCCAAACCCGTGGTGGGCAAACCCATCACCGTGCGCGATATCGTCGTGTTCGGCCAAAAAAAGCGCGGCGACGCCATGACGGCCATCGAGCGGATTCCCTTCGGCCGCTCCACATAACCGCGCGCGATGACCGCGCTGGGCGATATTTGGCGGCGACTCCTCGCGTTCGGGCGCGGCGCGCCGGACACTGATCCCGCGCCGGACGATACGGACACCGCCGCCTTCGATATCAAGCCCGCCGGCGCCTGGGACGAAGGCCTCGACCTCACGCTGTCCAAGCTGGTGACCGAGACTGAAACCAAGGCCAGCGGCCGCGTGCAGGTGCTGACCTTGGCTCACTTGCGCTCGGAATTGGGCGAGGCGTGGCCGCGCTATCGCGCGCGGGTGCTGATGATCGCCGAGACCACCATCGGCCGCATGATCGGCAAGGGCAATACCTTCATCCCGCAAGGCAGCGAAGGCCCCGACGGCGAACCGGACACCGACAGTTGGCTGCTGCTGATGTCCAATTTGTCGGAGCGCGAGGCCGAGGAGCGCGCCGACGACATCGCCAAGGTCCTGGGCGAAAAACTGGTGGGCGAGCGCTTTAGCGAAAAGGAACCGCCCCTGCCCCAGACGGCCAAGGTCGATCTCAGCACCGCGCTCAACCCCGACGGCAGCTTCAACACCGCGCAGATGAAGCTGGCGGTGAAGCGCGCGCGCATCATGCTGGCGGCCAAGGACGTCAAGAAAAGCAGCCAGGCGCTCGATGCCGGGAAAAAACCGGCGGGCGGCATCGCGGCCAAGTCGCTGGAGCTTCAGCGTTCTTTGTTTCCGGGGCTCACGCTGGTGTATCGCCCGCTGTGGGTGGCCGACACCGAGAACTTCGCGGCCTATGCGTTGCGCGCCTTCACCGACACCGGCGAGCCGGTGTTCGGCCCCAACACGCCCGCTCACGTCGCGGCCGCCATCAACGACGCCACCATGGTCGACCTGGCCAAGGTGGCCTTCGCAGACTTCATGGCCATGACCAAGACCGAACTGCGCGCCACCTACGTGCTGCCGGTGCCCTTCGGCGTCATGACGCGCAAGCTGGGCGGCGATTTCCTGCGGGCCTTGGCGGCCCTGCCGCAGAGGGAACGCTTGATGCAGTTGCGCATCGAGCTGGTGAACCTGCCCGAGCGGCTCAACGCCGCGTCGCTGGCGGAGGTGCGCGAGCTGTTTCGCGGGCGCGTGCGCGACGTGGCGATCCTGATGGATCTGGCGCGCTTGAACGACACGGCGCTGGCACTCGATCACGTCGCCCTGGGCGCGGAGGTCACCCCCGCGGTCGCCGCCGACGCCGAGTTCGCCGACGCCGTCGGCGTGTTTCGCCGCCGCGCCGGCGCCAAGCGCGCCTATGTCATCGGCATCCGCAGCCGCGCCCAGGCGAGCCTCGCGCTCAAGGCCGGCGTGGACGAAATCTCCGGCGCGGGACTGGCCGACGACATGCGCCACTTGCCCGACCGCGCCTCCGTGCTGTTCCGCGACCAGGTGCTGCGCGCCGGCCTGACCTGAGCCGGCGAGCGGCTTTGCACGGCCCTCGGGCGAGCGCAGGGTGGGCAGCCGATTCATCGCGGCTTGATCGAGGCGCGCGTCAACGGTTACGGGCTTAACCACATGCGCTGCCGTGGGGAACCCGCATCATGATGCCCGCCATCGACCCGGCCTGGGCCGGAAAGGTCGAGTTCTACGAACTGCTGTTCGGAACCTGGACGGTTTACGTCTTTCTCGTGCTGATGTGGGAAAAGATCTTGCGCGAACGCCTGGACGAATGGCGCTACGCCATGATCACGTTCCTCGGCGCCGGGGCCTTTTGGGTCAATCACTATTTCCAATACGCGCCCTTCTGGCTGATCCTGATCAACCTCTACACCCTGATGTTCATCGCCGCCTATTGGATGCTGGCGATCAGGGGCAAGCCACGCGGCACGGGCTGGAAAGTCGCGGCCCTGCTCAGTTCCATCGTGTTCACGGTCGCCTTCATCGGCTTCGAGCAGCTCGCGCGCGCGGGCGTGGAGCGGCTCGGCATGCACGAGTTCTGCTGGATGTTCTTGACCTACGGCGGCTTCGTGGGGCTGATCTGGTGGCGCGGCCGGGCGGCCAAGGCGCTTCAAACGGCCTGACCGTATGGCGCGACACGTTCCATAACCCGGCATTTCGGGAGCCCTACGAACCGGTTACAATCGACCTTTCGCGGCCGATGGCTTGCCGCGTCATTTGAGACGGCGTCAAGCGACCCATTCATGAGTTCATCCCGCTTTTCCGCCCGCGCGGTCACGGCCTTGGCCGTGGCGACCATGCTGACCGTGCTGATCACGGTCGGCGCGGCGGTGCTGGCCTTGCACGCGACCTTCGAGGAACGCTTCGCGCTCGACGCCGCCCAGCGTTGGGTCGCCATTGCCGGCGGCACGCTCGACAGCCGCACCGACCCCGGCACGCTCACCTTGACCGACGACGACCAGCGCGAGCTGACCATTTCCTTGGCACCCGGCGGCGTGGTTGACTACAGCATCCTCGACCTTGAAGGCCGGGTGGTGCAGTCCTCCCGCGCCGACGCCCTCGGTGCACGCCTTCAGCCCGAAATTGTCGCGGATGTCCTCGCGAGCGGAATGAAATCGTACCTCAAGGACCAATTGCGCAACCGCCCCTTCCCCGAAGGCCAAGCCGAGGCCTTCATGCCGCTGCGCGACGGCAGCCGCGTCGTGGGCCTCGTTTCCGTGCGGGTGGACCGCTTCGATACCGCCGCCGACACCTTCTTTTTCGCCGAAGTGGGCCTGGCCGCGCTGGCGGCGATTTTCATTTTGTTCGGCGCGCCGGCGACGTACTTGCTCTATCGGCACTTGGCGGCGCGCGCGGTTCTGGAACAAGACCTGCAGCGGCGCACCGACGACCTGATGCGCGCCGAGGAATTCGCCAACGTCGGGCATTGGCGCATCAAGCGCGGCGGCCATACGGCGTGGTGGTCGCCCGAGATGTACCGCATTTACGACGTGGATCCGGACAGTTTCGTGCCGGCCAGCGCGGCGATCATCGACCGTTACCACCCCGAGGACCGCAAGAAGTCGGCGGCGGCCGCGCTGGCGGCGGTCGGTTCCGGCAAGGCGGAGCGGGTCGATCTGCGCGTCGTGCGGCCCACCGGCGAGGTGCGCTACACCGAAAATTACATCAACGCCGTGATCGACGAGAACGGACTCGGCCAGGGCTACTTCGGCGTCACCAAGGACGTCACAGACCTGAAGCGCACCTCGCTGAAATTGGCCGAGCGCGAGGAAATGCTCGACCAGGCCTTGGAGGCGGCCGGCGCGGCGGTGTGGGACTGGGACATCGCGCGCGACAAATTCACGGTATCGGCGCGCGTCGCCGGAATCCTCGGGCGACCCCTCAAGAGCCTGAGCCTGACCCTCGAAGGCCACCACGCATTGTGCCACCCCGACGACCTGCCGAAAATCCGCGCGGCCTACGCCCATGCCGTCAACACCGGCGATCCGTACTCGGTCGAGTATCGGATGCGTCACAGCGACGGCCGTTACGTCTGGATTCAGATCGAGGGCAAGGTGATTCGCGCCGCCGACGGTTTCCCCGCGCGCGTGACCGGAACGCTCATCGACGTCACCGCCAAGCACGAGGCCGAGCAAGCCTTGCGCGCCAACGAGGAGCGCTTCCGGCTGCTGGCCGACAACGCCAGCGACATCATCACGCTCTATGACGAAAACCTCAAGATCGTCTATTGCTCGCCGGCCGTCGAGCACATCACCGGATTCACGCCCGACGAGATCGTGGGCAAGGACGTGTTCGAGGTGGTTCACCCCGAGGATCGGCAGAGTTTGATCGCGCGCCGCCACGGCGAAACCGCGCTGGACGGGCGGCCGATCGACGCGACTCAAGGCATGCTGCAATGGCGCCTGATCAAGAAGGACGGCGGCGTGATCTGGATGGAGTCCAAATCCACCGCCGTTCCCGCGCCGCGGGGCGAGTCCGGAAAGTGGTTCATGTCGCTGGCGCGCGACGTGACCGAGCGCGTCGAAGCCGAACGCGAAATCAGGGCCGCGCGCGACCGGTTGCAGCAGAAGACCGAGGAGCTGACGCTGCTGACGCAGGAGCTGGAGATCGCGCGCGAGAAAGCCGACCGCGCCAACGTCGCGAAAAGCCAGTTCCTGGCGATGATGAGCCACGAATTGCGCACGCCCATGACCGGCATCATCGGCATGGCCGACCTGCTGTTGATCGGCGGGCTCACGCCCGAGCAGGAGAAAATGGCCGCCGCGCTGACGCGCTCGGCCCATACCCTGCTCGACTTGCTCAACGACATCTTGGATTTTTCCAAGATCGAGGTCGGCAAGATCGAGCTCGAGCGCATCCCCTTCTCGCTCTCGTACATGATGGGCGAGATTCAAAGCCTGTTTGCCCCGGCGGCGTCGGATAAGGGCAACAGCCTGCGCGTCGACATCGACACCGCCGCCGGCGACACGGTGATCGGCGACGGCAAGCGCATGCGCCAGATCGCCGCCAATCTGGTCTCCAACGCGAACAAGTTCACCTCGCGCGGACTCGTTTCAGTCGCCCTGACCACGCGCGCCGCGGCCGGCCAGGCGTTGAGCATCGACCTGAGCGTCACCGACAGCGGCATCGGCATGTCCCGGGCCGACTTGGCGAAACTGTTCAAGCCCTTCGTTCAGGCCGACTCCTCGACGGCGCGCAAGTTCGGCGGCAGCGGCCTGGGGCTGTCGATCTGCAAGGGCTTGGCCGACGCCATGCACGGCTCGATCGGCGTCAAGAGCGAACCGGGCAAAGGGTCCACCTTCACGCTGTCGGTCGTGCTGCCCAAGGGCGACACAGCTCAGGTCGTGGAAACCGCCAGCCCCATGACTAAACTCAAGGGCCTCGCGGCGGCGAAGCGGCGGGCGCTGAGAATTCTCGTGGCGGAGGACAACGACACCAACCGCGTGTTGTTGCAGGCGATGTTGACGCGCCTGGGCCATACGGTCGACACGGCGGTCAACGGCCGCCTGGCCGTGGCGGCCGCGGAGGCGAGCGTGTTCGACGTCGTGCTGATGGACATGCAGATGCCCGAGATGGACGGCGTGGAAGCCACCGCCGCCATCCGCGCCAAGGGCGGAACCTTCGCGAAATTGCCGATCATCGCGCTCACGGCCGACGCGATCGTCGAGCATCACGGCGAGTATCGCAAGGCCGGGACCGACGCCATCGTCACCAAGCCGGTGGATTGGCCCGCGCTGCTCTTGACCATGGAACGCCTGACGGCGGGGACGGACGCGAACGGATTGGGCGCATCGCCCGTCGACGCACCGCAAGTTTCGCCGGCGGCGGCCCGCGGCGGCCAGCCGATCCTCGATCACGGCGTCATCGAGGGACTGGCGGCGGCATTGCCGGCGGAAACCATGGCCAGCCTGCTGGCCAAGTTCATCACCAATGCCGGCAAATATGCCTCGGATATCGTCGTGGCGGTGGCGCAGGCCGACAAGGCCGGAATTCTGCGCGCGGCCCACGCCATGAAGGGCCTGACGTCGCAATTTGGCGCGGCGCGGCTCACGGCCATCGTTCAGGTGTTCGATGCCGAGGACGCGACCCTGGACACGTTGGCGGGATTGGTCCCGTCCTTGCAAGCGACGTTGCGCGAGACGCAAGCCGCCGTCGCCGACCTGCGCCGCGAGCGCTTCATGGCCGCTGACAGCGCGCCGGCCGCCCGGTAGTCTCCACCTTGGGGAGTCGCGCAGCACGATCCGTTTGGGCACGCTGTCAGATTCAATACAAATGTCATCCTGGGCCTCGTGCCCAGGATCCAGGGGTTGTTCGTTGCCATCGCAACAAAACCTCTGGACCCTGGGAATGAATCCCAGGGTGACGGCAGGATTTAATCACCGAATGCGACTTCCCCCGGGAGTCGCGGGGGAAGCGGAATGGCGGATCAGCATACGCTGTCAAAAACCGAACGGCGCGTCATCGTCGCCTCGTCCCTGGGCACCATTTTCGAGTGGTACGACTTCTATCTCTACGGCTCGCTGGCGGCCATCATCTCCAAGCAGTTTTTCGCGGGCGTCAACGAAACCGCGGCCTTCGTCTTCGCACTGCTGGCCTTCGCGGCGGGCTTTGCCGTGCGCCCATTCGGCGCCTTGGTGTTCGGCCGCGTCGGCGACCTGGTGGGGCGCAAATACACGTTCCTCATCACCATCGTCATCATGGGGGCGTCGACCTTCATCGTCGGGCTGCTGCCGGGCTACGCCGCCATCGGCGTGGCGGCGCCCATCATCCTCATCGTGCTGCGCCTGCTGCAGGGCCTGGCCATCGGCGGCGAGTACGGCGGGGCGGCGGTTTACGTCGCCGAGCACGCACCCAAGGGCAAACGCGGCGCCTTCACCAGTTGGGTGCAAACCACCGCGTCGTTGGGGCTGTTCCTGTCGCTGGTCGTGATCCTCGCCGTGCGCGCCGTCACGGGCGAGGACTTCGAGGACTGGGGTTGGCGCGTGCCGTTTCTGCTGTCGATCATCCTGCTGGGCATTTCGGTGTGGATCCGCCTCAAGCTGGAGGAATCGCCCACCTTCCAGCGCATGAAGGCCGAGGGCAAGCGCTCGACCGCGCCACTGACGGAATCCTTCCTGCGCTGGCCCAACGCCAAGATCGTGTTGATCGCGCTGCTGGGCGCGGTCGCGGGCCAGGCGGTGGTGTGGTACACGGGCCAGTTCTACGGCATGTTTTTCCTCACCCAGACGCTGAAGGTGGACGGCACCACGGCCAACTTGCTGATCGCCGCGGCACTGGTCATCGGCACGCCGTTTTTCATCGTCTTCGGGCGCCTGTCCGACCGCATCGGCCGCAAGCCCATCATCATGGCGGGCCTGGCGCTGACGGTGCTGACGACCTTCCCCATCTTTCAGGGCCTGACGCGCTTCGCCAACCCGGACCTCGCCGCCGCGCAAGCCAGCGCGCAAGCCGTGATCGTCGCCGATCCGGCCACCTGCTCGTTCCAGTTCAATCCCATCGGCACGGCCACCTTCACCAGCCCCTGCGACATCGCGCGCGGAGCGCTGGCGCGTGCGTCGGTGCCCTACGCCAACCAGGCGGCCGAACCCGGCACGGCCACGGTGGTGCGCCTTGGCGCGACCGCGTTCACCGACATCAGCGCGGCGTCCCTGGCCGCCGCCGTGAAGGCGGCGGGCTATCCCGACAAGGCCGATCCGGCCGAGATCAACATTCCCGTCGTGCTGGCCTTGCTGACCCTGTTCGTGCTCTACGCCACCATGGTCTATGCTCCCATCGCGGCGCTGCTGGTGGAATTGTTCCCGGCGAAGATCCGCTACACCTCCATGTCGCTGCCCTATCACATCGGCAACGGCTGGTTCGGCGGGTTCCTGCCCTCGGTCAGCTTCGCCCTCGTCGCCATGAGCGGCGACATTTACTACGGGCTTTGGTATCCGGTGCTGATCGCCGGCGGCTCGCTGGTTATCGGATTGATCTTTCTGCCCGAGACCAAGGACCGGGATATTGATTAGGAGCATTTCCCCGGCAAGTGTGAAGCGGTTGGCCCAAGAAACCAATCGGTGGAAAATGCGACCAAACAAAAACGCAAAACGGGGCCGGCTTGCGCCGACCCCGTTTGGAACTCTCGAGAGTTATGCAACCGATAAAGGTTGTCGATTACTTCTTCGACGCTTCGGCTGTTTGCTGGGCCGAGGCCTTCAGCGCGGCGATGCGCTTGTTGTATTCCTTGGCCGAGATTTCGCCGGCGCCGGCCATCTTCTTCAGGTCGCGCATTTGCTTCTCGATGCTCACCGTCGGGGCGGTCTCGGCGGCGAACGCGGCGCCGACGCCGAACATCACGAGGCCGGAAATCAGGGCAGCGGACAGAGTCGTCTTCATGGGTAGTCTCCTTTTGCAATCATCGCGCGGCGGGATGGCCACGTCGTTTGTCTAAATGCGAACTGTCTACGCGGTGATGTCGGATTTGGATCACCGGCGTGACAGGCGCGGCCGAAAATCGCGGCGCCTTTCACGAAAACGTCATCGGCGACACCTGCAAACCGCGAACGGGGCGGGAAAGATCGCGAAATTCCTGGCCCTTTCGCCCACGCTGGCGCTGGGGTCAAAAAGCCGCACATCTATTGGGGTATTGGGGGTGATTACTGGGCGCGATTTGGGAGTGAAATCCCCGAGTAAACCCAGGGGCTTAAAGGGTGCTGCGGGCTGGATTCAACCCCGGGGCGTGATAGGATGGCTTCGAAACGGTCGCGCGAGACCACACCCCGGGTAAGGGCAAGCCATCAGGCGCCAACCCGGACCGCGTGCTGACCGTTCGGGGGGAATGGATCGTGAGCACGGACGAGAACGTCGCGCGTGTTCGCTACAAGGCCTTCATCAGCTACAGCCACCGCGATTCCGCCGTGGCGCGCTGGCTCCATCGCGCGCTCGAAACTTACCGCGTGCCCCCGCACCTGATCGGGCGCACCACCGCCGCCGGCACCGTCGAGCGGCGCCTGGGCGCGCTGTTCCGCGACCGCGACGAATTGCCCGTGGCCGCCGACCTCACGGGCCAAATCAACGAGGCGCTCAAGGCCACGCAGTTTCTCATCGTGCTGTGCTCCACCGCCTCGGCCCGGTCGAAGTGGGTCAACCAGGAAGTCGTCAACTTCAAGCGCCTCAAGGGGGCGGGCAGCATCATCGCCGTCATCGTCGACGGCGAGCCCTACGCATCGAACATGCCCGGCCGCGAGGCCGAGGAATGCTTCGTGCCCGCGCTGCGCTTTCAGGTGGCCGCCGACGGCAGCCTCACCGACACGCCGGCCGAACCCATCGCCGCCGACCTGCGCCCGGGCAAGGACGGCAAGCGGCTGGTGAAACTCAAAGTGCTCGCGGGGCTCTTGGGCGTGGGCCTCGACGAACTGGTGCAGCGCGAGACCCAACGCCGGCAGCGATTCATGGCGGCCGTGACCTTCGCCTCGCTCGCGGGCGTGGCGACCATGGGCGCGCTGACCTTCAACGCCATCGAGGCCAGGAACGAGGCGGAAACCAAACGCGAGCAAGCCGAAGGCCTGGTTGAATATATGCTGAGCGACCTGGGCGAGCGCCTGCAGGCGGTGGGACGTCTGGACGTGTTGGACTCGCTGAGCTCGCGCACGCTCGAGTACTACGCCCGGCAAAAACCCGAGGACCTCGACTCCGACGCGCTTGGCCGCCGCGCCCGGGCGCTGATCTTGTTGGGGAAGATCGAGGACAAAAGGGGCGATCCCGACGCCGCGTTTGCGGCATTTACGGATGCCCATGAAACAACGGGCGAAAGGCTGGCAAGAGATCCAAGGAATCCGAATTTAATTTTCGATCATGCCCAAAGTATTTACTGGATCGGATACGTCCATTCACAGCAACGCCAATTTTCGAAGGCAGCTTCATTTTTCGAGCAGTACAGTGAGTTGGCGAAGAGCCTCGTCGCGGCGAGACCCGAGAACCGCGCTTGGCAAAATGAAGTCGGATATGCCGAAACGAATCTTGGCGTGATGCTGTATCGTTCGGGGCGATTTCACGAAGCGGAAGCTGCCTTCAAGAAAGCCAATTTAGCTCACCGTGAAGTCTCCTTGAGCGATCCGAACAACACGGTTTGGCAGACCGATCTCGGCCGAACCTTGGCTTGGTTGGCCGATACGCATCGTGCCCTCGGCGATTTGTCCATGGCGCGCCAGGAACGACTTGCGGAGATCGCGATTTATGACGAACTCGTCAGGCGGGAACCGCGCAACGTTCAGTTCCTGCAACCCTTGCTCGTCTCACAACGAATGTTGGGCGCAGTCTTATTGGAATCGGGGGAGCCAGAAAATGCCATTTCGGCTTTGCGTAATGCGGAGCGGCTGGCGGATCGATTGGTTAGCATCGAGCCCAGCAATACCGCATGGGCCGAACTTCAAGGACGAACGAAACTCGATCTTGCCGAATCTCTACTTTACGCGGGCGAACCGCTAAAAAGTCGAGCAGTTTTGACTGAAGCGGAGACAATCACGGCGCGCCTCGTGGCGTTGCGTCCCGGTTTTACTCGATGGCAGGTCAGCCTGCGGGCAAGAGCCGAAATATTACGTTGCGAACCCGCTCTCCGTGATCATCCACCCGCATCAGCTTTGCGGTCGATAGGAACGCTGATCGACGACCTGGAAAAGTTCCGCCGTGAGGATAATCAGAATATGGATTTGATTATGGCGCTTGCGCAAGCCAATCTTGCTCGGGGCGACCTCAGCCATGAACTTCTCAACGCAGCAGAGCGAGATGTTTCATGGAAAACCGCCGTCACACTGCTCGAGAGCAATCAAACCACCGACAATATGCGCGCGCTTTACTTGGCTAAAGCTTATTGGAGATTGGGCCGAACCGCAGAACACATCGCGATGGTCGAGACGTTGACCCGACAAGGACTCAAGCATCCGGCAACGGCGGAGTTCCTGAAAGATTCATCAGTTGCCCGTTCAGGCTCTTAGACACCTTCGGAGGGGAAGATCATGACCAAAATTGACGCGCCAATGGCCCGGAATCTTCGCTGGCTCTGTTTCGGCGGGTTCGCCGCCATCGCCGGACTGCTGACCTTGCCATCATGTGCGCAGCCGACTGGCCGAACCATGACGGCCGTTCGCACGAATCCCCCGCAAAATTGCAACGCCAGCAACACCTATTGTTATCGCTTGATCTTGACCCGAGATGGAACGAGTACGCCCAAAATAAAAGTATACGATAGCTCCGGCAGCGCCATTGTGGATAGAATTCGAGTAGAGCACATCAACAATACCGGCGGAAATCCAACGACGCTGAAGTGGTTCATCGATCGAGATCGTTATCCCGCCACGGTTTCGGGCTGCGCATTCGTTGATACGTTTGCCGACGCGGACACGTCGAACGATCCTTGGATTGCGACCCCAGCTATGGCTGGCGCACCACCAGTGGAAGATGCGTTTCCCGCGAACAAGCGGAAAGTAAGAAATAACTCTAATCCGAACACGTTCAGGAATTCTGTTATCGAAGTGTCCGACACAAATGACCACGCTGCCAGCATTTACAGTTATGACTACAAGATCACGATGTATTGCACTGTAGATAACATCGCGAACACAAAAGTGGACAGCGACCCTGCGATTGACAATATGGGAGAAAATTAAAGTCTTACCTTCCCCTCCATTGTGCCATGCGGCCGCTTTTCCCCTGTAGAAGGCAGCCTATTCGCAGGGAGAAAGTGGCTCCGCCCACTAACATGCGGGGATAGTCCCTAGCGTGTACTATGATCGAGCCAATGGTGAACAGAAAAAACCTGGAGCTGGCCCCCGACCCCCTCACCGCCTATGACACGGCGGTGGGGGCGTTGCGGGCCGCGCCCGACGACGTCGCGCTCAAACACCGCTGCGTGTTGCTGCTGGCCCGCGCCGGGGCGACGGAGCACGCGCGGGCGGAGTACGCGCGGCTCGGTCTCGACAAGGTCACGGGCAACGAGGACGTGCTGGCGCTGGGCGGGCGAATTCTCAAGGATTTGAGCCTCGCGGCCGAGGGCGACGAGCGCCGGCGACTGGCCGCGTTGTCGGCGGCGAAATACGCCCAGGCCTACGCCCTCGACAACGGCTATTACCCCGGCATCAACACCGCCACCATGTTCCTGCTGGCGGGCAACGAGAAAATGTCCCAGTCCATCGCCAAGGCGGTGCATGACCGGTTGCAGACCAGCCCCGCGCCGCGCGACGAGGACGCCTATTACGTGAAGGCCACCGAGGCCGAGGCGGCGCTGCTGCTGAGGCGCGTCAAGGGCGCCGACGCGGCGCTGGCCATGGCCATCATGTTCGATGCCCGCAACATCGCCGCGCGCGCCACGACGCTGCGCCAGTTCGAGACGATCTGCGCGGCACTGGGCCTCGACGCCAGGTGGCTGGATGCCCACCGCCCACCCAAGGCTCTGCACTTCTGCGGCCACATGGTGTTCGTCGACGACGATATCGAGGCCGCGCTGAACCTGACGGACGCCATCAAGGCCAAGCTCGCCGAGCTGGAGCCCGGCTCGGGCTTCGGCGCGCTCGCCGCCGGGGCCGACATCCTGATCGCCGAGGCCCTGCAGGCGCGCGGCGCCGAGGTGCACGTGGTGCTGCCCTTCCGCGAGGACGATTTCATCGCCCAGTCCGTTGTTCCCTTCGGGCAATCGTGGGTCAAGCGGTATCACGCCGTGCGCGACAAGGCCGCTTCGTTCCGCGCGGCGTCGGACGAGCCCTACATGGGCGACGACAGCGTGTTCGCCTACGGCACCGAGTTCGCCATGGGCTTGGCCATCCGCCAGGCCGAGGCCGCGCGCACCCACGCGGCGCAACTGGCGGTGTGGGACGGCGTCGACAGCCAGACAATCGCGGGCACGGCGGCCGACGTGGCGCGCTGGCGCGGCGCGGGCCTCGCTCAAACCATCATCCCCTGCCCGCGGGGCCTGCGCCGGGCGGGCCGCGCGAGCCCCAAGCCCGTGGACCCGGCGCGCGCCGGGCGCTCGCTCAAGGCCATGCTGTTCGGCGACGTGCGCGGCTTCAGCAAGGTCGACGAATCGCTGGTCAAAAATTTCATCGCCCACGTCATGGGCCCCTTGGCCGACACCGTGCGCGCGCAGCCCCGCGCGCCGGAACTGGAGGCCACCTGGGGCGACGGCTTTCATGTGGTCTATGCCGCCATCGAGGACGCGGCGGCGGCGGCCATGGAATTGCAACGGCGCTTCAGCGCCATCGAATTGGCCACGGTCGGCCTGCCCGCGCACTTGTCGCTGCGCATCGGCGCACATTTCGGGCCCGTGGCGAACCTGATGGACCCCTTCACGCTGTCGACGAAATTTTTCGGCACGCACATCAACATCGCCGCGCGCATCGAGCCCGTGGCGGTGCCGGGCACGGTCTATGTCAGCGAACCCTTCGCGGCCATGCTGGCGCTGCGCGCCAAGGACCGCTTCATCACCGACTACGTCGGCCAGACCGAACTGCCGAAGGACTTCGGCACCATGCGGCTGTTCGCGCTGCGCGACGCCGGCAAGATTTAAGCCTCGGACGTCGCCGGCTCGCGCCGCGCGGGGACCACCACGCCGCCCAGCGCGATCAGGATCACGCCGACGATGAACGGCGTCGGCGCGTTGAGGCCGTAGAGCACGGCGCTGGAGACCGGCGCGACCAGGAACGCCATGGCCTGCGTCGCGGTGGACAGCCCGGCGATGCGGCCCTGGTCGGCCGCCCCCACCGACAGGCTCAAGGCCGTTTGCAGCGCCGGGTTGACGAAGCCCTGGCCAAAACCGTTGAGCATGACGGCGGCCACGAACAGCCACGGCTGCGCCGCCATATACGCCCCGACGTAGGAGGCCACCGTGCAAATCGTGCCGACGGCGATCATCGCGCGCGGGTTCATGCGCCAGCGGCCGATGATCGCCCACTGCACCAGCACGTTCATGCCCGCCGCGCCCATCAGCCCCAGGCCCATCCAGCGCGCCGCGGCGGACGCATCGAGCCCGAAGTGATCCTGCACGAAAAAGCCCAGCACCGAGAAGATGCCGAAGTTGCCGCACATGAAGCACAGCGAGGCCAAGCTGACCCGCAACACGCGGCCCTTGAGCAAGTGAATCATGCCGCGGGCCGCGCGTGCGCCGCCGGTTCGCGTCACCGGCAGCACAAATCGCCCCGCCGCCACGGCCAGGAGCGCAAAGCCGCCGATGACATAGAACGGCGCGGCCAATCCGAGACCCGAGAAGAACGCGGCCGACGACGGCCCCAGCATCGCGCCGGTGGAGGTGGCCGCCGCCAGCAGCGACATGGCCTTGAGGCGGTTCTCGCGCGCCGACAAATCCGCCGCCAGCGCCATGGCGCCCGGCGTCACGGCGCCGGCACCCACGGCGAAAACCGTGCGGCTGGCCATCAGCAGCAGCATCACCGTGAAGCCGGTGATGGCCGCGCTCAAGCCCGCGTCGACGATGAAGCCGAAGGCCAGGATCGACAGCGCCGCCAGGGCCGAGCCGAACACGATCACGCGCCGGCGCCCCCAGGCATCGCTGGCCGCGCCGGACAGCGGCCCCGTGAACAGCATCACCAGCCCATGCACCGACATGACCATGCCGATTTGATACTCCGCCAGGCCGATCTGGCGGCCGATGGGAGGCAGGATGACGAACAGGCACGATTGGCCCACCACCATGATCATGACGGCGAAGAACAGCGTCGCGGCGATCCGGCCGGTGAAGCGGTCGGGCATGGGGCCGGGCGCGGGCGGTGGTGGCGCAGGCGCGGTCATGGAGATTTTCTAGAGTTCATCGTGACGACGGTCGAGAGCGAACGCGGCGACGCCCGCAGGCGGAACGCGCGCGCGCCTGATAGAAGGGTTGCGGGCGGGCCTCGCGCGCCGATAAGATCGTCACCCACGGGAAACATCCCCCGCGCGGGAGCGCCGAAAATGCCGCCGATCTATCAGAAGCCTGGCCTGACTCTCGCCAAGGGCGCGGCGAACGATCCCGCCTTGGTGAAAGCGCTGCAGCGCGATTTGCGCGCCTTGGGCTACATCGCCGGCGGCATCGACGGGAAATTCGAGAGCGGCACCGAGCGCGCCGTCAGGTGCCTGCAACACGACTTGATCAACGGCGCCGAGGACACGCCGGGCAAGGCGCCGGTGTCGGTCAAGGATTACAATCGGACGACGACGGGGGCGCCGGCCGTCACGCGCACGACGGGCGTCGTCGATCAGGCCATGGTCGGCTGCATCGCCGCCATGCTCGACGACACGCGCTTTGAAAAAGTGCCGCAAAGCGCCAACCCGGCGCGGGAGAACCAAGCGGCGATCGAGGCGATCCGCGCCGCGCCGCAGGGCGACGTGCCGACGCCGTTCATCCTCGCGATCTGCCGCCAAGAAAGCAACTTGCAGCATTATAGAACCTCGGGCGACGACAACTTCGTCACCGTGGGTTTGGATCGCAACGGAGCGAACCCCGACGTCATCACCTCGCGCGGCTTCGGCATGGGCCAATTCACGATCTTCTATCACCCGCCCTCGCGCGCCGACGTCGACGGCTTCATTCTGAATCCGCTCGGCAACGTGGCCATGGCCTATCGCGAGCTGAAGGAGAAATTCGATAAATTCGTCATCGGCGGCACGTCCGGAACGCGCGCGGACGACCGCATCGCCGAACACGGCCCAGCGCCGCTGCGCGTGTGCACGTACGCCAAGGGCGATCCGAAATATCTGACGGACTGCAAAGCCTGCGCCACGGCGGCGGGCAAGCGGAGCATCACCGCCACGACAACCTTCCATGCCAACACTCAATCTTGCTATACGGAAGACTTGGGCTATAAATTTTCCGACACCGCGGCGGGCGTGCCCGACCGCGCGAATTTTCCGTGCGATTGGCCCTACGCCGCGCGGCGCTATAACGGTTCGGGTAATTTGTCGTACCATTATCAAGCCCGCGTTCTCATGAATCTGTTGAAATAGCCGCCGCCCGGTCGCCGGCCATGCCGCCGCCGGCCGCGACGCGACACTGGACCCCACCATGCACGATCACGATCTGAAAACCTGGCAGCGCGACCACGCCTACCTCGGCACCCGTCACGCCGGCAACGAAACCGCCGCCCGCGCCGTGATGATCATCACGCTCGTCATGATGGTCGTGGAAATCGCCGCCGGCATCGCCTTCGGCTCCATGGCGCTGCTGGCCGACGGCTGGCACATGGCCAGCCACGCCGCCGCCCTGGGCATCACCGCCTTCGCCTACTGGTACGCCCGGCGCCATCAGCACAACGCCGCCTACAGCTTCGGCACGGGCAAGGTCGGCGACCTGGCGGGCTTCTCGTCGGCCTTGGCGCTGGCGATGGTCGCGGGCCTGATGGCCTGGGAGTCGACCCAGCGCCTGTTGTCGCCCGTGACGATCGATTTCGACGACGCCACGGCGGTGGCGGTTTTGGGCCTGGCGGTCAACCTGGTCTGCGCCTGGCTGCTGCGCGACAGTCACGCCCATCATCACGGTCACGACGACCACGACGAGCCGGGCGTGCCAGCGGACGGCCACGATCATGATCACGGCCACCATCACGATCACAACATCCGCGCCGCCTACGTGCACGTGCTGGCCGATGCGCTCACCAGCGTGCTCGCCATCGCGGCGCTGGTGGGCGGGCGCGCCTTGGGTTGGGTGTGGCTCGATCCCGTCATGGGCATCGTCGGCGCCGCCGTGATCGCGCGGTGGTCCTACGGACTCTTGCGCGAGACGGCGCGCGTGCTGCTCGACACGGAGCCGGCCCAGGGCCTGACCGAGCGGATCAAATCGGCGCTGGAGGCCGAGGCCGACACCAAGGTCGCCGACGTGCACGTGTGGCGCCTGGGCCCGGGCCACTTGGCGATGATGGCCACCGTGGTGACGCACACGCCGCGCCCGCCGGCGCACTACAAGGCGCTGCTGGCGGACATTCCCGGTCTCAGCCACGCCACCATCGAGGTCGAAACCTGCGCGCCCGACGAGGCGGCGCGCGACCAGTCGCGAGAACGCGGGGAAGCCGCCGCGTGAGCGCGTTCGACATCGCGTTCCTGGTGTTCACCGCCGTGATCGGCGGACTGCGTGGAACCTACCACTGGCGCGCCCGCGCCCACCGGCCGCGCAAACGCGATACCTCCTGGTCCGACCGCGCGCTGCTGTTGTGCGCCATGGCCGGCATGATGCCGATCCCGTTGCTGGAGATTTTCACGCCGATTTTCGCGCCGTTCGACGTGGCGATCCCGTCCGCGCTGTCGTGGGCTGGCGTGGTCCTGCTCGCGCTGGGCGCGCTGCTGTTCTGGCGTTCCCACGCCGACCTCGGCGACAACTGGTCGGCGCGGCTGGCCATTCAACCGGAGCATCGCCTGGTCGAAAACGGCGTGTATCGGCGCATCCGCCACCCCATGTACGCCGCGCTGTTGCTTTCCGGGCTCGGGCAGTTCCTGGTGCTGGCCAACTGGATCGGCGGCGGCAGTCTGCTGGCCGTGGGCGTGCTGTTTTACGCCGTGCGCATCCCGCGCGAGGAACGCCTGATGCTCGAGGAGTTCGGCGAGACCTACCGCGATTACATGCGCCGCACCGGCCGCGTGGTTCCCCGGCCGCGCGGCCGTTCCTGAACAAAAACCGGCCGCGCCGTCCGCCCGCGCGCGACCGACGGCCTGCGCTTCCCACGCGCCTGTGCTAGTGTGGCGCCGCGATTGGGACACGGGAGGGAGACTGGTCATGACATGGACCTCGCTGACGACGGACGAGGCGCGCGCCCACCGGCTGTACGGTTTCGGCGGCTGGATGATCGCCGTCTATGTCCTTGCGCTGCTGCTGCTGGCGATGAACCTGCGCAACCTCGCGGGTGGCGACGCGATGATGCTGATCATGTTCGAGACCGAGGCCCAAGTGGCCATGGCGCGCCAGGTCATGGTCGTGCAGACCATCGCCCTGTTGCCTTTCCTGGTGCTGGCCCCGCTCAAGCACCCGGCGATGCCGACCGCCGCGCTGGTCGGTTTCGCGGTGTACGCGCTGGCGCGCCCCTTGGCGGTGGCGCTGCTGATGGACATCAACCCGGTCAAGGTGATGGCGGTGAGCGGCAATCACTTGGTTATTGGCGCGATCTTCATCGGCTACGTGCTGCTGTCCAAGCGGGTGAACGTGACTTATCGCCATCGCGTCAAGGCCGCGTGAGGCTGCCATGGGCAAGATGGAGGATTTCGGGTTCTTTCTGTCGCGCACCTTCGCCACCACCAAGGCCAAGCGCGCCGCCTGGCCTTACGTACCAGGTACGTATCACGTGCTCGACGCCGCCGCGCCGGTGGCGGTGACCACGCTCGGCAGCGTGGCGCTGGCCGACGAGATCGCCGGGGCCAAACCGAACGGCCTGTGCATCGTCGGCAAGGTCGAGACCGAGAACATCGGCATCGAAAAAATCATCCGCAATGTCATTTCCAATCCCGCCATCCGCTATTTCGTCTGCGCCGGCGCCGAGCCGCCCAAGCACCTGACCGGCGGCACCTTCCTCGCGCTCTTCAAGAACGGCATCGACGGCCAGAAGAAGATTCCGGGCGCCCCGGGCATGCGCCCGCAACTGCCCAACTTGGCGCCCGCCGAGGTGGAGGCGTTTCGCCGCCAAGTGGAGCCGGTCAACCTGATCGGCTGCATCGACGTGGCGCGCATCGCCGCGACCGTGGCCGAGCTGGCCGCGCGGGCCCCGCGCGCCGCCGTGCCGGCGCTCGACGTGCCGATCCCGCCCGTGGGCGAGATCACGCCGCATGTGGTGGCCACCGCGCCGGCGCCGGAGCGCATCAAGCTCGACAAGGGCGGTTATTTCGTCATCGCGTCGCGCGAAGACTGCCTCTATGTCGAGCACTACGACTACAAGGACCGGCTGGTGCGCACCATCGAGGGCCCCGACGCGCGCACGGTGTATTGGACGCTGATCCAGAACGGCTGGGTGACCAAGCTCGACCACGCCGCCTACCTGGGCAAAGAACTCGCCCGCGCCGACGCCGCCCGCCGCGCGGGGCAACCGTTCGTGCAGGACGGGGCGTGAGGCGAAACGCCCGCCCTCAAAACGCCCCGTGAACGTTGAGCACCTTGGCCACGTCCTCGCCGCGCATGATGGCGTAGCGGATGTCGAACTCTTTCTTCAGCGTCGCGAGCGCCTCGTCGCGGACCGAGGGCCACAGCGCTTTCGGAATCGCCAGCACGCCGTCGTCGTCGGCGTAGATGTAATCGCCGTTGTTGATGACCACGTCGCCGATCTTGATCGGCTTGTTCATGGCGTGCACGGTGCCTTCGTACTTGATGTCGTCGCAGTTGATGCCTTGGGCGAACACCGAGAATTCCAGGCCGTTGAGCTCGGCCGAATCGCGGGTGTAGCTGTCCACCACCGCGCCCACGGCGCCGGAGCGCACGGCGATGTTGGCGTTCAGGTCGCCGAAGTAGGCCTTGTCCTTGACGTGATTGTTGACCACGATCACATCGCCGGGACGGATGAAGTTGTAGGTGCCCAGCGCGGTGTAAATGCCCTTCCAGTCGTCGCCTTTTTTGAGGCGGCGCAGTTCCAACGTCTTCGCCACGCCCAGCGTGCTGCGCCCCGAGATGCGCTTGAAGCCCGGCGGCAGCAGCGCCTTGAGGCCGCGCTCCTTGCAGATGTCGGACAGCAGCGAGGCGCACAGATGCGGGCGAATGGCGTCGAGCGCGGCGTTATGCACGGCGCGGTAGCCCGCACAGATGCGCTCGGCGAGCGCCAGGTCCTCGGGCCAGTTCACGTCCACGGCTTCTTCGTCGGTGATCTCGAACAAAATCGGCTTGTCGCCGAAGCGGCGCGTCGGCGCCTTGGCGCCGGGCTTGCGGCGGACCATGTAGAGGCCCATGGACTCGACGATGCTGTCGGGCAAATCGACCGAGTTGGGAATCCGCCCGGTGCCGTAGTTGGGCTTGCCCTTGCTCCAGGTGTATTGCTTGCGCTTCTGCACGGCGACGAGGGAGTCGGCATTTGGTTTGGATTTGAGCGCCTTGAGCGCGCGGCCCAGCGTGTTCGCATCGATAAACGGGCTGGTGCACAGGCTTTGGATGTAAATGTCGGCCTTCACCTGCCGCGCCTGATTGGCGAACAGCTCATGGCCGTCGGTCTTGTTGGAGGCCAACGTCGGGTCGCGGCGCAGCACCTTCACCGGCAGGTCGGCCGCCAGTTCGATCATGCGCTCGCTTTCGGTGTCGAGGTAGACGTCGTCGATTTCCTCGCACTCGAGCAACTGGCGCAGCTTGCGCTTGAACAGATACTCGCCGTCGAGGATGACGGTGTTCTTGTTGGCGATGCGGCTGGACTCGCCCTTGGCCGGCACGAACGCAACGACGCGCATGGAAAACCCCTCGCCTCACGTGGGCGCTAGACAGACTTATACGCACTTAGCCTAGGGTCGACGGGTTAAGGAAAAGTGAGGAAACGGGCCCCGGTTCGGGCGACGCGGCGCCGCCTTGGCGGGGGATGGCGTTCCTATATAAGAGTGGCTTTACTCACTCTTTGGTTCACTCGCGCCCATGCCCGACAATAGTCTTGCCGCCGCCAATACCGCCGCCCCGGCCACCATCCGACTCGCCGATTACACGCCGCCGCCCTATTTGGCGACGCACATCGACTTGGCCTTCGACCTGCACCCCACCGCCACGCGCGTCACGGCCGTCACTCGCTATGAGGCCCATCACGACCGTGCGGCGGGCGTGAAGGCCCTCGTGCTCGACGGCGAGAAGATGAACCTGCTGTTCGTGCAGATGGACGACAAGGACTTGATCGAGGGCAAGGATTACACGCTCACGGAGCGCGGGCTCACCATTGCCGTGCCGCCGGCGACTTTCACGCTCAAGGTCGTGACGGAGGTGAACCCCACGGCCAACACGGCGCTGGAAGGGCTTTACGTCTCGCGCGGCAAGTTCACGACGCAGTGCGAGGCCGAGGGCTTCCGCCGCATCACCTATTTCCAGGACCGGCCCGATGTCATGACGCGCTTTCGCGTCACTTTAACAGCACCTAAATCCACCTGCCCGGTGCTGCTCAGCAACGGCAACCCCGTCGAGTTTCGCGACGAGGCCAAGGACCGCCACAGCGCCGTGTGGGACGACCCCTATCCCAAGCCCTGTTATCTGTTCGCGCTGGTGGCGGGCGACTTGGGCCACATCGCCGACACGTTCGTCACCATGAGTGGGCGCAAGGTGGCGCTGAAGATTTATGTCGAGCACGGCAAGGAGCCCCGCGCCCGCTACGCCATGGACGCGCTCAAGCGTTCGATGAAGTGGGACGAGGAAAAATACGGCCGCGAGTACGACTTGGACGTGTTCAACATCGTCGCCGTCAGCGATTTCAACATGGGGGCCATGGAGAACAAGGGCCTCAACATTTTCAACGATAAATACATCCTCGCCGACGCCGAGACGGCCACGGATGTCGACTACGAGATGATCGAGAGCATCGTCGCCCACGAGTATTTCCATAACTGGACCGGCGACCGCGTTACCTGCCGCGAATGGTTCCAACTGAGCCTCAAGGAAGGGCTCACGGTCTTTCGCGATCAGCAGTTCTCCGAGGACGTGCGCAACAAGGCGGTGCGGCGCATCGACGACGTCGATACCTTGCGCGCGCGCCAGTTCCCGGAGGACGCCGGGCCGCTGGCCCATCCCGTGCGGCCCGAGAGCTACATCGAGATCAACAACTTCTACACCGCGACGGTCTATGAGAAGGGCGCGGAAGTGATCCGCATGCAGCACACGCTGCTGGGGCCGGAGTTGTATCGCAAGGCGCTCGATCTTTACTTCCAGCGCCACGACGGCCAGGCCGTCACGTGTGAAGATTTCGTGGCCTGCATGGAGGACGCCAGCGGCCGCGACCTGACGCAGTTCAAGCTGTGGTACCGCCAGGCCGGCACGCCCACGGTCACGGCCCAGGGCGCGCACGACCCCGCCACCAACCGCACCACGCTGACGCTCACGCAAACCCTCGCGCCGACGCCGGGCCAGCCGGTGAAGCAGCCGCTGCACATTCCCTTCGCCGTGGGCTTCGTGGGGAAGAATGGCCAGGACGTGACGCCGACCACGCTGCTGGAACTGCGCCAGCCCTCGCAACAATTCGTGTTCGAGAACATTCCGCCCGGGGCCCTGCCCTCGCTCAACCGCAATTTCTCAGCCCCCGTGACGGTGGTTTCGGACCTGACGGACGCCGACCGCGCTTTCCTCATGGCCCATGAGTCCGACAGCTTCAACCGCTGGCAGGCCAAGCAGGACTACGCTGGCAACGTGATCCTGGACGGCACGGCGGCCGACGCCGCGTTTCTGAACGCCATGGGCGCCATCATCGCCGACGACGCCATCGACGACGCCTATCGCGCCTGGCTCATGGCCCTGCCCGGCCATGACGATCTCGCCAATCGCGTGAGTATCGAAGACCCCGAACGCATTCACGGCGCGCGCGAGGCCTTGAAGAAAGCGATTGCGTCGCGCCATCACGCCGCGCTGCGGAACCTCTATGCGTCACGGCGCGACGGCGGGGCCTTCACCCCCGATGCCGCCAGCGCGGGCCGACGCGCCTTGAAAAATTGCGCCTTGTCCTATCTCGCCGCGTTGGGCACGCCCGAAACGATCGCGCTCACGAAGGCGCAGTTCGACGGCGCCGATAACATGACCGACCGCATGGCCGCCCTCGCTGCCCTGGCCGACATCGACACGCCCGCGCGCGGCCAGGCGCTGGCGGCGTTTCATGCCCGCTTCAAGGACGACGCGGTGGTGCTGGACAAGTGGCTGAGCGTGCAGGCGACCAGCGCGCTGCCCAGCACCTTGGGCGTCGTGCGCGGGCTGCTCGCGCATCCCAGCTACGAACCCAAGAACCCCAACCGCATCCGGGCCCTCATCGGCGCCTTCTCGACGCGCAATCCGGTGCACTTCCACGCGCTCGACGGCTCAGGCTACGATTTTCTCGCCGAGCAGATCGTCACCGTCGACGGCTTCAACCCGCAGACCGCCGCGCGCCTGGTGGCGCCGCTGGGCCGCTGGAAGCGCTTCGACGCCGCGCGCCAGACCAAGATGAAGGCCGCGCTGGATCGCATTCTGGCCGCGCCCAACCTGTCACGCGACGTCTTCGAACTGGCGAGCAAGAGCTTGGCGATCTAGGAGCGACACCAGACTACACTCGAGTCGGAAACCAATGGCCCCGTAACGACACCGCTGTCGTCCTGGGCCTTGTGCCCAGGATCCAGAGGTCTTCATTTTGAAAACAACAAACTCTGGACCCTGGGAATGAATCCCAGGGTGACATCTCATTTTACTTCTCAAGTGATGGTCATTGCTGGCAATTCGTGAACAAAAAAGGGGCCCGCGTGCGGGCCCCTTTTCGTTCACGAAGATCGCTTGCTTAGAAGCGGTAGGTCGCCTCGATGCCCCACTGGCGGCCGGGCGCGGGGTAACCCAGCGCATGGCCGATGGAGAACGGATCGGTGACCACCACGCCCGCGTTGGGCAGGGCCGCGGCCGGCGGCGGCAGCGACGTGGAGGTGAATTGCACGATGTTGTGGAAGTATTCCTCTTCCGTCAGGTTCTTGCCGTACAGCGCGATCTCGAAGTTGGCGTTGGACGGCGTCCAGGCGATGCGGCCGTCGAGCAGCGTGTAGGACTTCTGCCGCGCGTTGGGGTCGTTGGCGGCGTTGAAGTAGATCGCCCCGGTGTGGCTGAGCTGGCCGAAGACCGTCAGCGTGCCCGAGGTGCCCATGTCGGCGACGTATTCGCCGAAGGTGGTGGCCTTGAACTTGGGCGCGTTGTTGAGGCGGTTGCCGGCGGCATTGATCAAACGCACCTGACCGGCGGTGCGGCCGGCGCAGGTGGCATTGGTCAACACCAGCGGCGAGCACACGCCGTAGGGCGCCGAGAACGAGTCGTAAGTCGCGTCAAGGACGCTCGCCGAGACGCCGTAGGTGAACGGCTCCACCGGCTGCGCGGTCAGTTCGACGTCGATGCCCTTCACTTCGGCCTGGGCGGCGTTGGCCACCAAGGTCAGCGCGTTGAGGATCGTCGTCACCTGCAGGTCGCTGTAGTCGTAGTAGAACGCCTCGGCGTTGAGGCGCAGCTTGCCGTCCATCCAGTCGGTCTTGGCGCCCACCGTGTAGGACCAAATGAACTCGGGCTCGAACACCGGGTTGGAGGGCTGGTAGCTGTTGTAGCCGCCCGACTTGAAGCCGCGCGTGGCCGCCGCATAGACCAGCACGTTGTCGCTGGGCGTCCAGTCGATGCCGAACTTGGGCGTGACCGCGTCCCACGAGCGGCTGTCGCGGCGCGTCAGCGCCGGCGTGAAGTTCGCCAGATTGAGCCCGCCGAACAGGCCCTGGCTCACTTGCGCCGCCGTGGCCGTGGGCCCGACGAAGATGTTGATCTGTTGGTTGAAGTCCGTTTTCTTCTCGTCGCTGTAGCGAATGCCCGCCGTGATTTTCACCTGCTCGCTGAGGCGGTAGCCGGCCTGGGCGAAGGCGGCGTAGGCTTCCGTGTCGTTCTCGGCGGGAATGATGAACGTGCCGAGCGGAAGCGCAGCACCAGTGACGGCGTTGCGCAGGTTCTCGCGCACCAGGCCGAGCGCGCCTTCCTTGTCTTCTTTCAGATAATAGCCGCCGACGATCCAGTCGAAGTTCTCGGTGTTTTGCGACACCAGGCGCAGTTCCTGCGAGAATTGTTCGGTATCGAAGGTTTCGGTGGTGCGCGTCACGGCCGCTTCGGTGCCGTCGGTGTTGAAGTAGAAGTCCATGTCGAAGGTCTTGTAGGCCGTGATGGACTTCAGCATCACGCTGTCGCTCAGGTCGGCCTCGATATCCAGGGTGGGGCCGCCGGTCTCGTAGCGCATGAAGGTCGGCAGGTTGTTGTATTCCTCGAGAATGCTGGACGTCGGGCGCGCGCCCAACAGCCGCGACGCGCTCAAGTTGTCGATGGGGCGAATGGCGGTGTTGCCGTTGTTGAAATCGCTCCAATCCATGGTCGCGGTGGCGCGGAAGGCGTCGCTGGGCGTGAGGCTGAGCGCGACGCGGCCGGTATCGAGGTTCTGGTCGTCGAGCTTGCTGCCGGTGGGGTCGAGGTTTTTGACGTAGCCATCGTCCTCGACGTGGCGCGCGGCGACGCGGTAGCTGAGCGTATCTGTGATGGGTCCGCCCACCGCGCCCTTCAACTCCATCTTGTCGTCTTCGCCGTAGCCGGCGGTGAGGTAGCCGTTCAGCTCGTCGCTGGGCGCCTTCGAAATGATGTTGATGGAGCCGCCGGTGGCGTTACGGCCATAGAGCGTGCCCTGGGGCCCGCGCAGCACTTCGACGCGTTCCACGTCGAGGAATTGGTTGAGGCCCATGTTGGGGCGGCCCAAATAAACGCCGTCCAGGTGGATGGCGACGCTGGGATCGGCGCCCACCGCCAAGAGGTTCGAGCCGACGCCGCGGATGTAGATTTGGCTTTCGCCGCCGGCCTGGCTGTATTGCAGGGTCGGCGTGCGGCCCGCCACGGCGAGAATGTCGGTGATGGCCGTGCGCGCCAATTGATCGCCCGACAGCGCGATGATGGAGATCGGCACTTCCTGAATCGATTCCGTGCGCTTTTGCGCCGTGACCACCAATTCCTCGATCAAGCCGCCGGTGGCGCTGGACCCGCCCTGTTGGGCGAACGCCACGGGGGATGCGGTCGTGGCCAGCAACGCGGATATAAAGACGGAACGAGTCATGGAGCGCTTGGTCATGGCGAGTCCTTGCAAGAACGGTTGAAATGATCGACGGCGGCGCCAAGTCATTTGGGCCCGCCGCGACCCCGGGCAACGTCTAAATCGATCCGATGGTTTTGAGTACAACTGATCCGGGCAAAGCAACCGATTCTGGCGTTTTTTCGCGTGATTGTGGCTTATGTGCAACGGTTGTCTTACGGCCTAGACGTTTGGAGAAAATCTTTTCGCGAGCGCCGGCACATAGGACGGCGTGAGGTTGCGGACACGAATCCCCTTTTGCTCGGCGGCGGCGATGATTTCGTCCATGTCGCCGTAATAGGCCGCCAACTCCTCGGCGTAGTTGCGGTTCCAAAAGCCGGGATGCAGACGGTGCGTCACCGCCATCTTGCTCATGTAGTCGCCCTCGTTGGCGTGGCCCCAGGGCTTGGTGGCCTGGGCGAAGGCCTGGCCGTCGCAGCCGTAGATGTCCACCTGCTTGGACAGCGTGAAGGCCACCGGCAAGACCAGCATTGTGAATATGTTGGCCGTGGCCGCCGAGAAAAACGCCTGCGTCAGGTCGATGTTGAATTCGCGCCGCCGGTCGTTGCCCACGCCGACGATGCGCGGGTGCGCGCTGGCCGGAATCGCCTGCTGGAAGTAAGGCACGAAACCGAGCTGGGTGATGAACACGCGCCGCTCGTCGGCCATGAGCGCCTCGGCCAACTCGGCGCGGAAGCGGCCCGCATAGGTGGAGACGCCGCTGTGCTGCACCGGATCGCCCGCGAACAGGATTTCGGGCTTGAGCGCCTCCAGCGCTTTCTTGTCGCCGATGGTGGAATTGCACACCGCGCGCAAGGTGGGCCCGGGGTCGAAGGCCCCGGCGGCGGTGCGCTCGACCACCTGCTGCAACGTCGGGCCGTTGCCGAACACGCTCATGGGCCGGCCGTGCCAGCGCTTGTAGTGCTCCGAGAAGCGATAGACCGACTGCGACAGCATGGCGTCGATCTCGTCCTTGCCGAGCAGACCCAAGGCAAAGCGGATGATCTCGATGGTCTCCTGCGGCACGTGTTCGGGGTCCACCCAGGCCACATGGCAACCGGTGGATTCCACCACCTGGCGCGCGACGCCATTCATGGGTGCCGAGGATACATTCCACACGACCAAGCCGTGCAATTTGCTGGTGCCGTCGATGGGCACGCCGCCGGAATGAGGCACGATCTCGATCTTGCCGCGAAACTTGGCGGCGTAGCCGACGATGGCGGGGTCGTAGTCGCGGCCCAGGAAGACCTTGGCCATGTCGATGAGTTGATCGGCGTCGATCAGCAGAAAATCGTCGCCCGCGTAGGGAAAAATCAGCCGGTCGATGCGCCCGGCATAGGGCAGAAAATGCCAGATGCTGCGGAACAACTGATCGTGCAGGGTCTCGCGGCTCGGAAACGGCGGCCAGAAAAGAACGTCGGCCATGGATGCTTTGCAAAAAGGAAAACGCCGGGCGAGAGTTTACCCGCGCCCGGCGAATATGCCACCGCCAATCTTGGCGATGGATTAGTTCAGCGGCGGCAGGTCGAACACCAGCACCTCGGCGTCGGCCGTGGCCGCGATGGCGAGTTGGGCTTCCTTGGTGACGGCGGCACCGTCGCCTTGGGCCAAGGAAACGCCATTCACGTCCACCGCCCCGCTCGCCACCTGCACCCAAGCCGTGCGGCCGTTGGCCAGCGGCAGCGTGGCCGCTTCGCCCGCGTTGAGCAGGCCCGCATGGATCGCGGCGTTCTGGTGAATGGTCACGGAGCCCTCGCGGCCGTCGTTTGATGCCACCAGCTTCAACTTGCCGCGCCGCTGTTCCGCGGGCACGTGGATCTGCTCGTAGCCCGGCGCGATGCCGCGCGTCTCGGGCAGAATCCAAATCTGCAGCAGCTTGGTGCCGGCGTCGGCCTGCGGGTTGAACTCGCTGTGCGTGATGCCGGTGCCGGCACTCATGCGCTGAATGTCGCCGGGCCGGATGATCGAGCCGGTGCCGAGCGAGTCCTTGTGCTCCAAGGCACCTTGCGTGACATAGGTGACGATCTCCATGTCGCGGTGCGGATGGGTGGGAAAACCGGCACCGGGCGCGATGTCGTCCTCGTTGATGACGCGCAGGGCCGAGAAGCCGAGATTTTGCGGGTCGTAGTACTCGCCGAAGGAAAAGCTGTGGCGGCTGTCGAGCCAGTCGTTGGTGAAGCGGCCGCGCTCGGCGCTTTTGCGGATTTTGATCATGATGACCTCCATCGATCAAACTGGGGGATCGGACTTAGGGTTCGGAATTGCGTCCAATCTAAGGGCCGATCGCGGTTGAAACAATCCGCTGACCGTGAACAAAATTGTTTCCGTAAAGGAATTAATCACGGAGCCCGTCATGAAGCACGGCGCCGCCAGGTCACTCGCCTCGACATCGAACCTCGACGGTCGGATGGCTCAATCCTGTGGCACCTTCGCCAAGCGCTCGGCCATGATGCGGCTCATGTTCATCAGCAACCGGAACCCGGCTTCCGGATCCTTGTGGGTCAGCTCGCGCAGGAATTTGCGGCGCAACACCAATAACCGCCCGTCCGTGACGGCACGGACCGAGGCCATGCGCTTGCCTTCGCCCGCCTGAGTGAAGAACGCGATTTCGCCGATGAGATCGCCTCTCGTGAGCACCGCGATCTGGCGATCTTTCTGGAACACTTCGAAGGAACCTTCGACCACGAAGTAGATCTCATGTTCCTTGGTGCCTTCCTTGAACACCAGTTGCCCGCGTTCGAAAGCGATCAGGAAGCCCGAGCGCGACAGTCTCTTCATGGCCTTCGGCGACAAGCCAAAAAAGGCCGACGTGGACTTTTCGCCGTTAAACGAATTGCTGATCTCTTCCCAGATGAGGTTCGGATCGGACTGGATGGGAATGTTGTCGGGATCGAGCAAATGCGCGAATGGCGTTGTGTCCAGCGGCGGGCGCTTGCCCGGACCGAAGTATTTTTTGACCATGGGCGCAAGCAACGACTTGGCGCGCTTGAGCGCGGCGGCATCCGACACCACGCACACCAGCGGAATTTGAACCGGGCCGGACCCGGTATCGATCAGACGTCCGCCATAGGGCACCATGCCGAGGCTGCGGTAGGCCCGCACGAGGCCGGGCGAGCAGCAGCAGAACACCAGATCGGCCCCTCTGCGGCCCGCCAGCTCCTCGTAGCTGACGCGCACGAGCGCGGGCAGAATCAGCATGCCGCGCGCATCCGGCTTCACCACGAGACGGCCGAGGTCCGCCGTCGCCAGGCCGCCGATGCCGGGAAATCGCGCCATGGAGTAAGTGTCGAATTCCTTGGCGGGCACCCGGCCCGGCTCCCAGAAGCGGATGCGGATCGTGGCGGTGATGTCGTCGCGTTTGCCGGTATAGAGAAGCAGGGTGCCCGGATGTTCGTCCTCCGCGTCGGTCAGTTCCCGTCGTTCGTGATCGATGCCCGAGAGCGTGCGATTGAGCTCGCCGACGAACACGTCATAGCGCAGCCGATAAATGGCCTGCCTCTCCTCGGCCGTGGTGGCGACGTGCACGGCTTCACGCTTGGATAGCCAAGCCGCAATGATGTTTTTCATCACCGTTTCCACATCCAAGCGACGTTCGGCATCTGAGCCGCTGGCGGCTCGTTCGCGACATACAAACGCGACATTCAGGGCGACTTTCGCAAAAGGAGCACAGGGAGCGCGCAGATCACCGTCACCCACATCATGAGCTGGAAGTCGCCGACATACGCGAGCGCGCCGGCTTGGCGCGTCACTTCGGCATTCAGGGCCAGCACGCCCGACGGCAAACGCCATTCCCAAGCGCCGGGCAGCAAGGGATGTTGAAGCGCGTCGCGAAAGGGCGACAAATGCTCGGCGAGCGCCGCGTGATTGGTTGTCGTGTTGCGCACCAGCAGGGTGATCCAAATCGAAATGCCGACGCTGCTGCCAAGGTTGCGCAGGAGGTTGAACATCGCGGTCGCCTCATCGCGCAGCGAAGACGGGAGAGTGGCGAACGCCAGCGTGGTCATCGGCACGAAAATGAATCCCAAGCCCAAGCCTTGGATCAGGCCGGTTCGCACGATCAAGTCCGTCGGAACTTCGAGACTGAAATGCGACAATTCCCACAACGCGACGATATTCAGCACGAGGCCGCAGAAGACAAGCAATCGCATGTCGAGCTTCGTCGCCAGTCGCGTGGCCAGGATGATTCCCGTCATCGTGCCGAGCCCGCGCGGCGCCAGAACGTAGCCCGCCGTCAGCACCGGGTAGTCGAGCAATTGTTGAAGGAACGGCGGCAGCAGGGCGAGCGCGCCCAGATGAATGGTGCTGATCATGAAGATCGTCACCACGCTCGCCACGAAATTGCGGTCCCGGAACATGGCGAGCGGAATGAAGGGGTGACGGGTCGTGATCGTATGAACGAGAAACATATAGAACGAGAGACCCGCGAGGGTGGCTTCGACGACGATTTCGGTCGACGCGAACCAATCGAGCGACTCGCCGCGGTCGAGCATGAGCTGAAACGCGCCGATGGCAACGCCCAGGAAGATGAACCCGAAATAGTCGAAGTCCTGGGAATTCCGGCGGTCGGTCTCGCGGACGTAGGCGAGAATGCCGCACAGCGCGGCGACGCCGACGGGCACGTTGATGTAGAAAATCCAACGCCAGTTATAAAACTCGGTGAGAATTCCGCCCAGAGTCGGGCCGAGCACCGGCGCGAACACCACGCCGACCCCCCATACCGCCATGGCGAAGCCGTGTTTCTCGCGCGGATAGAGATCGAGCAGGATCGCCTGCGAGAGCGGCACCAACGCCGCGCCGAAAAAACCTTGCAGCACTCGGAACAGCACGATCTGAGACAGCGAGGACGCCGCGCCGCACATCACGGAGGCAAGCGTGAACCCCAGCACGGCCAACGCGATTACACGCTTACGGCCCAACCGCGCGGACAGCGCCCCGCCCAGCGGCGTCGCCACGGCCAAGGCCACGATGTAGCCGGTCAGGACCCAGGTGATTTGGTCCTGAGTCGCCGACAAGCTGCCCTGCATTTGCGGCAGTGCGATATTGACGATGGTCGAATCCAGGATCGCCATGAACGTCGTCGCCATGACGGTTGTGGTGACGATGCGGCGCTCAAAGCGCAGCTGGCGCGAATCTTCCGTCGGCATCACGGCTCGTCCCGTTGCGCGACTTTACCCTCGGACGCGGTGGTGAACCACGACAAGGGACCGGGTAAGAATTGCTTGAGCGAGCGCGAGCGCGCCGTGTCGATGACGACGGTCGCGCTCATGCCGACGCGCAGCACGGGGGCCTTGCTGTCGGCTAAGATCGCGACGCGCACCGGGATACGTTGTGTCACCTTGACCCAGTTTCCGGTCGCGTTCTGCGCAGGAATAACGGAAAACACGGCACCCGTTGTCGGCCCGATGCTATCCACCGTGCCGCGCCATTGGTGCCGAGGATACGTGTCGACCCGAACCGTCGCCGACTGGCCCGGCGCGATATGCGCGAGATCCGTTTCCTTGAAATTCGCGTCAACCCAGTACGTGCTGTCGGACACCAGGCTCATGAGCGGTTGCCCGAGCGGTCCATTTCCCGTCACCTGGCGGCCCGCCTCCGGCACATTTCCGACGATGCCCGCGAAGGGCGCGCGGATGATCGTGCGGTCAAGATCGAGGGCCGCCCGGTCCCTCACCGCTTGAGCGGCCCGGAATCTCGGATGCTGCTCGATCTCGCCATCGGGGTTACCGCCGGATTGCGCCAGAATTTGCGCCAACTCCTGTTCGGCGATTTGAATTTTCCTGCGCGCGGACTCAAGGGCATGCTGCGCGTCGTCAAGCGCCTGGCGCGAGGCGGCATTGGATGCGGCCAACGCCGTGAGCCGCGTGGATTCCTTCTCGGCGAAGGATTCGTTCGTTTGGGCCAGCGACACTTCCAAGCGTTGTTGCCGATAGGCCGCCCTGAGACTTTCGATTTCGGCGCCGACGCCGGCGAGTTCAGCCTCGGCTTCCTGAAGGGCGATGCGGTAGGCCTGGTCGTCGATGCGCAGAAGGCGATCGCCTTTGGCGACGCGCTGATTCTCGCGCACAAAGACTTCGGCGATGATGCCGGAGACCTCCGCCGCGACCATGACCTTTTCGGCGTTGACGTAGGCATTGTCGGTTTCCACATAGCGGCCTCCCGAGAGGTACAGGTAGCCGGCAACCGCCGCCACGGCGATCGGGCCAATACCCAGGAGTGGCCTGCGCCAGCGTCGCAGGCGCGCGTCAGGCGCCGTCGCATCTTGTACGGACTCTCCCGCCACATGGCCCCCATCGGTGGACTTGCCGCGATCTTGAAGCGATCGTTTCGGCGCCACCCAGGCTCTTGTTTAAGCCACGTCCTACTTCTAGCGTGACTCCACGAAAGTACCAAGTCGATACCCTGCCACCCGAGACGAATGCCGCGCGACGATCTCAGCGCAGCCAGGGCGCATGGTTGTTCCCGGTTGAAACAATCGGCCAACCGTGAACATAATTGTTTCCCTAGAGGAACTAATCACGGAGCCCCGCCATGGACCGTCTCGCCGCCCTGCGCGCCTTCGCCGCCGTGGCCGAGGCCGAGAGCTTCTCGGCCGCCGCCGTCCGGCTGAAGACGTCGAAATCGGCCGTGAGCAAGCAGGTCACGGCGCTGGAGCACGATCTCGGCGTGCGGCTGCTCAACCGCACCACGCGCAAGGTCGGCCTGACCAGCGCGGGCGAGACCTATGCGCGCCGGGCGGAGCGCCTGTTGGCCGACCTCGAGGACGCCGACCAGACCGTGCGCCGGCAGGCCGCCGCGCCGGCCGGCCGGCTGCGCCTGGCCGCGCCCATGACCTTCGGCATCATGCATTTGGGCGATTTTGTCGCCACCTTCATGAAAAAGTACCCCGACATCGTCGTCGACTTGAACCTGAGCGACCGCTACATCGACCTGATCGAGGAGCGCGTCGACCTGGCCATCCGCATCGGCACCCTCAAGGACTCCTCGCTGCAGGCGCGCGTGCTGGCGCCGTCGAAGGTCTATATCTGCGCCGCGCCGGCCTACTTGAAGGCCCACGGCACGCCGCACAAGCCCAAGGATCTTTTGGCGCACCACTGCCTGACCTACACCCAGGCCGACGGCACCACGAGCTGGCGCCTCAAGGGCGGCGCGATCAACGTCGCGGGCCGCGCCCACAGCAACAACGGCGACATCCTGCGGCGCCTGGCGCTGAAGGGGCTCGGCCTGGTGCGGGTGCCCTCGTTCATCGTCGGCCCCGACATCAAGCGCGGCGCGCTGGTCAGCGTGCTCGAGGACTACGTGCCGCAACACAGCACCATCAACGCCGTCTATCCGCCCTCGCGTCACGTCGCAGCGCCCGTGCGCGCCTTCATCGACTTCATGGCCGCACAATGCGCGCCCAAACCGAGCTGGGATTGAGCGCCCGCCGCGGACGTGTAAGGTGACGGCCTCGTCTCATGGTCGAAAAGCCCGTCTCGTGCGCCGCATCGGTTTCGTTGTTCTCCTCGCCCTCACCCCCATCGTCACGCTGAGCGCCCTTTCCCGGGAACCCGCGCCCGTGGTGCCCGCTTCAGGCCCCGACGCCAACGCCGCCGTGGCGGTGTATGAGCCCGCCTTCTTCGCCCAATACCGGCCCATCACGCTGCAGGACATGCTCGACCGCATTCCCGGCGTGTCGCTGGCCTTCCGCGCCACCGAGGAACGCCGGGGCCTGCGCACCAACAGCGACCAGATCCTCATCAACGGCAAGCAGATTTCCGCCAAGGACAACAACAGCGCCACCGTGCTGCGGCGCATCTCGGCCTCGCAGGTGGAGCGCATCGAGGTGATTCGCGGCGCCGTGGCGGAGCTGGAAATCACCTCGGGGCGCGTCATCAACATCGTGCTCAAGACCGAGGGCAAGGCCACGCCGTCCTATTTCCTCGGCTTCGTCGGCTACCGCGACGGCACCATCCGCCCGCTGGGCACGGTCGGCTACGCTTATGACTCGGTGGACATGAACGCCAACGTGGCGATGTTCTCCGACGTCTCTTATCGGCCCTGGCAGCGTCTGGAGATCAACCGCACGCCGGCCCAGGCCGCCTTCGCCGACGCCACCGACACGGAGCAGGCGCTCAATCAATATTACCGCGCCACCGGCAATTTCGATTGGCGCCTCGCGGGCGACCGCGAACTGCAGTTGAACGTGCTGGCCCAGCACCGCGATATCGACCGTAATTACGCCGCGTGCTGCGCGGCTATGTCCCCGGAGGTGCCGCGGTCACCAGCGACACGCTGGAAAACGACATTCGGAATCGGGAAACCGGCGAAGTCAGCGTCGATTACGAAATCCCCTTGGGGCTCGGCCGGTTCACGACCGTGGCGCTGTTCAACATCGAGGGCGAGAAAAAGGACCGCGAGGTGCTGGCCTTGCGCGCGCCGGGCCAGCCGCGCATCGCGCTGGAAGACCGCGACGACCTGAAAACCGAAACCATCCTGCGCGGCACCTTCGACTGGGAGTTGGCCCAGGGCCAAACCGCCAAGGCCGGCGTCGAGGGCGCCTTCAACACGCAAGATACGGAACTCAATTTGTTCACCGTCGCGGGCGGCGTGTCCACCCGCGTGCCGATTTTCAACAACGACACGACCGTGAAGGAATACCGCAGCGAAATCTTCGCCACCCACCGCTGGGATCCCAACACGACGTGGCAGGTGGAAAGCGGCCTGACGGTGGAGTTGTCCCAACTCAAGCAGAACGGCAACGACCTCAACAGCTCGCGTTCATTGCAGTACGTGAAGCCCACGGTCGACGTGTTCTACAAGCCCACGGCGAGCGACAAACTGTGGGTTTCGGCCAAGCGCGACGTGAGCCAGCTCGATTTTCTCGAGTTCATCGCCACGGTGCGCGCCGAGGACCGCACGCTCGACCAGGGCAACCCGCAACTGCTGCCGGAAAAATCCTGGGACCTGGAAACCGGCGTCGAGCACAAGCTGGCCGATAACGGCGGATTTCTGTCGCTGCGGGGTTTTTACCGCGACGTCAGCGACGTGAAAGACAAAATCGCCTTCCGCGGCATCCTCTCCCAACCGGGCAACATCGGTTCGGGGCGCGAATACGGCGCCGAGGCGGAAGCGAGCCTCAAGCTCAAGGCGCTCGGCCTGTGGGACGGCTCGCTGACGACCACCTACCTGCGCCGCGCGACGCGCGTGACCGACCCCTTCAGCGGCCGCGCGCGCCGCTTCGGCCTCAAGCCCGCTTACGAGTTCAGCTTCAACTACAAGCACGAGGTCAAGCCGCTGGACACGCAGCTCACGTTCATCGTCACCAAGAACGGCCCGTCGTACATCTACGATCTCGACCGCGTCGAGACCAACGAGGACGAAATCAACTTTTCGATTTTCGCCGACACCACCCTGTACCGCGAATTCTCGCTGCATTACGAATTGGGCAACGTCACCAACCGCGTGGCGAAACGTAACCGCACCGTCTATGCCGTCAACGCCATCGACGGGCGCATCGGCCGCTTCGACAGCCGCAAGGCCACCTGGGGCCGCTACTGGCTGCTCTCCGCCAAGGGGCAGTTTTAGGGGCGCGCGGCATCATAGACATTGTAGAATTGCACTTGGTCATGCTCCGTTACCGTGATTTAACAGGGGCATCAAGTTTCATCACTTTATTTTCTGGATTCCCTATAGTCATGCTTCATAGCTAAAAATGTGACATCCAATGGCCTAACCGGGTTTCTACATGCCCTTACCCGACACCGCCGCAAAACTTCCAGGATACAAGGGCCCTTACTTTGGCTCTTTGGTTCACGATTTTAGAGATTATGTGCGCGCCAACGAAAACGAGACTTGGATAAAACAGCCTTATATTCAGGGGCGCATTCGCGAAATTGAATTCCGAATTGATCAGATTCACCAGATTCTTCTTAAGGTATATCGAACACAGATATCAAGCGACATCGCGAAGTCAGTCCTTGGAAACGTATTGACCGCATCGATCAATCCAATATCTGCTAATGCTCGCGGCCAGATTTCTCCGCAAGATTTCAATTCCATTGCGGCAAGATTTGGCGAGACTAGTTTTGACCTCAACTTCTACGTAGAGTCATTCTATTACTTCGCTTGGCAACTGGTCCTGGCGCTGAGAGATTTGCCCTCATTTGCAAGATTTGAGCCTCGTGGCGTTACACGAATGCGGAACAAGGTGCTCGCTCACCCAGCAGATTTCATTAAGTCAGAAAGATTCGAACTTACATACCGAACGGATGAGCCAGATGCTGGCCCAATTCTGAAAATGGGCGTGGCGACAGACGATGGATGGACTGATCCCGGGCTATTCCTAAATGCACACGAATTTGCAAACTCTATGCGGGAAATACTGAATACTGGCACTCGCGTGAACAAAGATGCTCGATAGACAAAGAAAGCTTATAACCCTCGAACTCTCGGAAGCGCCCGGAGCCGCTACTGGCTGATCGCCGTCAAGGGGCAGTTTTAGGGGCGTGCGGCTATTCCTGGTCGCATCGCCCCTCGATTTCGGGTAATATATAGATTGACCCTTTATGGAATCATCGGGATGAACCAGCATCCTCGTATCTCTCTCTCGGCCGACGTTTTAAGCGGGAAACCCGTGATTCGCGGAACCAGGCTGTCCGTCGAGTTTGTCATCGGCTTGATGGCCGACGGCTGGAGCGAAGCGGATATTCTGAAGAATTACCCCGACCTCACCCATGAGGATGTCGTGGCGTGCCTCGCCTACGCGCGCGACACGCTCAATTCGGAGAAAGTTTTTCCAAGCGCCGCCTGAATGCGCTTGCTTGCCGACGAGAACATCCCCGCCGCCGCCGTCGCGGCGCTTACAGATGCGGGCCACGACGTCGTTTGGATTCGAACGGCCGCGCCCGGCCTCTCCGATGCCGACGTGTTGGCTTGGACGGCGCAGGAGCGCCGAATATTACTCACGTTCGACAAGGACTTCGGCGAGCTGGCGCGCCGAATGCCTCTGCCGCGCGATTGCGGAGTCATCTTGCTGCGCATGGCGTTGCCTTCGCCGGATCGGATCGGGCCTTGGATCACAGGCATCATGTCCGCGCGCCAGGACTGGCCAGGCCACTTCTCCGTGGTCGAAACAGATCGCGTTCGCATGCGCAAACTCGAAACAAGTCGCTAACACGCCGCCGTGGTCATGCCAGCAGCCGCGCGGCGTGGCCGCGCTGATCCAGCAGTTTCACGGCCTTCTTGTCGAACGAGACGAAGGTCTCGCCGCCGAGCTTGGCGCCCTCGAAGGCAATGACGCCGTCGGCGAAATCGCCGCCCGCGTCCAGCAATGCTAGCCCGGCCTCGGCGGCGGGGCGGCTAAGCGCGACGTTCGCGCTGCCGATCAACCCGCGGACCGCGCCGGCGATGCTCGCCGTGTCGAGCTTATAACCCTGCCCGAGCACCCAGACGAACTCGCACAACGTGGTTGTCGGAACGGCGACGAGATCGGCGCGGCCTAGAATCTGTTGCGCGATTTTTCCGTGTCGCGGATCGTCTTCGGTCAAGGCACGCACGAGGACGTTGGTGTCGGCCGTGATGTTCACTTTTTGCCGGCCCAGCCGCGCGCGATGATCCGGTTCATCTCGTCAATCGACAGCCGACGCTGACCCGGCCGCTTCAGGGAACCAAAAAGGTCCGAGATCTTGCCCGTCGGCGCGGCCCTCACCTCGAGGCGGCCATCGGAAAGTTTATCCACGGCCAGCCGCTCGCCCGGGCCGACGCCCAGGTGTTGCAGGATATCCTTGCGAAAGGTCACTTGACCCTTGGCCGTGACGGTCAGCTTAGTCATGCCCGAAAAGTAAGGCAAAACTGCCTTACTGTCAATACAGCCGGACGGGCCAGGCCGTGCCCAGACGCCCGTGTTGATGCGCTTGGCGACTTACAGAGCGCTCTTGATATCGGTTTTGGAAAAATCCTTGCCGACATACAGCAGGCGACAGCCGCGTTCCTTGGCCACCGCGTAGGCGAAGCAGTCGCCATAATTCAGAGCCGCCTTGTGAAAGCCCCTGCCCCAACTTTTATGTGCTTCCGCGACTCTCCGAGCGGATGCGGCGGTGAGCGCCGCGACCTCGAAATTGAGATCATCGACCAGCCGCCCCATCTCCGCACCGAGGCCGCGGCCTTCGGCCACGATCAGCGCTTCGGCGAGCGTTCCGGCCGAGATGACAACGCTCGCTTCTGCTTTCAACACGGCGAGGCACTCGGCGCCCTTCGGCTCGTTGAGGGCGATGGCCATCAAGGCGGACGTATCAACCGCGATCACTTCGGAAGGCCGTGTTCGTCGTAGAGATAATCCTGACTTCGGGCGGCGCTCGGCCCGGGCGTCGCTTTACTTGCGCCCGCACGCCTAAACTCTTCCAGAATCGCGCCGCGTTCGGCGGGCGTCAGTTTACGTTTGAAGGGCACGATTCGCGCCGCGGGCTGGCCATGGCGCGTCAGAATGACCTCGTCGCCCGCTTCGGCGCGGCGCACCAGTTCGGTCAATTGCCCCTTGGCCTCGCTCACGGGGATATGAGTCAATTTATTCATGGGCTTAGTATAGACCATTCAATGGTCTAAAACAATCCTGCCTCCTCCTCGATGATCCCGGATGATCCGGAGGTCGTCGCCGCAGACCCGCACCCGTGGTAGGGCCGCCCCTAGTGTCGCGATTCCGAAGTTCGTTCGATCTTCCGGAAAGCACTTTAACGAACTTCGGAATCAAAGCGACACTAGAACACTATGAATCTAGTGTGGTTTTTGGATTTGAAGTTCCTAAAGGTGCGCGCGGCGAAATCCTAGGAACTTCAAATCCACCACACTAGAACGCCTTGCCGTTCACGTGCTGGGGCTTGAGCGCGCGCGGATCGACGCCCGCGAGCGCGTTGACGTTGATGGCCGCGGCCGCGCTGCCGTCGGGGCCGATGCCATAGGCGAAGCTTTGAATCCCGCAGGTCTGGCAGAACAGGTGGGCGATTTTCTTGGTGTTGAAGCGGTACTCGGTGAGGTTGTCGGCGCCCGAGCGCAGCACGAACTTGTCCTTGGTCGTGAAGGCCAGAACCGCGCCAGTCTTCTGACACCGCGAGCAGTTGCACGTGATCGATTGGTCGATATCCACATCGACCTCGTAGGACACCGCGCCGCATTGGCATCCGCCGTGATAGTGTTTTTCCATGATTCGTTGTTTCCTGTTGGCGTTGGGCACCGGAGTCACATAACTCACGCATTGTACATAACCCATCGCCAAACCAAATAACCCCTCACCCTGCCCTCGCCCGCAAGCGGGAGAGGGTTCAACTCCGCGCCCGCTCCGCTTTCCATGTGAATTCCGTGAATAACCGCGTGCGATGCTTCGTTCACGGGCGCGCATGAGGTAAAATGAGCGTGGCACGCTGATGGCGAGCCTGGGCGCGCGTGGTCTCTGCGCCCGATGCGCGCCCGAGCGTGTCGCCTGTGATTGCGGTGGCGTTCTTTCACCGCGAAACAGGCCGCCACAATTGTGATGCGTGTTTTCAACAGGTTAGGAGTTGGCGTGAATTCCCTGATATTCAAAGAGGGTCTTTCGAGATTCGTTTTCGGCCAGGGGCTTAGCCTTGCCCCCGCCTGTTCTTGTGTGGGGCCCCCTGAAAGAACAGGGATAACAGGTGTCATGAACAACCGTTGCGCGTGTCGCGCACGAACAATAGGCGCGCACCGCGCACGAACGACAGGCGCGCACCTCGCTCGGAGCAAGGGGGCTTGGGGAACATCTTTGGAATTCAACACCCGCTGTCGTCCTGCGGCTCGTCCGCAGGACCCAGGGTGGCCAGGCGTGAAATACGCCGAGAAAACCGGGGCTGCCGCATGGCAAGGCGATCCCAACCCCTGGACCCCCCGGGTCCGCGCGCAGCGCGGCCCGAGGGCAAGCTCTGGCATGAAGCCCAGGGTGACACCCGGTTTTTTGACAACGCCGTGTGACGGTCCAACCGAATCGAATGGCCGCCTCGCTCGCGCGATCTTGGAAATCGATTTCAGGAGAACAGGACCGCCGCGAAAACCATTCGCGCGCGGATCAGGTGCACCTAGCATATCCACGTCGCGTCTCGGCGCATTCACATTCGGTGCGTGGCGCGCACGAACTCACGGCGCGTACGGCGGGCCGTCATGACCGAAAACCTGTCGCTCATCATGACCCTCACCGTGGGCCTGGGGCTGGCCTTCGTCTTCGGCGTGCTGGCCCATCGCCTCAAGCTCTCGCCGCTGGTGGGCTACCTCGTCGCCGGCGTGGCCGTCGGCCCCTTCACGCCCGGTTTCGTCGCCGACCAGGCGTTGGCCGCGCAGCTCTCGGAGATCGGCGTGATCCTGCTGATGTTCGGCGTCGGGCTGCACTTCGCGCCCAAGGATTTGATGGCCGTGCGCGCCGTCGCCGTGCCCGGCGCGCTGTTGCGCATCGCCGTCATCACGCTGTTCGGCCTGGGCCTCGCCCGCCTGCTGGGGTGGACCCTCGGCGCGGGATTGATCTTCGGCCTTGCCCTGTCGGTGGCGAGCACGGTGGTGTTCCTGCGCGCCATGCAGGAGCGGCGCATGCTGGAGACCGAGCGCAGCCGCATCGCCGTGGGCTGGCTGATCGTGGAGGACGTGGCGATGATCCTGGTGCTGGTGCTGCTGCCCGCGCTGGCCGAGGTGCTGGGCGGCAAGGCCGGCGCCGTGACCGCGGCCCCCATGGGGCTGGCCTTGCTGCAACCCGAAACGGTTTGGGGCGCGCTGGGAATCACGGTGGCCAAGATCGCGGCCTTCATCGCGCTGATGCTGCTGGTGGGTCGGCGCGTGATTCCCTGGCTGCTGCACTACGTCGCCCACACCGGCTCGCGCGAGCTGTTCCGCCTGAGCGTGCTGGCGATTGCCTTGGGCGTGGCGCTGGGCTCGGCGGAAATCTTCGGCGTGTCGTTTGCCTTGGGCGCGTTCTTCGCCGGCATGGTGCTGGCCGAGACGCAACTCAGCCAGCAGGCCGCCCAGGAAACCCTGCCCCTGCGCGACGCCTTCGCGGTGCTGTTTTTCGTCGCGGTGGGCATGCTGTTCAACCCGATGATCGTCGTCGAGCAGCCGCTGGCCTTGCTCGCCACCGTGGCGATCATCGTCGTGGGCAAAACCCTGGTGGCCTACTATCTCGTGCGCGCGCTGGGTCAAAGCCGGGTGACGGCCCTGACAATTTCAGCCGGGCTCGCGCAGATCGGCGAGTTCTCGTTCATCCTGGCGAGCCTGGGCGTGAGCCTGGCCATCTTGCCGCCCGAGGGCCGCGATTTGATTCTGGCGGGCGCGATCATTTCCATCGTCGTCAACCCGCTCTTGTTCCTGGCGGCCGACCGGCGCGAACGACAGTTGGAGGCGCGCGCCGCCGCCGCCGCGCCGTCGCTGGAACCCCCGCCGCCGCGCTACGTGCCCACCGCGCTGTCGGGCCATGTGGTGCTGGTGGGCCATGGCCGCGTCGGCAGCCTGATCGGGCAAGAGCTGCGCGGCGGCGGCACGCCCTATTTGGTGGTGGAGGAAAATCCCGACTTGGCCGAGGCGGTGCGCGCGGGCGGCGTGGAAACGGTCGTCGGCAATGTCGGCACGCGGGGCTTGATCGACAGCCTGGGCCTCGAGCGCGCGCGCTGGCTGGTGTGCGCCATCCACGATCCCTTCGAGGCCTGTAACCTCGTGGAAAAGGCGCGCAAGATCAATCCGCGCCTGCCGATCGTCGCCCGCGCCCATTCCGACGCCGAGGTGGCGGAGCTGAAAAAATTCGGCGCCGATCACGTCATCATGGGCGAGCGCGAAATCGCCCGCGAGATGACTCACTTCCTGTTCGCGGATAAAAGTGAGAGTCAAATTTGATCGAACCGAATCACATGACCTCAGTAACTCGTTTTCTTTGGTCGCATTTTCCACGCCAACCGCCCGGGCGCGAAGCGCCCTATTCAAAGAATCTGGCGGCTCCGCCGCCGGGCACTTGTCGGGAAAATGCTCTATTGACCCGCGACCAACCGCGCCGCCGCCCGCCCCGCCAACCGGCCCAGAGCCGTGGCGGCGAGCAGGCCGTTGCCGGCGAGGTAGCCGTAATTGCCGACGCCCGAGATGCCGCGCGCGGCCCCGCCGCCCGCGAACAGGTTGGGCAATGGCGACTTGTCGGCGCGCAGCACGCGGGCGTCCTTGTCCACCACCAGCCCGCCCTGGGTGTGGAACAGCGCGCCCGACACCTTCACCGCCTTGTAGGGCGGCGCCAGCGTCCAGCCCTTGGTGAAGTCGCGGCCGAAGGAGTCTTTCTTCTCGCCCGCCGCCATGGCGGCCACGTCGGCCAGCGTAGTTTTCACCGCCTCGGGCAGTCCCGTGACCTTGACCAACTCGTCGACCGTCTCGGCATGACGAATGCAGTCGGCCTTGATGGCGTCCTGGTAGTCGTCGAACTCCTTCATGGCGTCGTGAATGCGCTGGTCGTAGATGCTCCACGCCCAATGGCCCGGCTGGGCGACGATATCCACCGCCTGCTCGGAGTAGCCGCGCGATTCATCGGAGAAACGCAGGCCCGCCGCGTTCACTTGAAATCCGCCGCGCACGATGTGCGCCCACAAAATCGGAATGCCCTGCCCGTAGGCGAGCCCGCCGTGGCCCTGGTAGGAATGAATGTCGGCGATGGCCGCCCCCAGCGCGCGGCCCCACACAATGGCGTCGCCCTTGTTGCCGGGATGACCGAAGAACGTCGCCTCGAGAATTTCCGGGATGTATTCCTGCAGCATCTCGCGGCTACCGGCGAAGCCGCAGCAGGCGAGGATCAGCGCCTTGCAGCCGATGTCTTCCTCGCTGCCGTCGGGGCGCGTCACGCGCACGCCGTGCACGACGCCGCTCGCGTCGGCGAACAGGCTCGTCACCGGGGCATCGGTCATGATGTCGAGGCTCGCGCGTTCACACGCTTGATGCAGCGCGCCCATGAGCTCCGAGCCGGTGCGGTTGGGCGTGCCGTGCATCCTCATGCGCGAGTGGCCGGGATATTGGAACGAGTCCACCAGCGACAACGGCACCTGCGCATAATCGGCCAGCCACTCCACCGTCGGCGCGCCCTCGCGCGACAAGTGCAGCGCCATGTCGGCGTCGGTCTTGCCCTTGGTTTTGGCCATGATGTCGGCGGCGAACAACTCCGGCGTATCGTCGATGCCCTTCTCGCGCTGAAAGCGGCTGCCGGGTCCGGGGATCAGCCCCGTGGACATCGCCGTGGTGCCGAGCGCCGTGGCGTCGCGTTCCAGCACCAATACTTCGGCCTTGTGCTCATGGGCCGACAGCGCCGCCGTGAGCCCGCAGCCCCCGCCGCCGACGATGAGCACGGGGACACTCGCTTGGAACTTGGCGTGATCAGGCGACAGAATAGGCACTTAGCGGTCTCCGTTTTTCGAATCAAAGGTCGCGATCGTTACCCGTTCGCCGACCGCCGTGCCGAGAAAAAGCCGGTTGCCCAGCCGCGCCGCCACCGACGCACCCGGCACCCGACCGCGTTCATAATGCAACACGCGGCGGGATTCCAATGTGATCGCGTCAACGGTGGCGACCGAAAAGGCGAAGCTGCAACCGACCTGGAGCATCGCCTCGCAGCCCGAGGTGGTGACCAGCCGCAAGCCCGTGGCGCCGGTGGCGATCAGACGGCGCGCCTGGGTCTCGGGGTCGAGGTCCCAGGTGATGTTGTCGGGGCGCAAGGGCAACGCGGCATTCTCGCGCGCTCCGGTCAGCAGGTCGATCTTCGCCAGCGAGGCCACGTAGTTATAAGTGTAGGCCACATAGAGCACCGAGCCGGTGGGATCCACCGCAATACCGTTGGGAAAGGCGCCGTCGCTGCCCGCGACCTTGCGCCAGCCTTGCGCCAGGTCCCACGCCACCGCATAGCCGGTGTCGACGCCGATGAAAAACATCGGCCGCGTCAGGCGCGCGCGCCAGCCGCCGACGCGCCCATACATATGCGTGGCGAACAGGTTGCCGCCGGGGCCCAAGGCCACATCGTTGAGAAAGTATGCGTCGGGCACGTCGACGCAACCCACCCACGACAGCAGCCAGCCCGCCGGAGCGTGGATCAGGTCCAGGAACTCGATGCGCTGACCGCCAGTACCGGCCTCCGCCACATCGGAGACGACGACCACGCGCCACGCCGGGCCGCTCGCTTCCGTGTCGGCGGGAGCGACGGAGATCGGGCGAATGTCGAAGCCCCGCGGGCGGCGCAGCGCCGGCGTGGCGATGCACCCCGCCTCGCCCGCGCGCTCAACGGGCTCTTGGCGGATGACCGTGGGCGGCGATGCGGTCAGCGTCGCGGCCTCGATGATGCTGAACCACCGCCCGGGATCGCCGGGGCGCAATTGCACCATCAGCAGGTGCGCGTCATCCAGCGGCGCGATGTCCTCGGGGCGCTCGAGGCCGCAGATGGCCGACGGACCCGCCGTGCATTCGGGCGGCGGCACCGGGCCGCATGCGGCGCAGGTCAAGGCCGCCACAACGACAACACTCCACGTCCATGCGTTCACTGGTTTGCTCCATCCCCACCCCGCGCCCGACGGCCGCGCGGGCGCGACTCTAGCAGTCGCCGCCCGCCTCGCCAGGATCGGCTTTCGCGCGGGGCCGGCCGCGGCTCGGCGCCGGTGGCAATCCATAATGCGCTGGAATCATTGTTGAATTTCACGCTCCAGTTTATGGTATCGACTCAAAACCTTATCTGGGCTATGCCTGTCCAACCTGGAATTGCGGCTGCAACCCGAGGCAAGACCCATGAAACTCGAGGGTTATGCGCTGGATGCCTTCGCGGTCACTCCGGCGAAAGAATCGTTTTCGACGCGCCATCGACGCACGGCGGTGGCCCTCAATGTCGCGGCACTTGTGCTCGGCCCCTTGCTGGGCTGCGCGCTGATCTTCTGGCAACTGCGCACGCCCGAGTTGCGCTCCATGTCGGGCCCCATCGCCCCGGGCGCCGAACAGGTCGTCAACGTCGCCTGGCCGGTCGCCGCCATGCTGGACGGCCGCGCCCCGGCGATCAACGTGGAGGTGGCGGTGTCCGGGCGCATCGCCGATGAAGTCAGCGCCGTCGTGGACATGATCGATCCCGATGACCCGGCCCTGCGCCACGAAGTGGGCCGCTTCGACTCGCTCGCCGGCACCATCGACGACGGCTTGGTGACGCATCGGCGCGTGTTCGACCTGGAGCCGCTGTTGCGCAATTCGCGCGGCGTCTTGCGCAAGTTCGACGTGCCGAACGTGAAATTCGCGGTGCGGGTCGAGCGCCTGATGGGCTCCCGCGCCGGGTTCGTCTACCTGACGGCGGCCGAAGTTGTCGCGGCGCCCAATCTCCAAACGGGCGAGACATCGAGCCTGACCCATTGGACCAAGCGCCGCTAAACGCCGCGCCGCGTTTGTATTGCCCATCCCTCGGTTGACCGCCCGACAACCGGGGAAATTTCCTCCGCCCCGCCTTGCCCCCCGCGCGGCCCGGCAGCTAGGGTCCCCCGCGCTTATATATATGACCCGCGTTGAACGGAGTTTGCGATGACGGCACCTGCCCTGGCCGCGGAGACCACCGCCTTCCTGGCCCGCGAGCACAAAATGCTGATCGACGGCCAATGGGTGCGCGCGGCCTCGGGCAAGACCCTCGACGTTTTCGATCCCGCCACGGAGGACAAGATCGGCTCGGTCCCGGCCGGCGAGGCCGCCGACATCGACCAGGCGGTCAAAGCCGCGCGGCGCGCCTTCGACAGCGGCCCGTGGCCCAAGATGGGCCCCTCGGAACGCGCCAAAATCTTGTGGAAGATCGCCGACCTCATCGAGGCGCGCGGCACGCAACTGACCCAGGTGGAAATCCTCGACAACGGCATGCCCTTGAACCCCGCGGGCGGCATGGCCGTGCCGCTGGCGGCCAACATGTTCCGCTACTACGCCGGTTGGCCCACCAAGATTTTCGGCGACACCATCGCCGTCGATCCGCCGCCCACGGGCGCCGAGGTGCTGACCTACACCCGCAAGGAACCCATCGGCGTCGTGGGCCAAATCACGCCCTGGAACTATCCGCTGGGCATGGCGGCCATGAAACTAGGTCCGGCCCTGGCCACGGGCTGCACCGTCGTGCTCAAACCCGCCGAGCAAACGCCGCTGACGGCGCTGATCTTGGGTGAGATCGTGCGTGAAGCGGGCGTACCCGACGGCGTGGTCAACATCGTCACGGGTTATGGCGAAACAGCGGGCGCGGCGCTGACCGCGCACCGTGATGTCGACAAGGTCGCCTTCACCGGCTCCACCGAGGTGGGCCGCATCATCTTGAAGGCGGCGGCGGGCAACTTGAAGAAGATCTCGCTGGAACTCGGCGGCAAGTCGCCGTTCATCATCTTCCCCGACGCTGACTTGCAACGCGCCAGTCCGGCGGCGGCCTGTGCCGCGTTCTTCCTGCAGGGCCAGAACTGCATGTGCGGCAGCCGGTTGTTCGTGCATCAGTCCATCTACAACCAAGTCGTCGAGGGCGTGGCCGCCTTCGCCAAGGGCATGAAGATCGGATCCGGTCTCGACCCCGCCAACATGATCGGGCCCCTCGTCTCGGCCGAACAACTCGCGCGCGTGCAGGGCTTCGTCGCGGCGGGGCCCAAGGAGGGCGCGACGTTGGTCACCGGCGGCAAGCGCCTCGAGTGCAAGGGCTTCTTCATGGAACCCACGGTCTTCGCCAACACCAACCGCGACATGAAAATCGTGCGCGAGGAGATTTTCGGGCCCGTCGTGTGCGCGCAAAGCTTCGACACCGACGACCTGGACGAGATCGCCCGCATGGCCAACGACACCGACTACGGCCTGGTCGGCAGCGTGTGGACCAAGACGCTGCCCATCGCCCACAAGCTGGCCGCGCGCATCAAGGCCGGCACCATGGGCATCAACACCCACGGCCTGGCGGGCATCAACGCGCCCTTCGGCGGGTTCAAGCAATCGGGCTGGGGCCGCGAATTCGGCAAGGAAAGCCTCGATCTCTATTTGGAAACCAAGACCGTCGTGGCACATATGTGATCGGGTTAGACGAGGTGTGATGTGTTTAGGCGAGTGTTTTCTCGTATCATTTTATTGTCACCCCAGCGAAAGCGGGGGTCCAGCTTGCTCGGTTCGAGACTGACACTGATGAAACCAAAAAGTTGGATTCCCGCCTTCGCGGGAATGACAATGTTAGTGAGTGTTGGCGCGGAGGCCGCCACCTTGCGCGTCGGCGGCACGCAGGCGCCGCCGACCTTGGGCAACCCCTATTCGGCGGTGGGCCCGCCGGCCAGCACCAGCTGGATCCCCATGTACGACGCGCTGACCAAATTGGACACCGAAGGCAAGTTGGCCCCGGCCCTGGCGCTGAGCTGGCGCAACGCCACGCCGACGACGTGGGAGTTCAAGCTTCGGCCCAACGTGAAATTCCACAACGGCGTGGCGTTCAACGCCCAGACCGTCGTCGACGTCGTCAACATTCTGAAATCGCCGGAGTCCCAGAAATACCTGATCGCCGCCGAGTTGCGCGGCATCGTCGGCGTGCGTGCCGTCGACGATCTGACGGTGGAATTCACCACGGCGGAGCCCGACGCGGTCTTGCCCAAGCGGCTGAACATCGTGCTGATGGTCGAGCCCGCCGCGTGGAAGAGCATGGGGCCGGATGCTTTTGCCCTCAAACCCATCGGCACGGGCCCTTACCGCCTGGTGGAATGGGGTCGCGGCAACGCGCGCATCAAGTATGAACTGGTCCCCGACGCCTGGCGGGCCACGGTCGACGGCAAGACGTCGCAGATCACGACGGTGGAACTGCTCAACATCGCCGAGACCGCCTCGCGCGTGCAGGCTCTCCTGTCGAACCAGATCGACATCTCCATCGCACCGGGTCCGGAAGACGCCAAGCTGCTGACCGACGCGGGCTTCACGGTGAAAAGCACGCAGATCGGCGTGGTCATGAGCGTCGCGTTCCGCACCGAGCGGCCCGACGCCGCGCCCCTGAAGGACAAGCGCGTGCGCCAGGCCCTCAATTACGCGGTGAACCGCGAATCCATGGCCCGCGACATTCTAGGCGGCATCGCAGCCCCCGCCTCGCAGGGGGCCACGGCGGTGACCTTCGGCTTCAATCCCGATCTCAAGCCCTATCCTTACGATCCCGCCAAGGCCAAGGCGCTGCTGGCCGAGGCCGGATATGCCGACGGCTTTCCACTGCGCATCGAGGTGCTGACCAACCTCGGCAATTCCGACACGGCGCTGTACCAGAAAATGGCGGCGGACTTGGGCGAGGTCGGCGTGAAGGTCGAACTACGATCCTCCACCTTCGCCAACTGGCTGCGCAAGTACGGCACCAACGAGTGGGGCGACATCGACGCCTTCTCGTTGACGTGGAATTCCGCGCCCTTCCATGACGCCATCCGGCCCATCGAGTACTTCTCGTGCCTGAAGCCCGCGGCGTTCTTCTGCGATCCCGAAGTCGTGCCGCTGATCAAGCAGAGCAATCAGGCCATGGACGAGGCCACCCGGTTGAAACTGCTGCAGGGCATCATGGCGAGGATGCTCGATAATCCGCCGGCGCTGTACTTGGTGGATTTCCCGAACTTGATCGCGCTGTCGCCGCGCGTGAAGGCCTTTTCATCGCGCGTCGCGGGCATCGAATTCGAGAATATCAAGCTGGCGGAGTAGATCGATGAAACCCGCGTTGAAGGGCTTGGGGATCGTCGTCGCGCTGATGGTAATCGTCGTCGGCGCGCTAATGACCGTGTTTTACGCCCGCTCCGGGGCCGGGGTGGATCGCGGACCCGAGCAAGTCACCGCCTGCACGGCCATCGACGGCCAAGGCAAGAGCGGCGAGGACATCCTGATCGACCGCGAGCGTCAACTGGCCCTCGTCTCGTGGCTCGACCGCCGGGGCGGCGTCGCGGGCCCGCCGACCTTCGGCACCGTGGGCCGCGTCGACCTCACCGCCGCCGCGCCCAAGATCGAACCGGCGCTGGTCGCCGATCCGCCCGAATTTCGCCCCCACGGCATGTCGTTGTTCGTCGCGCCGGAGGGCGCGCGCGTGCTGTTCGTCATCAGCCATCCGCCCGGCAAGCCGCACCGTGTTGAAATTTTCGAGGCCAATGCCGACGGCCGCTATGAGCACAAGCAAACGGTCGAAGACCCGCTGCTGATCCGGCCCAACGACATTCAGGCCGTGGGCCCGCGCCAGTTCTACATCGCCAATGACTCGGGAGCGACCAACGGGCTGGGCCGCATGCGCGAGATGGTGTTCGGCGCGGCCTTGGCGCAGATCACCTACTACGACGGCGCGAAATTCTCGGTGGCCGCCGCCGGACTGGCCGCCCCCGGCGGCATCAATGCCTCGGCCGATTTGTCCACCATCTATGTCGCCGAAACCCAGGGCCAGCGCGTATCGATATGGGCGCGCGAACCCGCGAGTGGAACGCTATCGCCGAAAGGCCAAATCGATCTTCCCAGCCTGCCCGACAACATCGACGTCGCCGAGGATGGCGCGTTGTGGGTGACGGCCCATGCCGACGCCATCGCCCTGGTGCGGCAATTCGCCGATGCCACCAAAGAGGCGCCGACGCAGGTGTTCCGCGTTCCGGCCCAATCGACGACCGCCACGCAAGTGTTTTTCAGCACGGGCGACGTGATTTCGGCGGGCAGTGTCGCCGCGACGTTGGGCGACAAGATGCTGCTGGGCTCCATCACCGACAAAAAGGTGATGTTGTGCGAGAAGCCGATGTGAGTGTGAAATACGCGACATCGCAACACACCTTATTAATGTTAATGTCACCCCCCGATTTATTCGGGGGGTCCAGGGTCATATGCTCGGACAGCGTTTGTCGGCCCTGGATCACCCGGTTAAACCGGGTGATGACGGTGGAGTGAGTGGCGGCCATCCGCGAGTATAACTGGAGACACGCATGAAAAAATTCCTCCGCGTTCTGGGCTGGATCGTCGGCTCGTTGGCCGTGGTGCTGGGCCTGGGTTTCGTCGTCGGCGCGGCCTACTACCGCGACATCCCCGCCGCCGAGCTGGAGAAGAAATACGGCAACGCCGAATCGAAATTCGTCATGCTCGACGGCGTGCGCATGCACTACCGCGACGAAGGCCCGCGCGACGGCGAAGTCATCATGCTAATCCACGCCCACTTCGACAGCCTGTTGATGTGGGACCCCTGGGTTGCGGCGCTGAAGGATAAGTACCGCATCGTGCGCTTCGACTTCACCAGCCATGGCCTCACGGGCCAGGACCCTTCGGGCGATTACACGCTCAAGCGTACCGTCGATTTGGTCGAAAAACTGGTTGCTGAACTGAACCTGACGACATTCTCCATGGCGGGCACGTCCATGGGCGGCACGATTGCCATCCACTACGCGAGCCGCCACCCCGACCAAGTCAAGAAACTGATTCTGCTGAGCCCGGGAGCGCTCAATACCCGCGTGCGCGGGCGCGACACGCCGCCGCCCCTGCCGCCGGGCATCGATCTCGTCAAATACATCACGCCCAAGGCGATGTTCGCGGGCCTGCTCAACAACGGCTTCGGCGACAAGAGCAAGGTGACCGATCAACTCACCACGCAGTGGTGGGAGCTGATGCGCCGCGAGGGCCAACGCGCGGCGGAAATCACCCGCATGCGCCAGTACGTCTCGGGCGACGTCGACACCCTCATTCGCGGCCTCACCCAGCCGACGCTGATCATGTGGGGCGAGGCCAACCCGGTGGTCACCGTCGATCAGGGCAAGCAAATCGTCGATTTAATGACGGCGGCGAAGTCGGTGCGGCTGATCAGCTATCCCGGCGTCGGCCACATGGCCGTGCACGAAGCGCCGGAGAAGACCGCCGCCGACGCGCGCGCGTTTTTCGACGAGCCGATGTAGGGACGGGTTACGACCCGTCCGGCGTCGAGCGGCAGAACTGATCGACCTTCTTCATCTCGATGCAGGCGGCCTCGGCCTCCGACAGCGAGCTGAAGGGGCCCACCAGCAGGCGATAGAAGATGCCCTGCTTCTCGCCCAGATCGGTCTTGCGGTACTCGGGCTTGAGATTGGCGAATTGCGCGGGATTTTTCGCGATGGCTTGCGCATAGGCGTTGCGCGCGGCCTGCTCGGTGCGGAACGAGGCCAAGTGCAACACCGGTCCGCGGAATTTCTGCGAGGCCAGCGGATCATTGGCGGCTTCGGCGGCCATGGAGTCGGCGCTTGCCGCTGCCGGGGTGGCTTTGGCCGGCGCGGCCGTGGCCGTGCCCTTCTTGTCCACGCCGGCATCGCCGCCCCGCATGAGGCGGTCCATGGCGGCTTTCTCGGCTTCGAATTCATCCTCGCTGATCAGATTCTCTTCGCGCAGCAGCCCCAGGCGCGCGGCCGCATCGGCCACGGCAAACATGTCGGACGGCGGCGCCATGCGGGGCGCGCGCGGGTCGGGACGTTCGGGCATCAGCGAGTTCAGGATCGTCAGGCGTTCCAGCGAATGCTGACGGGGCGTGATGGCGCGCATTTCCAACGAGCGGCCCAAGGCCTGCAAGCGCGCCGCGATGGCATTGGCCGAGGGCACGGCGCGGTCAAGCCCGATGCCCGGCGGTTCCTTCGAGTAGGGCAGCATAGCGCCGACGTTCGCCGCGCGGCGCTTGTCATGCTCTTCCTGCGTGATCAGGCCGTCGTCGAGCAGCATCGATAACGCTTGGAAGCGGCGCATGATGTTGCTGTCGGCCAAGGTCAGCCGCGGCGCACCGGAGGTGCTCATGACGCCCAGGGGCGCTGCGGCGCCGATCTGCGCGGGAACGAACTCACGCGCTTGCGAGACGGACGCCGGATCCGGCGCCATGACCGCGTCGGGCGTGAACTCGATCGCCGCCGGTGGCGCGGGCTGCGCAGTTGCCACGGACGGTAGCGACGGCGCTGGTGTCGGCGCCGGCGCCGGCGCCGGCGTCGGCATTGGCGCCACGATGGCCGGCGCGACAGACGCGGACGGTGGTGACGGAGGCGTCGGGGCGGGCGGTGCGGCGGCCGCCGGCATTGGCGCTTGTGGCGCAGCCGCTTGAGGAGCCTGAGCCTGCATCGCCGGCGTTGGCGCGGCTTGCGGTTGCGGCGCCGGCGCAGCAGGCATGGCCGGTTTGGGTGCGGCACTCGGCTGGCCCGATGGCACGAGCGGCGCGGGCCCTGTTCGTGCAGCGGGCGCCGGCTTGGGCGCGGTTCCCGCGGCGAGATCGCCCGCCGTCAAGGCCCCCAAGGGTACACGTTGCGAGCCATCGCCTGCGGTGCCCGCGGCAGCCATGGCATCGGGCGGCGGTGCGCTCAAGGGGTCAACCGCTTGTTGCGCCAGCGGCTGTGCATCAATCATCGTATCGGCGGGCGCCGACGTCGTCTCCGCGCCGCCGCCGAATTCCGGGAACAGCCCGGAATTGGACAAGCCCGCGCATGAGGCCAGGGTCAGCGACGCGCCCGCGATCACAACCATGCGCAGCGTGCGCGCCAAGGGCCGAGCGGCAAAAAAGGGTGTCCCGAGCATCATGACGATCCGGTTCGAGTCCGTTTTTATTTGGGAACCGGCGGAGCAAAGGCCGCCGATTCAGAGTCCCACGCCCCTACTCTAGGAATCGCTGGCTAAGGATTGGTTAAATTGCCCGCCGGCGCGGCCTGGAGCGGGCTGAAATCCGCCGCAATTCCATGAAATATATCGCGAATACCCCGGCAACCCGAGGGGCATGTGCCGCGTTTACAATTGCCGCCCGCGACTTATAGTTGAAAAGACCGAGCCCGTGGCCGGGCGCCGCGCGCCGCGGCGTCCACCGGGACAAATGCAAGAGATCGCAAGCATGTCGTTCTCGCTTCGTCGCCGTCATGAGGCCGCTCGCGCGATCGCCGCGCTTCTCGCGCTGCTGACCGCCGCGCCCCTCGCCGCCCAGGACCGGCGCGACCCGCCGCCGGCGCTCGAGGCCAATCGCCCCTCGACCCAGGCGCAGATCAACGGACTTCCCGCCGCCGGCGGTCAACTGTTCATCGCCGACGCGCCCTCGCCCGGCGGGGATCGCGAACGGGCGCTGGCGGCCGAACCCCGCGTCGTGCGCGCGCGCAGCGTCGCCATCGATATCGACCATTTGAACGGCATGCTCACCGCCCAGCCGCTGCAACTGGACGACTCTGGAAGCATCGCCAGCGCGACGAACCAGCACGACTTGAACCTGTTCGACGACTTCTCCGTGCGCGTGGTCAAGCTGAGCCAAGAGCGCGACGACCTGGGCAACATCGTCTGGCGCGGCGGCATCATCGACGATCCTTACGGCTCGGCCACCATCGTCATCGACGGCGCTCAAGTCACCGCCAGCATCGTCACCCGGGGCCGCACCATTAGCGTCATGCCGGCGGCCGATGGATCCCATGTCATTCGCGAAGTCAACGAACGCTCCAGCCGCGCGGCCTTTGACCCCGCAAGCCGCGTCGATGACTGGGTCAAACCGCCGCGCCCCGAAGGCGTCGCACCGACGCTGCCCCAACAACGAACGGGGGACCGCCCCCAAGATCATGCCGCCAATACGCTGCGCATCTTGGTCGTTTACACCGCGAAAGCCGCCGGCGACATCGCCAACATGTCGTCGACGGTCTCGCTGGCGATGGCCGATCTCAACACGACCCTGGCCAATTCACAGACGCATACCGTCGCGCAACTGGTCGGCCTGGAGCGCGTGACCTATACCGAAGGCACGAGTTCCAGCGCCATTCTGGACGATGCCTCCAACCGCGTCGGCGACTTCGCGCGCATTCACGACATGCGGGCGGTGGTCGATGCCGACCTGGTGGCGGTGTTGGCGTCTTACGGCAACGAGAATTGCGGCATCGCCTGGAAGAACGACGACATCGACCAGTTCCCCAATTCGTTGGCGAGCTACGTCAGATACGGCGTTAGCGTGACCAACTCGCTGAACTGTCTGCCCAGCACCTTCACGCATGAAGTCGGACACAACCTCGGCGCGTCGCACGACCGCTTCGTCGAGAAGGACGCCGTGGCGGGTCCGCAGGGCTACAACTACGGCTACATCGACACGACGGCCAGATTTCGCGACATCATGGCCTACGACGATGAGTGCGACAGCCTGAACATCTCCTGCCCGCGCATTCAGTATTTCAGCAACCCGAGCATCAATTATAACGGCCGCCCCATCGGCGTGCCCGACAGCGACCCCAAGGCCGCCAACAACGCACGCAAGCTCCGCGAGATCGCGCCCTCCATCGCCCGCTTGGATGAATTCACCAACAACCCCGCGACCCCCATGCTGGCGGTGTTCGTCACCGGCACGGGCACGGTGACCAGCTCGGCGGGCGGCATCAACTGCGGCCAAACCTGCGCGGCCTCCATCACCGGCGGCGGCCAGGTCACGCTGACGGCCGCGGCGGCGGCCGGTTGGCAGTTCACCGGCTGGTCCGGCGCTTGCAGCGGCACCGCGCCGTGCGCGGTGACGATGAGCACCAGCCGCAACGTGCAAGCTACGTTCCAACCGAGCCTGAGACTTGGCACGGTATACTCATCGGCCCAGGGCAGTTCCCAGTCGTTCCTACGGTTTGCCAATACCGGCAGCAGCGCAGGCACGGTCAATGTGCTGTTGGCCGACTCGAGCACCGGCCAGGCCATGGGCACCTGGACCAGTTCCAGCATTGCCGCCGGCGCGGCGTTGCAGGTGCCGATCACGACGGTGGAAACCGCCCTGACGCCGGGCACGGCGAAACCGCAGTATTTCGCCGCCGCCGTGCAATCGCAAATGACCGGCTACATCCAGCACGTGCTCTATCGCCCCGCCGACGGCACGCTGACGAACCTCAGCACGTGCGATGCGGGCGTGACCGTGAACGCCACCCAAGTGGCCAACGTCCACACCACGATTCTCGATTTCGGATTCCCCAGCTCCATCGCCGTGACCAACACCGGCAGTTCATCGGCGACAGCGACGCTGGGCATCTTCGATTCCACCAACGGCGCCCGGCTGGGCACCTATACGACCTCGTCGATTCCGGCGAATTCGCAAGCCATTATTTCGATCGCGACCATCGAAAGCAGCACGGGCATTAGGCCGACCTCGACGCAGTATCACTACACCGTCAAGCTTGAAGGCACCTTCACCGGCTCGTTGCAGCACTTGGTGAACAATCTCGGCAAGGGCGTGATCACCGACATGACCACGGTGTGCACCTACGGCACCGTGTCGACCCCGCCCTCGACGCTGGCCCTGCGCCAGCCGGGGCCCGTTTTCTCCTCGGCGCAATCGGCCTCGCAATCGTTCCTGCGCTTCTTCAACACCGGCACGACGGCGGGCACGGTGAACGTCGCGCTGCATAATTCAGCCACCGGCGCCAATGTCGGCAGTTGGACCAGCCCGAGCATTCCCGCCGGCGCGTCGGCACAATACCCGATCACCACGGTGGAAACCGGTCTCAACGCCGGAGTCACCAAGCCGCAGTACTACACGACGCTGCTGCAAACCCAGATCAGCGGCTTCTTCCAGCACGTCTTGTACCGCCCAGCCGACGGAACGCTGACCAACCTGAGCACGTGCGACGCGGGCGTCGCCTCAAGCCCCGGCAATCTGATCAACGTCCACTCAAGCATTCTCGACTTCGGCTTCCCGAGTTCGGTCGTGGTCAGCAATCCCGGCACCAGCGCCGTCACGGCGACGCTGGGCATTTTCGACGCGCGCAACAACGCCCGTTTGGGCACCTACACCACGGCTTCCGTGCCGGCGGGTGGGCGCTTGATCATTCCCATCGCCACGATTCAAGCGGCCATCGGCTACACGCCGGCCTCGGATGTCTATCACTACGTGATCAAGGCCGAGGGCACCTTCACCGGCTTCCTGCAGCATCTGGTGACCAATTCCACGGCCGGTGTGATCACCGACATGACCACCATGTGCCAACTCCCGGCCTCGGCGGTGAGGTACAACAACTGCTACCCGACCTCGTGCAACATCTCGCTCGGCACGCCCGCCAACGGCCAGATCAAGCGCCCAGGCGGCGGCTACGAGAACTTCCGCCTCAGCCTCACGGCCGGCCAAGCCTACACCATCGACGTCAAGGGCTCGAGCACCGGCGACGGCACGCTGGTGCGCCCCTATGTGTATATCTTCGATACCTCCGGGACGGTGGTGAAAGACGGCGGCGGCGGCGGCACGGGCACCAACGCGCGGCTGTCCTTCACGCCCGCCACGACGGGCAATCACACGATCCAGGTGACCGTGTACATCTACACCAACAACGCCGGCACATTCACCGTGACGGTGAACTAGCTCCGTCACTTGGCGCGCGGCGGCGCGGGCTTGCGGTCGCGCATGAAACGCACCAGGCCCGGCACGCTGGGTTCGATCTTTTTCGGCGCGTCCAGGAATTCCGGATTGCGCTGTTCCACCAGCGCCACGATGTCGCGCGGCAGATCGCCCAGCTTGGAGGCGCTGCCGGTGAAACAGCGGAACATGCAATGGCCCTCGGCCGCGCCCATCAGCATGAAGGGCTGCCACGGGCGGATGTGCGTCCACTGACCGGTGTGTTCGATGGTGGTCAGCGCCTTGTTCTGCACTTCGCTGAGTTTCAACACATACGTCGTGCTGTCGGTGATGCGAATCATCGGCCCCGAGCTTTCGCGCCGCCACACCGCCGGATCGAGCGGGTTCTTCGCCCACAGATGACTGCGCGTTTCGGTGAACACGGTGTCGCCCGCCACCGTCCAATCGAGCAGATAGGGCGCGGGCGCCTTGGCGGCCTCGACCGGATCGTCGTAGAGCTTGGCGGCGCGCACCACGGGCTCCAACGGCTGATTGATCTGCGGGTTGGCGATGTGCAGCACCTCGACCTTCTCGTCGGTGTAGGGGTTGACCCACCAGTCCACCGTCTCGCCGCTGGCGAGGTCGTAATAATAGCCGCACTCGCGGCGCACGACGGTGTAGCCGGGCTTGTCGGCGAAGGGGATCAGCCGCGCGCTCGACATGCCGCGAACGCCGAGCAGGTCGCGGCCCGCCTCGCCGGGGCGAAAGCCCCACAGCACGCCGCGATACCAGCCGTGCTTGATCCTCGACAGGTCCAGATCGCCGTTGATGCGCGCCATGGCCAGCATGTTGCCCTCGCCCGTCGTGAGGTCGAGGTAAGGGCCCTTGAGGCTGGGCGCGGCCTCGGCTGCGGCTGAAGCGGGCGCGGCCCAGGCGGGCGCGGCGGCGACCGAGGCCATGAGGGCGAGCGACGCGCGGCGATCGAGTGGTGTTGTCATCTTCCTGTTCCCTTCAAATGAGATTCCCGACCCGGTGCCCGTCGGCGGTGGCGTTGACCACGAAGCGCGGCGCAAAGGCATCACCCACCGCGTGCACGGCGTAGCCCTTGGCCCGCAGAGGGGCCAGCAGCGCGTCGTTGGGCCGGCGCGGCGTGGCGTAAGTGAGCAGCGTCACGTTCTCGATCACCTGCGTCTCGCCGCTGATGACGTTGCGCACAGTGATGGTGCCGTCCTCGATGTCGTCCACGCCTACGGGCACGCCATTGAGAACGACGCGGATGCCCTTGGTAAACATGCGCCGGTAAATGCCCTGGCGATTGACCAGGGGCTCGTCGGCGGCAATGCGCTCGCGCGGCGTGACGATGACCACCTCGTCGAACTTCTTCTTGAACATCTCGGCGGCGGCATAGGTCATGGCCGAGTGATCCATGTCGAAGATCAGCGCCGTGCCGCCCTGGTGCGCGGTCTTGGCCACCAGATCGCGCGCGGCGGCGCGCAGATCGGGGAAGAAGCTTGGATCGCGGTACTCCTCGGGGATGAACGCGGGCCATGACGGTGTCGAGCCCGTGGCCAGCACCACCGCGTCGGGTTTCAGCGCATCGACGCGCGCCACGTCGGCGGTGACGCCGAACTCATACCGCACGCCGAACTTCTGGCCCATTTGCAGTTGGAAATCGTAGATACTGCTCAAGTTCTCGGCCCCCGGCAGCAGCGCATGCAATTTGGTCTTGCCCCCGCCGTCGGGACCCGCGCCGAACACCGTCACGTCATGCCCCTTGGCGGCGGCGATCCACGCGGCCTCGAGGCCCGCGATCCCTGAGCCCACCACCACGACCTTCTTTTTCTTTTTCGCCTTGGCCGGCCACCAATCGGCTTCCTCGCGCTGGCCGACGCGGGGGTTGTTGTCGCACTGCAATTTGCCGCCGGCGATAATGACGTGCCAACAGGTGTTGCACGACACGCAATAGCGCAGCTCGCGTTCACGCCCTTGCTCCGACTTGTTGGCCCAAGCAGGGTCCGTCACCATGGGCCGGCCGAGCATGACCAAGTCAGCCAACTTATCGCGCACCACCTTCTCGCCCTCGTTGGGATCTGTGATGAGCCCCAGCGCGCCCACGGGCACGCCCGGCATGTTGTCGGCGAGCTTGCGGATTTGTTCGATATACGGCGCGCGCGGTCCGTGCAGATCGGGCAAGTGCCAATCGAGCGTGTCGGCATGGGTGCCCCAGCAGAACGTCACGTAGTCGATGGCGTGCTTGCCCACGAGGGCCGCGATGCGCCCCGCCTCGTCGAAATCGATGGAGCCCGGAATGCCGTCCTCGCCCGGCAGCTTGACGCCGACGATGAAGCCCTTGCCGCAGGTGGCGCGGACGGCGTCGATGGTGGCGCGCAGCAGCAGCGAGCGCCCGGCCAGGTCGCCGCCGAACTTATCCTCGCGGATGTTCGACCATGCCGAGAGAAACTGATGGAAGATATGGCCGTGGCCGGAGGAAATCTCGATGCCCGAGAAGCCCGCCTCTTTCATGATGCGCGCCGAGGCGGCGAAGTCGTCGATCAGGCGCTCCACGTCCGACGTGGTCATGACGTGCGGCACGGTCCAGCTCAGGTCGTCGGGCAAGGGGCTGGGGCCGATGGCGGCTTCGTTGCGGCCGTGCTCGTGGCGCCCGCGCCCGGGGTCTTGGATCTGGCCCAGCAAGTGGCAATCGAATTCGCGCACCGCGTCGGACCAGGCGCGCAGGCCGTCCATGTTCTGGCGGTTGAAGACGTCGACCTTCTTGGGGTTGCGCTGGTGCGAGGCCACGTTCATGGGCTCGGTGACGATGGCCGAGGCCCCGCCCTTGGCGCGGCTGCGGTGATAGTCGATCAGGGGCTGCGTTACCCGCCCGCCCTCGACGTAGCGCGTCGACATGGAGGCATGGACCACCCGGTTGCGGAACCGGAAGGGCCCGATGTCCACGGGGGAGAACAAGTGCGGATAGGCAGCGTTGGATGCGGTCATGACCGGTTCAACCTAGAACGAAATCCTTGCGCGCCGAATGAGAAGCTCGCGGCAAGCCTCTTTATTTGGTCGCATTTTCCACGCCAACCGGTTCCCACTTGTCGGGAAAATGCTCTCTAAGACCGAACGCGGCCCGCGCCAAGGCGAAAAAAAGCCCGCTCCGACATGCGAAGCGGGCTTAAGAGTTTAAAGAGGAGAGGACCGATAACTAGCGAGCGACCTAGTGCTCGCCGCGATCATTCCGCCCGATAGGGCTCCCGCCCCCTCACAACGGAAATCTCACCGGCGCAATATGGCAAACCCTTAAAAGCCCGTCAATGCATTTTTTCACATTTTGCGCATTTTGTTACTCCCTTGAGTGAGCGGCGTGAAAAACTGGGACTCGAGGCTGGCCCAACAGATACTGGGCGCGATCTCGATCCAATCCATTATTCCAAAATGATATAATGGCGCACGCGAATCCCAGATATTTTTGGGCGCACGCTAGCCCTCGTGGCTGGCGCACATCGGACCACAACAAATTGCGCATTAAAACACTGCCCGCCCGCGCACTGTATGTGCTTTTTTTACCAAGTTGGGCGATGGTATGCTCAATCCATGGGGATGGGCCCGGGGTGCGAACCCCGCGACACGAGACAACCACACAGCATTCATGACGGCAGACGTCACCGCCCTCGGCCGAGCGCCCAATCTGTCGGCCCAGCAGGACGACATTCGCGCCCTGGTGCGCGCCATGACGGCCCTGACCGGCCTTTCGGCCAGCGCGCTCGCCACCCAGGCGGGCCTGACGCCCTCCACGCTCAACCGCTTCCTGCACGGCGAGGTGCGCCACACCTTGAGCCAGCGCACCCTCTTGGCGCTCATGACGGCCACTTTCACGGCACTCGACCGCCGCCCCGTCGCGGCGCTGGACACCACGGCGTTGCAGCGCCTGCTCTCGGCCGTGCCGGTGTTCGAACGCGCGATCATTGAACGCGCGCCCGAAGCCGCGCGCACCTTGAAGGAAATGCGCCTCAAGGCGGGCAGCGCGCCCCTGCCCGCCGCAGCACGCGCGCCCGAGGCCCGCGACTTGCCGGTGTTGAGTGCCGCCAGCCGCAATGTGGAGATCGCCGCCGGGCGTTTCGATGCCGCGCCCATGATGACCCAGCGCCCGCCATTCCTGGCCGACGACGATCGCGCCTTCGCCTTCCTGGTCACCGACGCAACCCTGGCGCCGCGCTACGATGCCGGCGATCTGCTCTATGCCGCCACGACGCAGAACGTGGCACCGGGCATGGACGCCGTCATCGAGCGCAAGTCCGGTGGATTTCTCGTGGGCCGCTTGACCGAAACGGCTGAGTTCGTGCTGCCGCTTGCGCCCGGTTCCGGCGCCATCGCCAAGGCCGATATCAAGGGCCTCTACCGCATCGTCGGTGTTCAGAGATTGGGCGGCTGACGGCAAATAGAGAGTTATACCAACCTGCTCTGAGTTTGACCGATGGGCTCGGAAACGACCCCTCCCTTTCCCTCCCCTTTTTGGGGAGGGATTAAACATTGAAGCTCTCATCCTCTTTGCCTCCCCCTGGAAGGGGGAGGTGCAGGAGGGGGTCGTTTGCAAATCCTTCAACGAGTCAAAATCTACGAGGCTTGGTATTAATCCCCGCGCAGATTGACCGTCACGGGCGTGGCGGGGCCCTTCACTTCGAAGGCCGCGTCCGCGTGCTTGGGCGGACCCAAGCGGATCGCCGCGTCGTTGGACACCCCGAAGGGCTCCGACGGCAAGCCGATCCAGGTTTTGTTGAGCTTCTTGTTGGCGTCCTTGTCGTGATAGAGCGCCAGCGCATAAACGCCGGGCCTGTCCACCGGAATGCACACCTTGGTCTCGCCCGTCACCGCCGGCTCGCGGATGCGCGCGAGCTTGGCGCCCTTGGCCAGCCACTTGTCGGGATCGTCGCCGTGCAGATCCACCGTGACCGTGCCCTTGGCCGATTTGACGTTCTTCACCGTCACCAAAATGGAATAGGCCAGGCGGTCGCAGGGCATGATGTCGGAGATCACCGGCATCGCCGCGCTGGCCTCGTCGTCCTCGGCGGCCCCGGCAGCACTGACCATGGCCACGACGGCAAGGGCCGCCATGGCGGCCAACCTTATGCCGGTCGTTGATCCCGTTTCCGTTGTCATCGTCACCGCCGTGGGCCTCGCCGATTCGATTGTCGGGCTCATACATGAAGCCCAAACCTTGCGGCGGCAATATGTGAATTTCGTGAATAAACCGTGACCCGGGGTTGTGGCGCCAGGGCTCTTTGCAACCGCCGGCGCATGCAAGCCCGCGCGCAAAATTTTCGCGCGAGCCCTCGAAAATGGTACTGGTTTGCGCGTAACGGTTGCCTGTTCCACCTGTTATTTCAGGGAGGATTCCAAAATAACAGGCGGACTCATGGCGCGATCTGGCGCGATTTTGAAAAATTATTCCAGAGCATTTCCCCGACAAGTGGGGACCAGTTGGCCCAAGGAAACAAGTCGGTGGAAATGCGACCAAACAAAGATTCGTGGATTGTGGGGATTTCGGGAGTTGTGGGGATTGCGCGGGCCGGGGCGAGCGGGACCACGGTGCCGGAGGGACATCTCGCGACCGCCGGGCCGCACGGGCGTTCGGCCGGGCCCGACGGCGCATGTCACGCGCCGTGGTCATGGACGAAGGCTAGCACAAACGAGGCGCAGAATGAATGGGTGGGCTCAAGGATGCGGCATCGATTATGTCTTCGTCGACGAGGCGATCCGCAATAATTCGGTATGGTCCTCCAGGTCCGCTTACCTTATAATTGTCCAAATCGTACAAATTGGACGGATTGAACAAATGCCCCCGATCGAACGCGAACCGGTCACGGCCGCCGACGCCCGAGATAATCTCTCGGACCTCATCAACCGTGCGGCTTACGCCAAGGAGCGCGTGGTGCTGACCCGCCGCGGCAAGCCCTTGGCGGCGCTGGTGCCGCTCGACGACATGAAGCTGCTCGAGGAAATCGAGGACAGTCGTGACGCCGCCGACATTCGCAAGCGCCTCGCGGCCTGGGAACGCGGCGGGCGCAAGGGCATTCCGCTCGAGACCGTCGCCAAGACGCACGGCGTGAAGCTGGCGAAGCGCCGTGGTGTATCGCGTTGAGTTCGAGCGCCGCGCGGCAAAGGAACTTGCCGCTCTGCCCGCCCCGGCGCGGGAGCGCATTCTGAAAGCCCTCGACCGCTTGGCCGACGACCCGCGCGCCTCGGGCAATATCAAGGCGCTCCATGGCGGCGGATATCGATTGCGTGTCGGCGACTACCGTGTGCTCTATGTCGTCAAGGACGACCTGTTGCTGGTCCTGGTTGTGAAAGTCGGGCATCGCAAGGATGTCTATCGGGGCAGATAAATGAAATATTTGTTTGATCACATGCCCGGAGGGCGCGCCCCATGTTCAGATTCATGACTCAACTGACCGTTGCATCCGCGATCACCTTTGCCGTCAGCGCGTGCACGGCCGATGGCGCGAAAACCAAACCTGTTGCGGGCGCCGTGTTTCGCGATTGCCGCGACTGCCCGGAGATGATCATAGTTCCCGCAGGCAACGCCCTGATCGGGTCGCTGGAGTCCGAGGTCGGCAGATTGCCCAATGAAGGGCCGCAGCATGAGGTGCGGATCGCCAGGCCGTTCGCGATTTCGAAATTCGAGGTCACGCGCGGCCAGTATGCCGCGTTCGTGCGCGAGACAGGACGTGTTTCAAGCACCCGCTGCGTCGTCTGGACCGGGGCGCGGGGCGGCGAGGCCGTGGACGGCAAAAGCTGGCAAGACCCCAACTTCCCGCAAACCGACGATCACCCGGTCGTATGCATCACCTGGACCGACGCCAACGATTATGTCAATTGGCTGCGCGGCAAAACCGGCAAGCCATACCGTTTTCTCAGCGAGGCCGAGTGGGAATATGCGGCGCGCGCCGGCACCACCACGCGCTACTCCTTCGGCGACGATGCGAAAGACATTTGCAAGTTTGCCAACGTGCCCGACCAATCCGCCAAAGACAGCGTGCGCGGCTCGCCGTGGCTCTATACCGACTGCACCGACGGCTATGGCGTGCAGACATCGCCCGTGGGAACGTTCGCGCCCAACGCCTTCGGCCTCCACGACATGCACGGCAATTTGTGGGAGTGGACCGAAGATTGCTACAGCGACACCTTCACCGGCGCGCCCACCGACGGTTCGGCCTGGATGGCTGCGCCGTGTCATCGCCGTGCCGTGCGCGGCGGGAGTTTGAGCGCGCCGGTTCAGAACAGCCGGTCTGCGTCACGCTATAAGGGAGTTCTCGAGGGACGCGGCGATGAAAAACTCGAAAACTCGCTGATCTATCAGAATTTCAACCTCGGGCTGCGCGTTGGCCTGTCGTTGAACTGACGCACTCAGATCACGGCGCGGTCGGCGTCCGGGACGCCGCGAGCCCGCGCGCGGCGTCGACGTGTTCGGGAATTATGGCGGCGGCCTGTGCATCGCGTTCGGCCGGGCCCGACGGCGCATGTCACGCGCCGTGGTCATGAACGAAGGCTAGCATAAACGGGGGCGAGAACGAATGGGCGGGCTTAAGTAGTCAAGCAGCTTAGGCAGCCATTTTCCATGCTTGCCGCCCGTGCCGCAATTTCAGTCGCAGTTCCTGGCTGTCGTCGCGCGCCCCGAGAGCCGAAGCCATCTCCCACAGCTTGGCGTTGCCGTCGGCGTGCTCGCGGTACAAGGCCCGCAGCAAGCGGTCCTCGGCGGCCGGGACCGGCGTGATGCCGCGCTCCCAGCGCGCGACGGCTTGTTCCGACGCGCCTATGACATCGCCGAGAGCTTTTTGGGAAAGATCGAGTTCCGTGCGCAGAAACCGAAACTCCTTGGCCGTGAGCCGCGACGACTTCGCGATCAACGCCCGCGCGATCGTTTGATGAAGCCCATCGATGTTCTTGAACGACATGGCTGACCCTTCGGAGGTCTTGTGCCTCTCGAAGCCGTTCAGGAGCCAGACGTTGTCGAGGCCGCTTTCGCGATAGTGATACAAGGCCATGTCAATACACCGTGGTTAATACACCGTGAGAACGAGAACGCCATCTTCAATGGCGACCGCTACATGAATCTCCGCCCCCGCCGCGAGCCGCCGCATGGTGCATTGCCAATTGCCGCGCACGTTGAGCGCGGGGCCCTCGGCGATCACGCCCAGCCGCAGCACCGACATGACCTGGCGGATCAGGATGCCGCGCTCCACCATGCGACGACGCGCATGGAGGGTGAACCTGACATTGCCGTCCTCCGCCGCCAGATCGCGAATCCTGCGCAGCATCGCCACGGGCGTCATGACGAAAATCCGCTCATTGCCGGCAACCTATCATAATAACGGGTGTTAGCCAAGTGGGGCCGGTGTGCGCCCTACTCCACCTCGATCTCCTCATACGGAATAAATCCGATGTTGATGGAGAAATTCTTCACGCGCTTGGCCACGCCGTCGAAACGGATGTATTCGTGCAGCAGGATGCCCGGCGCCATGTCGCGCTGATGGCGCAGCACCTGCTTGGTCAACTCGCGGCGCTTGTCGAGGTCGAAGGTGCCCAGCGCCTGTTTCAGCAGCGGCATGATGGTTTCGTCGCAGTACCACGGCGCCTTCCACATGCACGAGTGTCGCATGAAGCCGCGCAAGGGGTCGAGCGACGGCGAGGAGTTGTAGTCGATGCCGATGCCCGTGCCCTCCCATTCGCCCTGGTGCAGGCCCTTGGCGTATTTCGGGATGGGCACCATGCGCACGTCGAGTTGCACGCCGACCTTGGCCAGGTCCGACGACACGCGCTGATAGACCAGCGGCGCGAAGGACGAATTGCCCGCGTAAATCTCCGCCGTCATGGCGAAGCCCTCGGCATGGCCCGCCTCGGCCAGAAGTTTTTTCGCCAGCTCCGGGTTGTACTCGTAGGCCGGGATGGTGGGATCGTAGCCGAAGCCGTTGGTGGGCGCGGTTTGGGTCGCCACCGGCGCCTTGCCGGCGAGCAGGGTATCGACGATGGCCTGCTTGTCGACGGCGTGGTTGAGCGCGCGGCGCACGCGCAGGTCGGTCAGCGGCGAGGGCTTGGTGGTGATGAAAGCCAGGATGATCATGCTGGCCTCGGGCTGCACGACCATGGTGTGCCCGGCCGCCTCGATCTGCGGCATTTCGTCGGGGCCCAGCGCCACCGACACGTCGATGCGCCCGGCCAGCAACGCCTGCACGCGCGCGGGCGTGTCGGGCACGGCGCGCAGTTCGAGGCGGTCGATCTTGGGCTTGCGTAAAGCGCGCGGGTTGGGCTTGAGGCTCATGACGCCGGGCGTCCAGGTCTCCACCACGAAGGGCCCGCTGCCGATGGGCGACTTGTTGATGCCCTCGTCGCCGACCTTGCGCCAATTCGTCGGCGACATGAGCCGCATGAGGCTCAACTCTTGCGGCAGGAACGGATTGGGCGCCGAGGTGACGATCTCGACGTTGAGCGGATCAAGCGCGCGCGCCGATTGCAGCGAGGGCACCTCGACGGACACGGTGAAGCTGCGCCCCTCGGGGCTGCGCAGCAGGTTGACGCTGAAGGCGACTGCTTCTGCATCGAGCGGCGTGCCGTCGGAAAACACCTGGCCGGGCTTGAGCGTGAACACCCACGTGGTCTCGTTGACGGCCTTCCAGTTTGCGGCCGCTTGGGGCTTGGCGTTGCCCTGGTTGTCGACCCAGGTCAGCGCGTCATAGACCGCCGCCAAGGTATAGAGCGCCGGCAAATTGGTGCTGGTGAGCGGGTTCATGCCCAGCGACGGAAACCCGGGGATGGCCAGGCGCAGCACCTTCTCCGCATGGGCGGGCGCGGCGAGGAGAAGCGCAGTGAATAGGGCGACAACAACAAACCCTTTTGTCATTCCCGCGAAAGCGGGAATCCATCCGTTTGTTTGCCAACTTCGCAGTTCGGCAAACAAGAAACCTGGATCCCCGCTTGCGCGGGGATGACAACGGTGCGGAATTACGCTTGCCAATCGTTGCTCTCCACCCACGTTTGCCTCTAGTTTCAGGTGTTGTCCGCGTCCCAGGTAATCACACTCCCGCCGCCCATGCCAGCGCCACCCATCGACACCGCCGCAGCCTTGAAGCGGCTTGAGGCCGTCAAGGCCAAACGCGGCTATCTGCTGCCCCATCACGGCCTCATGGCGCTGACCGCGCCGGAGCTGCTCGCGGCCTACGACGCCACCTACACGGCGCTGACGCTGGTGCCGCGCGTGATGTCCGAACACGACCGCGAGTTCGTGTGGCTCGGCGTGCTGACGGCGCGGCGCGAGCACATCGCCTCGCAGCATCTGGTGAAGTTCAAGAAGGCCGGCGGCACGCAAGATGAGGTGGAACTGATCGTGCGGCTGACGGCGCTGGCCGAGGGTGCGGGGGCCACCGCCTTCATCGCCGAGCATTGGCAGCATCACCTGCCCGGCTACGACCGCAAAGCCGTGTACATGGGCGCGCTGGCGCACCTCATCGCCGGTGCGGCGGGCAAGGCCAGGGACATTCGCGCCGGGCTCATTCACCAGGCGCTGGCCGCCGTGCACGGTTGCCTGCAGCGCGAGCGCGAACTCGAGTGGCACATCGGCGAGTGTTACCGCCTGGGCGTGCCCGAGCCCGAACTCGCCGAGGCGCTGTCCTACGTGATGTTCTCGGGCAGCGTGCCGTTCTACATCGAGGCCTGCGGCGTATGGCAGCGCCTGATCAAGACGGGCCAGGTGCCCGCCAGCGCGCCCTTCAAGCTGTGGGCGGAGATGGATCAGGGCGGACCGGGGTGAGGTGGTGAGCTGGAAGGTGAAATCAAATACACCTGTCGTCCTGGGATTTATTCCCAGGACCCAGGGCAACAATCTTTGTCGGCGTTGTGGCCCTGGATCCTGGGCACGAGGCCCAGGATGACCCCGAAGCAAATGTCACCATCAACGAGTTTCAATGCCTGAAGCTGCAAAGTCGGACAACCTCCGCCGCGCCGTGCGCAACGTCGCGCTGCTGAACTTCGGTTACTTCTTCGTGGAGTTCTCGGTCGCGCTGGCGATAGCCTCGGTCGCGCTGTTCGCGGACTCGGTCGACTTCCTCGAGGACACGGCGGTCAATCTGCTGATCCTGGTGGCGCTGGGCTGGTCGGCGAAGAAGCGCGCCCGCGTCGGCATGGGCCTCGCCGCCGTGCTGCTGGTGCCCGGTCTCGCCACGATCTGGACGGCCTGGAATCAATTCGCGGCCCCCGTGGTGCCCGATGCGGTGCCCTTGTCCGCCGCCGGTTTGGGCGCGCTGATCGTCAACGTCACCTGCGCCACCATGCTGGCGCGCTACCGCGACACCGAGGGCAGCCTGACCAAGGCCGCGTTCCTCTCGGCGCGCAACGACGCCGTGGCCAACGTCGCCATCATCGCCGCCGGCATCGCCACGATGCTCACCCTGTCGCATTGGCCCGACCTCATCGTCGGTATCGGCATCTTCTTGATGAATCTCGATGCCGCCGTGGAAGTGTATGAAGAGGCGATGAAGGAACATAGCGCGGCGACGCACCATCATCGCGGCGAACACCGCCCCTGACGGCCCGGCGCGCGATCTAAATCGTCACGGCCGCGCAGGCGCGGATCAATTCCGCGATCACATTCATATCCATCTCGGCGCCGGGCTTGAAGCGGATGCAGCCCTTGCCGAAATCGCCGTTCGCGATGCGCTTCTTGAAGGCCGCATGAATGGCCGGCGCGCAATACATCGGCATGGCGTGCAGCGTGACGCGGTTTTTGGCGGCCGTGACGGCATAGGCAAACACGCTTTTGCCATCCACCGTGCGATGAAACATCACCGCCCGCTCGCCCATCATTAATCCATCTATGCGCGCGACCGAGGCATCGTTGGCCGCGACTGCGCGCGCCAGTTGTTCGGCCAGCTGCGCGCCCGAGGGCCCCTTGGGTCCGCCGCGTTTGATTCGCGGCGCTAGGCCCGCCGCGCGCCGCGACTTGCGATTGCCGGGAAGCGGTTTGCGTTTGGGAATCATGGACAACAGCGATGATGATCGGGGGCCTCGGCGCAGTTTAGTCTGGCCCGGCTGATCGTTATAGTGAAGACTCATGGCTACAGTGCGATCCCTTTGGCCAGGACGGTGACCATGTTCCTGCTTCCTATCAGACGTACCCTCGCTGCGGTCGTGTTGGTCGCGGTTTTGGGTTTCGCCCGCGCCAGCCCGGCGCTCGACCTCACCACGGCGACCATCAAGGAACTCAACGCCGCGCTCGACGCCGGGACGGTGACCTCGGAGCAATTGGTCAGGCTGTACCTGGCCCGCATCGCCGCCTATGACCGCGCGGGGCCGCAACTGAACGCGGTCATGGTGATCAATCCCAAGGCGCTGGAAACCGCCGCCGCGCTGGACGCCGAGCGCAAGGCCGGCAAGCGGCGCTCGGCCCTGCACGGCATCCCCATCGTGGTGAAGGACAACATCGACACCGCCGACCTGCCCACCACCGCCGGCTCCTTCATGCTGAAGGACTCGCTGCCGCCCGATGACGCCTTCGTCGTGCAACGCCTGCGCCAAGCCGGCGCCATCATCCTGGCCAAGACCAACATGAGCGAGTTCGCCAGCGGGCCGGCACTGAGTTCCCTCGGCGGGCGGATCCGCAACCCCTACAACGCCGCGCGCTCGCCCGGAGGCTCCTCGGGCGGCAGCGGCGTGGCCCTGGCCGCCGCGTTCGCCGCCGCCGGGCTCGGCACCGACACCGGCGGCTCGGTGCGCGTGCCGGCCGCGGCCAACGGCATCGTCGGCCTCAAGACCACCATGGGGCTCATCAGCCGCGACGGCGTGGTGCCGCTGGCCCTGTCGTTCGACACCGTGGGCCCCATGGGCCGCAACGTCACCGACGTGGCGATGTTGTTGGGCGCGCTCGCGGGCGTCGATCCGGCCGATCCGGTCACGCACACCGGCGAGGGCAAGAACGCGAAAGACTACGCGATGTCGCTCGACGCTGATGCGCTCAAGGGCGCGCGCGTCGGCATCGCGCGCGATTTCATGGGCCAGAACGGCGACGTCGATTGGGTGACGGAAGCATCGCTCGCGGCCATGCGCCGCGCCGGGGCGAACGTGATCGACGTGAGTTTCCCCAAGTGGCTGCGCGAAACGGGCGTCGAATGGTTCACCACGGTGATGAACAGCGAGTTCCGCGCGCAAATTCAGGGCTATCTCGCCACGCTGGACCGGCGCTATCCGAAAACCTTCGATGACTTGATGGGCGGCGCCATGGCGCTGACCGCGCCGGACGCCGACGGCGCGATTCCCAATCCCGGCCGTTGGGCCGAGTTCGTCAGGCCCGGCGCACCGGCGCCCGCGCCCGAGGACCAGGTGGACGCCATTCGCCGGCTCGGGCTGCCCCACATGCGAGCGGTGATCGAGGGGGTGATGCACGCCGAGCGCCTCGATGCCATCGTTTACCCGACGCGGGCGCGCCCCTTCGACCTGGTGGATGCGACACCCGATCCCTTGACCGGGTATCGCGGCCCGTCGTTCCTGGTCAATCTGGCGGGCTTCGCGGAGTTGGTGGTGCCCGCCGGCTTCACCAGCCACGGCATGCCCGTGACGATGTCGTTCCTCGGCGGGGCCTTCTCGGAACCGAAACTTCTGGCGCTGGGTTACGCCTTCGAGCAACGGATGAATGCCTATCGCCTGCCGGCGAGCACGCCGCCGCTGCCGGGCGAGGCGATCGCGCCGTGAGACACGCAAGCCCGCGAAAAACGGCAGGCGGCATGAGTCGCACGACCGCGGTTGCCGGTGTCCTCATCTCGTTCCTGGCCCTGCACCCGACATCGGCGCTGCGCGCGGAGCCCCTGCCCGCGAGCACCTCGCCGCAGTTCTGCGTCGAGGTGCAGAAAGTCCTCGCCGGCACGACCATGGTCGGCGAAAACACCGTGTTCGCCGACATGCCGTCGTACCGGCACTCAAAGCCCGCTGTCCAACCTTTGAAGATCTACCAAGTCGCGACCTACGCGGGGAAAATGCCCATTGTTGTATCCTGCAAGATGAAAACGTCGGGGCATTTGCGCGAAGTTTACGGGGCACGTGCGGCGGGCCAACAGTTGTTCTGCCCCGATATCGCGCGCATGCTGCAACAACAGACCGTCGATGAACTGACCAGCGCGGGCCAAGCCGAGGCCGCCCAGCGCGCCGCCGCCTTTGTGATCGACCCCGACGTGCCTTTCGTCACGGGCCGAGAGTACCTCACGGACTTTCGCACCATTTACCGTGGCGCGGACGGCGCCGTGCATGTCAGCTCGCCCGGCCTCTATCAGGACCCCGAGAGCTGGTACACGTGGCTGCTGCCGGAGATTTTGAAGGGGCAAAGCTATTGCCACCTGGCGACGGTCGAGTATTTGAAGGCGGTAGCCACCGGCGCCATGGAACCGGGCACGGTCATCACCACCGCCGACGACGCACCGACAACTCCCAGATAGGTTGAGATTCATGGATCGCGACACTGCCGTTAAGTTTGCTCAGCAAGCCATCAAGGCCAACAACAAGCGGCTGGTGGACGCCCTGCTCGCGCGCAAAGCCGAGCGAACCCAAGCACAAAGCGCAACGACGCCGAAAGATCTGCCAACCATCGCCGTCACCTGCGCCACGGGGTGGGAGTGTTATGCGATTGTCGAGGAACTTGTCGCCACGAAACGCTTTCGCGTACGCGCGCTCTATCGCACGCCGGGAACGCAGGCCGCCGCGCGGCTGGAGGCCCTGTTCAAGAAAGCCGAGGCCGAGAGCCCCGGGCTGCTGACCTTGCACTCGGGCGTGGACATGAACTCGGCCGAAACACTCAGCAAGGCTTTCGCCGGGGCTACGGGCGTGGTGCTCTACAACACCGCCAACACCAGCAAGGCCGGCAAGATCACCAATCACGGCAACGATCCGGTGGGCGGGCGTGCCGTGGTCATGCGCCAAGTCACGGCGGCGCTCGCGGCGCTCAAGGCCAACCCGTCGGTGCGCCAGGTCATCACGCTGATCTTCCCAACCGACAAAGTCACCGGCATCGCCGATGACGCGCCGCAAATTCCGTGGTGGATCGACCAGAAGCTGCGCTTGTCGGATTTCCTGCGCGGTCAAGGCGTTAATGTCACGTGCATTTACCGGCCCGCCTACTATTACGCCATGCACCGCTTCGACTACACGGCGCAGCAGCACTTTCGCGGCAGCGGCGCCCTGTCGCGCACCATGATCGGCGAGAACAACATCCCCGGCATCACCGACCCGGATTTCATGGTGAATTGGATCGACGTGCGCGACGTCGGCAAATGGGTGGGCACGTGCTTTGAATACCCCGAAGTGTTCACCAACGAGAATTTGTCGCTGGCGTCCAGCGCGGTCACGGGCCACCAGCTTGTGGAAATTGCCGAACGCTGCAACCGACACGGCACAAAGTTCCGCTATCGCCAGTTTCCGCTCTGGCTGATGAAAATTCTCAGCCGCGTGTCCGAGGAAGTGGTTTACCCGCTGCGCTACGCCGAATGGTACCATGACAAGGGCAACGGCTATGACTTCGCCCGACAGGAGGACCTGGCCGACTTGAACCGTGTCCATCCCCTGTGGACCTTCGAGCGCGAACTGGAATTCTGGGGCATCAACGATCTCAAACCCTCCGCGCGCAAGAGCGCGTGAAAACCATGCGCTTCAAAGCATTGCGCGCCTTGAGGTGGACGGCCACCGTCGTCGTCACGCTGGTGGCGCTCACGTTCGCGGCACTGTGGCAGCAAAAATATGCGCGCCATGCCGACGCCTCGCCTCTCGCGATCGCCGCGGCGACGCCCGATGACGAGGTGAAGGTCGAGTTTGGCGAGTACCTGACGTTTCGGCCCCTGCGCGGCCCAGAACGCCTTGGTGTCATCTTTTATCCGGGGGCCTTCACCGATATTCGCGGCTATGCCCCGACGTTGAGGTCGGTCGCCGCGGCGGGCTATCGCGTCATCGCGGTGCCCATGCCCTTCGAGCTGGCCATCCTCAGCACCGACCGCGCCGCCGGCGTGCTGGCCGCCAACGCCGACATGAAGCATTGGGCGATCATCGGGCATTCGGTCGGCGGCACCGCGGCGGCGATCTTTGCCAACGCGCACCGCGACGCGCTCGACGGCGTGATCATCTGGGATTCATTCCCGCCCACCTTCGCGAGCCTCGCCGACTGGCAAAAGCCGGTGTGGCAGATTCACCGCGCGAAACTTGACGGCGCGCCACCCGAAACGTTCGCGCGCCAGCGTCATCTGTTCCCGCCGGGCAGCCGCTGGGTGCCCATTCCCGGCGGCATTCACATGAACTTCGGCGCGTTCAGCGGCGGCGGCTACAAAGAAGACTGGGCGCCGGAGATTGACCAGTCGGCGCAACACAAATTGGTTGTGGCGGCGACGCTGGAAGCCCTGGCCGAGATCGAGCGCGCCGGCAAACCGACGCCGGCGCCATAGGGGCGCGAGGCTTCTTGCGATTGCAGGGTATAGGTTTGTGTTTGCTGGGCCGTCTAGAAAAGCCCGACCGTTCGATTGGTAGCGCGGGAGGGATTTGAACCCCCGACCTACGGATTATGACCCCGCTGCTCTACCCCTGAGCTACCGCGCCGTACCACACATTTTCCGCGCGCCGGGATATCGCCGAGGCTGCGGAAGGCGGTTTATTTACGAGCCGGAGGGGCCAAAGTCAAACGGCAGAAGGACGAGACGGCAGCGCGCGAAAAGCGGCCCAAATCAAGGGTCTCAGCCGGCCGCGGCGGCGCGCGCGGCAGCCGGGGCGCGGCGCATGTTGTGCGGCACGAAGGCCTTGGCGTCCTCGCGCGCGATCCAGCCGCCGCCCAGCATGCGCTCGCCGTCATAAAACACGCAGGCCTGGCCCGGCGTCACGGCCGCCTCGGGCTGGTCGAGCACCACGTGGGCCGTGCCGGACGCACCATCTACCATCGGGCCCGGCAGCACGGTGGCGGCGACGGGGGCTTGCGTGTTGCGCAGCTTCACGCGCGCGGTGACACCCACTTCGGGAATGCCGGCGCCCTCGCCCAGCCAGTTGACGCCGTGCAGGTTGAAGGCATCGCGCAGCAAATCGGCCTTGGCGCCGACCACGACGCGCGCGGTGGCCGGGTCGATGCGCACGACGTACAGCGGCTCCGCCTCGCCGCCGATGCCGAGCCCGCGCCGCTGGCCGACGGTGTAATTGACGATGCCGTCATGACGGCCCAGCATCCGCCCGTCCACGTGCACGATCTCGCCCGTCTGGGCCGCCTCCGGGCGCAGCTTCTTCACCACGTCGGTGTAGCTGCCCGTGGGCACGAAGCAGATGTCCTGGCTGTCGGGTTTGTCGGCCACGGGCACGCCCAACTTGCGGGCAAGTTCGCGCGCCTCGGGCTTCATGAGCCCGCCCAGGGGAAAGCGCACGTAGTCGAGCTGCGCCTTGGTGGTGGCGAACAGGAAATAGCTTTGGTCGCGGTCGGGATCGGTGGCGCGATGCAACTCGGGCCCCGCCGGTCCGTCGACGCGGCGCACGTAATGGCCGGTGGCGAGGCAATCGCCGCCGACATCTTTCGCCGCCTTCAGCAGATCGCGGAACTTCACGGTTTGATTGCACATCACGCAGGGTATGGGCGTTTCGCCGTGCAAATAAGAGTCCGCGAACTTGTCGATGACGTCGGCCTTGAAGGTGGCTTCGTAGTCGAGCACGTAGTGCGCGATGCCGATGCGGTCGGCGACGCGGCGGGCGTCGTAAATGTCCTGGCCCGCGCAGCACGACTTGGCCTTGGCCGTGGCAGCGCCATGGTCGTAAAGCTGCATGGTCAGCCCCACCACGTCGTAGCCTTGCTGGGCCAGAAGGGCCGCGGTGACCGAGCTGTCGACGCCGCCCGACATGGCCACCACCACCCGCGTCTGGCGCGGGGCCTTGGGCAAACCGAGGGAGTTGAGATCGGGCATCGTCTTGGTCTTTGAGGGCGTGGTCTTCGGGGGCCGCAGCAAAGCCGGTATCTGGGGCAAGGAACCGCTTCAGTCAAGCCAAGGCTACAATAGCTCGGCGAAAGAACTATTTGCCGACTCTTGAATGGCTGATCCCGAGAAGGGTACCTCAAAACCAGGCATTATTGTTAAATCGAGTCAGATTGATGAAGATACCTACCCAATCCGTCAACTCAGCCGCAGCGCGCAAATGACAATAGACAGTAACGGCCTGGTTTACTTGGGTACAATTGATGATGTCGTGCTTAGGTTTCCATGGCCGGGAACCAACGTTAAACGCAAGAACTTTCTGATCAACACGATCTTGGACCACGCTTTTTTTGGAAATGCGCTTCTGATCAATGACGGATATCTGATTAATCACCCTGAAGCGCGACGTGATCTCTTGAAGGGCGAGAACAGCATCATTCTCGCACTTATTCGTGAAGGATTTATCAGAATCCTCACGCGCATGAGCGACATTGAGCAATATCATGACATGCCCGTCCAGATGGCCAAGAAGATTAAGAGTTATGAGCTATTGGTCGCGGACAAAAGCAAATGGCGACCGTTAAGACGAACACTCGTTAAACTTGGTTCCGAACTAGCCAAGAATAAACACTACTACGGTTGGCCGCCCGTAGATATGGGAGATGGTTTCCGAATTCTGTTGGAACGAGTTGCCGAAGAACCGGCTGGGCAAACGATCGAAAAACTCGGCTTCAGAACAAATTATGTGTATGGCGTTGAGAAGGTTTTTGACAAAGTCATTAACAAACTGAACAAGGAACCGACGACAGCAGCACGCGACTTCTTTGAAAAGACACAATATGAAGTTGTGAATGATACAAGGCAAATAAGCGAGGCTGGCGGACGATGTTTCACGTCAGATCTCATGGGCCTGGCCAACGAAATCTATCACATCAACTTCGGGATCAATCTCGATTATCATTTCAGGAACTCATCGCTGAGATTCAGCGTTACCTCCGAGACTCGTTTCGCTCGCGCCTTCAATGACCTACTTGCGGTGGAAACCAATAGTTTGCCAGCGGACCAGACAATTCCGCTGCTCGACCTTCCACACTTTGCGATCCAGCTCGAACCGGAACTGATACGAGCGCTTGTGAGAACGGACACTCCTATTGGCAAAGCCAAAGGGCTGTTTCTTGCCGAGGCCAATGCTTTTGTCTCCGGCAAGGTCGCTCGCAAAGACGCAGAAATGGCAGCGAAAGCATACGCGAATGCTTTAGCTGTTCATTTCGCAGCGCCGAGAACCGCGGAACAACGTTCGTGGTTGGCAAGTATAGGATTCGCGGCCGTTGGCGCATTGGCAGGCATGCCGTTGCCGGATGTTGGCTTCGCCAAGTTCGCAAGTGAGTTGACTCTTGGCACAATCATGAGTCGCTTTGGCGAACCTGGTTATTGGAAACTGAGGAGCCAACTAAAGCGACCTAAGATCGAGAAAGTGCTTTTGCGCGGACTATCCGAACAAAAGCGCTCACTTCACAATCAGCGCACATTGATCGGTGCCGTACGTTTCGATCCTAAAATGACAGAGCCTATTGCAAGAAGAGTCAAACGGTTTGACTGAAAATATTATCAATCCATCATGTTCCTGGTCGTCGCGGGCAGGCGCACCACCAAGCCCTCAAGTGCCGGGGTTAACGTGACCTGGCAGGCCAAGCGCGAATGGCGCGTCACACCATAGGTGAGGTCGAGCATGTCGGCCTCGGCTTCCTTGGGCGCGGCCAGTTTGGCGTACCAGCCAGGGTCGACGATGACATGGCAGGTGGAACACGCCATGCAGCCCTCGCAGGCCCCTTCCATGTCGATCCCGATGCTCTTGGCCGCCTGCATCAGGCTGATGCCCGCCTTGGCGGCGGCCTCGCGGCGCGCGCCATTGCGTTCCACAAAAACGATGTTCACGGTTTCCGACATGACGGGTCCGATAGCTTACTGCGCAGCGGCCAGGTTGCCCGCGCTCTTCTGCGCAATCGGGCCGTAGGCGTCAAGAAACGCGTTCACATCGGCTTCGGTGGTGTCCGGGCCCAGGCTGACGCGGATCGCCGAAGCGGTCAGCTCGTCGGCCACGCCCATGGCCTTGAGCACGTGCGACAACGTGACCTTGCCCGAGGAACAGGCCGAGCCCGTGGACACGCACAGCCCGGCCAGGTCCAGTTGCATGACCTGGGTTTGGCTGGCGACACCGGACGCCGAGAGGCAGCTGGTGTTGGCGAGACGCGGAACGGCACGGCCATGCACCACGACGCTGGGTGCCGATTGAACGAGCCGCGCTTCCAAACCGTCGCGCAATTTCTCGATGCGCGGCATGGCGGCGAGCCACGCGCCAGCGTCGCGCGCGGCGGCGCCAAATCCCGCGATGCCGATGACGTTCTCGGTGCCCGAGCGGCGCGTTTTTTCCTGGCCACCGCCCTCGAACAGGGGCGACACCGACATTCCAGAACGCAACACCAGCGCACCCACACCCTTGGGCCCGCCGAACTTGTGCGCCGACAGCGAGAGCGCATCCACGCCCAGCGCCGCCATGTCGAGGGCCGTCTTGCCCGCCGCCTGAATGGCGTCGCAATGCACCAGTCCGCCGGCCCCGTGCGTCAGGCGCACAACCTCGGCGATGGGTTGCAGCACGCCGGTTTCGTTGTTGGCGAACATCACCGACACCAAGAGCTTGCCGGAGGATTTTTTCAGCCGCGTCTCCAGGGCGCCGAGGTCGACGATTCCATGCGTATCGACGGCGATGAAACTGTCGAGGTCGGACATGTTGGCCAGCACAGAGGGGTGCTCCACCGTCGAGCACACGGTGCCGACGCAGCCCATGGCGCGCGCGAGGCCCTTGAGCGCCAGCGCGTTGGCCTCGGTGCCGCCGGATGTGAAAATCACGTCGGCGGGCTTGGCCTTCACCAGGGCGGCCACGGCCTCGCGGGCGTCCTCGATCAGCGCGCGGGCCGCCCGGCCCATGCGATGGATCGACGAGGGATTGCCGGCCACGTCCATGGCGGCCGTCATGGCGGCCTTGGCCTCGGCCGAGACGGGCGTGGTGGCGTTGTAGTCGAGGTAGATGGGCGTCGAACGGGTCATGACGACCCGATTATAGAGCGGAAGCCGATTTCCGGCGCGGATTTTTGCCGCGAATTATTCGGCTGCTTGAGCGTGCCGAACTGGCCTGCTGCCGACAATCGTGCCGTCCACGACGTCGCGGATGGTCACGTTGGACAGGAACCGCATGGTCTCGGCGTCGAGCGCGTCCCACAGCTTCGCCGTCGGCGTATTGCCGCGCGCGACGTCGTCGTTGTCCCGATCCCCGTCAGCCGCGGCCTGGGAGGCGGCAAAAGAGGTGAACACGTCGGAGACGCGAATCTCGTTTGGAGTGCGCGAGAGCAGGTAGCCGCCGCCGGGCCCGCGCACGCTTTTCACGAAGCCGTTGATGCGCAGCAGCGCGAACACCTGCTCCAGATAGGAGACCGAAACCGCCTGGCGTTGCGCAATATCGGCCAAGGCCACCGGACGGCGGGATTGACTTTGGGCCAGATCCACCAGGGCTGCCACGGCGTATCGGGCTCGGGACGAATTGCGCACTTCTAACTCCTTGATTCGATTGATTTGTGGGTCGCCGAAAATCTGATGGGCCACTTGCAACTTGGTACGGCGCACCGCGGCCAACGGATCATCCTGGGTCAAGAGTTTCGACGATTCCTCGGTTTTCCGCGAATTTTCTGGCCCTCCCGGCATCAACCAGGGTCAGAATAGGTTTGCAGTCGGGGCGCCTATTCCCTAAATAGGCACCCCCACGGCGAACAAAATGAAAATCAGTCGAAAAGACGGGAAAACCGATGCCTGAAGTCATCTTCACGGGCCCGGAAGGGCGTTTGGAGGGCCGTTACCACCACAGCGCCACGCCGCGCTCGCCCATCGCCATCATCCTGCACCCCCATCCGCAGCATGGCGGAACGATGAACAATAAGGTGGTTTACAACCTCTATCACACCTTCGTGAACCGCAACTTTTCGGTGCTGCGGTTCAACTTCCGTGGCGTGGGCCGCAGCCAGGGCGAATTCGACAACGGCCAGGGCGAATTGTCCGACGCCGCCTCGGCCCTGGACTGGCTGCAGTCGGTCAATCCCAACGCCCCGGCCTGCTGGGTGGCGGGTTTTTCCTTCGGCGCGTGGATCGGCATGCAGTTGCTGATGCGCCGGCCAGAGGTGGAGGGCTTCATCTCGGTCGCCCCGCCCGCCAACATGTACGACTTCACCTTCCTGGCCCCCTGCCCGTCCTCGGGCGTGATCATTCAGGGCACCCAGGACGACGTGGTGCCCGAGCCGTCGGTGGAGAAGTTCGTCAACAAGCTCAAGATGCAGAAGAACATCACCATCGACTACACCCTCATCAAGGGCGCCAACCACTTCTTCAAGGACCACATGGACGAGTTGGTGGACGCGGCCGGCAGCTACGTCGACATGCGCCGCGCCGGCGGCCATGCCGCCACGCACAAGAAGAAAGCGGCGGGCTGAAGCGCCATAACAGCCGAATCTTGACAAATAGTTCGCCATTGGCGAACATGGCGCATGATCCTGTTATGGTCGGCGCGAGCGATACGCGACATGGCGGAACTCGCCAAACTCGATCGCGCGGCCGTGGATCGGTTGAAGACCGAGGCGCTCAGGTACGCGGCCAATCCGGTGAATTTTCCGCAGCGCGGCGGAACGAATTTCAAATATCTCACCGCCTCGCGCCATGAGGCACGATTGCGCGTGGGTCATCTTCGCGCGCTCATGGACCGTCAAGGTGAGACTTGGGTCGTTGCGCGAGTCGTCCGGCGGAGCGAAGATACTTATGATTAGGATCTGGCAACTCTAAGGCTTGATTTTATGGCACGCTCGGCGACACACCGCAAAACACCATCACACCGGACAGCGTCACCGAGTGCGAAAAAACCGCGCGCAGCGCGTGGCTTGAATTTGCTGGACAAGTTGACCGCGGATCAACTTCGCCAAAAAGTCGTCGACCTTCAAGACTTGCTCGAGATCGCGCAGAGCCGCGGCGAGCCAACTTTCCCAACCTGCGTCCTTGACCGTATTCTGGCCGGCGAGAATCCTGTCCGCGTGTACCGCGAGCACCGCGAATTGACGCAGCGCAGTTTGGCGAAGACCGCAGGCATTTCGACGGCATATTTGTCGGAAATCGAGACCGGTGCCAAGGGAGGGAGCGCAACGGCTCTCAAGTCGATTGCACTCGCCCTTGATGTGCCGATGGAAAATCTCGTCAATTAGACTGAACCAATTTTCCGCCCACCATCGGCGCGGGCACGCCCGTGGTGGTGGGAAAACTCAGCGGCAAGTTTCGCACGCTGCGCGCGGCCATGTAGGCAAAGGCCTGGGCCTCGAGCATGTCGCCCTGCCAGCCTTCGCGCTCGACGGGGTCCACCGGCAATTCGGTCAGCGCGGCCAGGCGCGCCATCATGGCCGGGTTGTGCCGCCCGCCGCCCGTGACCAAGAGGCGTTTGGGCTTTGCGGGGCAATGGGCCAGCGCCTGGGCAATGCAGGCCACGGTCAGGTCCACCAGCGTGGCCGCGCCGTCGGCGACGCTGAGGCCCTTGATGGAATCGGCGGTGAAATCGAAACGGTCCAAGGACTTGGGCGGACGTTGCGCGAGGTACTTGTTGCTCAGCATGCGCGCTAGACGCTCGGCGTCGACCCGCCCGCTCAGGGCCATCCTGCCGTCGCGGTCGATGGGCACGTTCATGTGCTTGAGCATCCAATCGTCGAGCAGTCCGTTGCCGGGCCCCGTGTCGAAGGCGAGCAAGTCGTCGCCCTCGCCGATCCAGGTGATGTTGCCCACACCGCCGATGTTGATGACCGCCACGGGCTTGGGCAGCGCCCGCGCCAAAGCCGCGTGAAACACGGGGGCCAGCGGCGCGCCCTGGCCGCCTCTGGCGACATCGTTGGCGCGGAAGTCGAACACGACCGGCACGTTCATCGCCTTGGCCAGCCTGGCGCCGTCGCCCATCTGCCAGGTGGCGCGCCGTTGCGGGCGGTGCCAAATCGTCTGGCCGTGAAAACCGATCAGGTCGGGCAAGGCGCCGGCTTTTTCCACGAGTTCGTGAACGGCGGCCGCGTGCAGGTCGGTCAGTTCCGCTTCAAGCCGCGCCGCCGCGGGATGATGGCGCTCGGGCGCGGCGGCGATGAACCGGTGCAGGCGCGTGCGGAAATCGGGGCTATAGGCCTTGGCCACGGCGGGGCCGAAGGCGGCCACGGCCTCGCCGTCGGTCTCCAGCCAGGCGGCGTCGATGCCGTCCATGGACGTGCCGCTCATCAGGCCGATGACCTTGAGCGGGCCGGATTCCTTGAGATTTCGCCCCATGTCTCCGTCCGTTGTCGCAGGCCGCCCCCCGTGCTAAGCACCGCGCCCTGTCGTGCTTTGTCTTGTTAAGCGAACACGACACACCAAGACAAGCCGATAAGATCACCGCCATGGCCACTACCAAGTCCGACCTGATCCACACCCTGACGTCGCGCGGCTACCTGCACCAGTGCACCGACCTCGCGGGCCTGGACGAAAAAGCCGCCAGCGTGATCGTGACCGGCTACATCGGCTTCGACGCCACGGCCGACAGTCTGCACATCGGCCACCTGGTGCAGATCATGATGCTGCGCCGCCTGCAGCAGGCCGGGCACCGGCCCATCGCGCTCATGGGCGGAGGCACGACCAAGATCGGCGACCCCTCGGGCCGCGACGAAACGCGCGCGTTGCTCGACAACGCCGCTATCGACTCCAACATCGCCAAAATTCAAGAGACGTTCGACCGTTTTTTGACGTTCGGCGGCACCGGCAAGACCGACGCCATCCTGGCGAACAACGCCGAATGGCTCGACAAGCTGGAATACATTCCGTTCCTGCGCGACATCGGCCGGCACTTCACCGTCAACAAAATGTTGACGATGGACAGCGTCAAGTTGCGCCTCGATCGCGAGCAGCCGCTCACGTTCCTCGAGTTCAACTACATGATCCTGCAGGGCTACGACTTCGTCGAACTCTACCGCCGTCACGGCTGCACGCTGCAGTTGGGCGGCTCGGATCAATGGGGCAACATCGTCCAGGGCGTCGATCTGGGCCGGCGCATCGCTGGCGCGGAGTTGTTCGGCTTCACGACACCGCTCATCATGACGTCCTCCGGCCAGAAGATGGGCAAGTCCGTCTCGGGCGCGGTGTGGCTGGGCGCGCATCGTTTGGCGCCCTACGACTACTACCAATTCTGGCGCAACACCGAGGACGGCGACGTCGGCCGCTTCATGAAGCTGTTCACCGATTTGCCGCTGGACGAAATCGCGCGCTACGAGGCGCTGCAGGGCGCCGAGATCAACGAGGGCAAGAAGAAGCTCGCCTTCGAGGCCACGGCCTTGCTGCACGGACGCGAGGCCGCCGAGGCCGCCGCCGAGACGGCGCGCAAGACTTTCGAGGAAGGCGCGGCGGGCGACGCTTTGCCGACTGTTACTGCTGCAGCAACCACGAGTGTGATGGGTAAACTTAATGCTTCTATTGGCGGGAGCCCTCTAATTACACCGCGCATTACAGTATTCTTGAATCTACTTGATCCGCTTATTCAATTAGGATTCGCTGCCAGCAAGGGTGAAGTGAGGCGCCATATTGCGTCGGGCGCCGTGCGCATTGAAAATGAAAAAGTCACGGACGAGAATTACCAATTTATACGTGAGAATGCTATGGAAGGCGAATTAAAGATATCCATGGGCAAAAAGCGTCATGGAATCATTAAGTGGAAAGCCATTAAGTAACCCCTCACCCGCGACTTCGTCGCGACCTCTCCCACATCGGGGAGAGGTTAAATTGGAGCGCTCCATGTAAACCCTCTCCCCTTGTGGGAGAGGGTGCCGAGCGCGCCGCGCGAGGCGGTGAGGGGTAACGTCAACGCTGTTGCGTTTGGCCTGAAGGTGCGGCCTGAGCCGCCTCGGGCGCGCTGGACCCAAAAATCGAGAAAATCCGCCGCAAGATGCCCGGCGCCAGCACCGCCAGCGGATTGACGGTGGGCTGCGCGGTCGCGGCGGCCCCCTGCCAGTTGAACGTCGCCGCGAAAATGCCCCCGCCCTTCTCGGTGCCCGTCAGCAACGTGCCGACGATGGGAATGCTGTTGAGCGCGGCGTTGAGCGCGTAGGCCGGAATCAACGTGCCGTTCATGTCGATCACGGAATCGGTGAAACGGTAGCTGCCCTGGGCGGTGAGGCCCAAGGAACTGCCGAACATCTCGGCATCGGAGATGCGCAGGGTGGAGCTTGCGTAGCCGAACGGCACCCGCAAGGTGCGGAATGAAATGCCTTCACCGCGCAACTCGTCGACAATGCCCGTCAACGCCGCGACCGAGAGCAGCCGCGCCAGCAAGGGCGCATCCACCAGTTGGAATTCGCTGATTTCGGCTTGGCCCTCCACCACACCCGCCGGCGTGAGCTTGCCGTCGAGCGTCAGCTTGCCGCCGACGATGTCGTCGAACAGGCCGATGGTGCGCAGCACCGCGCCGCCGTCGGAACTGGCGCCCGTGAACGCGCGTTCGGCGCCTTGTGACTCGAGTTTCAGCGTGAACGGCGCGCCGGTGTCGAGCGTGCTGGTCAGATCGACTTTGCGGATGGCCCGCGTGTCGCGTTCAAAGGACAGCGCCACGTTCTTGAACACGCCGCCCCTGGACAATTTCATCTCATCGACGGCGGCGGTGAGCACGATGGGCGTTTGATCCCGCTCGGGCTGGGTCTCGGTTTCGTCTTGGTCGCGCGATTCGTCCTTGCCCAGCTCTTTCCAGTAATACGACGCATCGAAAAACTTGCCCGTGGCGTCGACGGCGAACCCGCCTTGCTCGCGGCGGGTGACCTTCGCGGCCAGATCCGTCTTGCCGGCCTGGGCGCGCGAAAGCTCAAGCGACTGCAGCACGGCGGCATCACCGAAGGTCGCGGCACCCTCCACCGCGAAGCCGTCGGCGGCCGTCACGCTGAAAGCCGGAACCGCCGTCAGCCGGCCTTGCGCCAGGGCCACGGTGGCTTCAAATCGCCCTTGAGTCCCGGCGGGTTTGGACCAACCCAGTTCGGCGATGCGCATGTCGGCTTGCGTCAAGTCGCCCTCGGCCGTCAGCGTGGAGGTGCCGTCGCGCATCGACCGATAAACGACTTCGGCCCGAATGGGCCCGTCGATGTTGGGCGGAATGAAGGGCGCGAAGCCCAATTGGATCGCCGCACGGTCGCTGTTCTCGATGATGGCGTCGAGCGCGTATTCGCTGCGCAGTTCCGCGCCGGTGAAATCTTGGGTCCACGTCAGGCCCGCGCGGATGGCGCCGATTTTCGCCGTGCCGGTCACGGCGAGACCGTCGTTCTCGACGGTCAAGGCCAAGGCGCCTTCGCTCAGCGGCATGCCGAACACGACGTCCTCGATGCGCGCGTCGGCCACTTGCGCTTTCACGCCGATCTTGACCTCGTCCAGGGACAAATCGCTGATCAGCGGGAAGTCGAGCGACAAGTCCACATCCGTGGCTCCCGACGCGCGCGTGGGGTCGACCTCCATGGCCCGGGCGTACTTCAGAGGTTCATGATCGATCAGGCGCAAGGCCTCGCCCAAGTCGCCCTTCACCTTGATGTCGAAGTCGGCCATTTGCCGATCGGTGCGCAAGCCCGTCATGCGCAGCAGGGCGGGGCCGACTCGCAGGCCCTGCCGGGACACCGCATCGGGCACGAGGCCGTCGGAGACCGCGATGGTGACCTCGTCGAGGCCGACGTTGATCACACCCTTGGTGTTTTCCACCTGCGGCATGCCGGCGATGTAGTTGACGTCGAAGCCGCTCAGGTCCGCGCGCAGGGCCAATGACTCGGGCCGCGCCGCGAACGCCGCTTGCCCGGCTAGGCCGATGGACGCGGTGACGTTGCTGAGCGTGCCCTCGAACAAATTCCGCACGATCCATGACTTGGTGTTGGGCGCCACCGCGTCGGGCCACAGTTCTTTCAACGCCTGGACGGACAAAGCGTCGATGCGCGCTTGAATGTCGATGTCGGGCGCGCTGCGCAGGTTGACGGCGCGCGCGGCGGCGGAAATCGTCGGGACCGGCTCGCCGGGGCCCTCGCGCGCGATGCGCACGGAGACGTTCTCAACCGCGATCTGATCCAACCCGCCGCTCATGGCCGCCTTGAGTTCGCCGCCCAACACCGCCACCGTGCCGCCCCACTCGGGCGGCAAAGCCAGCGCGCCCGCGCCGATGGTCAGGTCGAGCCGTCCCCAGGCCACTTGCGAGCGCAGATTGTCGGGAATCAGATTGACCTCGACGCTGCCCTTCAGGGGCGCGTCGATGGCCCGCATGGGCGCCAAAGCCTCGCCGAGCCCGGCGAAGGCGGCGGGCCGCACGCCGTCGAAGGACGCCGTCAAGGACAACAGTCCCGCCGCGTAGGTGTAGCGTCCGGCGACGTCGACCGTGAGCGTCGCGCCGCTGCCGACGATGGGCAGGGTGGCGGCGATCTCCATGGTTTCGCTTTGGCCGAGCAAGCGCAAACTCGCGTCGGGCGCGATCCATTGCTGGGCGCTGGGCTCGTCCACCAGCACGACCGTGGACCCGGTAATGTCCACGCTTTCGAGCGAGGGGCGCATGTCGCCCGCGGCGATGTCGGTCGTCGGCGCGCGCAAGGCGCCGACCAGCAACGCCGCCAGGGCCGCCGCGCGATCCTCGCCGCCAACGCTCGGTTCGGACGACGGCACGGCCTGACTCAACGCGCCGACGCTCGCCTCGAGCCCAAGACGAATACTGCCGTCCATGCGGCGCACCACGCGCACGACGGGGCTGGTGATGCCGAGGTGCTCGACCACCATCTGGCCGCGCAGCAGTCGGGGAATGTCGAGGCTCACGTCCATGGCGGCGAAGGCGGCGATCACTTCGCCGGCCGCCGTGCGCACCTGGACGTTCTTGACGGTCAGGTCGGGGCGGCGGGTGCGGCCTTGCCACGACAATTCGGCGGCGGCGATGCGGAAGGAATAGTCGGGCGCCAGTTGGCCCAGCGCCGTCTCGACGTAGGGCACCAGGGGGTCGAGCGTGAGCGGCCCGCGCGCCAACTGAATGAACACCGCCGCGCCGATCAAGACCACGGCCACCAGGGCCGCCTCGATCAAAATGATGGTTCCGCGCAGGAGGGCTTTCATTCGTCTCTATTATATAGTGTTTGGCGTCGAGGCGGCGTCCGGGCCGCTCGTCCGCCCCGCTCGTCCAACCTCGGGGGCCCGCGATTTGACCGCAAGCGCTTGATTTATCGGGGTCCGGCGGGCAAGGCTGCCCGGGCCGGCCCCGGCGGCGTCTTACTAAGGGTTCTTTTGTGTTTGTGCAATCCACCACGGCCCTGCCCCGCCCCTTCGATCCCGCGCGCGCGGCGGCCCTTTGGGCCGAGTGGACAGCCGCCGAGGGCGTCGACGACCCAGGCCTCGCCGCCTTCATGCGGGCGAGCGAAACCCAAAGCGATCTCGCCCATTTGATCACCGGCGTGTTCGGCAATAGCCCCTATCTCTCGGGCTTGCTGCTGCGCCATCCGCAGCTGGTGAAACTCGCCTGGGACCGCGGCTGGGAGGCGGCCTGGGCCGCCATCGCCGCCGACCTTCAAGCGACAGGCGTCGCGACGCCGGGCGCGACAACCCAAGCGGAGTTGATGGCGCGGCTCAGACGCATCAAGGGCCAAGCGGCGCAGGTGATTGGGTTGGCCGACATCGCAGGCGCATGGCCGCTGGCGCGCGTCACGGGGGCACTGACGGACCTGGCCGACGGCTGCGTGATCGCGACGGTGCGCTTTTTGTTGCGCGAGGCCACCGCGCGCGGCGAGATCCATTTGCCCGACCCCGACCGGCCGGAGCGCGGTTGCGGGTACATGGTCTTCGCGCTCGGCAAGCACGGCGGGCGCGAACTCAATTACTCGTCCGACGTCGATCTGCTGGTGCTGTTCGATGATGCGTCCCTGCCCTACACCGGCAAGCGCTCGGCGCAGGAATTCGCCGTCAAGCTGACGCGCGAGTTGGTGAAGATCATGCAAGAGCGCACCGTGGAGGGCTACGTCTTCCGCACGGATTTGCGCCTGCGCCCCGACCCCGGGTCCACGGCGCTCGCCGTCTCGCGCAGCGCCGCCTCCATCTATTATGAAAGCTACGGCCAGAATTGGGAACGGGCGGCCATGATCAAGGCGCGCCTCATTGCTGGTGATAGCGAGGCCGCCGCATCGTTCCTCAAGGACCTCGAGACCTTCATCTGGCGCAAGTCGCTGGACTTCTACGCCCTGCAGGACATCCACTCCATCAAGCGGCAAATCTACGCCCACAAGGGCGGCGGCACGGTGACGGTGCCGGGCCACAACGTGAAGCTCGGGCGCGGCGGCATTCGCGAGATCGAATTCTTCGCGCAAACGCAGCAGTTGATTTGGGGCGGCCGCAAACCCGAAGCACGCTCATCGCAGACACTCCGAGCCTTGGACGTGCTGACCGATCTGGGCGTGGTGGCGCCAACCGTGCGCGATGATTTGCACTGGGCCTACGAGTACCTGCGCCGCCTCGAACACCGCTTGCAGATGATCAACGACGAGCAGACGCAGAAACTGCCCGCCGACGCGGCGGGGCTCGCGCACATCGCGGCCTTCATGGGTTATGACAACGCCCAAGCGTTTTCCGATGCGCTCACGGCGGTGCTGCGCACGGTGGAAGGCCACTACGCGACGCTGTTCGAGGATGCCCCCACACTCGGCGTGGAAGGCAACCTGGTGTTCACCGGCACCGAGGACGACCCCGACACGCTGGAGACGCTGCGCAAGCTGGGGTTCCAGAACCCCGGCGCCGTCTCCAGCGCCGTGCGCGTGTGGCACACGGGCCGCGCCAAGGCCACCAAGTCGCTGCGCGCGCGCCAAATCCTCACCGAATTGATGCCCCGCCTGCTCACGGCCTTCGGCCGCACCACCGAACCCGACGCGGCGTTCCTGCGGTTCGATACTTGCATGAACCAGATCAATTCCGGCGTGCAGTTGCTCTCGGTATTCTATTCCAATCCCAAGCTGTTGGATTTCATCGCCGAACTGATGGGCGACGCGCCGCAACTGGCCGAGGACGTGGCGCGCAATCCGGCCCTGCTGGACTTCGTGCTGGACCCGCGCTTCTTCGAGCCGCCGGCGCCGCTGCCTGATTTGATCGGCGAACTCACCAAGGCCGTGGGCGCCTCGCCGCACCTTGATGTCGCCATCGACGATTGCAAGCGCTGGACCAACGAACACCGCTTTCAGGTGGGCGCCCAGGTGCTGCGCGGCCTGCTGGACCCCCTCGCGGCGGGGCGCGCCATCGCCGACATCGCCGAGGCGGTGATCACCGTCCTGGTGCCGCGCGTGCAGCAGGAATTCGCGCAGACCTTCGGCCATGTGCCCGACAGCGAGATCGCGGTTTTGGCCTACGGCAAGCTCGGCAGCCGGGAACTCACGCCCACCTCGGACCTCGACCTGGTCGTGCTCTACACCGGCCCCGAGGATGCCGTCTCGGCGGATGGACCGCGCTCGCTGCCCGCTTCGGCCTATTACATCCGGCTCACGCAACGCATCGTCACCGCGCTCACGTCATTGTCCCAGCAAGGCCGGCTGTTCGACGTGGACCTGCGCCTGCGCCCCGCCGGCGACAAGGGCGCCTTGGCTTGCAGCGTGGAGGGTTTCGCCAAATATCAGGCCGAGGACGCCTGGACCTGGGAACACATGGCCCTCACCCGCGCCCGGGTGATTTTGGGCTCCGCGGCGGCGCGCGGCCACATCGAAGCGGCGATTCAAAGCGGACTCGGCAAGCCGCGCGATCCCGACGCGCTGGTGGTCGCCGTGGCCGACATGCGCGCGCGCATGCGCCAAGCCCAAGGTTCCACCGGCCCATGGAACATCAAGCGCATGGCGGGCGGCCTCATCGACGTGGAGTTCATCGTTCAATACTTGCTGCTGGCGCACCCCGGTCTGCGCGCCGCCGACGCGCCGGAACTCACCGCCGCCATCGCGCGGCTGGCGGGGGCCGGGCATCTTGCCGCCGCTGAGGCCGAAACCCTGCGCCAAGCCCTGGGACTGTGGACGCGGTTGCAGTCCATGCTGCGCTTGTTGATCCCCGGCGATCAGGCCAAGCCGCCGTTTCCGGCGGGCCTCGCGGCCAAGCTCGCGCGCGTGGCGGGCCAGGGCGATTTGGCCGCCGTGGAAGCGCTCATGGCGCGCACGGCCGGCGCCGTGTCGGAGATCTTCGCCGCACGAATTGATCGCCCGGCGCAAAAAGCGCGTATAAAGTTCGGCGACACTATTCCCCGCTAACGCAACATCCCGGAGACGCAACCTATGGCTAAAAAATCTGCCGCGCCCACCGTGGGCGACAAAGCCCCCGCTTTTTCCATGCCCGCCGACGACGGCAGCACCGTCAAGCTCGCCGACTTCAAGGGCAAGAACGTCATCTTGTACTTCTACCCCAAGGACGACACCTCGGGCTGCACCAAGGAGGCCTGCGATTTCACCGCCGGCTTGCCCAACTTCACCAAGGCCAAGGCGGTCGTCATCGGCGTGTCGAAGGATTCGGTGGCCAGCCACCAGAAGTTCAAGAAAAAGCACAAGCTCAAGGTCACGCTGGGCGCCGACGAGGACGGCAAGGTCTGCGAGGCCTACGGCACCTGGGTGGAAAAGAGCATGTATGGGCGCAAGTACATGGGCATCGAGCGCGCGACCTTCCTGATCGACGCCAAGGGCGTGATCCGCGCCGAATGGCGCAAGGTCAAAGTGCCCGGCCACGCAGAGGAAGTGTTGGCGGCCGTGAAGGGCCTGTGACCATCACCGACCTTGCGTGCGGCGTTCTGAGCTGCGCCGAGCCCGCGGGCAAAGTCGCGCTGACCTTCGAGGCGTCAACGGCTTGGCGCGCGGGCGGACTGGAAATCGGCCATCAATTGCCGCCCTCGCGCCCGGCCCGGCCCGAGAAGCCCGTGCTCATGCCCGCCTCGCACATGCCCAAGCGCTCCACGGGGCCCAAGGGCAAGCTAGCGTTGGTTCACGCGCTGGCGCACATCGAGCTCAATGCAGTGGACTTGGCCTGGGACATCGTCGCCCGCTTCGCTGGCCGCGAGCTGCCCCGCGCCTTCTTCGACGATTGGGTCGCCGTCGCCCAGGAAGAAGCCGAGCACTTTCGCGATCTCGCCGCGCGCTTGAACGAACTGGGCATAACTTATGGCGACCTGCCCGCCCACGATGGGTTGTGGGAAGCGGCAAGCTTGACCGCCGATGACCTGCTCGCACGCCTCGCCCTGATCCCCATGACGCTGGAAGCGCGCGGGCTCGACACCACGCCGCAGACTTGCGTGAAGCTGCGCGGCAACGGCGACGAGGCCACCGCCGTCCTCCTCGACCGCATCTTCACCGACGAGATCAAGCACCTCGCCGTGGGCGTGCGTTGGTTCGAGTTCGACTGCGCGCGGCGCCAGCTTCAGCCCCAGGCCCATTACAAGGCCCTGCTGGACGCCCGCTTCACCGGCACGCTCAAGCCGCCCTTCAACATGGCGGCCCGAAATATGGCAAACATGGGCGCGGACTATCTGAAGCCCTGGATGAACTAATTCAAAACGCGATATCATGGCCGCCCGGTCGCATCGCGCGAGGTGGCCCATGGCAAGATTGGTCACGGTTGTTTCAGTCGTTGTCGCGGCCTTGGCCTCGCCGGCCTGGGCCCAGAACGAGGGCCCCTGCGCCTTCGACTTTGAGTGCGGCGACGCGGGCAAATGCGTCAAGGCCAACCCCAGCGACACCATCGGCAAGTGCGCCCTGGCCGAAGGCGTGAAGCCCGAGGACATCGACGAGGACGACGAAGCTCCGTCGCCGTCGGTTCCCGACCGTCAATCCGCCGGACAAGAGCCCGCGCCGGTCAAGGGCAAGGAGTGCTTGATCCACCTTGAATGCGGCTTTGGCAACCTTTGCTACAAAAAGCCGCTTTCACTCAAGGGTACGTGCGGCCCCGGAAAGCCGTCCGTGCTCGGCGAATTGCTGGGCGGCGACGAGAGCCTCGGTCGCGGGCAGAACCGTTCGGACGACCGAGCGAAGTCCTGTTCCTTCGACCAGGAGTGCGGTTACGGCAACCGGTGCTACAAGGAACGCGGCGCGGTGCGCGGCCAATGCGGCGCCGAGTTCAAATCCGACGACGGCAGGATTTGGGATGGACGCGGGCGCGACGGCACGCTCGCCACCGAAGCCGACACCTGCTTCAGCGACCTGGAATGCGACCGCGGCAACCGGTGTTACAAGCAGCAGTTCGAGCCGGAAGGCGTTTGCGGCCCGGCGCGGCGCTCGGCCGACGACGACGACGAGCGATGGAATTCATGGGAGGAGCGCAACCGCAACGGCAACCCGGACACCTGGGAGGGCCGCCAACAACGCGAGCGCCTGCGCACCATGGAAGACAAGATCGGAGAAATCTGCATCAGCAATTTCGAATGCGGTGATGGATTACGATGCCAGACGGTGCGCGGCCGGCGACAATGCGTGCCGGAGTAAGTGTCTCTAAAAAATCACCATCGCCGCGCGCACGCTCAACGCCAACAGCACCAGCGAGCCGATCATGAACACGGAAAAGCGCAGTTTAATGATGTTGACACTGGCCTGAATTAAACTGTGCACCACACGGACGGCCACGTAGGCCCAAGCGAGCATGGCGTTCAGGCCATCGCCCGCCCCCACCAGCGCCAGAGTGATCGCCACGGCGTAAAATAGCGTCGGTTGCTCCAGGAGATGGTTGTAATTGTCGGCCTTCCAGCGCACTTCGGGCGGCAAGGCGGCGTTCATTTGATCCTTGGTGCCCGTCGGCTCCAACGAAATTTTGAGACGCAGGATGGCCGGAATGCGCGTCGCATAGAGCCAGGCCCACATCACGAAGGTCCACAGCACCAGGGCGATCACGGGCGCGAGAATGGGTTGGGTCATGGCGGCGGCACCTCGGGCTATGGAAACCAATCGGATCGCGCCGAGTATGCATCAACCGACGGCCCAGCCGGCACAAAAGAATCCCGATAGCGGCCAGCCGTTTGCGCAGGTATCGGGTGAGGCTTAGGCCGCCGTCACGTCGCCGCCGGTCTTGATGCGCGCGGCCAGGGAAGCCGCCATGAACTTGTCGAGATCGCCGTCCAAAACGCCCTGCGTATCGGACGTCTCCACGTCGGTGCGCAGGTCCTTCACCAACTGATAGGGCTGCAAGACATAACTGCGAATCTGGTGGCCCCAGCCGATATCGGTCTTGGCGGCTTCCTGGAGGCTGGCAACGGCCTCGCGCTTCTTCAGCTCCAGCTCGTAGAGCCGCGCCTTCAGCATTTCCCACGCCTTGGCGCGGTTCTGATGTTGCGAACGCTCGTTCTGGCAGGCCACCACGATGTTGGTGGGCAGGTGCGTGATGCGGATGGCGCTGTCGGTCTTGTTGACGTGCTGGCCGCCGGCGCCCGACGCGCGGTAGGTGTCGATGCGGCAATCCTTCTCGTTGATGACGATGTCGATGTTCTCGTCGACGACGGGATAAACCCACACCGAGGCAAAGCTGGTATGCCGTCGGGCGTTGGAATCAAACGGCGAGATGCGCACCAGCCGGTGCACGCCCGATTCGGTCTTGAGCCAGCCATAAGCGTTCTTGCCGGTGATGCGGAAGGTGACGGACTTGATGCCCGCCCCTTCGCCCGCGCTTTCTTCCAGGTATTCGACCTTGTAGCCCTTCTGCTCGGCCCAGCGGGTGTACATGCGGGCGAGCATTTCCGACCAGTCTTGGGCCTCGGTGCCGCCGGCGCCGGCGTGGATTTCGAGGTAGCAATCGTTGCCGTCGGCCTCGCCCGACAGCAGGCTTTCCAGCTCGGCCTGCTTGGCGCGCGCCAAAACGGCCTCGAGCATGGCGCGGCCTTCTTCGAGCGAGGCGGCGTCGTTTTCCTGATCGGCCAGTTCGGTCAGCGTCAGCGCGTCATCGAGATCGGCTTCAATCTTGCGCGTGACCCCGACGGCCTCGGCCAGCTTGGTGCGTTCCTTCATCAAGGCCTGTGCCTTGGTGGTGTCGTTCCAGAAGGTCGGTTCCTCGACCTTGGCGTTCAGTTCGTCCAGGCGATAGAGCGCGCGATCCCAGTCAAAGATGCCTCCGCAGCATGGCGATGACGCGGCGAATCTCGGTGGCCTTATTTTCAATGTCGGGGCGCATGACGGAGACCTTCTCGACTAAAACATCAAACAAAAGCCACGATGTGGCCGCAAAGTCGCGGCGGTTTTAGGTGAAATAACCCCACGAAACAAGGCTTCGCACCGTTCAACGGCGACCTCTCGCCAATCAACCTGAGATTGGTGTTCTTGCCATAATTCCCGACATAATTTCTCCGCATCCGCGCGTTCGAATGAAGGCCAAGGCGTCATCGAGTCACGCGGTGGAGGGACCATGTGGGAATCATTGGGGCGGCAATCATCGGGGCGGGGATCGTCGCGGCGGGGATCATCGGGCGGCTCTGCCATATTTCTGTTATCAACAGTGTTGGCTTGGACCGGAACCGCGAACGCGCAAACAAACGACGCTGAACGCGACACTCCCGCTTGGCTCGCGCCCCTGCAAGCGAAGCTGGGCACGTCGGAGCGGCTTGATGTCCTGATCGAAGTCGCTCTGCCGCTGGAGCCGACTGCACCCGTGCGCGAGCGGAGCGAACCGCAAGCCTCGGCCGAGAGTGTCGCCGAGACAACGCGCACCAATGTCGCCGCTATGGTGGTTCCCCTCGCCGAGACACTGCGCGGCGAGGATGTGCCGGTGCATCGCACCTACGACTATCAACCCCTTATTCATGCCTCACTGTCGCTCGCTGATTTACGCCGCTTGGCGGCGCGGACGGATATCCTCACCGTGCATGAGAACATCCGTTACCAATTGCCGACACCCCCGAGCAGTCTTGAGCGCGAGTCGGGCACGAACGCTCCGCCTGAACGCGAATCGCCGCAGTTGACCAGCAGCGTGATCGCCATGGGCGCGGCGAGCGCGTGGTCGCGGGGCTTTCGCGGCCAGGGCTACGCCATCGCCATCGTCGATACGGGCCTCAACGCTAAACATGAAATGTTCCGAGGCAAAATCACCGCCGAAGCGTGTTTCTCCGATCCGGGGACCTATTCGTACTATCAAAGTTTTTGCCCCGAGAAAGCCAAGAGCGCGACCGGCCCGGGGGCCGCCACTCTGTGCCCCGACATGCGCCTGCGCGGCGAGACCGTCTGCGATCACGGCAGCCACGTGGCCGGCATCGCGGCGGGCAGCGGCGGCGCCAAGCAGGGCGTGGCGCCCAGCGCGCGTTTGGTGCCCATTCAGGTGTTCAGCGGCGCGCCCGGCTGCAGCTATTGCCTGGGGGCCTACACGTCGGATCTCGTCGCAGCTGTCGACTGGTTGATCAAGAACGGGCCAACCCACAACGTTGCTGCCGTGAACATGAGCCTGGGCGGGTCGTCCTACAGCGACTATTGCACGGGCCAAGCCATGGAGCGCGGCATCCGCACGCTGCGCGCCATGGGCATCCTGACGGCGATTGCCGCGGGCAATAGCGGCTATGTCGGGCGTGTCGGCCATCCAGGCTGCATCAAGGATGCCGTGACGGTGGGATCGACCAATAACGCCGGCGTCCATTCCTACTATTCCAATTCCGCGCCGATGGTCGACATCGCGGCGCCGGGTGAGCGCATCTCGTCGGCCATCGGCGGTGGCGAAACCTCCTACGACACCTATTCCGGGACATCGATGGCTACTCCGCATGTGGCCGGGGCCGTCGCCGTGTTGCGCTCGCGCCTGCCGCGCGCGACCCCGGAGGAAATCGAATACGCGCTCAAATACTCGGGCCCCAAATTGCGGGATAGCGGCTGGGCCTGGTCGATTGCGCGTCTCGATCTTGCGTCGGCGATCGATATCGTGGGCACGCCGCCGCCACCGCCGGGCGTGCCCATGGCGGGGTTGTTCCCGGGAACGCGGCCCGGCCCACGCTCAATCCTGCGCCTGGCCAATCCGAGCCACACGGAAATGAAAGCGTGGCTGATTTTGATGCAGGACTCGCCGCGTCGCGTGCTGGGCGGCTATCTCGCCATCGTGCCGGGCCGGTCGACACAGCAGTTCGCCATGAGCGACATGGAGAATGCGCTTGGGCAACGCGCCGACCCGTCGGCCACCGTCACCGTCTATGTCGATGTGCCGGGCCGGGCCTTCGCGCAACACGTCGCCGTCGATCCGGCGGGTCAGGCAATGTCGAATCTCACCGTTTGCACCAGTGAACGCGCCGACCTGCGCACGTACCTCCCCTACGTCCATGCCGCGACCTCCAGCGAACTCCCGAGTTATATCGTGCTGATGAATTCCAGCGCCGTGCGTCGCGCCGCCACCTTCGACGTTTACAACGCCGCCACGGGCGCATCCCTGGGGACGGCCGTGACACCCTTGATCGAAGCCAACAGTTCCGTCGTCATGTCCGCGCGGGCGATCATTACCGCCGCGCCCTTGGGCGGCACGCCCGGGCTTGTCGCGGTCAACTTGGAGCTGCGTCCGAGTTTCGACGGCATCGCCGGCCATGCCGTCGAACAGACGCGCTGGGGCGCGTTGACCGACATGTCCGTGAAGTGCGCCATATGAATTGTGGTGTAGACAGCGACCTGGGGGGCTGCCGGCAGCCACCTTTTGCTATCCCCAGGCGCGATTTTTCCATAGCCTCTTACCTTAAGTCGTAGCCCTGTAAGTCGTAGCCCTGTGGGAGTTCGAGTCATGCGGCGATATGTTTCTGTTGTGGCCCTCGGCCTGTGCGGCGTCTTGCCGATACTCGGCGCGGCGCAAGACCCCGCGGCGGCGCGCGCCGAACGCTGGCTCGGCGCGGTGGGGGCCGCCGTGGCGCGGCAAGCGGTGGCGACGGTCACCCGCGACGACGTCGAGCGCATGTCGGTGCTGATCGAGTTCCGCGCCGCGCCTAACGCCGCCGGTCCGGTCCCAACCCAGCGCGAGCGCACCCAGGATGCAAACGCGGCGGATGCAAATGCCGCGCCGGACCGCGAAGCGGCGGCGGCGATGCAACGGGCGGTGGAGAGTCCGGCCCGCGCCCTGTCCGCGGCGTTGCGCGAGCAGGGCATGGTCGTCGAGCGCGCGTTTGCTTATCAGCCGTTGCTCCTGGCCATGCTCAGCCGCGATGACATCGCGCGGCTGGCCGCTCGCGAGGACGTGGTCGCGGTTCATCCCAACGTGCGCGAGCGGCTGCCCGGCGGCGAGACGACGCAAAGCGAAGCCGATGTTGAGCGCGAGTTTTCGGCCGCGACCGACGATGCCATCGGCGAACGCGAGCGGCCGCAGTTGGCGGTCAGCACCGTGGCCATCAACGCCGACAAGGCCTGGGCACGCGGCTTCCGCGGCCAGGGCACGGCCATCGCCATTCTCGATACCGGCATCGTCGCCAGCCACGAGATGTTCCGGGGCAAGATCGTCGCCGAGGCCTGTTTCTCGGACAATTTCGGCTTCCCGCAGTTCATCGACGGGCTGTGCCCCGGCGTGGCCAAGTCGGCCATCGGCCCTGGCACGGCGTCGCTGTGCACCGGCGGCGGCTTGGTATGCGATCACGGCAGCCATGTGGCGGGAATCGCCGCGGGCAACAATCGTGCAGCCTCCAACCCTCGCCAAGGCGTGGCACCCGAGGCCAACCTGATTCCCATCCAGGTGTTTTCGCGCGATACCGGCTGCACCGGCCCGGGCTGCCTCGCCGCCGCCGTGTCGGACCAGATCGCCGCGCTCGACTGGCTCATCGCCAACGGGCCGCGCTTCAATCTGGTCGCCGTCAACTTGAGCCTCGGCTCGTCGGCGTACAATTCGGTCGCCTGCAACACCGACCCGCGCAACAGCGCCTTTCGCACGCTGCGCACCATGGGAATCACGGCAACGGTCGCCTCGGGCAACGAAGGCTACCTCGCCGGCGTGAGCACGCCCGCCTGCATTGCCCCGGTCTTGACCGTCAGCGCGGTATCGTCCGCCACGACGCCCGCGCCCTCGCCCTTCGGCAACAACGCCGGCCTCGTGGATGTCATGGCGCCCGGCGAGTTCATCAGCTCGGCGATTTTCGGCACCAACGCGTCCTACGGCTTCAAGAGCGGCACCTCCATGGCCGCGCCCCACGTGGCCGGGGCCGTGGCGATCCTCAAATCGCGCACCGCGGCGGCCACGCCCGATCAAATCGAGGCGGCACTGGAAGACAGCGGCTTTGCCGTGACCCGCCCCACCTGGACCTGGACCAGCAAGCGCATCGACGTGAACGCGGCCTTGGACATCCTCGGCCAGCCGCCCGCGCCGGCGGGCGTGCCGCTGACCGGGTTCTATCCGGCGGCGCGCACCGACATTGATTCGCTGCTGCGCATCATGAATCCGTCCAGCGCCCAGGCCAACGTCAGCCTCACGGTGGTTCAAAACGCCCCGCGCCGCACGCTCGGCACCTACGGCGCGCTGGTGCTGCCGCGCCGCACGCTGCAGCTTTCGCTGGCCGAGATCGAAACCGCCCTGGGAACGCCGGCCGCGGCCGATTCCATTCTGACGATTTACGCCAGCAAGCCCATCACGACATTGTTTTACGCCCAGCACATCGCCGTGACGCGCGCGTCGGAGTCGCTCACCAATCTCACCGCCTGCGCGCAAGATTTGGTCGACCGCGAAGCCATGCTGGGTAACGTCCACACGCCGCTGATAGCCGCCGCCCAAAGCGTGATCACGCTGCACAATACCAGCGGTCTCGCGCGCCGCGCGGTGTTCGACGTGAGCGACGCGCGCACCGGAACCAGCATCGGCGTGCTGGGCACCGAGATCATCGAGGCGGGCGGGCGCCTAAGCCTGCCGGCACCGCAAGCGTTCACGGCGCTCAATTTCGATCCGACCACGAACGTGGCTTACGCCAATTTCCTGTTGCGCCCCGGCTTTGACGGCGTGGTGAAGCACCTGATGATCAACCGTAATTCCGCGACCATCGCCGACATGACGCCGAAGTGCCCGATTTAGGGTGCATGCAGGTGAGTTATTAATGCGGAAAAGTACTGTAATTGCAGTATGTTGACCTTGGATTGCGACGACGAATCAAATAGGTCCGAAGCGAGAGTCTCGGCTATAATTCCTGCAAAAGTGGTGTTGCAGGATCCGCCAACCGAGCCGCAACGAAGGAGAACGCCATGGGACGCTTAGTCGCGCTGCTTGCCGCCGTCGGTTTGATGTCGGAGACGGCGTTGGCCCAAGATGCGCCGCGGTGGGTCGCTGTTCCCAGTGCCGACAGCGCGAGGCAAGGTCCCGCGCCCGACTGGCTTGCGCGGATCGAAGACGAATTGGCCGGTCACGACAGCATCGATGTCTTGATCGAGTTCAAAACCGGCGACGTGACAGCGCTTGGCTCGATCGAGCGTGGCGATTCTCCGACCGCCGCCGCCCGCAGCGCGGCGGACTACGCCGCCAGCGTCAAGCAAAACGTCGAGAGTGCCGGCCGGCCCCTCGCCGCCGAACTCAGCGCGCAAGGGATCGAGATCATCCAGGCCTATGCATATCAACCTATTCTACACGCCCGCATCACCGCCAAACATTTGGCACTGCTCGCCGCACGCACCGACCTGATCGCGGTGTATCCGAACGAAAGATCGAGACTCAACGCCGTGGACGAACCGGCGCCTGACCGGCCGCAACTCTTCACCACCACGGTCGACAGCGGTGCGGCGGCGGTTTGGGCCCAAGGATTTCGCGGGCAAGGCTACACCATCGCGATCCTCGATAACGGAATCGTCGCCAACCATGAAATGTTCAAGGATGGAAAGATCGTAGCGGAAGCATGCTTTTCCAACGGCAACAGCACCGATGAGAGCTTATGCGCTGGTGGGGCCAAGTCAGCCAGCGGCGCGGGCGCAGCCTCGGTGTGCGCTGGCGGCACGGGGGTGTGCGATCACGGCAGTCATGTCGCCGGAATCGCGGCGGGCAACAACAAGGCGGCGACCTCGCCCAAGCAAGGCGTGGCGCCCGACGCGCGGTTGATCGCTATTCAGGTTTTCACCCGGGTCAATTCGTCCTCGGCATGCGACGGCACGGCGCCATGCCTGTTGACCTATGCCTCGGATCAGATCGCGGCGCTTGATTGGCTGATCGCCAACGGCCCGGCGCAAAACCTGATCGCGGTCAACATGAGCCTCGGCGGCAGCACCTCGAACTCGACGTATTGCGACGCGAGTACGGGGCGCACCAGCGGTGTCAATACGCTGCGCGTCATGGGCATTCTGACGGCCATCGCCGCGGGCAACGAAGGCTTTGTCGGCGGCGTGACCGTTCCCGGCTGCATCAAGGCGGCCGTCACGGTGAGCGGCACCAACACGTCTCATACCGGCGCGAATTCCTCGTTCAATCATGCGCCGATTGTCGATTTGCTCGCGCCCGGCACGACGGTTCAGTCGGCTGTGGTGAATGCGACAAACCCGACCACGACCTACGGCTTCAAGAGCGGCAGTTCCATGGCCACGCCGCATATCGCCGGGGCCATTGCTCTGCTCAAGAGCCGTACACCATCGGCCAGCGCCGAGCAGATCGAGTATGCGCTCAAGGCCGGCGGCATCAGCACGACGTTGTCGAATTGGTCGTGGTCGACCCCGCGCATGAAGGTGGACGCCTCGATCCCGTTCCTGACGCAAACACCGCCGCCGACGGGCGTGGCGCTGATCGGCTATCAACCGGGCGCGGTCACGTCCGGGTTTTCGTACATCCGCGTCTATAACCCCAACAGCTACGCCAGCACGCTCAACGTGTCGGTGGTGCAGGATCTGCCGAAGAAGATTCTCGGCATCTACCGCACCAACGTGCCGGGCCGCGCGGCGCTGCAGATTCAAATGAAGGACATCGAGGCCGCCGTGGGCCAAGCCGGCGCGGCCAATTCGACCGTCTCGTTGTACGCGGACGCGAATTTCATCGGCTTCGCTCAAAATATTCAGTGGAACGCAACGGGCCAATCACTGACCAATCTGACGACGTGCCGCACCACGGTGACGGACCCCAACACATTCCTGGGCAATGTCCACACCTCGCTGATCCAGGGCTATCCCAGCTATATCCGCATCCACAACTCCAGCGCGGCGGCCGCGGCGCCAGTCTTCGATCTCTACAATTCGGTCACCGGCGGCTTGATCGGCAGCATCGGCACGACCAGCATCGAGCCCAATACCACAATCACCTTGTCCGGGCAGGGCGCCTTGGACGCCGTGGGTTTCAACCCCGGCACCAGCGTGTTTCATGTGAATTTCGTGCTGCGTTCTGGATTCACCGGCGTCATCGCGCATATCGTCGACAACACCGGCTCGGGCGTGCTGACCGACATGACGCCCAAATGCCCGATCTGAACAGCCCCTAATACAAACTCCCCGCGCTGGGTTGGTCCGGCGCGGCGGGGTCGGTGTCGTCCTCCGACACGCCGACGATGGTGAGCTGGCTGAAGGGCGAGGTGCCCTGCTTGAAGGCTTCCAGCACCACGCCGCGCTGCTCGCCGGGGCCGGCGGGCTTGCCGGTTTCGTAGTTGACGCGCACGAAGGTCACGCCCGGCGGCACGCGGAAGGGCGTGGCGGGTTTGTCCTTGAGCGCCTGGGTCATGAACTCGCGGAAAACCGGCCCGGCCACGGCGCCGCCGGTTTCCTTGGGGCCCAGCGTGCGCGGCTCGTCGAAGCCCACGAACACGCCCACCACCAGGTCGGGCGAGAAGCCCACGAACCACGTGTCGAAGCTGTCGTTTGAGGTGCCGGTCTTGCCGGCGATGGGTTTGCCCACGCTGGCCACGCTGCGCCCCGTGCCGCGCTCCACCACGCCCTCGAGCATATGCACCACCTGATAGGCACTGGCCGGATCGGCCACTTGGGCGCGCTCGTCGATGAGCACCGGCACCGCGCCCGACACTGGCGCGAGGGCGGACAGGCAATCCACACAAGGCCGTCTATCGCGCCGATAGACCGTCTTGCCGTTGCGGTCCTGGATGCGGTCGATCAACGTCGGCGTGATGCGCCGACCGCCGTTGACCAGCATGGCGTAAGCCGAAGTCAAATTGATGACGGTGGTCACTTCCGAGCCCAGCGAGGCGGCCAAGTTTTCCGCCATGTGCTCGTAGATGCCAAGATTGTTGGCCGTGGCCGAGACATTGTTCATGCCCACGGTTTGGGCCAAACGAACCGTCATGAGGTTTTGCGACTTCTCCATGCCCTTGCGCAGCGTGGCGAGGCCCAGATACTCGCCGGTGTAATTCTTGGGCTTCCACTTCGGCAGGCCCGGGCCTTGATCCATGACGAAGGGCGCATCCAGCACCAGCGTCGCGGGCGTGTAGCCCGCTTCCATGGCGGCGAGATAAACGAACGGCTTGAACGCCGAGCCCGGCTGGCGCAGCGCTTGCGTGGCGCGGTTGAATTGCGAGCGGGCGTAGGAAAACCCGCCGCTCATGGCCAGCACGCGCCCAGTGTGCGGATCAAGCGCGACGATGGCGCCGTCGACTTGCGGCATCTGGCGCAGGGCATAGACGCCCACCGGCGCGTTGGCGGCGGGGGCCACGATCACCGCGTCGCCGGGCTGAACCACTTGCGCCGCCGACTGCACGCGTTCGCCGACGCGCTGGTCGGGCAGTTGCGCCCTGGCCCACGTCAATTGATCGAGCGGGATCACGCCGGGCTGGCCGTCGCGCATGAGCAACTGGGCGCGGTCCTTGGACACGTCGGTGACCACGGCCAAGGCCCAGTCGCGCGGCAAATCGACGGGGTCCTTGACGGCGCGCAAGCCCTCGGCCAGCGACGCGCCCGCGTTGAGCCGTGCAACGGGCCCGCGATAGCCGTGGCGCAGGTCGTAATCGATCAGGCCCGCGTGCAAGGCGCGGTGGGCGTGCTCTTGCATCACCGGATCCAGCGACGTGCGCACCGCCAGGCCGCCCTTGTAGAGCGCGTCGTTGCCGTAGCGTTGCGAAAGATCGCGGCGGATTTCCTCGGCGAAATATTCGCTGCCCAGGACCGTCTGCACCTCGGCGCGGTTGCGCAGCACGATGCGCTCCAGCTTGGCCACGGCGGCCTCGTCGCGGGTGATGTGGCCGTCCTCGACCATGCGGTCGATGACATAGTCGCGCCGCTCTCGCGCCGCCTCCAGGTCGCGCGCGAAACGCCCCGGCGCCTTGGCCGAGGCCGCCAGGAACGCCGCCTCGGCGATGCTCAGTTCGTCCAAGGACTTGTTGAAATAATTGCGCGCGGCCGCCGCCACGCCGTAGCCGCTGCCGAGGAAATTGTCGTTCAAGTAGAGTTCGAGGATGTGATCCTTGCTGTAGGTCTGTTCCAGCCGCACCGCCAAGATCGCCTCGCGGATCTTGCGGTCGAAGCTGTATTCGTCGCCCAGCAGGAAGTTCTTGGCCACCTGTTGGGTGATGGTGGAGGCGCCGACCATGCGCCGGCCTTCCATGCGGCGCTCGACGTTGGTGAACACGGCATTGACGATGCCGGCGATGTCGACGCCGTGGTGTTCGTAGAAGGTCTTGTCCTCGGCCGAGAGAAAGGCGTCGATGACGCGTTGGGGAATTTCCTCCACCGGCACGAAGACGCGGCTTTCGACCGCGTATTCCTGCAGCAACTGGCCGTCGCCGGCATAAACGCGGGTCGTGACCGGCGGCTCATAGAGCGCCAACTGGTTGTGGTCGGGCAGGCCCTTGCCGAACTCGTAAAACACCCAAATGGCCGCCGCCCCGGCGCAAAACACGCCGAGCATCGCGAGACTGAACAGAATGGCGAACCAACGCAGCACGGGCGTTTTTCCCTTTAAACCGACGCCGTTATCCGATGAACCCAGTCTTACCACAAATATGGCGGGATTCCGCGTTTGTCATGAGCAGGTTAGGGCGTGAACGCCACCTTATTAAGTCCGTACGGCGTGTTAGAAACCCTTTATCTTCTAGTGTCGCGATTCCGAAGTTCGTTCGATCTCGCGGAAAGCACTTTAACGAACTTCGGAATCAAAGCGACACTAGAACATTATGATTCTAGTGTGGTTTCCGGATTTGAAGTTCCTGAAGGGGCTTGCGGCTTAGTCTTAGGAACTTCAAATCCACCACACTAGCCCTTCGCTCATATAGCTTGGCGTTGCATGACCGCGCAAACAGCACCTTTGGGTTGGACCTGTCCCCGCCGCCTCGCGGGCACGATGGCAGCCTTGGCGATGCTCGCCGCGGGCCCGGCGCTTGGCCAAAACCGTGCCGTGCCCGTGGACGGCGGACCCGTCAAGATCGCCACCGTCGAGCGCACGGTGGAGGCGGTGGGCACGTTGACGTCCAACGAGTCCGTGGTTCTCAAGCCCGAGGTGGCGGGCATCGTCAGCAAGATCACCGAGGCCGAGGGCCACTTCGTGCCCAAGGGCACCGTGGTGGTGCAACTCGACGACCGCATTCTGCAAGCCGAATATGAACAGGTGCTGGCGCGCTTCGAGCTCTCGCGGCAAAACCTGCAACGCGCCGAGGACTTGTCGAAAAAGGGTGCCGGCACCGACCGTGCGCTGGATGAAGCACGCGCCAGCCACCGTCTCAACGCGGCGGCGCTGAACCTCGCCAAGGCGCGTCTCGATCAGACCAAGATCGTGGCCCCCTTCGACGGTGTCTTGGGCCTCAAGGCCGTGAGCGTGGGCGACTATCTCAAGTCCGGCGACGCGGTGATCAACCTCGAGTCCATCGACCCCATCAAGGTGGACTTCCGCATTCCCGAAATCTATCTGGCCGATCTCAAGCAGGATCAGGATATCGCAGTGAAGGTCGACGCCCTGCCGAGCCGCGCCTTCGCCGGCAAGATCGCGGCCATCGACCCGCTGATCGACGTCAATGGGCGCTCCATTGCGATCAGAGCCGTGATTCCCAACACCGACCGCGCCTTGCGCCCCGGCCTGTTCGCGCGCGTCGACGTGGTGCTGGAGCGGCGCGAGAACGCCGTCATGGTGCCGGAGCAGACTTTAGTCCTGTCCGGCGGCAAGAAGTTCGTGTTCAAGGTGGACGGCGGCAAGGCGGGCCGCGTGGAAGTGACCACCGGCTTGCGCAAGGGCGCCGACGTGGAAATCACCTCGGGGCTGAAAGCCGGCGATATCGTGGTGACGTCGGGCCAGGGCAAACTGCGCGACGGCGATGCGGTCGACCTGCCCTCCGACGCGCGGAGTTAGCGCGCCATGACCCTCACCGATCTCTGCATCAAGCGCCCCGTGCTGGCCACGGTGATGAACCTGGTGATCCTGCTGCTGGGCGCCATCGCCATCGGGCGGCTGCAACTGCGCGAGTACCCCGACATCGAGCAGCCCACCATCACGGTCAACACGCATTATCCGGGCGCCTCGGCCGAGATCATCGAGAGCCAGGTGACGGAAATTCTCGAGAACCAACTGGCCGCCGTCGACGGCGTCGACCAGATGAAGTCCTCGAGCCGCTCCGAGCAAAGCCAGATCGTCATCACCTTCAACGTCACGCGCGACATCGACCTCGCCGCCAACGAGGTGCGCGACCGCATCGGCCAGGCCCGCGCCCTCTTGCCCCAAGAGGTGCGCGATTCCGTGGTCAGCAAGGGCAACTTGGCCGCCGGCCAGATCATCTGGATTTCGGTGCGCAGCAAGACGCTGTCGGACCTGGAAGTGTCCGAACTGGCCGAAACCGTGGTCGCCGACCGCATCGAGAACGCGCCCGGCGTGGCCAATGTGCGCGTGGTCGGGGCGCGGCGCTATGCCATGCGCGTGTGGCTGGACAAGGCGCGGCTCGCGGCCTACGCGCTCACGACGCAGGACGTGGAAGCCGCGCTGCGCGCGCAAAACGTCGAAGTGCCCGCCGGCAAGATCGAGAACGTGGCGCGCGAATTCAGCATTCTGTCGGACACGTCGCTCTCGGCCCCGGAGCAGTTCGGCCAAATCGTGCTCAAGAATTCCGACGGCTACTTGGTGCGACTGGCCGACGTGGCGACCGTGGAACTGGGCCCCGAGGACGACCGCGTCATCAGCGAGTTCAACGGCGTGTCGGGCATCGCGCTGGGCGTGACCAAGCAGTCCACCGCCAACGCGCTGGACGTGGCCCGCGCCATCAAGGCGGAGATGCCGAAAATCTTGGCTCAGTTGCCGCCCGAGATGGAAGCCGACATCGTCTATGACAAGACGCTGTTCATCGAGCAGTCGATCCAGTCGGTTTACGTGACCATCGCCGAGGCCGTCGCGCTGGTGGTGCTGGTGATCTTCTTCTTCATCCGCTCGGTGCGCGCCACCGTGATTCCGATGCTGACCATCCCCATCTCGCTGGTGGGCGGTTTTTTCCTGATGTACCTGCTCGACTTCTCCATCAACACGCTGACGCTGCTGTCGGCCGTGGTGGCCATCGGCCTGGTCGTCGACGACGCCATCGTGGTGCTGGAGAACTGTTATCGCCACGTCGAGGCCGGCAAGACGCCCATGGAGGCCGCGCTGCAGGGCAGCCGCCAGATCGCCTTCGCCGTGGTGGCCATGACCGTCACGCTGGCCGCCGTCTTCGTGCCGGTGGCGTTCACCCAGGGCATCACCGGGCGCTTTTTCGCCGAGTTCGCGCTCACGCTGGCGGGCATCGTGCTGGTCTCGGGCTTCGTCGCGCTCACCCTCACGCCGTTGATGTGCTCGCGCATGCTCAAGGCCAAGACCCATCATGGCCGCTTCGACACCCTGGTGGAAAGCAGTCTCGAGAAGCTCAAGCGCGCTTATTTGGGTGCATTGCACAGGCTGCTCGGCCTGCGCATGATCGTTGTGGTGGTCGCCGTCGTGATCGGCGGCGCGACTGCGGCGTTGTTTCTCACCCTGCCCTCGGAACTGGCCCCGCCCGAGGATCGCGGCATCGTCGTCGGCGTGCTGATCACCCCCGAGGGCTCGACGGTGGAGTACACCGCGCAGTACGCCAAGGAAATGCAGGCGCTGTTCCTCAAGCAGCCCGACGTCACGCACATCTTTGCGATGATCGGCTTTCCGGTGCCCTCCTCCACCTTCTCCTACGCGGGCCTCAAGGATTGGCCGGAGCGCGCAAAGACCCTGGCGCAAACCACGGCGGAACTACGCCGCGATTTTTTCCAGATTCGCGGCGGGCTCGCCTTCCCCAACACGCCGCCGCCCCTGGAACAGGACACCAACAGCCGACCGGTGGATTTCGTGGTGCAGACCTCGGGCACGCACCAGGACTTGAAAGTCGTGGTGGACCAACTCATGGCCGCCATGCGCCAGAACCCCAACATCGTCTCGCCCGACACGGACCTGAAGCTCAATCAGCCGCAACTGCGCATCGACATGAACCGCGACAAGCTGGCCGCGCTCGACATCAAGGTCGACACCGTCGGCCGCACGCTGGAAACCATGATGGGCGGGCGCAAGGTGACGCGCTTCAAGCGCGGCGGCGAGCAATACGACGTCATCGTGCAGGTGGCCGACATCGACCGGCGCAATCCCGACGACCTCAACTCCATCTTCATCCGCGGCCGCGACGGCGAGATGGTGCAGGTCGGCAACTTGGTGAGCGTGTCCGAGAACGTCTCGCCGGTGGAACTCAACCACTTCAACCGCATGCGTTCGGCCAAGGTCACGGCCAACTTGGCGCCCGGCTACAGCCTGGGCGAGGCGCTCGCCTTCCTCGACGACGCCGCGGCCAAGCTCGACAACCCCGATGTCAGCTTCGACGTCGACGGCGTCTCGCGCGAATTCAAGCGCTCCTCGGGGGCGATGTACGTCACGTTCCTGCTGGCGCTGGCGTTCATCTACCTGGTGCTGGCGGCGCAGTTCGAAAGCTTCATCGATCCCGTGATCATCCTGCTCGCCGTGCCGCTGGCCATTTGCGGCGCACTCGCCACCATCAAGCTCACCGGTGGCAGCTTGAACATCTACAGCCAGATCGGGCTGATCACCCTCGTCGGCCTGATTTCCAAGCACGGCATTCTCATCGTCGAGTTCTCCAACCGGCTGCGCGACAAGGGCCTGCCGGTGGCGCACGCGGTGCTGGGCGCGGCCGAGTTGCGCCTGCGCCCGATCCTCATGACCACGGGGGCCATGGTGCTGGGCGCCATGCCGCTGGCGCTGGCCACCGGGGCCGGCTCCGAGGGCCGCCAGGCCATCGGCTGGGTCATCGTCGGCGGCATGCTGTTCGGCACGCTGTTGACGATATTCGTCGTGCCCGCCTTTTACGCCCTCATCAAGGGACGGGCGGTCAAGTCGACGACCCGATCCATCGGCCACGCTGCCGACAAAGTCGCCCAGGCGGCCGAATAGCCAACGATCAGCCGAACATTGCCGTGGCGCGTTTGCGCCAGCGGCGGCGGTATTGCGTCACCGGTTGCTTCTGCAGCCGTGCCGCCTCGGTGGCGGCGATGGCGTCGGCGATGGCTTTTTCGTCGGCGTCTTCATCGGCCTGGGCGGGCGCGGGGCGATGCAGCACGAAGTGCTTGCGGAAGTTTTCCCACCACTGCGGCGGATGCAGCGCGAAGGGCTCGGCCAATTGGTGGCGGAAGCCCTTGTCGGCCAGCAGCGCCTGCCCGGCGTCGGTCTTGTCGAAATCGAGCCGCTTGAGCAGCACCTTCACGACCTTGTCGTAGGGCTGCTTCTGGTCGCCCGAGGTGCGCAGCAAATTCAACCGCGCGATGACCTCGAAGAAAATGTCCGACAGCAGCCGGTCGTTGCGCCCCGCCGCGCGGTCGATGGTGTCGGCGATCTCGCCCAACACCACGTCAGCCTCGTCGGCGGAATACAGTTGCGGAACGCGCGCGGCCTCCAGGGCCGCGAGGCCCGCGAAAAACATGTCGTCGACGGGAAACCGATCGAGGAACGTCGCCTTGATATCCGCGCCCGGCGCGGCTTCGCTCAAGCCATCGGACAGCGTGGCGAGCCACCCGGGGAAATAGCGCGCGGCGGCCCCCGCCACGTTGCTGAGGAATTGCCGCGTGGCGAGTTCGGCATCGACGGCGTTGGGCGGCACATAGGCGCGCTTGCGCAGGCGCAGGCGGTCGAAGGCCCAGGTCGCCACAGCTTTTGCGAGCGGAAAGAGGGACGCCAATCGCGACGGGCGTCGCGAAGCACTGGCCGGTGCGCGATCCGGTGTCGACACCTGGGCTTGCGCCGGTGTCAAAGCTAGGCCGGTTGAACTCTTCATGGTCACTCGACCGCCATCCCCCGATAGTCGGCATGGGTAATATGACAGCGTTAATAAATGGTGTCGACTAATAAGTGATTCGCATGGGGTCTTTACACGCAATGTTTGTAGTCGCCACGATCCGCCCCCGGACCTCGCGCGCGGCGGCGGCCAAAAGCGCGGCTTGCGGCCTTGCCCCCGGACCCTATGTGGCCTCAAGCGGTTCACGGCATCGTCATTCCGTCGCCGGCCCGGGCGGCTATACTCCCGCCCGTGTTCGCAAGCTCGAACCGCACGATCGCATTTGTGTCTCAGGGAGGACCACGCACTATGAGCAGACGTACTTTCACCGCCCTCGCCGGCGCCGTTGTGGCCATGGCGATGTTCGCCACGCCCACCACCGCCAAGATGGACGAGGCCACCGAAGCCGCGTTGAAGCAGGCCATGGCCGGCCAGCACCGCACGCCCGCCAACGCCGCGCGCGACGCGGCGCGTCATCCGCTCGAGACCCTCAAGTTCATGGGTCTCAACAAGAACATGAAGGTCATGGAAGTGTGGCCCTCGGGCGGCTACTGGACCGAAATTCTGGCGCCCGTCCTGAAGGACAACTACATCGCCGCCCATTGGGATCCGGCGCGCAGCGAGAACACCAAGAAGATGGTCGATGCCTTCAAGGCCAACTTGGCGGCCAACGAGGCGATCTACGGCAAGCCGCAGGTCGTGGTGCTGATGCCCCAGACCAACCAGATGACGCCGGTGCCGGCGGGCTCCGTCGACATGGTCGTGACCTTCCGCAACATCCACAACTGGATGGCCAACGATCAGCAGGACGCCATGTTCAAGGTGTTCTACGACGCCTTGAAGCCGGGCGGTTACCTGGGCGTGAAGGAACACCGCGGCGATCCGTCCAAACCGCAAGACCCCAAGGCCGCCAGCGGCTACGTCCGCGAGGATGTCGCCCAGGCCATGGCCGAGAAGGCGGGGTTCAAGTTGGTGGCCAAGTCGGACATCAACAACAACCCGAAGGACACCAAGGACTATCCCAAGGGCGTGTGGACGCTGCCGCCCAACTACCGTGAAGGCGACGTCGACAAGGCCAAGTACACCGCCATTGGCGAAAGCGACCGCTTCACGCACCTCTACCAAAAGCCCGCGATGTAATTCCAACACGACATCGCTTGATCTTTGAAGGCCCCAGCCCCAGGTTGGGGCCTTCGTTCTTTTCCGCGAGCCCGCGCCATGAACCCCGCCCCCATCCGCCGCACCTATTTCGATTGCCGTTTCGGCCAATTGCATGTGCGCATCGCCAAGCCCAGCGTGACGGCGCAGCACACGCCGCTGCTGTGCTTTCACCAAAGCCCGCAGTCGGGCCGCGTGTTCACCGAAGTGCTGCGCGACTTGGGGCGCGACCGCTTCGTCTATGCGCCCGACACGCCGGGCTTCGGCGAGTCCGACCCACCGCCCGAGATGCCCGAGATTTCCGACTACGCCGCCGCCATGGGCGACCTGCTCGATCAGTTGGGCCACGTGCCCGTCGATCTTCTCGGCTATCACACCGGCGCGCTCACGGCGACGGAACTGGCGCTGGCGCGGCCCCATCAAATCCGCCGCCTGGTGTTGATCGGCTTGCCGGTGGTCAACCAGGCCGAGATCGACGGCTTTTTCAAAACGCCGTGGCCCGTGCCCATGACGATGGACGACAGCTACGTGCGCGGCGAGTGGAACCGCTCGGTGAGCTGGGCCGGCCCCGGCTCGACGCTGCCCGTCATCGCGCGCGGCTTCGTCGACAAACTCAAGGCCGGCGAGAAGGCCTTCTGGGGCGGGCGCGCGGCCATGCGCTACGGGTTCGATAAAAAACTGCCGCTGGTCACGCAGCCGATCCTGGCGATCGGGCCCAAGGATGATTTGTGGGACATTTCGCCGCGCGCCGAACCGCTGATCCAGAACGGCAGCTTCATGCGTTGGCCCGACCACGGCTTCGGCATTTTCGACGCGGCACCCGAGCGCATCAACACCGCGATCCGCCGTCACCTGGATGCGTTGGTGGCGGTTTAGCGGATCGCGTTGGGGGTCTCGACTTTCTCTTTGTCCTGCATGGTCACGCCGGCGATGGACCAGCGCCCGTCGCCGCCGCGCACCAGCGCGTACTCCGCCACCGACACCGTGCCCGCCGGATCGATCAGCTTCACCTTCTGCACGTAGTGATCGCGGAAGCTGCGCAGTTCCATGAAGGTGGCCGCCTCCCACTTGATCATGGGGCGGTAGTCCTTCAGCACCAGGGCCATGAAGGTGGCCGCGTCCTTGAAGGCGCGTTGGATGCTGGGCGAGGCATAGGAGAACGCTTCCTCGGCGTCGTCGCGGCGAAAGGCCGCCAACTGCTGTTCGATGACGCGGCGAATGGCCGCCGAATGATCGGCCGAGACGTTGTAGTCGCTGCGGGTGGCCGCCCGTGCTTCGGTCAGCGGCGCACCCGCCGCAAGCGCGAGCCCGGCGAGCGCAACACACGCCAAACGGCGAAAGACCGCAATCATGGTCGGTTCCCCAGCGACCTGCATCCCTGCCCCAAGGTTGGCACAAGGCCCCCGCCTGTGCCAAGACTTGCCGCGCGGAAATTCGCGCAAAAGTGAGGGCGTTCGCATGGCAAAAACGGCGTTTATCGGCCTCGGAGTCATGGGCTTTCCCATGGCCGGGCACCTGGCGGCCAAGGGCCACGCGGTTAACGTTTTCAACCGTAACGCGGCCAAGGCCGAGGCCTGGGTGAAGGCTCATGGGCAGGCCATGGCCAAGACCCCGCGCGAGGCCTGCCGCGGCGCCGAGGTGGCCTTTCTGTGCGTGGGCGACGACCCCGACGTGCGCGCGGTCGTGACCGGCGCGGACGGCATGTTGGCGGGGCTGGCGGCGGGCGCGGTGATCGTCGATCACACCACCGCCTCGGCGGATCTCGCGCGCGCCATGGCGAAGGAGTGCGCGGGGCTGGGCGTGGGCTTCATCGACGCGCCGGTCTCGGGCGGACAAGCCGGCGCCGAAAAAGGCCAGCTCAGCATCATGTGCGGCGGCGAGGCGCGTCATTACGCCAAGGCCGAACCGGTCATGGCCGCCTACGCCAAGATCTGCAAACTCATGGGCCCCAGCGGCGCGGGACAACTGACCAAGATGGTGAACCAGATCTGCATCGCCGGACTGGTGCAGGGCTTGGCCGAGGCGCTCAACTTCGGCCAGCGCGCGGGCCTGAACATGAACGACGTCATCGACGTCATCGCCAAGGGCGCGGCGCAAAGCTGGCAGATGGAAAATCGCGGCCGCACCATGTGCGAGGGCAAGTTCGATTTCGGCTTCGCGGTGGACTGGATGCGCAAGGACTTGCGCATCTGCCTGGAGGAGGCCCGCAGATCGGGCGCGCGTTTGCCCGTGGCGGCGGTGGTCGACCAATTTTATGCCCAGGTCCAGGCCCAGGGTCACGGGCGCTGGGATACCTCGAGCCTGATGACGTTGCTCAAGTAGCGTTGGGACCTCCTTGACCTCCTCAGTCTAAAAATTTGCGCAAGCTGACGCCGAGCTGCGGCGCGGCGGAAAAAAACGCGCCTTCCTTCAGCTCGGGAAAATCGGCCAGCGTCGGGTTCATGAACAGCGGCTGGCTGTCCAGCGTCGGCTCGCGGATGCCGTCGTTGAGCGCCAGCAGCAACACCGGCTGGGTCACCAGGGGCGCGCGCTCGCGCAGCTTGGCGCCGTAAGCGAAGGCGGCGTCGTGGCCGTGCTCGCGCCGGATGGTGGGGCGCAGGCTGTCGGCGATGACCAGGCCCCAGTCGGCCTCCCCTGCCCCTTGGCGCAGCGTGTTTTTCTGCAAGCGCGGCAGCGCGGAGGTAAACCACGCGAAAAATTCATCGGCGTTCTTGTAGCGCGGCAGATTGGCGATGGCCTTGAGGCGGCGCTCCTCGCTCACCAGCCACACGCCCGCCAGCACGGCACGGCGGATCATCTTCGGCTCGGCGATGGCGAACTCGATCGCCGTGAAGGCGCCGGTGTGATAGCCCAGCACGTCGATGGGCTTGCCCTCGCCGTAGCCCAAATTCTTCAAGCCCTCGCGCACGGCCGTCATGTAATCCTCGATCACGGGCACTTCGACGGGCCCGTCGGAACCGCCGTAGCCCGGTGTGTCGACCGCGATGACCACGCGGTCGCGCGCCATCTCGGGGATGAGGTTGCCGAACTCCATGTGCGTGTTGGCGGTTTGGTGGAACAGCACGAGGGGCGTGCGCTTGTTGGCCTTCGCATCGGCAGGCTGCGCCATGAGGTAATGCAGTTGGCCGTAGCGGTTGTCCACATAGGCGCGCTTCATGCTCACGCCGTCGGCCGCGCTAGCAAAAGATGCGGCCAGCGCCAGCGCCGCCGCCGCCATCATTGTCAAACCACGCATCGTTCCTCCTGTGCCGTGACACCACGGCGGTTGACCCCGGATCAGTCTGACCGGGAGAGCTTGGCCGCCACAAGCGGCCCGAAAATTTTCCTCATGTGCAGTGCCCAAAATGAACGCTGTGCTCTGGCACGACGACTCGGAGCGCTAAGCTGCAACCGATAGGCGCAAAACTTCGGTTCAAACCCTGTTCCACCTGTTATTTCAGGAAGCATTCAAAAATAACAGGCGAGCACGGGCTAAGCCCTTGATCCGGGCCGATTCCGAAATAACCCTACTTTATTATCAGGCTATTCACCTCCCGGCTTAAGCCGTTGAAATTCCAGCGAACATGATCGGCTCGTGTGCGCCGCACACACGCGGGCCACGGGCAAAGCCGCGATCAGGCGCGCGGGCGGAATTATAGCACGGGAGAATGTGGATAACCGGGGGGCTTGCCGCATTTCACCCGAGGCCGCGCGGAAACATCAATCGGACTTTATTTTCATATTCGACGCTAAGCGGCGAAATGAAAATGCAGTCCGATTGATTTTCCGCAATTGCGTCGTTCAACAGTGCAGTGTTGCCGTGGCTTACACCACCACTGTCACCCTGGGATTTATTCCCAGGGTCCAGAAGTTATTTTGACCGAATCAAACAAGTACCTCTGGGTCCTGGGCACAAGGCCCAGGACGACACCGCGACTGTTTTGCGGTCCTTGCCCACATGCGCTTGTCCGGCCAGGCAAACACTAAGCTAGTTACCCAACTACCGCCGCAGCGCCCGGATCTGCTCCAGGTCCACCTGCGTGGTGAGCGAATCGAAGCGCGGGGGTTCGTTGCGCCAGGCGTTGCGCTGGCCCAGTTCGAAGCCCACGTCAAACAGCGACTTCGAAAGGTCCGGCGTGAATTTGTACTGCGGCACGTTGAACTTGATGTCGTCGGGAATGCCGAGCACGAAAAAATCGCCGCCCGCCACGGCCGTGCTGATGAACATGCCGTAGACGCTGCGCTGCAGCACCGTGCGCATCAATTTTTCCAAGGCCTCGGCCGAGATATCCACGGCGGTGACCTTGATGGGCTTGTCGCTGCGCTTTTCCATCATCTGGGAATTGACGATGGCATAGACCTTGAGCGGCAAATCCAACTTGGCGTCGACCATGCTGGGCATGAAGATCGAGGTCGAGATGCTGCCGTCGACGTGCAACTGCTGACGTTGATCGGGCGCGTCGGGCTCGGGCGAGATCATCACCGGCTCGAAAAACCCCGGAATCGCCGACGAGGCCATGAGCGCGTCGACATAGAGATGGCGCCGGTCGGGCCGCTCGCTGGCGGCGATGGCGCTCAGGTCCCACACGACGACGCGGCCGTTATCCAGATCGGTGGACGCCACCAGCAATCGGCGCCCGCGCTGGCGCCGCTCGGCGGCCACCTGGTCGAGCACCGCGTCGGTCATCATGCCTTCCATCAACGCACGCAAGGGGCCCTGCTTGGCCAGCGAGGAACTGAAGGGCACGCTGAGAAGGTCGCGCCGTTCGTAGACGCCCTGCGTGGTGATGGCGGCGTAAATGTCGTAAGCGGCGGCATCGTAACTCGGGCCCAGGAAGGCATAGGTGGCCAGCAGCGCGCCCGCCGACACGCCGGTGACCACGTCGGGCACGGGCCGCCCGCCGGCCGCGGTCCAGCCGGCCAGCACGCCCGCGCCGAAGGGCCCGTAGGAGCCGCCGCCCGAAAGCGCGAGCACCGTGACCTCGCCGTCGCCGGTGTGATCGGCCATGACGACATTCTGCGGCAGATCGGGGGCGTTGAAGATGACGGTTTGAGAGGAATCCTGACGCAACGCGCCCCAGGGCGTGAACAGCGACGGCGCCTCGGTGCGCCGCGGCACGGCGCAGGCGGCCAAAGACGCGGCGAGAACGATGACCGAGAGGGCTCGATAAAAATTCGCGCTGGTCAATTCCACGTTTGGGAAATCCTCCTATGCCGCCGGCAGTTCCCTGATCTCGCGCATGTCCTGGGGCTTGAGCGTGTTGGTCATCAGCGCCTTCTTGCGATAGAAGCGCAAGATCGACGCCGGGCCCATGCGGCTGCCGCCCATGCCCGACAAATTGAACGAGGTTTTCTCCGCGTCGCGTAAAATCGCGCCCGTCAGCGTCGTGTCCTGCAGCGAAATGCCGCCCGCGTCGATTTGCGAGCCGAGTTCGTAGGCTTCCTCGTCGCTGCCCGCGATCACCGCGCCCGACAGGCCGAAGATGGTGTCGTTGGCGAGCCTGACGGCCTCGTCCTTGGTTTTGTACTTCATCACCGGAATGACGGGGCCGAAGGTTTCATCCTGCATGATCTTCATGTCTTGCTTGACGTCGGTGAGCACGGTGGGGCGCATGTAAAGGCCGCCGCCCAGGTTCTGGCTCTTGCCGCCGGTGCGGATTTTCGCGCCGTGTTGGACCGCGTCGTCGAGCTGCTCGTCGACGATGGCCGCCTGCTTGCCGAAGATGAAGGGGCCGATGTGGCCCTTGTGCACCTCGGGGTAATTGAGTTCCAATTGCTCGGCCTTCTGCACCAGCTTGTCGACGAAGGCGTCGTGGATTTTCTCCTGCACGTAAACGCGCTCGATGGAAAAGCAGATTTGCCCGGTGGCATACACCGTGCCGCGCAGCACCGCGTCGGTGGCGCGCTCCAGGTCGGCGTTCTCGGTGACGATCACCGGGTCCTTGCCGCCCAGTTCGAGGAACACGGGGATGAATCGCCTGGCGCAGGCCTCGGCGACCTTGCGCCCCGTGGGCACGCTGCCGGTGAAGCAAACGATATCGACGTTGTTGATGAGGTTCTGGCCCGTTTCGCCGTCGCCCACCACGTAGGTGAGCACCTTGGCCAGTTCGGGCACTTTCTGGATCGTTTCCATCAGCGGCTCGACGAAGCGCGGCGTCACCTCGCTGGGCTTGATGATGGCCGCGCACCCGGCCAGCAGCGCCGGTGTCGCGTCGATGGCCGAGAGCATCATGGGAAAATTCCATGGGCTGATGACGCCCAGCAGCGGATAGGGCTTCAACTGCGAGCGGAACTTGATGTGCGGCATGATGGTGGAGGTGCCCTCCAGCATCGCCTTGTTGACGATCTCGGGGGCCTTGTCGGCCCAGCCGCGGATGCTCCAGATCACCGCCTCGGGGGCCTCCTTGGCGATGCGGTAGCGGCCCGTGTCGATGGACTCCGCCTTGCTGATGGCCGCCTTGTTCTTCTCGATCTCGTCGGCCCACTTGCGCATCACCGCCACGCGATGCGCGATGGGGGCCGCCGCCCACTCGACCTGCGCCGCGCGCAGGCCCCGGCAGGTGGCCGCCATCTCCTCGGCCGTGGGCGGGGTGATGTGGTAGTCCACCTCGCCGGTGCGGGGATTGCGAACGGGCAAGGTATTGCGGCGAAGGGCGGTCATCGGGATAGCCTTTGTTATATACGTGCGGCACCTTGGTGCGCGGTGGTGGCCAGAACTTAGTGCCTGATATGGCCCCCGCCAAGGGGCGCCGACCGGCTCAAATCGCGGCGGGCGAGAGTGCGGCCGTGGCTATTCCGCGCTCATTTGAGCCGAGAGCTCCGCATCAGACTCCCGCACGCCGATGGTCGTGGGCTTGTCCGTGCGGCCCACGCCGAACTTGCGCAAGCTTCCCGCGGCGTCGGTCCACAGGTGCATGTGCATCTGGGTGTTCTCGCCCGGATTGGCGCCCGGCAAGTCCTCGCGGAAGCGCCAATGGGCGATATCGCTGCCCGCGACCTTCTGCATGCGGTTCAGCCACAGCGTCGCGGTGCCGCCCAGCAAGACCTGATCGTCGGTCAGCGACGCGCCGACCCAGCGAAACGCCTGCTCGCCGCCCCGGCCCGCGTCATAGCGGCGCGTCATCACCGACATGGGCAGGGCCGCCGGGGCCATGTCCATGAGGCACTCGGCGTCGCAGGGCGCGCTGAAGGTTTCGTTGCGCGGCTCATCGTCGGCCAGCGTGGCGCGGCGGCTGATTTTCACCACCGTGCCCGAGGGCGTGCTTTCGCGCCACATCTCGATGCGCCGTTTGACGCCCTTGGCGTCGCCCTGCCCGGCGGCGTCGATGGCGCGCCAGGTCGCGTCGAAATTCCAACGACCGTTGGCGGTGTAGGATCCGTCTTCCGCCGTGATGGTGCTGCGCACCGTGAAGCCGCCGTCGGCGCGCTGGAAGATGGAGAATTCCTCCGTGCGCGCGAATCCCGGCCGGCCCGAAATCGTCAACTTGCCCTCGTCGATGATCTTGCCTTTGCCGTCTTGAGCCGCGGTCGTCGAAGCGATCACGGCGCCAAGCAACACTGTCAGGAGCGCGCGCATGAGTTACTTCCGTTGTTGCGAGGGCTGCATGGCCACGCCGCCCGGCGGCGGCGTGATCTCGTCGATCTTCTGGGCCTCCTCGGCCGAGGGCCGCCAGGCGCCCGCCTTGACGTTCTGTTCCAACTGCTCGGGCTTGGTCGCACCCGCGATGACGCTGGAGACATAGGGCTTGGACAGCAGCCAGCCGACGGCCATCTCCAGCATGGTGTGGCCGTACTGCGTGCACAACGCCTGCAACTGCTCGACCTTGGCGAACTTGTCGTCGCCAAAGAAGCGGCTGGCGATGGGCCCGCGGCTGGCCCAGGCGGCGTAGCGCGTGCCCTCGGCGGGCTTTTCGCCGCGCTTGTACTTGCCCGTGAGCAATCCGCTTTCCAGCGGAAAGAACGGCAGCAGGCCCACGCCGAACTCCACGCAGGCCGGCGCCAGCTCGGCCTCGATCTCGCGGCTGAGCAGGCTGTAGCGGTTTTGGGCCGAGATGAAAGGCGACAGGTGGTTGACCTTCGCCGTCCAGGCGGCGTCGGCGGTTTGCCAGCCGGAAAAGTTCGAGTGCCCGATGTAGCGCACCTTGCCCGCGCGGACCAAATTATCGAGCGCGCGCAAGGTTTCCTCGATGGGCGTGGCGCGGTCAGGGATATGGATTTGATAGAGGTCGATATAGTCGGTGCCCAGCCGGCGCAGGCTCGCCTCCACGGCGCTCATGATGTAACGGCGCGAGCCGCCGCCCTGCTCGAAATGACCCTTGCCCATGGGGTTGCCGAACTTGGTGGCGATCAGCACGTCCTTGCGCTTGGCACCCAGCGCCTTGCCGAGGAACTCCTCCGACTTGCCCTGCTCGCCATAGACGTCGGCGGTGTCGAACAACGTGATGCCCAACTCGATCGCCTTGTCGACCACCACCTTGGTCTGCGCCGCGTCGATGATCATGCCGAAGTTGTTGCAGCCGATGCCCACGGCCGACACCTTGAGGCCCGAACGACCCAGCGACCTGTACTCCATGGCAAAAACTCCCCCGCGCGTGCTGGTTGCATTCTAGTGGTCCGATTCCAGCATTCGCATCCTGGCGCGGCGGACGATTTTGCGAATGCTGGAATCAAAGGACCGCTAGTGTCGCGATTCTGAAGTTCGTTCGATTTCCCGGCAAGCACTTTAACGAACTTCGGAATCAAAGCGACACTATAACACTATGAATCTAGGGTGGTTTCTGGATTTGAAGTTCCTAAAAGTACGCGCGGCGAAATCCTAGGAACTTCAAATCCACCACACTAGCAACTATTTGTTTTTAGTGGAGCTTTGGATTTGACATTCGCTTCGCGGTATCGCTGCTATCAGGGTGGCGAATGTCAAATCCGCTCCACTCACCGGCCGAGTACAGCATATCGGCGGTGGTTGCTCTATATCCAATATGCTCGGACATTCGCGGTTTGCTATGCTGGCCCATGAGCGCGTTTCACTCCCCACTCTCGGCCGAGCTTCTCGCCTATTGGCATCGCCAGCAGCATGGCGCGCCGCTGCCCACCACCGAGGATTTCTTCGATCATGTGCCGCCGCGCTTGGCACCGTTGTTGATCTTGTTCGAGCACCACGACGGCGCGCTGATCGTGCGCTATTTGGGCACGCAATTGGTCGAGCGCTGGCACGAGGACCTCACGGGCAAGAACTGGCTGGGGTTCAATCGGCACCTCAACGCGAAAAACCTGCTGGCGAACTTCATGACCATCACCCAGCACCCCTGCGGCGGCTGCGCGCAGAGCAGTTTCATCACCACCACCGGCCGCGAGTTGAACATCGAGACCTTCAGCCTGCCGTTGGCGGTGCGCGCCGGCCGCCCCGCGCGCATCATCAGCGGGTCCTTCGCGCTGGAGACCATGGGCTTCGCCGAAGAGGCGCGCGGCTGGATGGCGCCCCGGGCGCTGCAGTGGATCAACCTCGGGTTTGGCGTGCCCGCGTTCGCTCCGAAGTCACCGGGCGAGCCAAACAGTTGACGGCGCCGGATCGCGCCGCGATCATTCCTGCCCAGATGCAACTTGGGCCGAATCGCATGAAACAGATCTTCGCCGCCGTCCTGCTGTTGACGCCGCCGTCCGCGGCGGCCCAGCCGGCCTCACCCGAGCCCTTCATGCTGCTGCAAAATCAATTCGGCGAGTTGTGCACCATGTGCGAGGCGACGCTCGCGTGCACCGACGCGGCCGGAGCGGCGACGGCGTACCGCTTCCAGAAGAAAACCTTTCTCGGCCAGATGCGCACGGTCTTGGACTTCGTGCCGGGCTTGGGTCCCGGCGCCTGGGAAGAACGCCCGGTGACCGTGAGCGCCAACGGGGCCACCCGCCAGGACACCGCGCGCCTCAGCCTCAAGGAAGCGCGCATCGAGATCGGCGAGACGCGCATCGACCGGCGCACGGGCGCCTGGACCGGCGCCGACGGCACGAGCTTGGGGCAATGCGCCGCCCCGACCGCCGCCAAGGCGGGGGGCTGAGATGACGGACGCAACCGCAACGCCGCCGCCGTTTTCATGGTCCATGGCGACGTTGCGCGCCCGGCCCGGCCGCGTCATCGGCATCGGACTGGCGGTGTTCGTGCGCTATTTCATGGGCCTGTTTTTCTTCGCCGCCGGCATCAACAAGCTGCGCAACGACTGGGCGTGGACCGACTACTTGAAGGGCGTGTTTGAGGCGCGCATCAATGACCTCACGGCGCTGGCGAGCCCCACCGCCATTGAGTCGTTGGGCCTGCTCTATCTGCAGCACTTCGCCCTGCCGCTCTATCCGCTGTGCGCCGTCGTCGTCACGGCGGGCGAATTGTACGTGGGCATCGCGTGCTTCCTGGGCCTGACGTCGCGGTGGGCGGGCTGGATGGCGCTGTTCATCATGGTCAATTTCGCCGTGGGCGGTTACTACGACGCCTCGCTGTTGCCGCTGATGGTCCTGGCGTTGGTTATCGCGCTCACGCCGTCGGGGCACTGGCTGGGTCTGGACCGCCGCTATCTGGCGCGCTATCCCGGGTCGAGGTGGTTTCGTTGATCGTGCCGGCGTTTGTTCATCATGTTTGACTCGCCTCTGACCGCGGAATACTTGGCCCACTGGCAAAGTCTGCGCCACGACGCCCGGCCGCCCACCACCGAGGATTATTTCGACCACATCAGCGTGCGCGCCGCGCCGTTGCTGCTGATGTTCGAATGCACGGCCGCCGACGTGACGTTGCGCTACCAGGGCACCCGGATCGTCCAGCGTTGGGGCAAGGACCGCACCGGCGAGAGTTGGCTGGCGGGAAAGCCGCCCGCCGCGGCGGCGGCAATTCTCGCAAACATGCGCGATTGCGTCGGCCACCCCTGCGGCGCGTTCAGCAAGAGCACTTACGTTACAAAGCACGGTCGCGCGTTGAATTTGGAAAGCCTGACCCTGCCGCTCACCGCCGCCGACGGTCGGCCCGGCCGCCTCATCGCGCTGTCCAACGTGCAAGACCCCGTCGACGAACGCGACGGCGGCGTGGGCCGGGTCGAGCGAAACCGCTTCGGATGGTTTGACGTCGGGTTCGGGGTGCCGAGCCATGACGTGCGTCAGAACCGCTGACGGCCCGGCGCAGCCGGCGTGAATGTCGATGTTTCATTCCCCTCTCACCCAGCTCTTTCTCGATCACTGGCGCGGCTTGCGCGTCGGCGACGAACTGCCGACGGCGGCCGACTACCTCGACCGCATCGACCCCCGCATCGCTCCGCTGCTCATCATGTTCGATTGCGGCGCGGTCGACGTCATCATCCGATTCCAGGGCACCCGCGTGGTCGAGCGCTGGCGCGCCGACCGCACCGGCCAGAGTTGGCTCGACACGAAGCCGCCCCACAAGCGCGCCTCGGTGCTGGCCAACATGCACGACTGCGCGGCGCGTCCGTGCGGGGTGTGGGCCCGCAGCGCGGCGGTGGCGCGTTCGGGCGCCGCCGTGCGCCAGGAGAACTTGACGCTGCCGCTCGCCATGCCGCCCGACCGAGCCCGGCGCCTGGTGCTGCTGTCGACCCAGCTCGAGCCGGCGCGCGAGCGCGACGACCCCTACGACCACACGCAAAAACAGGCCATCGACTGGTTCGACGTCGGCTTCGGCACGCCGCCGCGCCCGCTGCGCCGCCTGGACTAACGGATCACAACACCCGGCGGCGAAACAGCGTGATGGCGCCCAGCCCGGTGGCGAGTCCGATCAAGGCCATGGGCCACAGTTGTCCCATGATGACGCCGGCCGGCATGTCCTGCAGGAACACGCCGCGATTGATCACCAGCACGTAACGCAGCGGGTTCAGGTACGTCAGCGCCTGGATCCACTGCGGCATGTTCTCGATCGGCGTGGTGAAGCCCGACAAGATGATGGCGGGCATGGCGAAGGCGAAAGCCGCGATCTGCGCCTGCTGCTGCGTCGAGGTCAGCGCCGAGATCATTAGGCCGCAACTGGTCACCGACAGCAGAAACACCACCAGGCCCAGCACCAGCAACCCGATCTCGCCGCGCAGGGGCACGTCGAAGAACAGAATGCCCAGCACGCCCAGGAACAGGCCCTCGCCCATGCCCAGCACGGCGGCGGGCGCGATCTTGCCGATCAGCAGCTCGAAGGGGCGCAAGGGCGTGACCAGAAGTTGCTCGAAGGTGCCCAGTTCCTTCTCGCGCGCGATCGACAGGGAGGTGATGAGGATGGCCACGATCATGGTCAGCGTCGCCACCAGGCCCGGCACGATGAACCATTTGCTGTCCATGTTGGGATTGAACCACGCCCGGGCGACGACCCGCGGCGGCACGGGGGCGCCCTGGGCGCGCGCCTGGTCCGCGGCAAACGTCTCGGTCACGGTGTTGACGTAGCCCAGCGCGATCAGGGCCGAGTTGGACTGCCGCCCGTCGACGATCACCTGCGCCGCAGCACCGCGACCGGCCTTGATGTCGGCGGCGAAGGTGGGCGGAATACGCAGCACCATCATGATCTTGCCCGCGTCCACCAGCGCGGCGGCCTCGGTCATGGAGGTGACGCGCGCGACATCGGTGAAGGTGGGCGAGGCCGTGAAGCGGGCCACGAACTCGCGGCTGAGGCCGTCGCGATCCTCGTTGAACACGGCCAGCGCGATGTTGTTGACCTCGAAGGTGGCGGCGTAGGTGAACAGCAACAGCTGCACCATCGGCGGCATGATCAGCAAGGCCCGGCTGCGCTTGTCGCGCCAGATCGCCAGGAATTCGCGCCGGATCAGGAAGGCGATGCGGGCCAGCGAGGCGCGCCAATGGCCGCCGCCGTTGGTGGGCGACACGCTCATGCGAGCCTCCGGCGCGTCTTGCGCGCGGTGACGGCGAGAAACAACGCCGCCATGGCGATCAGCGCCGCCGTGTTGGGGATGATGATCGACCACACGTTGCCGGCCAGGAACAACGTCTTGAGGATTTCCACGAAGTAGCGCGCGGGCACGATGACGGTGATGGCCTGGACGACGGCGGGCATGGAGCGCAAATCGAAGATGAACCCCGACAGCAGGATGGCCGGCATCAAGGTGGCGGTGATGGCGACGATGGCGGCGGCGAACTGGTTGCGGGTGATGGTCGACACCATCAGCCCGAAGCCCAGCACGGTCAGCATGAACGCCGACGCCGAGATCGCGAGGACCAGGAACGAGCCGCGAAAGCCGATGTGAAACACCGCCAGCGCCACCACGACGCTGACGACCATGCCGCCCATGCCGAGCACGAAATAGGGCACGAGCTTGCCGATGATCAGCTCGGCCTTGGTCAGCGGCGTGGTCAGCAGCGCTTCCATGGTGCCGCGTTCCCACTCGCGCGCGATGACCAAGGCGGTCAGCAGCGCGCCGATCAGCGTCATGATCACGGCGATGAGGCCCGGCACGATGGACTTGTGGCTGTCGAGGGTTTCGTTGAACCACACGCGCGATTGCACCGAGATCATGGGCGCGGCCGCATGGCCCAGCGCCCGGTTGCGGTGCGCGAGCCAGCTTTGCGCCGCGCCCTGCACATAGCCGATCATGATGCGCGCGGTGTTGGCGTCGGTGCCGTTGACGATGACCTGGATGACGGCGCCCGTCGCCAGCCGCGGCCCGAAGTCGTCGCCGATCACCGCCACGCCGCTGACGCGGCCTTCGCGCAGCAGGTCCACGACGGCCGCGCGCGTGGCGGCAATTTGCGGGGTCACATAATGGGTCGCGCGCAGCGAGGCCATGAAGTCGCGCGCCTCGGGAGCGCTCGATTCCGTCACCACCGCCAAGGGCAAATGCTTGGCGTCCAACGACACGCCGTAGCCGAACAGGAACAACATGAACAGCGGCAAGGCCACGGCGACGATGATGCTGGAGGGATCGCGCAGCACTTGCAGCCATTCCTTGCGGACGAAGCCCGCCAAGCGGCGGCGATCGAAGCCCCGCGCCTCGGTGGTGGGGGCCGATGGGGGTGTGGGCGCGGCGGCGCTCATGCGGCCTCCCGCGAAACAGCGTCAGAGCGCTCGATCAGGCGGATGAAGGCCTGCTCCAGGGTGGGCGTATCGGCGTTTGCCACGCTCGCCTTGATGTCGTCGGGCGCGCCTGCCGCGATCTGGCGGCCGCGATAAATCACGACCATGCGGTCGCAGTACTCCGCTTCGTCCAAAAAGTGACTGGTGACGAGAATGGTCACGCCGAGGTCGGCCATGGCGTTGAGGCGCGACCAGAATTCGCGCCGCGTCACCGGATCGACCCCCGACGTGGGCTCGTCGAGGAACAGCAGCGCCGGTTTGTGCAGCACCGCGCAGGCCAGCGCCATGCGCTGCTTGATGCCCAAGGGCAACATGCCGCAGGGCTCGGCCACATAGGCGCGCAGGCCGAATTCCTCCACGACTTCGTCGATGCGCTCACTCAATCCCCGGCCCGCGAGGCCATAGACGCCGCCGGCGAAGACCATGTTCTGCAGCACGGTGAGATGGCCGAGATAGGCGAACTTCTGCGCCATGTAGCCGATGCGCGAGCGGGCATCGGCCCGCGCCGTGGCGAGGTCGTAGCCCGCCACCAGCGCCGTGCCGGAACTGGGCGGGACCAATCCGCACAGCATCTTGAAGGTGGTGGATTTGCCCGCCCCGTTGGGGCCCAGCAGGCCGAAAATCTCGCCGCGCGTGACCGAGAAGCTGAAGCGATCCACGGCGGTGAAATCGCCGAATTTTTTGGTCAGGTCCTTGGTTTGAATGACTGGGTCTGAAGTGCCGGGCCCGCCAAGAATCGTACTGTCGTCCTGGGATTTATTCCCAGGACCCAGGGTAACTGACACCGGCGATGATGTAACACTGGGTCCTGGGGACAAACCCCAGGACGACACCATCTGTTCGTTCTGCTTGCGCATGGCGGCCAAATAGGCGTCCTCGAATTGCGGCGCGGTGCGTTCAGCCGCGAGCTTGCGCAATCCGGGGAAATTTGAGGCGTTCAGGTCCGGGGCCGTGGCATCGTCGGCCATGACGATGCGCAAGTTGCGCCCCTTGATCTGGGCATCCACCGCGCCCGGCAGGTCCATGGCCGCGCGCTGCAGGTCGCGCTTGCGCCCCGCGCTTTGATCGGCGGGCAGCACCGCGCGCCAGGTGCGCTGTGCCACATGGGCGCTGATGTCGCCCGGCGCGCCGTCATCGAGCACGCGGCCGTCGTACAGCAGAATGACGCGGTCGCAGCCGTCGGCCTCGTCGAGATAGGCCGTGGTCCACAGCACCGCGATGCCGCTGCCCTGCAGCGCGCGCACCATGGCCCACAGTTCGCGCCGCGAGAGCGGGTCCACGCCGACGCTGGGCTCGTCCAACAGCAGAATGTCGGGGGCCACGATCAGCGTGCAAGCAAGCCCGAGTTTCTGTTTCATGCCGCCCGACAGTTGCCCGGCCAGGCGCGCCTGAAAGGGCCCAAGGCCCGTGAAGCGGTTGAGTTCGGCGAAGCGCTGCGCGCGCCGCTCCGGCTTAAGGCCCTGAAGGTCGGCATAGAGCGTCATGTTCTCGGCCACGCTCAGGTCTTCATAGAGGCCGAACTTTTGCGGCATGTACGAAATGCGCGGATGAACCGCGTCGCCGAAGGCTTCGATGCGGCCCGCATCGGCATCGAGCAGGCCCGCCAACAGGCGCACCAATGTCGTCTTGCCCGCGCCGTCGGGGCCGACCAGGCCGGTGATTTTGCCGGGCGCGATCTCGCCCGCCACACCGTCCAAGGCCGTCACCCGCCGCGCCTCGGTGGCGAAGGTCTTGACGATGCCGGAAAAGCGCAAGCCCGCGGGCATGTCAGTCGGTTCCGACGACGGTAATCGTCACGGGCATGCCTTGGCGCAGGCCCTGGTCGGCGTTGTCCACGACGATGCGCAGGCGGTAAACCAAGTCGGTGCGCAGTTCGGGGGTCTCGACTGCCTTGGGCGTGAACTCCGCCGTGGGCGAGATGAAACCCACCACGCCCTCGTAGATTTTGCCGCCCGGCGTGTCGGTGGCCACCTTGACCTTGGTGCCCGTGGCGACGCGGCCCAGGTTGGGGCCGTCGATGTAACTGCGCACCCACACCGGCGTGGTCAGCGCGAGGGTCAACACCGGCGCGTTGGGCCCGACGATGGTGCCCGGCTCGCGAATCCGTGTCAGGACCGTGCCGTCGGAGGGCGCGTGAATGACGGTTTGCTCGAGGCGGTATCTTGCCGATTCAAGCGCCGCGCGGGCGGCATCGGCGGCGGCCTTGGCGGCGGCCACGTCCTCGCTGCGGAAGCCTTCCTGGGCCAGGGCCAACTCGGACTCCCGGCTGGCGACGGCGGCGCGCGCGACATTGACGTCGCGTTCGGCGTCGTCGAGGGCCTGCTTGGAAACGTTGGAATCCTTGGCCAGCGATTGCCGGCGCGCCAGCACGGCCTTGGCGTTGTCCAGCCGGGCGCGGGCCTCGGCCAGGCGGGCCTTGGCGCCGTCGATTTCCTTCACGCGGCTGCCGGCCTCGGCCTTGGCGAAGGTGGCTTCAGCCTGGGCCAAGTTCGCCTCGGCTTGCGCGGCCGCGTGGCGATAGGGCGCGTCATCGAGCTTGGCCAACGCTTGGCCCGCCGTGACGGTGGCGCCCTCGTCCACCAGCACTTCGGCGACGCGGCCCTCGACGGCGAAGGCGAGATCGACCTGGCGAATGTCGACGTTGCCGTAGATCACCAATGCGCCGTTGGCATTCTCGCGGGCGAGGAAAAACCAACCCAGGGCCGCGACGGCGATCAAAACGACGACGGCGGCGATGCGGCGTTGCGGGGTCATGACGTCACCTCCGTTTGCGAGGATGCGCGCCGTAAGCGCGCATGAACATGTCGACGGCGCCCGCGACCTTGGCCTCGATGGCCTTGTCGAAGGGCGGTTTGGCCAGGCCGGTCACGGCCTGCAGGTGCAAGACGCCGCGCAGGCTCATGAGAAAGAATTCCGCCGCCAGCTCCGGATCGGCGATATCGACTTCGCCCGCCGCACCGCGCTCCTTCAGGAAGGCCGAGAGCGTGGCGATGGCCGTGCGCGGGCCGTTGGCGAACCAGATCTGCGCCAGCTCCGGAAACTGCGTGCCCTGCGACACCATGAGGCGGTAGAACCGCACCACCTCCGGCGAGAGCATGCGCTTGAGAAACGCCGTGCCCAGCCCGCGCAGCACGGCGGGCACCGGCGCGTGGACGAGCTCGCCCTGGCGCACGGGCTCGAAGATCGCGTTGATTTTCTCGCCGACGATGGCGCGGAACAGCCCGACCTTGTTGCCGTAGTGCGCATAGATGGTGGCCTTGGAGGCCTTGGCGCGCCGCGCCACGTCGTCCAGGCTGCCGGCCTCGAAACCCTTCTCCAGAAAGACCTGCTCGGCGGCTTCGATGATCGCGCGCTTGCGCTCCTCGCGCCGCCGCGGGGCCACGGGCGGGCGGGACGGGGCGCGGGCTGGCCGCGCGGGGGAGACAGCGGCGAATCGGGACCGGATCATAAACTGTACTGTACGGTACAGTTCTTCCAGAGTCGAGTCCCGACCACAGGCCGGTGTCTTGGGCCGAAATCCACGCGGGAACCGCCCAGATCGCCATGCGCGCATCCGGGTCTTGCAACCAAAAATTTTATTGACCGCGCGAACCGGTCCGGTTTGATCTGCGTTGATAGGGGGCGGGAGTCGCGCGCCCGTTGTTTTTTTGCCGAGTACCTGCCGATGCCCTACATGCCCAAAGTCGAGTCCAAAAAAACGGCCGGCTTCAAGATCGAGCAAATTTTTCCCGGCAACGAATTGTTCGCCGACATCGGCAAGGTGCTGATCGCCACCGAGGCGATGCGCGATTCCGTGGGCGTGTGGTGGAACGTGGTGGAGGCCGAATGCTCCAGCGGCCAGCGCCAGTTGTTCGCCTCGCGCTTGGGCCGCATGATCGCGGGCTACATGCTTCTCAAGTCGCGCGACGCGAAGATTTCCACGCTCTATGTGGCGCCGGAGTTCCGCAATCAGGGCATCGGCGAGGCGCTCTACGGCATGGGCGTGGTCAACCTGGGCACGCCCTACCCCTACACCGTGTTCCTGCACGACGTGCGCGGCGAATTCACCCGCATCATCAAGGCCAATTCCCTGGTGATGGACGATTCCGGGCCGCTGTGCGTGCTCAACCCGGGCAACGACGACGAATGGGCCAATAAAAAAGCCGCTACCAAACTCGCGCCGGCGGCTCAACCGAGCGCCGCGCCCGTGCGGCAAACGCCCTTCTCCCGTCCCCCATCCGCACCCAGTCGGGTGCGGCTGGTTTCATAACCGGCGTTAGTTCGGCTTGGTCTCGCTCTTGGCGGTCTGAGTGCCCTTCAACAGGGCTTCCTTGCGGGCTTTGTATTCCTTGTTGGAAATTTCGCCCGCACCGACGGCCTTCTTCAGCTTGGCCAGTTCCTTGTCGACGTCGGCCGATTGCGTGACCGCGGGCTGCTGGTCCGGCGCGGCCATGGCCGCCACCGGCGCTCCGGCGAGCAAGCCCAACGCCAGCGCGGCTCCGATGATGTGTGTCGTTTTCATGTCAAGCTCCTTCGATGGTGGGTCTTCAATCCACGCGAGATATAGGCTGCGCACCCGAGCCGCGCACGCTGCGATTGGTAACATCGGGTAACCCGATGTAACGCTCACGAACGCAGCCGCGTTATTGTGTCTGGCAACGAACAGCCGCGGCGGCATTGATCCTCGTCAAAGTGCGGTATCGTCGTTTGTGATGAACTTAATCGTAATGCTGGACGAGGAGAGATGATCATGAACCAGAATATCGGAACAGCGGACCGGATCGCGCGTGTCATCGCCGGCATCATCCTGCTCAGCGGATACTTCGTGCTCGAAGGCGATGCCAAGTGGCTCGCACTGATCGGGCTCGTACCCTTGGCGACGGCCGCCATGGGCTATTGCCCGGCCTATAGCCTCTTGGGCATTTCCACCTGCAGCAGCGACGGCGCCAAGCACGCCTAACCGCGGAAACCTTCGGAATCCTGGGTTTGCGGCTGTCCGCCCGTTGAAACGAGGCCGGAGGGTCGCCTTGTGCGCGGGCCGGTTCATCGGCTAAATCCGACCCTGAAGTCCGGGACTTTGGGGAGGTGACGCGATGGCCGAAGCAAGCGTGGGAAACGCCTGGTACAAACCGCCCTATGTGGGCCTCACGGCCATCGCGGCGGTGCTGTTCGGCCTCGCGGTCGGGCACACGATCCTGGTGCTGATGCGCCATGTCTTCGACGCCGACGTCAATTTCACCACGCCCGAGATCGTCACCAGCCTGATCATGGGCGCGGGCGGCGTGTACCTGGTGTGGAACGGGCGCACCAAGGGGGAAGCCGTCGGCACGTGGATCGGCTTCATCGCCGGCACGCTGATTTGGATCGGCTTTTTCGAGCTGGGCTGGAAGACCTTCGCCCACGCGCTGAACCCGCAGCCGGTGCAGTACGAGGGTGTCGACATCCTCGGCGCCGAACTTCAGATCATCCAAGCCAGCGTCGTGCCGTTCCTGATGCTGATGACGTTCCTGACGCTCAACAAGGAAACCCGCTGCAACATGATGCTGTGGATTCGCCGCAAGCTCGGCATGAACGCGGGCCCCGCCATGACCGGCAAGGAGCGCAACTTCGCCGCCGTCACGGCGCTGGAAAGCATCGCGACCACCTGGGCGTGCTACATCATCACCATCATGATCGTGGATCCGCGCATCGTTGGAAACCCCATGGGCATGGCGGCGCAACTGCCCTACCTGGCGATCTTCGTGTGGGGCATTTACCTGATTTACCGGCTCACGCTGCAAAAGCACATGGCGCCGGCGCTGCGTTACGCCATCGGCACGGGCAACATCAATTGGATCTGGATCGAGGCCGGCAGCCGCGCCGAACTTTACGAGGAGATCTGGATCAAGCCGGTGCAGTACCCGGTGATGATGAGCCTGGTCTTCGCGGGCCTCGTCGCCACCCTGATCATCATGTACCGCAACCAGGGCGCTCGCGGCGACGCGGCCTTGGCCTAACCCTTTTCAACTTCCGGTTCCGCTTGGATTGACCACGATACGAAACCTGAACGCCGACGCCCTGGGTGCGGCTCCAATCCTTGTGGTCACAATGATCCGAGATCATACCAAACCCCGGTCGTCCCTCAGAATCTGATTTGCCTCTTATTCTCATTCGACTATCACCCCCCACGCTTAAATCTTCAACGAATGGACCTGTTATGAACCGCCGTGGTGTCGGCCTGTTGCCGCGTATCGTCCGAAATTCTTTTGGCCATCGTGTTGCTTGCGCCACGTTCGCCTTGTCCGGCGCGTTCACGGGCACCGCCCTCGCGCAAGACGAGGGCCCCGCCCCGGCGGTGTCGCTGGCGGTCACCTACACCGGCGACATCTGGGCCAACACCACGGGCGGACTCAAGACCGGCGAGAAGTATCTCGACAATCTCGACCTCACCGCCGCCATCGACGCCGAGCAGGCCTTCAATATTCCCGGCGGCACGTTCTTCTTCTACGGCCTCTACAACAACAACACGACGCTGAGCGACACCCTGGTGGGCGACGCCCAGACCGTCAGCAACATCGACACCACCACGGCGTTCCGCTTGTACGAAGCCTGGTACGAGCAGCAGTTTGGCGACGGCCTGGGTTCGCTGAAGATGGGTTTGTTCGACCTCAACTCCGAATTCGACGCCATCGACACGGCGGGATTGTTCTTGTCCAGCTCCCACGGCATCGGCCCGGACTTCTCCCAGACCGGCCAGAATGGTCCGTCGATCTTCCCTGTCACCTCGCTGGCGGCGCGCCTGCAGTTCCAAGTCACCGACAGCGTGCTGGTGCGCGCCGCGGTACTCGACGGCGTACCCGGCAGCTTGGTGCATCCGCGCCGCACAGCCATCAAGCTCGGCAACGGCGACAGCGCCCTGCTGGTGGGTGAAATCGAAGCGGACCTGAACGGCACCATCGCGGCGGCGGGGTTGTGGCACTACACGGCCAAGTTCGACGACCTCATCGCCGTCGACCGCACCGGCGCGCCGCTTCGCCGCGGCGGCAACACCGGCTTTTACGTGGAAGCCGAACGCCAAGTCACCGCGCCCGACAACGACGAACGCGGGCTGTCGGTGTTCGGGCGGTTCGGCGTGGCCGAGTCCGAGATCAACCAGTTCGGTTCCTACGCCGGCGCGGGCCTCAGCTACACGGGCCTGCTCGCCGGCCGCCCCGAGGACCAAATCGGGCTCGCCGTGGCCCACGCCACCAACGGCAAGACCTTCCGCCGCGTGCAAACCCTGGCCGGCGCGCCCGTGGATAAAGCCGAGACCAGCATCGAACTCACCTACCGCGCGCCCCTGACCGAATGGCTGACGGTGCAACCCGACGCGCAATGGGTGATCAATCCGGGCACGGACCCGACCTTGAAGAACGCCTTCGTCGTCGGACTGCGCTTCGAAATCGGGTTTGGGAAAGATTTTTAGGAGCATTTTCCCGACAAGTGGGAACCGGTTGGCGTGGAAAATGCGACCAAATAAAAAAGGCGTCATAAACACATGACGGTGTGCACTCGGTCGTTGCGCGGAGTTCTTACGCCTGGCGGCGTTGCGGCAGAAAGCCCGAAGCCACAAGCAGCACGGCGAAGACCACGAGCACCGTCCACATGGTGCCGGAATATTCCGCCGGCTTGAGCCACACCTCGTCGTAAAAGCCCCAGCGCGGGGCGAACTCGCCGAAGGGAATCCAGAAAATCGACTTGGTTGGAATGGCATAGCGCATGGCCGCCATGACGCGCGTGAATTTCATCAGGCGGTAAAGCAAGTAACAGCCCCATAGCGCCAATCCGCCGACGATGGCGTAAGTGACCGGGTGGTCGTAGCCCAGGAACCGCCCGTCGCCCAGGAACAGCGACGCGGCATAACAGAACCACGTCACGTAGATGGTTTCCAGGAATGTGATGCGGCAGAAGTTGCGCCCCTGCCCCGAGTCCGGTTCGCCCACGTTCAGGCGAAAGGTCTTTTGGATCCAGCGGAAGGCGTTGCAGCGCGTGTCCTTGTTGAACACGAAGAACAGCAGCGTGGCGACACAAATGCCGAAGGAACCTTGGATGAACAGCAAATGGAACGGCAGCTTGCTGCCGGACTCGTCGCGCGCCACCATGCCGAGGCCGAGCGAGTACTCGTTGAATTTAAAGGCGTAGGACGCCCAGCCGATCCACATGAGAATCCCGGCGGCGTAACCGAGGATGGTGCCGCTGACCTCGTCGTTGCGGCGCACGCCGTACAGCAGCATCGCCAGGGCCACGGCACCCATGATGAAAAAGACGGCAAACTCATTGCTCTTGCCCACCACCTCGCGCACCGAGACGGAAATGGAATGCGCCAAGGGCGTGCCGAGAAAGATCGCGACGAAGGCGATGATGCCGACGAAAGGCGGGCGGTCGTAGCGGGTGAAAATCGACGTCATGGCAAGCTCCGGGTTGCCGCGATCAGGGGTCGACGATGACCTGATCGTACATCATGCCGACCGAGCGCAAACGCAGATTGCTCACGCCTTTTCGCATGGCGACCGTGGCCGAGGACGAGACGATCCACAAGGCGGAGGCATCCTCGCGCATGCGGGCCAGGATGTCGCGCAGCATGGCTTGCCGCTTTGTTTCGTCCATTTCCGTGTCGCTGGCTTCGATCAGCGGCATGATCGCCGGGTCGCAATAAAACGGATTGCTCTTGGCGCAGGAGGAATTCCGGATCGGGCGAATGGCGTCGTAGTACTGCGTCGAATCCCACATGAAGGAAAAGGCATCCACGTTGCCCCACTCGCCGCTGGAAAACTTCGGCAGCCAGGCCGAATAGGGAATGCCGCGCAGATCCACCTTCACGCCGACGCTGCGCAGGTTCTGCGCCACTTGTTCGTAGATCAGCCGGTCGTTGCCGCCAAACCCGGTCATGACCTCGATTTGCAGCGGAAACCCGTTGGGATAGCCGGCCTCGGCCAGCATCGCCTTGGCCTTGGCGGGGTCGAAGGGCAGCGGCGGCAGATCGGGATTGAAGCCGAAGGCCTGCGCCGAGGCGCCCTGGTTGGCGGCGCGGGCGCGGTCGCCCAAGATCGCCGCCGCCAGCCCCGCGCGGTCGACCGCGAGGCTCAGCGCCTGGCGCACGGCCTTGTTCTGGATCGGCGAAGCGGGATTGCCGACATTGCGCAGCGAGATCGTGACCACGGCGGGCAGCACCTTGGTCATGACTGTGAACCTCGCCGGATCAATATTCGGCACGTCGTCCGGGCTGACGCCTTCCATGGCGTCGATCTGTCCCGCCATCAAGGCCTGCAGACGCACGGAGGCATCGGCGATCACCGCCATTTCCAAGCGCGTGACGGACGCGGATTTGCGCCAGGCTTTGTCATAGGCGGCAAAGCTGGGCCGGCTGTTGCCGTCGCCCCACGACACCCACTTGAAGGCGCCGGTGCCGACGGGCGTGCGGGCGTAGTCATCGTCGCCGAGCTTGGCCCAACGGTTGGGTTCCACCATGAACACCAGGGCCATGCGCTTGGGCATCAGCGGGTCGGGCTTGGCGGTGACGATGTCCACCGTGAGCGGGCCCTGCGCCGTCACGCTCACGATGCCGGCGAGCTCGCTGCCGACATAATACCGCCGCCCCGCCGCGCTTCTGAGAAAATCGACCACGCCCACCACGCTTTGCGCCGTGAACGGCATGCCGTCGTGGTAGGTCACGCCGGAGCGAAGCTCGAAACGCCAGCGCGTGGGTTCCATCACGGCCCACGTGCGCGCCAAGGCGGGTTCCACCTTGCCGTCTTCGCCGATCACGGTGAGCGCGTCGTACATGGCCGACCACACGCCCACCGAGGGCTGGCCCACGGCCGTGAATGGATTGCCCAACGACGCCGCGTTGGAGACCCGGCCCACGCGTAGCAGTTCCGCGCTCGCGTCCCACGGCAACAGCAAGGCGGCCGCAACCATCAGAGCGCGCACAGGCGTCATTTCGCCGCGATCCGGTCTAGCCGCGCGTCGTATTTGGCGAAATCGGCACTGATGGCTTCGGCCGCCTGCTGCAAATCGGCCAAATATTTCTTCACGGCCTCATGGGCTTTCATCGATTTGGTGAAATAGCGCAGCGCCATGCCCGCGATGGCGCGATCCTTGAACAAGATCGGCACGGCCAGCGTCGAAACCGCTTGGATGCCGTCCACGACCGCATATCCCAAGCGGCGCACCTCGGTCACAACTTCCGTCATGGGCCGGCGGTCGCGCGTGAAGATTTTGCGATCGCTGTCGGGGATCTTGTCGATCAGTTCCAGCAACATCTCGCTGTGCTCGCGGGCGCAATAGGCCAGATAGACGCGACCCGTGGCGCTCTCCTGCATGGGCATGCGCAAGCCGATGGGCGCGCGCTTCATCGTCAGGGGGCTGGTGGCATCGGTGGTGGCGCGCACGCGCATGCTCAAGCCCGAAGGCGTGGCGATGGACAAGGGCCACACCACGCGCTGGCCCAGAGCGTGAATATGGGGATTGGCGACGGAATTGACCCAGGCCTCGTCGCTGTAACCGTCGCTCAGGGCCTGCACGGCATGCGTCAGGTTATAGCCGCCCGACGGCGCCTTGGTGGCGTACTTGCCGTCGCACAACGTGGCCAGCAACCGGTAGGTCGTGCCGCGCGGCAGGCCGGTGAACTTGGCTAGGTCGTTGAGCGTCGCGCCGTTTTGGCGGTTGAGCTCCTCCAAAACCCGCAAACCCTTCAACAGTGAGTTGACCCGGCTGCTCATACGATAGGGACCCTCGCCATCGGCGCTGCCGACCATGACATTCAAATGCGACTGAGTCTTAGCATAGATCGCATGGCGAACTCCATGCTGCATTGACCTTCTCTGCGCCGCTCGGGGCTGCCCATGTAATAAGATGTCTCCTGGATTTGGGCGGTCGCGAAACGCCATATTCCGAAAAGAAAGGCACTCCTCATATGAAACGCGCCCTGGTGATCGTCGCCGCCCTCGCGCTTGCCGCCCTGGCAGGCCTTGGATCGTTCAGGTTGGGTCTGTGGAATCCGTCGCTCGACGAGTTGAAGGCCGCCTATGCCGGGCCGCCGTCGCAATTCGTCATGGTCGAGGGCGTGCCGTTTCATATCCGCGATGAAGGCAACGCGAACAGCACGCTACCGCCGCTGGTGCTGCTCAATGGGCATTTGGGAAATTTGCGGATGTGGGACGGATGGATTCCGATCCTCGCGCCAGAGATGCGCGTGATCCGCCTCGACTACCCGCCCTACGGCCTTTCGGGACCCGATCCCACGGGCAATTATTCCACCGAACGCTCGGTGATGCTGCTGGGGGCGCTGATCGACCAGATGGGCCTGACGAAGGTCAACCTCGGCGGCACATCCAACGGCGCGCTGGTGGCCACCATTTACGCCATCCGCAACCCCGCGCGCGTCGGCAAGTTGGTGGTCTCGACCCTGCCCAATGGACGGCCGCCCAAGCGCACGCCCGCGCCCGAGCTGATCGAGGCCGCGCGGATCAACCGTTGGCTGGCACCCTACCAGACTGAAACATTCTTCCGCGCGTTCCTGCGCGACGTCTTCGCCCGGCCCGAGCGCGCCACGCACGCGCTGATCAAGCAATACGCCGACATCAACAATCGCGCCGGCGCCAAGGCCTGGGTCGATGCCTATATCCAAACCCAGTACACGCTGTGGGATACGACCGACGTCGATGCGCTGTTGGCCCAGCTCACCACGCCGACGCTGCTGCAGTGGGGCGACGGCGGCAAGGTGCTGCCGCCCTTCGTCGGCGACGTGGTTCGGGCGCAGTTGCGCAACGCGCCCGTGACGATGGCGCGTTATCCCGACGCGGGCCACATGCCGATGCTGGAACTGCCGGAGCAAACCGCGCGCGACGCGCTGACGTTCCTCACGCCCTTGGTCCCGTAAACGGGGCCTAGCCTTTCTGAGCGACCTGTTGCTGGCGCTTGAAGTAGCGGTCCAGGCCCTTGACCACGGCGTTCATGAGCTTGCCGCGATAGGCCTCTTTCGACAGGGCGTTCTGATCTTCCCGGTTGGAGAGATACCCCATCTCGATCAATACCGAGGGAATATCGGGCGACTTGAGCACCGCGAAGCCGGCGAAGCGGTGGGCGTTGCGCAGCAAGGTGACTTCGCGCCTGAGTTCCTCGATCAAACTGCCGGCGAGCCGTGCCGCCAGGTTCATGCTCTCGCGCTGGGCCAAGTCGATGAGGATGTTGCGCACCTCTTGGCTTTCGTTGGTCAGGTCCACGCCGATGATCAGGTCGGCCTTGTTCTCGCGCTCGGCCAGGGCCTCGGCTTCGGCGTCGGAGGCATTTTCCGACAACGTATAAACCGACAGACCGCGGATGGCTTTGTCGCGCATGGAATCGGCATGCAGTGACAGAAAAATATCGGCCGGCGCATGGCGCGCGATCTCGATGCGCTGGCGCAGTCCCAGCGAAGTGTCGCGCGTGCGCGTCAGCACCGCGCGGTAGCGCCCGGTGGCTTCGAGCTTGGCCTTGAGCTGCTGGGCCGCGGCCAAGGTGATGTTCTTTTCATAGATGCCGCCAAGCCCGATGGCGCCGGGGTCGATACCGCCATGGCCGGGATCGATGGCCACGACAATCTTGCGCTGACCCTTGGCGTTTTTTTCTTCCGGCGCGCGCGGTGCGCGCTCGGGCGCGGTCTTCGCCGCCGTGATGGCCGCCCCTTGGCTGGAAATCTTGATGGCGTTGGTCGGGCCCAGCGCGACGCGGAAGGCCTCGGGCGTGCTCGCCTTGAGGTCAACGATCAACCGCCAGGGTGTCGCGCCCGTGGGCGGCAGCAATAGTCCTTGCAGCAAGCTCGAAGGCTGGGCGAGGTCGATCACCAGACGCGACTGCCCCGGCTGGAACAATCCGGCGCGCACCGCGCTGACCAATGCCGTCTTGGGCAGGCTGCTGTCGGCGGGCATGGCCCACTCGATTTCCGGCAGATCGACAACGAGGCGGTCGGGGTCGGCCAGCCAAAAGGCCTGGGCCTCGATCCCTTCGCTCAGCTCGATCACCAGCCGGGTGAACCCGCCGTGGTCGTGCAGCCGCATCTGGGCGGCCTTGGGCATCGCCTGGGCGAGGCCGGGCAGCAGGGTGGCCGCCGCGGCCGACAAGAGGGTGCGGCGGCGCGAGGCGGAGGACAATAAATCCTGAAATTTATTGCTTTGCCAGTGGCTTAGCTGACTTTTTTGATCTTTGTTTGGCATCCCGAGACAATTCGTCAAGACGCAATAAAGTTACGAGTTTCACAAGGCAGTGGCGACACTATAGGTCAAAACCCCGAGTCGAATCAAGAATCTCAATGGGTTAGCCTGTGGATGAATCCGTCGCCTCTAAATCGGCTGGAATGTGAATAATTATTGTATCGTTCACCGGGTTCAGATTAGGTTGGCCTGCCCCGCAGCTCGAGATTGGCGCGGACGCTGGCCCCAGACCTTGAGGCCGTTGATTTGCTTGGTATTTTTGGCAGTCGACGCAGCGCCCGCAGCTCGAAAACCTGGGGGTAAACACCAAGATCGGTGCGAGGTCTTCACTCTCGCCCGACGTAAGACCCACCGGGGGGACAGACGTGGCGCACAACAGCGTCCCAGTTCAGCAAACGGCAAGCGGCGGCCCTTGGCCGGCGCCGATCATGTCGTGGGCGAACCGGCTGTCTGCGCCATGCGCGAGCGGCATTGCCGCCGGCGCCGTCGCGTCTCCTCATTCCTTCACACCCAGTCATGGTTCGGCCTCCCCGCGCGCGATGGAAACGCGCGACGTCTTTAGGGGCCGGCGGAGATTATTGAGCGATGGTCAAACGTATGCTGATCGATGCCACGCACCCGGAGGAAATCCGGGTCGTGGTCCTGGACGGAACCCGGCTTGAAGAGTTCGACGTCGAGACGTCCACCAAGAAACAAAACAAAGGCAATATCTATCTCGCCAAGGTCGTAAGGGTCGAGCCGTCGCTGCAAGCGGCGTTCGTCGACTACGGCGGCAACCGCCATGGCTTCCTGGCCTTCAGCGAAATTCACCCGGACTACTACCAGATTCCGGTGGCCGACCGCGAACGTCTGTTGGCCGAAGTGCGTCAGCACGAATCCCGCGACGATGACGAGTACGGCGCCGTCGACGAGGCCGACCAGCGTTACGATCTCGACCGCGGCCCGGACCAAGGTCCGGATCAGGGACATGATCACGGGCATGAACATGCCCACGGCGACGACGCCCAGGGGCAATCCCTCGACAGCGAGGAATTGTTCCCAAGCCTTCCCGACGAAGATCAAGCCGCGGCCGGCGCCTCGGACGTAACAACCGAACCGCAGACCGCGACCCCGGACGACGACCCCAACAACCCGGGCCGCTCGATGCCCATGACGACCTACACGCCATCGGTGTCGTCGGACCCCGTTGATGGGGCGGCCCAGATGGACGTACCCGGCGATGCCCGGACCGAACCGGCGCCAGACTCCGCTTCCGAGCCCCTGCCCGATCAATCCGTGGGCGACATCCCCCTGACCGAAGGCGCCTCGGACAGCGGCGATCCCGCGATCATGGACGCCGGACCGGAACGCGCGACCGCTCAAGTGGAAGAAGCCCCGCAGCAGGATCGCGGCCCCGTGGAAGTGGTGGGCGGCGGCGAAGAGGAAGAAGAAGAGGACAGCGACGAGGACGAAGGCAGCAGCGACGATCGCCGCCGCCGGCGCTTCCTCGCCTCGCGCCACTACAAGATTCAAGAAGTCATCAAGCGTCGCCAGATCATGCTGGTGCAGGTGGTCAAGGAAGAACGCGGCAACAAGGGCGCGGCGCTGACGACCTACCTGTCGCTGGCCGGGCGCTACTGCGTGTTGATGCCCAACTCCTCGCGCGGCGGCGGCGTATCGCGCAAGATCACCAGCGCGGCCGACCGGCGGCGTCTCAAGTCGATCATGTCCGAGCTCGATCCGCCCAAGACGGCGGCCGTGATCTTGCGCACGGCCGGGGCCGAGCGCAACAAGGCCGAGATCAAACGCGACTACGAATACCTGATGCGCACGTGGGACAACATCCGCGAGACCACGATGAACTCGCGCGCGCCCGCCCTCATCCATGAAGAGGGCAACCTCATCAAGCGCGCCATCCGCGACATCTATTCGAAGGACATCGAGGACATCCAGGTCGAGGGCGAGGAAGGCTACAAGGTCGCCAAGGACTTCATGCGGATGCTCACCCCGAGCCATTCGAAGAAAGTCATTCGCTACGCCGACCCGTTGATCCCGCTGTTCCAGCGTTATCAGGTCGAAAGCCAACTGGAAGCCATCAACACGCCCACGGTGCAATTGCGTTCGGGCGGCTCCATCGTGTTCGGCCAAACCGAGGCCTTGGTCGCCATCGACGTCAACTCGGGCCGCGCGACACGCGAGCGCCACATCGAGGAAACGGCGCTCAAGACCAACTTGGAAGCCGCCGATGAAATCGCCAGACAATTACGTCTGCGCGACCTCGCGGGCCTGATCGTCATCGACTTCATCGACATGGAGGAAAACCGCCACAACCATGCGGTGGAACGCCGGTTGAAGGAAGCGCTCAAGCTCGACCGCGCGCGCATCCAGGTGGGCCGTATCAGCCACTTCGGCCTGTTGGAACTGTCGCGCCAACGCCTGCGCCCCAGCCTGATCGAAACCAACTACCGACCCTGCGACCATTGCGGCGGTTCGGGCCTGATCCGCAATACCGAGTCCGCGGCCATCTATGCCTTGCGCTTGGTCGAGGAAGAAGGCGTGCGGCGCCGGTCCAGCGAACTCACGGTTACCGTGCATTCGGCGGTGGCGCTGTATCTGCTCAATTACAAGCGCGACGCGCTGGCCAGCCTGGAAGCGCGCTACGGCATTCGCGTGTTCGTGCTGGGCGACGACGCGCTCATTCCGCCCAACCTGCGCATTGATCGCGTCAAACTCACGCGGCCCAGCGGCGAAGAACAGGCCCCCGCGCCGATTTCGCCGCCGCCAGCCCCGGTTTTCGAGCCGGAGCCCGACGAGCCGGAAGCGGATGCGAGCGACGATGAAACAAATGACGAAGAAACATCGTCAACATCGGCCCCTGAGTCTCGCGGTCAGGAGCATCGCCATCCCGACGGACGCAACCATGACGCCGATGGACGACCGCGCAAGCGCCGCCGCCGCCGCCGTGGACGCGGCCAGCGGTTCGGTCAGGAGAGCTTCCGCGATCAGCCGCGCGACCCGACGCAAGGCGATGCTCCACCGGCCGAGTTCCAGCCCAGCCCCGCCATCGAGGCACCGGATTCGTCCGCGGCCGCACCCGTGGACGGCGCAACTGAAGCTCCCTTCCGCCAGGACAACGGCGAGCAACGCGACGGCGGACGCAAACGCCGGCGCGGGCGTCGCGGCGGTCGCCGTCGGCGCCGCGAGTTCGGCGATCGTCCAGGCGAAGGCGGCCAAGGCGACGTTCAAGGCCAGGGCGGACAGCAGCAATGGCAAGAGGGCGACGACTCACAAGGCTCCGGCTCAGCGAACGACCAGAGCAACGAGCAGGTGACAGGGTCTGACGCCGCATCGAGCGAAGACGCGCCGCGCCGCAAGCGCGGCTTCTTCAGCGCGATCAAGGAAACGGCCTTGTCGTGGACACGCGGCGACGGCGACGAACCGGCCCCCGCGCTGAGCGTGGCCGCCCCGGCCCCGACTCCGCCGCCACCTCCGCCACCGCCCGCACCGGTGCAGATGGCCCTACCGCCACCTCCGCCGCCGCCTCCGGCTCCAGTTGTGCAGGCAACTCCGCCACCACCGGCCCCTCCGCCGCCGCCAGTGGTCGAGGAAACGCCCTCCGGCCCGCCCAAGCGCGGTTGGTGGAGCCAGCCGAAACAATAACGTGAGATCACCGCCGCGTGGAATTCATCCCGCGGCGGTGGTGTTTAGGGCTTTCGCGTCTTGATCCAGGCTTCCAGCCGCGTCACGGCCTCGGCCACTTGGGCCTCGGACACCGCGTAGGACAGCCGCATCCATTCCTTGCCATGGAACGGATCGAAGTCGAGGCCCGGCGTCACGGCCACGCCCGCCTCATGCAGGATGCGCCGGCACACCTCGGGCGAGTCGGCCCCCAAGTGCGCGACGTTGACATAAAAATAAAACGCGCCGTCGGGCGGGGAGAAATTCTCGAATCCGAGACGCGGCAACGTTCGCAACAACGTCGCGCGGTTGCGCGCATAAGTCGCGACATTGGCCTTGAGTTCGTCGAGCCCCGCGAAGGCCGCCAGTGCGGCGTGCTGCGACAGCGCAGGCGGCGAGATGTAGAGGTTCTGCGCCAGGCACTCCACCGAGCGGCACAGGTCCTCGGGCACGATCATCCAGCCCACGCGCCAGCCCGTCATGCTGAAAAACTTGGAGAAGCTGTTGATGACCAACGCCGAGGGTGCGAGGTCCGCCGCCGTCAGCGCCGTCATGCCGAAGGTGATGCCGTGATAGATCTCGTCGGAGATCAGGCGAATGCCGTGGGCCTCGCAATAGGCGCACAGCTCTTTGAACGCTGCCGGCTCGACCATGGAGCCGGTGGGGTTGGCGGGGCTCGCGAGAATAACACCATCGGGCGCGGGGTTCATTTTTCTCAAATGATCGACCGTCACGTTGAAGCGCGTGCTCGCGTCCACCGGCACCAACTCAGGGCAAATGCCGTAGGCACTGAGGATGTGGCGGTAGGACGGATAGCCGGGCGCGGCCACGACCACGCGGTCGCCCGCCTCGAAGGCGGCGAGAAACGCGAGCGTAAACGCCGCCGATGAGCCGGTGGTGACGACGATACGTGCCGGATCGACCCGCACGCAGTACATATCGGCGTAATGGCGCGCGATGCGCTCGCGCAGGTTCATGAGGCCGTCGGCCACCGTGTAGCCGAGAGGATCACGCCCGATCAGCGCGCCGACGGCCGCGGCCGCCGCTTGCGGCAGTCCCGTGGAAGGTTGGCCCACTTCAAGATGCACGATGGACCGCCCGGCGGCCTCAAGCATGGCGGCATCGCGCATCACATCCATGACGATAAAGGGCGGCACCGCGCCGCGCCGGGAGGCCTTCAGAGTCATGGGCAACCAGGTCCTTTCGCATCGGGCACTGCCCGTACATCGAGGCACGGGCCTAACAGGATCGTCACACCCATGGTCATAAGCCCATGCTTTATAGGGGCCAAAGCGGCGGGAAATTGCCATAATTGGCCCCTATCTGGGCCGCCGAAGGATGAGATAACGTCGCCCGTCATGGCAAAACGACTGTGTGACCGGAGTATTGCATCGTTGCGGCGCGCCGCGTTGGCGGCCGGCGTGGCGATGGCCTGCGCGATTGGTAGCTTTGGCCCCGCCTGGGCGCAAGGCATGAACATCATCCGCGACACCGAGATCGAGGCCACGCTGCGCGCCTACGGCAAGCCCCTGTTCGAGGCGGGCGGCCTGCCCCCTGAGTCCATCACCATCCGCATGGTCGCCGACGATTCCCTGAACGCCTTCGTCACGCAAGGCAATCAGATGTACTTTCATACCGGCCTGTTGCTGGCGGCGAAGAACTCCAACGAAGTCATCGGCGTCATGGCCCACGAAACCGGCCACATCGTCGCCGGTCACGCGGTCAGCTTCGGCGAGGGCATGGCCCAGGCCAGCACCACGGCGCTGCTGGCCACGCTGCTGGGCGTCGCGGCCGGCGTGGCCACGGGCAACCCCGATGTCGGCGTCGCCATGGCCTTGGGCGGACAAAGCAGCGCCATGCGCATGTTGTTCGCCTTCACGCGCGGCCAGGAATCCTCGGCCGATCAATTCGCGCTGCGCGCATTGCAGCAAACCGAGCAATCGCCCAGGGGTCTCTATGAATTCTTCAATCGCCTGTCGGGTCAGGAATTGCTCATCACCGATCGTCAAGACCCCTACGTGCGCACCCATCCGCTCACGCGCGAACGCATGGACAGCGTGAAATTCGGGCTGCAGACCTCGCCCTTCGCCGCCAAGCCGCCCGATCCCGATTTGGAGCGCCAACACAAACGCATGGTCGCCAAGCTGTTCGCGTACTTGAAGCCGCAGCTCACGACCTTTCAGCGCTTTCCGGAAACCGACAAAAGCCCCGAGGCGCGCTACGCGCAGTCCATTGCCTTTTATCGCCGCGGGCAGTTGCCCCAGGCCTTGCCCTTGATCGACGGCTTGATCGCCGAGTTTCCCCAAGATCCCTACTATTGGGAACTCAAGGGCCAGATGCTGCTGGAAAGCGGGCGCATCGACGAGTCCATCACGGCCTTTCGGGAATCGCTCAAGCTGCTGCCCGACGCCCCGCTGCTGCAGGTCATGATGGCCCACGGCATGGTAGAAAGCGCGGACCCCGCCTATCAACCCGAAGCCCAGGCGGCGTTGACCAAGGCTCTGCGCCAAGACCCCGAGGACCCCTTTGCATGGGATTTGCTGGCGAAGTCGTATCTGGCCAGCGACCAGCCTGGGCTGTCGGCTTATGCCGCCTCGGAGCGCGCGTTGCTCACGGGCCAGTTCGGCGACGTCGTTCGCTACAGCCGCGAGGCCGAAAAGTACCTGGAAAAAGGCACGCCGACTTGGTATCGCCTACAGGACATCAAGGTGACCGCCCAGAACTACCTCCAAGAAATGCTGGAAAAGCGGCGGCGCTAACCTCACTTTACCTTTTCTTCCCTCACTCAAGGATTTGTCATGAAGTCGCCGTTGTCGTTTGCCGCCCTTTGCGTGTCGGCCGTGTTGTCGCTGCCGTCTCTCGCGCAGGACAAATCCGCCTTCACGCCGGCCCAGCGCGACGAACTTGGCAAGTTCATCCGCGAATACCTGGTGAAAAACCCCGAGGTGCTGACCGAGGCCATCGAGGCCCTGCAGGCAAAAGAAGAAGCCAAGCGCGAGGATCAGCGCAAGGCCACCATCGCCATGTACAAGACCGAATTGTACAACCCCGCCGAGGCGACGTACCTGGGCAACCCCAAGGGCGACGTCACCATCGTCGAGTTCTTCGATTACAACTGCGGCTATTGCAAAAGCATGTTCACCACCATGATCGACGCCGTCAACGCCGACGGCAAGATCAAGTGGGTGCTGAAGGAATTTCCCATTCTCGGGCCGACGTCGGTGACCGCCGCCAAGGCCGCGCTGGCCGCACGGCGCCAAAACAAGTACGCCGAGTTTCACCAAGCCATGATCACCTTCAAGGGTCAGGTGAACGAAGTCTCCATCACCGCGGTCGCCAAGAACGTCGGCATGGACATCGCCAAGATGCAGGCCGACATGAAGGATCCCGAGTTCGACAAGCTGCTGGACCAAACCCGCGAGATCGCCAAGGAGATGGGCATCAGCGGCACGCCGGCCATGCTGGTGGGCGACGCCTTCGTCGGCGGCGCGGTGGATCGGGACACGCTCGAGGATTTGATCGCCCAAGCCCGAAAGAAGGGGTGATGGGCGAGTTCAGCGACAAGGAGCGCAAGCGCTTCCGGCGCTTGCTGGAAGTCGCCCATTCCACCACCTTCGACGGCGAACGCGAGGCCGCCTTGGGCGCGGCCACGCGCCTGGCCGAAGCCAACGGCATGACGCTGCGCGAGGCGGCCGGCATGTCGGGCGAGGACGAAGAGGTCGCCCACGCCAAGCGCGCGCCGACGCCGCCCCGGCCCCGCCCCGAACCCTGGATGCGGGGTGCCACACCCGACGATCTCGCCTTCGCCATGCGTCAGCGCGGCGCGCACCGCCCCCCGCCCCGATTCAAATCCGATCTGGAAGCCCAGGCGGCCGACAAGTTGCGCTACGAGGCCGCCCTGGCCGACGCCATCCGCCGCGGCCTCGACGCCGAGGAACGCCGCCGCAAGGAGCGCCTCGCGGCCATCGAACTGTCGGCGCGGCGCCGGTCGTCGAAAAGCTGGCGTCCGCGCGGCGAGTTCGTGCGCGTGCTGCTGAAGGAAACCAAAATGACGGTGCAGGAAATCGCCGCCACCGCGGGCGTTTCGGTTTACGACGTCTTTCGCGAAAAGCTGCTGCTGCGCCGCGCGGCGTAGTTTTTTTATCAGCGCTTCAGATCACGCGTCTGCTGCATCATCTCGTCGGCGGTGCGCAGCACCGTGGCCGAACTCGAATAGGCGCGCTGGGTCACGATCATCTTGCTGAACTGATCGGCCAGATCGACGTTGGAGGATTCCAGCGTGCCGATGACGATCTGCGCCAGGCCCGTGACCGAATCCAGGCCCTGCAGCTTACGCACGCCGGCCTCGCGGCTTTGGGTGAAGAAGTTGCCCGACTTGGCCTCGAGGTTGTTGGGCGCGGCGAACGTGGCGATCGGCAGCTTGAACAGCGCCTTGAGGCCCTGGTTGGTATAGCTGCCGAACAGCACGCCGTCCTCGTCGAAGAACGTATCTTTGAGACGGCCGGCCAGATAGCCGTCCTGCTCGATATTCTGCACCGTCAGGTCGCCGTTATCACTCAGCTGCGTGACCTTGCTCAGGTCGATGTTGATGACTTGCGCCCCGCTGGCCGTGGTGAGCGTGACCTCCAGCAAACCGCCGGCGGGCGCGATCAACTTGCCTTCCCCATCGAATTCCACCTGGGGCGGATTGAAGGTCAAGGGGGCGGGCAAGCCATTGTTCAAATTGCTCGAGACGTCGAGATCCCAAACGCCCGTCGTCGTGGCGGTGAAGCCCAGCGTCAGCGTGCGCGTCTGGCCCGCTTCGTCGACAAACGGCATGCCGACGCTTTGGCGGCCGGTGGATTCCGCCGACACGTTGGCCTGAAGATTGATCGCGGTGGTCGTCTTGAACGGAAAGATCTGGTTGCTGTTGATCTGGATCGGAACCAATTTCGTGAGGTCGTCGACCTCGTCGAAATTGCCGTCGGCATCGGCCTGCCAACCATAGACATAGGCCCCCGCGCCGGTGGTGAGCAGGGTGCCCTGATCCAACTGACCGTCGCCGTCGCTGTCGGTGGTCAGGGCGACCGAGCGGCCGATCAACGCGCCGTCGCGGGTGTACTGCCAAACGCCCGTGCCGTCGGTCTTGGTGTTGGTGACGAAGAAGCCGCGCCCGTTGATCGCCAAATCGAGGTCGCGCTGGGTGCTTTGCAGAAAGCCCTGGCGGTCCACCTGGCGCAAATCGACCGTGTCGACCGTGAAAAATTTCTGCTCGTTGGGTCGAACGTGATTCAGCAAGGTTTTGAACTGCGTGCGCTGAGTCTTGTAGGCGGTGGTGTTGACGTTGGCGATGTTGGTCGAGATGTTCGACAAATGCTGCGACTGCGCATTCATCGCCTGAACCGCCGTGTTGAACGTCCCTTTGATACTCATGGCACCGCTCCAAAAATCCCGCGCGCCCAGCTTCCCTCCGGGCGCACCAGTGGCTTCGTTGCCTCATATGAAGCAAGCCTCGTGCCAACACGAAGCGCATGGAAATCAAGGGGTTAGAGGGGCGCCGCCACGCCGAGCCGAGGCCGATGACACCCGCGACCCGGCAAGAATTGCCGGGCCGTTTAGCGATCACGGCGCCTAACCTGCCATCAGCGACGAAAGAGCCGGACGTGCGCCGCACCGATTCAGCCAAGCCGAGACATATTTGAAAGTACCAATGTCCACGTCCATCGAGCCAATCCAACCCACCAAGACGAACAGGTGGGTGTCAGCGAGGCTGTAGTCACCATTCAGGAACGGCTGACCCTTGAGCGCGTTGTCCAAAATGCGAAGGCATGCCGCGACATCTGCTTGCGCTCTTTCGCGGGTGCCGGCCACCTGGTGCGCCGACGGCACATAGTCGACGGAGCCGGCCTGAACTGCACCGGGGCTACCAACGGGTTGAGCGGCCGAGAGTCGTCCTGCTGCTTCGCCTAAGGTTGCGCTGGCCCATGCAATCCATTTCATTGCCGCTCCGCGCTGGGGGCCAGGCGCAGGATAAAGGCCCAACTCAACGCCGAAGATCTCGCCGAGATACATGGTGATCGCCGACGATTCCCAAATGGGGGTTCCGTCGTGGACAATTGTGGGCACACGGCCGTTGGGATTGACCGCAAGAAACTGAGGTTTGCGCGTATCGCCAGCATCGATGTCCAATTTGATGCGGTCACACGCAATGCCGAGCTCGGCGAGAACGGCCTCTGTCACGGACGCAGTCGACATAGGAGCGTAGTAAAACGTCAGGGTCATTGCGGCCCTTGTGATATGGATGTTGTTAGGTGATCTCCCGTATCGAGCCGCGGGAGACTAATTCGTAGAGCGGCGATCAGATCAATCCCGCAAGGGGCGAAGACGGATCGGCGTAAAGTTTTTTCGGCATGCGCCCGGCGAGGTAGGCCAGCCGTCCCGCCTCCACCGCCAGCTTCATGGCGCGCGCCATCTTGATGGGATCCTTGGCCTCGGCGATGGCGGTGTTCATCAGCACGCCGTCGCAGCCCAGCTCCATGGCGATGGCGGCGTCCGACGCCGTGCCCACGCCCGCATCCACCAGCACCGGCACCTTGCATTGCTCGATGATCAGGCGCACCTGCACCGGGTTCTGCACGCCCAATCCCGAGCCGATGGGTGCGGCCAGCGGCATGATGGCGCAGCAGCCCAGGTCTTCCAGGCGCTTGGCGATGATGGGATCGTCGGACGTATAGACCATCACGTCGAAGCCTTCCTTGATGAGCACTTCGGCCGCCTTCAAGGTCTCCACGACGTTGGGGTATAGCGTCTTTTGATCGCCCAGCACTTCCAGCTTCACCAGTTTCCAGCCGCCGGCCTCGCGGGCGAGGCGTAGCGTGCGCACGGCATCGTCGGCGGTGAAACAGCCGGCCGTATTGGGCAAGTAGGTGTATTTTTTCGGACTGACGTAATCCACCAGCATGGGCTTGGAGGAATCCGATAAATTCACGCGGCGCACGGCGACGGTGACGATCTCTGCGCCCGAGGCCTCGATGGCGCGCGCGGTTTCCTCGAAGTCCTTGTACTTGCCCGTACCCACCAGCAGCCGCGAACGAAACACGTGGCCCGCCACGGTGAAGGTATCTTCCGGGCGCGCATCGGCATTGCCGCCGCCGATGAAGTGCACGATCTCGATCTTGTCGCCGTCGCTGAGCTTGGTGGAGTCGAAGGCCGACTTGGGCACGATCTCCAGGTTGCGTTCCACCGCGACCTTGCGCGATTCAATGCCGAGCTGGCGCAACAAGGCCGCGACCGTGACCGCCTCGTTCAGCGCGCGCTGTTCGCCGTTGACCGTGATGTTCATCGCAAACGCTCAATCAAAAAAATCGGGCCCGGCCCGTGTGCATCCACATAGCAGGCGGTCGGGGCCGCGCAAGGCCCCAATGGAGCGCTCCCAAAGCCCATGGTTGAAGGGGGCCAGGGCATAGTATAAAGCCATAGCCGGTCCGGCGCGGCGCAATGGTTAACGCGCTGATCTGGCTGGTTTTATTGGCGGTGGAACAGTCTGACGTGAGCCCCAAGATCCTCGTCCTCAACGGCCCGAACCTCAACATGCTGGGCCAACGCGAGCCCGACATTTACGGCTCCACCACGCTTGAGGACATCAAGCGCCAGATGGATGCGCGCGCGGGCGAGCTGAAGCTGGCCGTGGACTTCCGCCAGACCAACGACGAAGGCGAACTAGTCACCTGGATTCAAGGCGCGCGCGGCACGGCGCACGGTTTGATCATCAATGCCGCCGCCTACACGCATACTTCGGTCGCGGTGCTCGATGCCCTGCTGGCCTGCGGCGTGCCGGTGGTCGAGGTGCATTTGTCGAACATCTATCGGCGCGAGGAGTTCCGCCATCACTCCTACGTTTCGCGCGCGGCGACGGGCATCATTTGCGGTTTCGGCGCCCAGGGCTACGTGTTGGCCCTGGATGCGCTCGCAAAACTGCTGAGCGAAAAGAAGGCCTAAGACATGGCAAAAAGCATGGCGAAAGAGACGGCGAAAAAAACTCCAACAACCGCGGGAACCGGGTCCATGGCGTCCATCGACGGCGACAGCGTCAAGAAGTTAGCGGCGATCTTGAACGACACCGGCTTGTCGGAGATCGAGTACGACACCGGCACATTGCGCATTCGCGTGGCGCGCAATGCCGTGGCCGCGCAGGTGCATGTGCCCATGGCCGTGCCCGCGCATCATGCCGCGCCGGCGGCGGCAGTTCCGGCCGCGCCTGCCGCCAACGACCTCGCGACCCATCCGGGCTGCCTCAAGTCGCCCATGGTGGGCGTGGTCTATTTGTCGCCCGAACCGGGTGCCGCGCCCTTCATGAAAGTCGGCGACCAAGTAACCGAGGGCCAAACCGTGGTGCTGATCGAGGCCATGAAGACCTTCAACCAGGTCAAGGCTCACCGCGCCGGCAAGGTGACGCAGGTGCTGGTGGCCGACAAGACGCCGGTCGAGTACGGCGAGCCGCTGATCGTGATCGAGTAACGGCGGATGTTCGAGAAAATCCTGATCGCCAACCGCGGCGAAATCGCGCTGCGCGTCCAGCGCGCCTGCCGCGAGATGGGCATCAAGACCGTGGCGGTGCATTCCACCGCCGATTCCGAGGCCATGCACGTGCGCCTGGCCGACGAAGCCGTGTGCATCGGCCCGCCGGCGGCCCGCGACAGTTACCTGAACAAGGCCGCCGTGATTTCCGCCGCCATCATCACCGACGCCGAGGCGATCCATCCCGGCTACGGCTTCTTGTCGGAAAACGCCGAGTTCGCCGAGATGGTGAAGGACCATGGGCTCACGTTCATCGGACCCAGCCCCGAGCACATCCGCATCATGGGCGACAAGGTGCAGGCCAAGATCACGGCCAAGAACGCCGGTATTCCGGTGGTGCCGGGCTCCGACGGCGCCGTGCCCGACGAAAACGCGGCGGTGGAGATCGCGGACTCGATCGGTTATCCGGTGCTGATCAAGGCCTCGGCCGGCGGCGGCGGGCGCGGCATGAAGGTGGCGCAAACCCGCGACGACGTGCGCGAGGCCTTCAAGGTGGCCAGCGGCGAGGCCAAGGCCGCCTTCGGCAACGGCGAAGTGTACATGGAAAAGTACCTCGCCCATCCGCGCCACATCGAGATTCAAGTGCTGGGCGACCAGCACGGCAACGTCGTGCATCTGGGCGAGCGCGATTGCTCGCTGCAACGCAAGCACCAGAAGATTTTCGAGGAATGTCCCTCGCCCGCGCTCAACGTCACGCAGCGCGGCGAGATCGGCAAGGTCGTCACCGACGCCATGACGAAACTCGGCTACTACAACGCCGGCACGGTGGAATTCCTGTTCGAGAACGGAAAATTTTATTTCATCGAGATGAACACCCGCCTGCAGGTGGAACACCCGATCACGGAAATGATCACCGGCCTCGATCTGGTGCGCGAGCAAATCCGCGTCGCCGCCGGCTTGGAACTGGGCTTCTCGCAACAGGACGTGGAATTCCAGGGCTGCGCCATGGAATGCCGCATCAACGCCGAGAACGCGCGCACCTTCGCCCCCTCGCCCGGCAAGATCACCGGCTATCACGCCCCCGGCGGGCGGCGCGTGCGGGTGGACTCGGCGATGTACGCGGGCTCCAAGATTCCGCCCCACTACGACAGCCTGATCTCCAAGCTGATCGTGCAAGGCTCGACGCGCAACGAATGCATCATGCGCATGCGCCGCGCGCTGCATGAATATGTGATTGACGGCATCCAGACGACGATTCCCCTGCACCAGGCGGTGCTGGAGCAGCAAGCCATCATCGACGGCAATTACGACATTCGCTGGCTGGAAGGTTTTGTGGCACAATGGGTCCAGGGCGATAAACCCTGAAGCTTCCCAACCCGAGGAGTCGGTTCAGCGTGAGCGAGATCACTCCGGAACTGCTGCTCAAGGCCTATGCGTTCGGCGTCTTCCCCATGGCAAAGTCGCGCGCCGACGACAAGGTGTTCTGGGTTCAGCCCAAGGAACGCGGCGTGTTGCCGCTGGATCAATTTCACGTCCCGCGTTCTTTGCGCAAGACATTGCGTCGCGGCGACTTTGTCGTCACCTGCGACCAAGATTTCGCGGGCGTGCTCGCGGGCTGCGCGGAGCCCGGTCCGCACCGGCCCGAAACCTGGATCAACGCCACCATCGTCGAGTTGTTCACGAGCCTGCACCATGCGGGGCTCGCCCACAGCATCGAGACCTGGCGCGATGGTGAACTGGTCGGCGGACTTTACGGTTTGGCCATGGGTGCGGCCTTCTTTGGCGAGAGCATGTTCAGCCGCACCGACGACGCCTCAAAGGTGGCGCTGTGCCATCTGGTCGGCATCATGAGGCAGGGCGGCTTCACGCTGCTGGACACGCAGTTCATCACCGATCATTTGAAGCGCTTCGGCACGGTGGAGATTCCGCAAAGCGAGTATCTGGCGCTGCTGAGCACCGCCTTGTCGCAACACGGCCACTTCGGCCCGCCGCTGGATCAGGGCGCGCTGGACGCCGTCTTGTTCTCGCAGGACAACACCCACAAGTCATAGACCGGGTCGTCCATGGCCGAGAGGTCGGGGCTGGAAGCGAACATCCAGCCGTCGAACACCTTATCTTTCTTGTCGCGCTCCTTGCCGCGGATCTTGTTGATCTCGAGCAGAGCCGAGCTTTCCGGGGTTTCTTCTGGCGGGCGGGCGTAACAACTTTTCACCAGGATCTCCAAGCGTCCGAAAGTCACCGGCACGCCCACCGGCACGCGCAAAGTCTGCACGCGCGCCGTCACCTTGTCGATGGCGCGCAGTACGGCGGTATCCATGGGCAAATCGACGGCTTGGGCAGGCAAGGCAAAGCACAAGACGAAAAGACAGCTTACCACCGCTGTCATGCTGGGGCTTGTCCCCAGCATCCAGGACCATCGCGCTGGATGAGTCTTTCGCCCTGGGTCCTGGGCCACCCGCCGCCACAGCGGCGGGTTGGACTTTGTCTGCGGGTTGACGTTAGTCAACCCGCGTATCCCAGGACGACAATAGTGGTGAAAGGACACGGTTACTTCGCTCACTCGCTCGCGGCGTCTTCTTCCGGCTTTTGCGTCGCCAGGAAAATGATCTCGCCCACCAGGTCTTCGACTGATTGGAAGTCGCGCGTCTTGGCGATAGCCCCGCCATCGGACAGCGTTTCCTTGGCCCGGCCGGGAATCAGGTTGATGTACTTGCCGCCCAGCAGGCCGTCGCTGACGATGGCCGCCTCGGTGTCCCGTGGCAGCTTGACCTCGCCGGAGATCGACATGGTCACGCTGGCTTGGAACGTGGCCGGGTCCAGCGCCTGTTCGGTGACGGTGCCCACGCGGATGCCGCTGATGCGCACATCGCTGCCAGTCTCCAACCCGCCGACCTTGATGAACTTGGCGTTGACCTTGTAACCCGTCACCGCCTGAATGTCGGCGGTGGTGTAGGCGAAGGCCAGGAACATGCCGGCGATGACCAGCACCACGGCGCCGAGCACGGTTTCGATGGGATTGCGCTTCATGACGGGCTCTTGGGTTTGGTGGCGGCCTTGGCCTGCTCGACGATCTTGGTGATGAGTTCCTCGATGATCACCGAGTCCTGCGTGAAGCCGATGCGCCCGCCGGGCTT